>NZ_LMNC01000005.1:0-268666 GCF_001422455.1 Brevundimonas sp. Leaf280 | reverse complement strand
CCAAAACACCAAAAAGCCCCACCGCCAAAAGCCGTGGGGCTTTCTGACGTCTGGCGGTCAACTGAGCCGCAAACCTCGAGATCCGGCAGAGGCCAACTACGGCGCCCACTTTAACTTCAGGCCGATCGTGCGAGGCCGTAAAGACGTGATGGACTGGGTGTCGGAAAGGCGGAAAGGGTCGCTGTAGGCCAAGGTGTTGGCTTCGGTGTCGAAGAGAGTGTCCACGAAGACGATCGCTGTCCATCCCGCCGTTCCGACACCGAAGGCGAGCCTTCCCGTGGCGTAATCGCCCATTCGATAATGCTGGCGGCCGCCGAAGGTCAGGCGCGAAGCGCCGACGTAGAAAGGGCCGCCGTCGATTAGAAGATCCAAACGCTCGCCCAGCGAAAGACGCCAACTGAAACCCACAGTCGCCGAGACCCAAGGCGCTCCTGGCAAACTCGCGTCTCGGCGGGAATCAAACCTCGCGCTGGGCGAGGTGATACGTGGGTCGGCGACAAGCCCGTTGGCCAATAGCTCAAGCATCTCAGAGGGACGATGAGCAGACGCGGCTTAGCAGGAACTCGGCACGACGCGGTCGCGCGACTAGATCCCACCGCTTCGCATGACGACGACCGCGATCAGCGTCAGAAAGACGACGGCTGCGGCCGCTATGGCGAGGGCTGTGATGCGAAAGGCGCCGCGTGTCGGCTTGTCGGGTCGGTCTTCGTAGCCGATAGGGACTTTGCGGGGTTCTTTGTCAGTCATAGGCGATCAACGCACGGAGGGGGTTCGCGTTCGCCGACGCGTGTGAGCTTTCGGCGGAGCCTTGGCTGCGCCGAAAGCTCAAGGTTCGTCAGAAGCGGTAGGCGACGCCGACCCGAAGGTTGCGGCCGGGCAGAGGGGCGATGTCCTTGAGGAAGGACACGTGTTCGCGGGCTTCCTCGTCCGTCAGGTTCCGCGCCTCGGCGAACAGGGTGACGTTCTGCTGGGCGAAGGGGCGGACCGCGACCGAGGCGTTGACCAGGGTGTAGTCGTCGGTCGGCAGTTCGAATTCGTTGGCGACGCGGTCCTGTTCGCCGACGTGACGGACCTCGGCGCTGACGTCGAAACGGGTCGAGGTCCAGGCCAGACGGCCAGTGACAGAATAGGGCGGGATCCGCGCGGCAGGGCCGAAGTCCGTCTGGGCGTGGACATAGTCGGCCGCGCCTTCCAGCGACAGTTTGCGATCGCCGTCCTGCCAAAGCGCATAGGCGCCTTCCAGCTCGAAGCCATAGAACTTCGCGTCGGTCTGGACGAACCGATAGATGGGGAAGAACTCGTCCTCTTCCTCGAAGTAGAACTGGTCGCCCGTCGGCCGTTCGTCGATGAAGCCGTTATACCAGGAGTGATAAACGTGCAGATCGCCGGTGAACCGGCCGCGATCATAGTGGGCGGTGCCCTCCAGCGTCGTCACCTTCTCGGAGTTCAGCGTCAGGTCGCCGGTCTCGTAGGCGGCGGTGGCGATGTGGACCCCATCGGCGAACAGTTCGACCTCGCTGGGCGCGCGCTCGTTGTGGGCTAGGCTGAGGCCCAGGAACAGGCCGGTGGTCGGGCGGATGAAGGCGGCGGCAGACGCCGACCAGTTGTCGAACTCGCGCGTGACTTCGCTGGCGCCGCCGATGGGCGTGCCGCTGAGTTCGCGCCGGTCATAGCGCAGGCCGCCCTCGAAACCATTGTTGCCGAGGTCCAGCCGCTGCACCGTATAGAGGCCCAGTTCGTCGATCTTGACGCTGGGCACGAAAGCCTCCTCGCCGATCGCCTCGAAGTTACGCGACAGGGCCTGGACCCCGACGGCGCCGTTCCAGCCGTTGCGTTCGCGCTGCACGAGGTCCGCACGGCCTTCCCAGCCATCGGAGTTGAAGATCGTGCCCGGCTCGCCCACGGCCTCGAACTCGGTGTGGGTGTAGTCGGCATGGCCATAGGAGCCGCGCAGGACCGAGAAGGGGCCGCTGTCGAAACGGTATTCGCTGCGCGCGTCCCACCGCTTTTGGTTCAGCTTGATGAAGACCGATTCCTCGGCGACCGTGCCGTATTCGCTGTCGGTGTTTTTGTAGGAGACGCCAGCGAAACCCTTGTCGCCGATGTAGGAACCGCCGACGCCCCAAGCTTCCAGGTCGGTGTAGCTGTTGGGCTGAGTTCCGGTGTCCTCGCGCGCAAGGCCTTCGGCGGCGGCGCGCCTGGCGGAAATGGCCGGGGCGGGGATGTCATAGTCGTCGGTCTTGCGCTTCACCCCATCGACGTTGAAGGCGAAGTTTCCACCGCCGACGGTCACGCGTCCGAAGGCGCTGCGGCCGTCATCGACGCTGGAAGCCTGGGTGGAGACCACGCCGGACACGCCGCCCTCGGGAATTTCGGTGGGGATGCGATCGTCCAGAACATTGACCACGCCGCCAATGGCCGAGCCGCCATAGACCAGCGTCGCGGGCCCGCGAATGATCTCGATACGATTGGCCTCGGCCGGATCGGTGGCCACGGCGTGGTCGGGCGAGACAGAGCTCGCGTCGATCAGACCGATGCCGTTGGTCAGCACCTGGACGCGCGGGCCGCTGAGGCCGCGAATGACGGGCCGGCTGGCGCCCGGCGCAAAGTCGGTCGAACGGATGCCTGGACGCCCGCTCAGCATATCGCCGAGCGAGGCCGCCGGCGCCGTGGCCAGGGTCTGTTCGTCCACCACGTCCGTCGCGATCACCGAGGCCCGCTGGCTGATGCCATAGGGCGCGCCCGTGACGATGATATCGCCCAACTCCGCCGGGGCTTGCGGAGCGGACTGCGCGGCGGCGGCGCCTGCCAGAATCGTGGAGCCTGCGGCCGCCATGAGCAGGGATCGCGAGACGCTTGAGGGACGCATGGAAAAACTCTCAGCCTGGGGAGGAAGTGACTTGTTACGAGATAACGTCACATAAGCTTTGCGCAATCAAGAACCCGACGACGATTTTGTGTCGGGCGTGTCTCTAGTGGCGCCGCCGGCCGGAGACGAGTCGTGGACTATCTTGAAGGTGAAAATGGCGCACCCGACAGGATTCGAACCTGTGACCTCTGCCTTCGGAGGGCAGCACTCTATCCAGCTGAGCTACGGGTGCGTCGGCCGGCGCGACGCCGGAACAGGCCGCTTACAGCATGGCGCAAGCGGCCTCAATCCCGAATGCGCGGATGACGACCGGATGGCCGCCATCAATCACCGACAAGGAAGGCCAACGGCCTCAAGCAGCGCGAAGCGCGATAGGCCCAAAAAGAAAGCAGTAGGGCGCTCGCGCCCTACTGCGCCGTCATGCCGCCGTCGATCTTGAACTCGGACCCCGTGACGAACTTGGATTCGTCGGACGCCAGATAGAGGACGCAGTAGGCGACGTCGTCGGGTTCGCCGATCCGCTTCAAGGGAATCCCACGCGCGAGGCGCTCGTGCGCCTTGTCCTCGTCCCCGCCGGCCATGGCGATGAAGGGATCCAGGATCGGCGTCTTGATGAAGACGGGATGGACCGAGTTGCAGCGTACGTTCCATTCGGCCTTGGCGGCCTCAAGCGCCAGGGTCTTGGTGTACATCCAGACCGCCGCCTTGGTGGCGTTATAGGCGCCCATGCCGGGGGCGGCCGCGAGCCCTGCGATCGAGGAGATGTTGATGATCGAGGCCGGAGCCGAGGCGCGCAGATGCGGCATGGCGTGTTTGGCCCCCAGCATGATGGAGCGCAGATTGATCTCGTACTGACGCTGCCAGTTCTCGATCGTGTCCTGCTCGACGAAGGCCAGGGGGCCGCCGACGCCGGCGTTGTTGACCAGCACCGACAGGCCGCCGAGATCGGCGACGGCGGCGGCGATCACGCCTTCCCATTCGGCCTCGCTGGCCACGTCGTGGGCATAGGCGAAGGCGGCGTCCGGAATTTCCGCATTGATCCGGCTCGCCAGGGCTTGAGCGCGTGCGGCGTCGATGTCGGTGACGGCGATGCGGGCGCCCTCGCGGGCCAGCATGAAGGCCATGGCTTCGCCCAGGCCGCCGGCCGCGCCGGTGATCAGGGCCGTCTTGCCGGCAACGCGGCCGGGATGCGCGGCGCCGCTCACGACTTCACCCCCATGCCGGCGGCGGCGCCGTCAATGAAGCGGGCCAAGGTCACGTCCTTGTCCGTCACGCCATCGGCGTCGTGGGTGGTGAGCAGGATCTCGACGCGGTCGTAGACATTCGACCATTCGGGATGGTGGTCCATCTTGTCGGCCATCAGTGCGACGCGGGTCATGAAGCCGAAGGCGACGTTGAAATCCGCGAACTTCAGCGTCCGCATGATGGCCGGGCGATTGCCGTCATGCGCTCGCCAGGCGGGCAAATCCTTAAGCGTTTCCGCTACGTCAAGCCGTGTGTCGGTCATCGCGTTTCCTCTTTTTCTTTGGCGTAGGGCGCCTGATGGATGGCGGCAAGCGGCGAAGCCGCGCGGATCCGTCCAGGGAACCCATGGTCAAGCTTGTGCATTGATCGAGCAGCGATCGTCGCTCTTTCGCGTCATCGGTCGCCAGCGGGGTTAGGATGGAAAATCTCTGGATCGCCGCTCTCGATGCGGCCGACCGCAAGCGGATCGAACCGCATTTGAAAGAGCGCGAGATCACGCGCGGCCAAATGCTCTATGACGCCGGCGAGGCGGTCGATCAGGTGTGGTTTCCGATCAAGGGCGTGGTGTCGCTGATGACCATCCTGCCGGATGACAAGATGGTGGAGACGGCCGCCATAGGGCGCGAAGGCCTGATCGGCGTCACCTGCGGGCCGTTCAACGCCCGCGCCGCCAGTCGGGCCATTTCTCAACGCGACGGGATCGCGGCCCATTGCTCGGCCGAGGTGTTCGGCGAGGCGCTGGAAGACAGCGAGACGCTGCGCTCAGCCCTGTCGCGCTTCACCGAAGGCTTGATGGCGCAAGTGCAGCAGGCGGCCGCCTGCAACGCCCAGCATCGGCTGGACGAACGGTTGGCCCGCTGGCTGCTGATGCTCCACGACCGGGCCGAGGACGACCGGATCGATCTGACCCAGGCCGATATCGCCGGCATGCTGGGCGTGCGTCGCGCCACGGTGTCGGAGGTCGGCACGGTGCTGGAGCGCAAGTCGCTGATCCAACGGGGACGCGGCTGGGTCAGGGTCCTGGATCGCGACGGCCTGGAGGCGGCGTCGTGCGGCTGTTACGGCCTGATGCGCGACGTGATGAAGGATTTGAAACTGCCGCAGCCCGAAGCGGCCTGATCGGGTGTCTCATCGGATGACGGGGGCGCTGCGACGCGCTAGACGACGACTATGACCGACGCCTCCTCCCACGGCCCGCATTCGTCGGGTGATCGTTCCTCCTTCGGCTTTCGCGACGTGGATGCGCGCGAGAAGGTGAAGATGGTGCGCGGGGTCTTCGATTCCGTCGCCTCCAACTACGATGTGATGAACGACCTGATGAGCGTGGGCGTCCACCGCATCTGGAAGGATATCGCCGCCGCCAAGCTGAACCCGCGTCCGGGCGAAACCATTCTGGACGTTGCGGGCGGCACCGGCGACATGGCGCGTCGCTATTCCAAGATGGCGCGCGCAGCCCAGGAGCGGCGCGGCGGCGAGGACGCTAATGTCATCGTGCTGGACTACAACGCCGAGATGATCCTGGCCGGCGTCCACAAGGGCGGCGAACCGGAGATGCAGTGGAGCGTCGGCGACGCCATGAACCTGCCGCTGCCGGACGCCTCGGTCGACGCCTATTCGATCAGTTTCGGCATCCGCAACGTGGCTCATATCGACAAGGCCCTGGCCGAGGCGCGCCGGGTGCTGAAGCCGGGCGGCCGGTTCCTGTGCCTTGAGTTCTCGCGTCCCACGACCAGCCCGATCCGCAAGGTCTATGACGCCTGGTCCTTCCACGCCATTCCACGCATCGGCGGCTGGGTCGCCAAGGATCGCGAAAGCTATCAGTATCTGGTCGAAAGCATCCGTCGCTTCCCCGATCAGAATACGTTCAAGGGCATGATTGAGGACGCCGGCTTCCGTCGCGTGTCCGTCACCAATCTGTCGGGCGGGATCGCCGCCATCCATCATGGGTGGGCGATCTGACCAGCCGGATCTATCGCACGGCCCCGCCGCCGCCCGCGACGGTCGCGGTCCAGAACCCGGTTGCGTCCTTCCTGCGCCTGCTGGGCTGGCTGTGGGTCTTGGCGCGTCATGACGCCCTGATCCCGCGCGAGGTGACCCATCTGCTGCCGGCCTGGACGCGGCCGTTCGCCCGGTTCGTGCAACTCTTCTCAGGTCGCGCTGGGCGTCAGGGTCGGCCGGGCCAGAGGCTGGGCAAGGCGTTCGAACATCTGGGCCCCGTGGCGATCAAACTGGGCCAGGTCCTGGCCACCCGCGCCGATATCTTCGGGCTGGAATTCGCGCGCGATCTTGGCCGGTTGAAGGACGCCTTGCCGCCCTTCTCTCTGGAAGAGGCGCGTCGCGAGATCGAGAAATCGCTGGGTCGTCCGGCCGAAAGCCTGTTCATCGACCTCAGCCCGCCGGTCGCCGCCGCCTCCCTGGCCCAGGCGCACCGCGCGACCCTGGCCGATGGGCGGGCCGTCGCGGTCAAGGTGCTGCGGCCGGGGGTCGAGCGGCGGGTCGCCAATGGCCTGGATTCGATGCGTCTGGCCGCCCGGCTGGTCTGGCGGCTCGTGCCGATGGCGCGGCGTCTGGAGCCGTCCGCCTTTGTCGAGACCATCGCCAACTCGCTGGATCTGGAGTTGGACATGCGGCTGGAGGCCGCCGCCGCCAGCGAGATGGCCGAGGTGCTGGCCAAGGACGGATATATGTCCGCGCCGGCCGTGATCTGGGACGGGGTGGGCAAGCGCGTGCTGACGCTGGAGTGGGCGCAAGGCGTGCCCATGACGGATCCGGCGCTGCTGGACCTGCCGGGATTGGACAAGGATCAGCTGGCCGACAATGTCGTGCGCGCCTTCCTGGTCCAGGCGTTGGATCACGGGGTGTTCCACGCCGACCTGCACGAGGGCAATCTGTTCGCCAGCGCGCCGGCCCATCTGACGGCGATCGATTTCGGCATCGTTGGGCGATTGGGCCCGGCCGAGCGGCGCTATCTAGCCGAGATTCTGTGGGGCTTCATCAGCCGCGACTACGACCGGATTTCGCGCGTGCATTTCGAGGCCGGCTACGTCCCGCCGCACCACTCGGTGGAGACCTTCGCCCAGGCTCTGCGCGCGGTCGGCGAGCCGGTGATCGGCCGCGCCGCCAGCCAGGTGTCGATGGGCCGGCTCTTGGGCCAGTTGTTCGAGATCACCGCCCTGTTCGAAATGCGGCTGCGGCCCGAACTGATCCTGCTGCAAAAGACCATGGTCTCGGTCGAGGGCGTGGCGCGGCGGCTGCAACCCGACCACGATCTGTGGAAGGCCGCCCAGCCGGTGGTCGAACGCTGGATCCGCCGCGAGCTGGGACCGCAGGCCCAGGCGCGTGACGCGATCAACGAAATGATCGCCGCCGCCCGCGCTATCTCGCGCCTGGTTCAGGAGCCGCCGCGCCCGGCGGCGGTGGTCATCGAAAAGTCGGGAACTCCGGCTTGGGTGACGGCTTCAGTCACGGTCGCGGTCATCGCGGCCCTGGCGGCCCTGGGCCTTTCGCTCTGGCCCTATCTGACTTGACCGGAGCTTTCGCTATGAAGCCGACCTTGATGAAGACCGCTATTGCAGCCGCCGTGCTGCTGGCGCCCATGCCCGCCTTGGCTCAGGCCGCCGCCGGCGCCGTGCCGAACGGCTTCGACCGCCCGGCTCAAGCCGCAGCGCCTCAAGCACGCCCCGCCGCTGCGCCCGCAACGGCGTCCGCCGCCCAGGCTCCCGACATCGCCCGCTCGGAAGAGGCGCTGCGCGCCGTGATCGCCAGCGCCCAGGGGACCGGCTTCGACTATTCGGATTTCACGATCGGTCTCGGAACCCAGATCCGTCAGCAGGAGGCCCAGGTGGTCCCGCTGATCAAGGGCTTCGGCGCCGTCAAGACGGTCGAATACGTCAAGCAGGAAGGCGAGGCCCAGATGTTCAAGGTCACCTTCGACAATCAGGTCACCGAATGGCTGATCGGCTTCGACGCCGAGGACAAGATCGCCGCCCTGCTGTTCCGCCCGGCCGAGCGCTGATCGTCAGTCCAGCGCCGGCTTGCCACGTCCCGACTTGATCGAGGCGCGGGTCGTCTTGGCCTTGAGGCGTCGTTCCTTCGACGCCTTGGTCGGGCGGGTCGGCACACGATAGACCGGCCGGATCGAGGCCTCGTCCACCATGGCCTGAAGCCGATCGATGGCGTCGGCGCGATTGCGCTCCTGGGTGCGATGGCGGACGGCGGTGATCAGGATCACCCCTTCCAGCGTCAGCCGACTGCCGGCCAGCTTCATCAACCGCGCCTTGACCGGCTCGGTCAGGGAGGGTGAGTTCCTGACGTCGAACCGCATCTGGACGGCGGTCGAGACCTTGTTGACGTTCTGCCCGCCTGGACCGCCCGCGCGGTAGAAGTGAAACTCCAGCTCGTCCTCCGGAATGACGGTGGTCATGTCGCCGCCTTGCGCGCCTTGACCACGGCCTGGTCCAGCGCTTGCAAGAAACGCGAACGGTCGGCGGCCGAGAACGGCGGCGGACCGGATGTGGCCACGCCCATCGACCGCAGATGCTCGCCCACCATTCGTCCGGCAAGGGCCGAGCCGATGGAGTCCGGGGTGAAGGGCTGGCCGTTCGACTTCAGCGCCTGTGCGCCCGACTTCAGACAGCGGTCGGCCAGGGGGATGTCGGCGGTGACGACCACATCGCCCACGCCCGCGCGCTCGGCTATCCAATCGTCGGCGATGTCGGGACCGGCGTCCACCACCACCTGTTCGACCAGCGCCTCGCGCGGAACCTGCATCCAGGTGTTGGAGACGACATAGGTCTTCAGCCCATAGCGGCGGGCGACGCGATACACCTCTTCCTTCACGGGACAGGCGTCGGCGTCGATGTAGAGAACCGTAGGCATGGGCGTGACCTAGCGCGGACGACGCAATTGAAAAAGGGCGGGACCGCGAGGCCCCGCCCTTTCCGTTCAGACCGAGGCGGTCCTCAGTTCCGATAGGCAGGCGGCATCGGCGTCTGCTGGCGGTAACGATCGCGCAGCAGCAGCGGACGGCTGGTCAGGGGTTGTTCGATGCCGTCGACGAAGATGGCCGACGGCTGGCTGAGCGGCTCCAGCGGATCGCCGGACCAGACCACGACGTCGCCCGCAGCGCCCGGTGCGATCTGGCCGAACTGACCGGCCATGCCGAAGATTTTGGCCGGATTGACCGTCAGGGCTGCGATGGCGGCGGCGTAGGGCAGGCCGTGCGAGACGGCGTTGCCCGCGTTGTAACGGGCCTCGCGTGCGCGGTGGGTCGAGCCCTCGTTGCCCTTGATCGCGATGACGACACCCGCCGCGTTCAGAGCCGCTGCGTTTTCCGCCCGCGCCGCCCGCATCTCGAAATCGCTGGGCAGGTTGGAGATGGGGTTCAGCAGCACCGGCACGCCGGCTGCGGCGATGTCGCCGGCGACCAGCCAGCCTTCCTCGGCGCCGTCCAGGATCAGTTTGATCCCTTCCTCGCGCGCCAGGCGCAGCACCTGCTGAATGTCTGAGGCGCGGTGGACCGTCACGATCAGCGGCATCGTCCCGTTGGCGACGGGAATTAAGGCCTCAAGATCGGCGCGCGACAGGCTGAGATCGCGCAGGCCCGCCCGCTCATAGGCCGACTTGTTGCGGGCATAGAGGCGGACCTCCGACAGCGTCTCCTTGAACAGGACGAACTGCGCCCCGCGCGCCCCGCCGGCGATGTCGGCGCCCGCTTCACCGAAGGGGGCGACCATGGCCACGCGCGGCTTGACCAGGATGTTCGAGCCTTGACCCAGGTTTATGATCGCCGCCTGACCCGCGAACAGGCCCGGCGTCTGATAGCCGCCGTCGCCGGCGCCGGCCGTCTCGTCCTCATGCACATGACCGCCGGACGAGCCGGGATGCTGCGGCACGACGATCGCCCGGGTGATGCCGCCCAACCGCGCGACCGGCAGGGTGAAGGACCAGGGGTCAAGGCCGTACGAGATGTCGAAGGCGGCGCTGAGTGTATTGGCGCTGTTGCGCAGTTCGTTGGTGCCGCTGACCGAGCCGACTTCGGTCCCGGCCAGGCCGGAATCCACGGCGACGAAACCGGGCGCGACCGTCTTGCCCGCTGCGTCGATGACGCGGGCGCCGGACGGCGCGCCGCCTGAGCCCACCGAGACGATCTTGCCGTCGCGGATCACGACCGTGCCGTTCTCGATGACGGCGTTGCCGGTCAGGATGCGCCCGCCGACGATGGCGACGGTTTCCTGCGCAAGAGCTGGGGCGGCGAGGGACAGGGCCGCGACGGCGCCCGCGAGGATGTGAGACAGGCGCATCAGCGGGCTCCTTCCGTGACGTTGGCGGCGGTCAGGCCATAGCCCGGCTGACCCAGTTCGAAGTCGCTGGTCGGCTGATAGGCGGGGTTGCTGCGATCAAAGGTCAGGGCGCCGTCGATGAAGACCTGATCGGCGCGGGCGTAGATCGAGAAGGGATCGGCGCTCCAGATCACTACGTCCGCGCGCTTGCCGGGCTCCAGCGACCCGGTCTGGTCGGCGATGCCGATGGCCTTGGCGGCGTTGGAGGTGATCCAGCCGATGGCGTGTTCTTCGGAAATGTTCAGCCCGGCGCGGCGACCGGCCGACAGGGCGGCGGCGGCTTCCTGGTTCAATCGCTGGGTCAGTTCGGCGTCGTCGGAGTGGATGACGGCGCACGATCCCTGCTGGGCGTCCACCAGGGCGGCGTTCTCTTCGATGGCGTCAAGGGCCTCCATCTTGAAGCCCCACCAGCCGGTCCACATGGCCGCGCAGATGCCGTTGGCGGCCAGTTGCGGCGCCAGCTTGTAGGCCTCGGTCGCGTGGTGGAAGGTCGTGATGCGGTAGCCGAACTCCTTGGCCATATCCATCATCAGCGCCATCTCGTCGGCGCGGTAGCAGTGGTTCTGGATCAGGATCGACCCGTCCAGAACCCCCATCAGGGTCTCGTTCTGCAGGTTGCGGGTCGGGGCGGCGCCTTCGCCGTCCTCGCGCCACTTGTCCCATTTGGCCTTGTAGTCGCGTGCGGCGATGAAGGCGGCGCGATAGCCGGCCATATTGCCCATGCCCGTCGCCGGGCTTTGGTTGCGGCCGCCATAGACGCGCGACGGGTTCTCGCCGCAGGCCATCTTGACCGTATAGGGCGCGGCCGGGAACTTCAGCCCCTGCATGGTGATCGAGGGCACGTTGCGGATCGTGACGCCGCGTCCGCCGAACAGATTGGCTGAGCCGGGCAGGATGTGAAGCGTGGTGACGCCGCCGGCGCGGGCGGTGTTGAAGCCCGGATCCTGGGGCCACAGCGAATGTTCGGCCCAGACCTGGGCGGTGTTCGGGCTGGTCGCCTCGTTGCCGTCGCTCATGCCGCTGACGCCGGGCGACGGATAGACGCCCAGGTGGCTGTGCACGTCGATGACGCCGGGGGTGACATAACGGCCGCGCGCTTCGACGACGCGATAGCCGGAAGGGACGGGGGTCGAGGCGTCGCCGACGGCGGCGATCCGGCCGTCCGTGACCACGACCACGCCGTTCTCGATTTTGCGATCCGTGCCGGTCAGGACGGTGGCGCCGACCACGGCGAAGTTCTCGCGCGGCAATGGCTGATAGGTGGAGGGATAGGGATCCAGCGTCGTCGCGGGATCGAGACCGGCGGCCAGGGTCCGGTCCTTCGACGGTTTCGCGGCCGTATCATCAGGGGTCTGGCCGGTGGTGGCGCAGGCCGACAGACCCAGCACGGCGCATATAATGGCCGCGAGGCTGACGCCCCGCAGATGATGTCCGATCATCGAAATCCCTCTCCCGCGATGCGTCAGCCCCGACGCCGCTTGTGACCGGCATAGAAGGGCGTTCGGCCGCGACCGTCAAAAGGTTTCGGCGTTCGTCTTCTGGACGCCCGCAGCCGCGACGGCTAACGGCAGGCGCATGAACGCCGATGACCGTCCCGAGGACGAAAACCCGCATCTCGACCGCCCGCTGCGATCGTTCGGCCGCATCAAGGCCCGCCCCATCAAGCCCCGCCAGGCGGCATTGATGGAGACCCTGCTGCCCGAGATCGCCGTGCCCGATCCCAAGGCCGGGCCGCTGGATCCCAAGACGATGATGCCCGAGGCGACCAAGGTCTGGCTGGAGATCGGCTTCGGCGGCGGCGAACATATGGCCGCCCAGGCGGCGACGCGGCCCGACGCCTTGGTGATCGGCTGCGAACCCTTCCTGAACGGCGTGGCCTCGGCCCTGCGCCATGTCGAAGAGGGCGGGCTGAAGAACGTACGGATCCACGCTGACGACGCCCGCGACCTGGTCGACGCCCTGCCGGACGCTTCGATCGACCGGGTTCTGATCCTGTTCCCCGACCCCTGGCACAAGGCGCGCCACAACAAGCGCCGCCTGCTGCAGAACGAGACGGCCCAGGCCTTCGCACGCATCCTGAAGCCTGGCGGGACCTTGCGCTTCGTCACCGATTGGCTGGACTACGCCGAATGGGCTTTGGAACGGCTGAACCGCACGCCGGGACTGGAGCGGATCGGCGCGGCCGGCCAGGACTGGTTCGTCCCGCCTGCCGATCACGTCGTGACGCGCTACGAAGAAAAGAAGCTTGGCGACACGACCCCGGTCTTCCTTGAATATCGGCGCGTCGATTAGCAGCTAAGGGGTCGTTCCAACCGGACCTGACCTCCATGGCCTTTTCGATCTACGACGCCTCGGCGCCCGTCTTTGTGCGTACGCTGAACAATCTGTCGGCCTTGCTCGACAAGGCGCTTGCTCAGGGGTTCGATGAGGCCGCCCTGATGGAGGCGCGTCTCGCCCCGGACATGAATCCGTTCCCAGCCCAGGTGCGCACGGCGGCGTTTTCGGCGCGGGCCTGCGTCGCCCGGTTGGTCGGACAGGAGTGGCCCAAGACGGACGATACCGAAGCGTCGTTCGCCGAGCTGAAGGCCACCATCGCTCTGTCGATCGCCTATATCGAAAGCGTGCCCCGCGATGCATTCGAGGGCGCCGAGACGCGCGAAGTGGTGCTGAAATTCCCCGGCGGGCAGCACGAGTTCAACGGCGTCGATTATCTGACCGGGTTTGCGCTGCCGAACTTCTTTTTCCACGTCACCATGACCTACGCCCTGTTGCGCGCGGCGGGCGTCGAGATCGGCAAGCGCGACTATCTGGGGCCCCGCTGACGGCGCGTTTGATCGCGGGGGGCTGACAACCCCTTTCGGTTGGCCTATATGGCGCTCACATCGTTAGACCGGCGTCCAACGGCGTCGTTCCAAGCGGCGGCCCGGACGGACCGCCGCTTTTGTTTTGGATAGTCGTCGCTTGCGCGCAAGAACCGCCCAGGATCGCCAACTGCTGGACCTAATCGACCCCATCGCGGAGTCGTTGGGCCTGGACGTCGTGCGCGTGCGCCTGATGACCGGCTCCAAACGTCAGCGCCTCCAGATCATGGCCGAGCGGCCGTCCGACCACGACATCTCGGTCGAACAATGCGCCAAGCTGAGCCGCGCGGTGTCGGAAGTGTTCGACGCCGCCGACCCCATCCCCGGCGAATATATGCTGGAGGTGTCGTCGCCCGGCATCGACCGGCCCTTGACCCGTCCCATCGACTTCGACCTGTTCGAGGGCGAGGAGGCGCGTCTGGAAACGGACCGGATGATCGAGGGCCGCAAGCGGTTCAAGGGCGTGCTGGCCGGCTATGAGCACGGCAACGTTTTGATCGACCTGGACGGCGAGGACGACACCGCCCTGATCCCCTTCGACTGGCTAAGCGACGCGAAGCTGGTCCTGACCGACGCCCTGATGAAACGGGGCGCCGCCATTCGCGCCGCACGCGGCGAACCCGAAGACGACGGCCTTCCCGAAGGGGAAGCCTCCGACCTGACAACCGACACCACGACCCCTTCTGAGGACAACGCCTGATGGCCGTCACCGGTATTTCCGCCAACCGCCTCGAACTGCTGCAGATCGCCGAGGCCGTGGCCCGCGAGAAGAACATCGAGCGCGAGATCGTCATCGAGGCGATCGAAGAAGCGATCCAGAAGGGCGCAAAGTCGCGCTACGGCGCGCACCACGACATCCGCGCCAAGATCGACCACAAGACCGGCGAGCTGTCGCTGACCCGTCACGTCACCATCGTCGAGGACGAATGGATGCCGGAAGACGAGCTGGAAGAATTCAACGACAGCGCCATGGTGCGCCTGAAGGACGCCTCCAAGCGCGATCCGGAGGCGGTGGTCGGCAAGGAATACGTCGAGAACCTGCCGCCGTTCGAGTTCGGTCGCGTTCAGACCCAGATGGCCCGCCAGGTCGTGACCGGAAAGGTCCGCGAGGCCGAGCGCGCCAACCAGTACGAAGAGTTCAAGGATCGCGTCGGCGAGATCGTCAACGGCACGGTCAAGCGCGTCGAATACGGCAACACCATCGTCGACCTCGGCCGGGGCGAAGGCGTCATGCGCCGCGACCAGTCCATCCCGCGCGAAGTGTTCAACATCGGCGACCGGATCCGCACCTACATCTACGACGTCCGGCCCGAGGCCAAGGGCCCGCAGGTCATGCTGTCGCGCGCCCACCCTGGCTTCATGGCCAAGCTGTTCGCCCAGGAAGTGCCGGAAGTTTATGACGGCGTGATCGAGATCCGCGCCGCCGCCCGCGACAGCGGTTCGCGCGCCAAGATGGCCGTCCTGTCGAACGACAGCTCCATCGACCCCGTCGGCGCCTGCGTTGGCATGCGCGGCTCGCGCGTGCAGGCGGTGGTCGCCGAGCTGCAGGGCGAGAAGATCGACATCATCCAGTGGAATCCGGATGAGCCGACCTTCATCGTCAACGCCCTGGCCCCGGCCGAAGTCTCCAAGGTCGTGCTGGACGAAGAAGCCGGCCGCGTCGAAGTGGTCGTGCCGGACGAGCAGCTGTCGCTGGCCATCGGCCGTCGCGGCCAGAACGTCCGCCTGGCCTCGCAACTGACCGGCTGGCAGATCGACATCATCACCGAGGCTCAGGACTCCGAGCGTCGTCAGCGCGAGTTCGCCGAGCGCACCGGCCTGTTCCAGGAAGCCCTGGACGTCGACGAAGTCATCGCCCAGCTGCTGGTCACCGAAGGCTTCGCCACGGTCGAAGACCTGGCCTACGTCGATCCGTACGAAGTCTCCGAGATCGAAGGCTTCGACGAAGAGACCGCTGAAGAGCTTCAGGCCCGCGCCCGCGAATATCTGGACAAGAAAGCCGCCGAGCTGGACGCCAAGCGCGTCGAACTGGGCGTCGAGGACGGCGTGCTTCAGGTGCCGGGCGTCACCCTGCCCATCGCCGTCGCCCTGGGCGAAGGCGGCGTGAAGACGGTCGAGGATCTGGCCGACCTGGCCACCGACGAAATCCGCGGCGGCTATGAGGTCAAGAACGGCGAGCGGGTGAAGGTCCCCGGCGTGCTGGAAAGCTTCAACCTGGCGCAAGAAGACGCCGAGCTGCTGATCCTGCAGGCGCGCGTGGCCGCCGGCTGGATCGACGCTTCGGAACTGCCGCAGCCCGAGCCGGAAGAGTACGAAGAAGAGGGCGACTACGCCGAGGGCGAATACGATCCGGACCAGGTGTTCGGCGACGCGCCTGCCGAAGACGACGCGGCCGAGGGCAAAGAGTCCGACGCCGAACCGTCGAACGCGTGATGGGAGACCTGGCCACATATGAGCTTGCGCGACGCAACGATCGATAGAGAACGCCGGGACCTCGTCTCTCACGAGGTCATGGACGAATCTCGCCTGATCCGTTTCGTCGCCGGGCCCGATAGCCAGGTGGTCCCCGACCTGGGCAGGAAACTGCCCGGACGCGGCCTGTGGGTCGAAGCCAGCCGCGCCTCGGTCGAGGCGGCGGTCAAGAAGAACGGCTTCACCCGCGCGGCCAAGACCAAATTGACCGCCCCGGCCGACCTGGCCGATGTCGTCGAACGGCTGCTGGCAAGGCGCTGTCTCGACCAGCTGGGTCTTGCCCGGCGCGAAGGCGTTCTTATATCCGGCTTCGAGAAAACCGCGGCGAGCCTGCGTGCGGGCAAGGCCGCCTGGGTGCTGGAAGCCGCCGATGGCTCGGCCGACGGGCGCGGAAAGATCCTCGCCCTGGCCCGTCATCAGACCGCCAAGATCTGCGGCGCGTTCACGGCGGACGATTTGAGTTTGGCCCTTGGGCTGGAAAATGCGATACACGCCGTCCTGCTTGCGGGCGGACGCGCCGATCGGTGGACCATCGAGGTCGAACGACTGGCTGGATTTCGGCCGCTTCGCCCCCTTCACTGGGACGTTTCCAGGGTCGAGGACGGATCGGCGGGAGCACCCCCTACAGGGGCGAGCTGAGGATTTTAGCGGCCGAGGGCCTGTCTCCAAGGGCGGAGACGGGCTCACGGTCGTTCATGGGTATTAGATGAGGACGGCGGGCCTTTCCGCCCCGAGTAAAGCGACCGGATGAGCGACGAAAACGACAAGACCAACCAAGGCCAGGGCAACACGGGCGGCACGCCGTCCCAGACGGGGCCGCGCGCTCCGCTGAGCCTGAAGCCGCGCGTTGTGGGATCGGTGCCGACCGGCACCGTGAAGCAGAGCTTCAGCCATGGCCGATCCAAGACGGTGGTGGTCGAGACCAAGCGCCGCGCCGGCGCCGGCGGACCGCAACGTCCGCAGGGCTTCGACGTCGCGCGTCCTCAACAGGCCGCCCAGGCGCCGCGTCCGCAAGGTCCGCGTCCGTCGCAACCCGCGGGCGGCGCCCTCTCGGCCGAGGAGCAGGAAGCCCGCCGTCGCGCCATCGCCCTGGCCACACAAGCGAACGCCGCCAAGGCTGACGCCGCCGCCGCCGCCAAGGCCGCCGCAGACGCCGCAGCCCGCGAACAGGCCGCCGCCACCGAACGCGCCGCCCAGGCCGCTCGCGACGAGGCCGCCGCCGCCAAGGCCGCCGCAGAAGCCGCACGCGCCGAAGCCGCCAAGCTGACAGCGGCTGCGCCTGTCGCCCCGGCCAAGCCCGCACCCAAGCCGGCCGCGCCCGTCGCCGCCGCGCCTGCGCCTGTCGCGCCGACCCCGGCGCCTGCGACTTCGGCCCCGGCTGCGCCCGCCCGTCCGGCCGCTCCGGCCCGCCCGGTGGTCAACTTCGGCCAGCGCGTGCCCAAGCCCGGCAATCCTCAACGCGCCGCGCCCGAGCGTCCGGCCTTCGGCGGCCGTTCGGCCCGCGAGCAGGCGATGGGCGGCGGTGATCGCGCCTATTCGGACCGCCCGCAGAGCGATCGCCCCCAAGGCGACCGTCCGCAGGGCGCCCGTTCGGGCCCTGGCGGTCAACGCCCGCAAGGCGCCAAGCCGGCCGAGCCCGTCCGCTATTCGGCCCTGAATCCGCGTCCGGCGCCGGGTGCCGCCCGTCCCGGCGGCGCGCGTACCGGCCCTGGCGGTCGTCCGACTCCGAACGCCCCGCCGGCCGAGGCCAATGTTCTGCGTCCCGCCCGAGCGCCCGGCGCCGGCTTCGGTCGTCCGGCCGGCCGTGACGACGATCGCGAGAAGCGCTTCTCCGACGCCGGCAAGGCCGTCAGCCGTACGCGTGGCGAGCCCAAGCGCCGCGAAGGCCGCATGACCATCCAGTCCGTGGTCGGCGACGGCGACGCCGCCGAGCGGATGCGCTCACTGGCCTCGGTCCGTCGTGCTCGTGAACGCGAGAAGGAAAAGCGCAAGGGCGGCTCGACCGATGCGCCCAACCGTCCGCGTGAAGTCGTCATTCCCGACGTCATCACCGTGCAGGAGCTGTCCAACCGGATGGCCGTGCGCGGCGTCGACATCATCAAGTTCCTGATGAAGCAGGGCCTGATGATGAAGATCAACGACGTGATCGATTCCGACACCGCCGAACTGGTGGCCGAAGAGTTCGGCATGGCCGTCAAGCGCGTCTCGGAATCCGACATCGAAACCGGCTTCCTGGGCGAGGCCGACGACGCCGACGCCTCCGACACCCGCGCGCCGGTCGTGGCCATCATGGGCCACGTCGACCACGGCAAGACCTCGCTGCTTGACGCCCTGCGCACGACCGACGTCGCAGGCGGCGAAGCCGGCGGCATCACCCAGCACATCGGCGCCTATCAGGTTCGCCTGCCGGACGACCAGAAGGTCACCTTCCTGGACACCCCGGGCCACGCCGCCTTCTCGGCCATGCGGGCGCGCGGCGCCAATGTGACCGACATCGTGGTGCTGGTCGTGGCCGCCGACGACGGCGTCATGCCGCAGACCATCGAAGCCATCCAACACGCCAAGGCGGCCAACGCGCCCCTGATCGTGGCGGTCAACAAGATGGATAAGCCCGGCGCGACGTCGCAGAAGGTCGTCAACGAGCTGCTGCAATACGAAGTCATCGCCGAAAGCCTGGGCGGCGAGACCCAGATCATCGAGGTCTCGGCCAAGGAGCGGATGAACCTCGACGGCCTGCTGGAAGCCATCCTGATCCAGGCCGAGGTCATGGACCTGCGCGCCAACGCCGATCGCTCGGCCGAGGGCGTGGTCATCGAGGCCAAGCTGGACAAGGGTCGCGGTCCGGTCGGCACCGTCCTGGTCAAGCGCGGCACGCTGAAGCGCGGCGACATCGTCGTCGCCGGCGGGTCGTGGGGCAAGGTTCGCGCCCTGCTGAACGAGCGCAACGAGCAGCTGACCGAAGCCGGTCCGTCGGTCCCGGTCGAAATCCTCGGCCTGGACGAGGCGCCCTCGCCGGGCGACGTCTTCGCCGTGGTGGAATCCGAAGCCCGCGCCCGCGAGCTGACCGAATACCGTCAGCGGGTGAAGCGCGAGAAGGCCCAGGTTTCGGGCGGCTCAGTCTCGCTGGTCGACATGATGGCCAAGCTGGGCTCCAAGAAGGCCTCGGAACTGCCGGTCGTCATCAAGGCGGACGTGCAGGGTTCGGCCGAAGCCATCATGGGTTCGCTGGACAAGATGAGCACCGACGAGGTGCGCGCCCGCACGGTCTATTCCGGCGCCGGCGGCATCACCGAGAGCGACGTCAACCTGGCCAAGTCGGCCGGCGCCCCGATCCTCGGCTTCAACGTCCGCGCCTCGAAACAGGCGCGCGATCTGGCCGACCGCGAGGGCGTCGAGATCCGCTACTATTCGATCATCTACGACCTGCTGGACGACATCAAAGGCGTGCTGTCCGGCATGCTGGCGCCGCTGCAACGCGAAACCTTCTTGGGCAACGCTGCTGTCCTTCAGGTGTTCGACATCTCCAAGATCGGCAAGATCGCCGGTTGCCGGGTGTCAGAAGGCGTGGTCCGCAAGGGCGCGCGCGTCCGCATCATCCGCGACGACGTCGTGGTGCTGGAGCTGGGCACGCTCAACACGCTCAAGCGCTTCAAGGACGAGGTCAACGAGGTCACGGCCGGCCAGGAATGCGGCATGCAGTTCCAGGGCTTCCAGGACATCAAGGAAGGCGACTACATCGAGTGCTTCACGGTCGAAGAGATCAAGCGCACGCTGGACTAGCTCCTCGTCGCGAGCACGAAGAAACCAAGGCCCGGAACTCAGGTTCCGGGCCTTTTTCTTTGCGCGGTTCCTGCGCATGATGCCAAGCGTGGCCGCAAACGCCGCGCGGGGGATCGCTTCATGGCTAGACCACATCTATCCTCCGGTGACTTCTTCGGCGCGGCTTCGCGGACGGTGGAGGCCGGGGGCTTTCGCGTCGGCCTGTGGGTCGCCAGCCGCCCGCCCGAGGGCGTGGAGTTACACGCTCATGACGACGCCCATTTCGTTCTGGCCCTGGACGGCGGATACCGCAGCCTAGCCCATGATGCCCTGACGCCTCAGGGCGGCGCCTTCGGCCCCGGCGCCCTGGTGTGGAACCCGCCGGGCGTCGAACACCGCGACTGTTTCGACGTGGCGGGTGGTCGTTTTCTGTCGATCAGCTTCGATCCGCCCAAGGGGGCCGGGCGCGGCGATCCCCTGCGTCTGCGCGGACTGCGAGCCGAGGGTGCAGCGCGAAGGCTGGTCGGGGTGGCAGGGCGGTTTGCGGCTGGAGACGCGGTCGTGATGGAGGGGCTGACCCTGGACCTGGTGGCCGCGGTCCTGTCGCCGGGCGAACTGGACGAGGATCCGGCGCCGGAGTGGCTGCTCCGCGCCCATGAGGTATTGCACGACCTCACCGACCGGCCAGGGTTGGAGGTGGCGACGGTCGCCCGAATGGTCGGAGTGCATCCCGTCTCTCTGGCCCGCCGCTATCGCCGGCATTTCGGCTGTTCGCCCGCCGTCGCCATTCGCCGGGCGCGGGCGGATCGGGCGGCGGCCCTGATGGTGCGAGGGCGCGATCTGGCCGAACTGGCCCTAGGCGCGGGCTATGCCGACCAGAGCCATATGACGCGCGAGTTCGGCGTCCTCTACGGCCTGACGCCCGCACGCTATCGCGCCCTGTTCGCCTGAAGTCTACGGTTTCACCTGTTCAAGACGCCCCTTAACCGACGTGGGACAAGGTCGTCTTCTCCCCTCCAAGGACCGTCATGCGTCATCTGCTTCTTGCGACCTTCGGGCTCGCGCTTGTCCCCGCACCCGTGATGGCCGAGCCGAACTGGCTGGTCTCCACACCCGAAACCCAGCAGGTTTCGGCCGAGCGCCTGACGGCCATGGACGCCGCCGTCCGCGCCGGGACCTTCCAGAAGATCACCAGCGTCCTCATCGCCCGCCACGGCCGACTTGTGCATGAAGTCTATTTCGATGAAGCGGGCCGCGAGGCCCGACGCAACACCCGCTCCGTGACTAAAACCGTCACCGCCATGCTGGTCGGCGCCGCGATCGCGCGCGGCGACATCGCCAGCGTCGACGCCCCGGTCCTGCCCTTCGTTTCGGACCACGGCCCATTCGACAATCCCGATCCGCGCAAGGCGGCGATCACGGTCGAGGACCTGCTGACCATGAGCTCGCTGCTGGAATGCGACGACGACAATTCCTTCTCGCGTGGCAACGAGGAGCGGATGTATTTGATCGAGGACTGGGTCAAGTTCGCCATGGACCTGCCGATCCGGGGCTTTCCGGCCTGGATTCCGAAACCGGCGGACCAGCCCTATGGCCGGGCGTTCAGCTATTGCACCGCCGGCGTGACCACCCTGGGCGCCGTGGTCCAGTCGGCGACGGGCGAACCGCTTCAGGCCTTTGCGCGCGACGCCCTTTTCGACCCGCTGGGGATCGAGGGCGAGCAGTGGCAGACCTCGCCAACGGGCCTCGCTCAGGGCGGCGGCGGCCTGGGCCTGCGCAGCCGTGACCTGCTCACATTGGGCCAACTGTTGCTGAACCAGGGCCGCTGGGACGGGCGCGAAGTCCTGCCAGAAGCCTTTGCGAAGGCCATGACCGCCCCACATTCCAAGGTCGATCCCGACCGAGGTGACTATGGCTATCTGGTCTGGCTGCCGACCTATCAGGTCAATGGCGTGGCCCACCCCGCCTGGAGCATGGCTGGGACCGGCGGCAATAAGGTAGTGATCGTTCCGGATCTGGACGTGGTCGTGGTGGTGACGACCGAGAACTACAACGTCCGCAATCCGCACGGCATCGCCGACACCCTGATCGCGGACCACGCGCTGGCGGCAATGAAGTAAGGCGTTCGTTCGCGCTTCGCGAATGAACGAGGGTGGTCGTTGGCGAACGGCGGCCGTTCATCGCCGCAAGCGCGGTGGTGAAGGGCGGGGGACGACGGCACGGTCCGGTCATTGAGGGCCGGTCGTCGGTCCTCTCACCGACACAGGATACGCCGTCATGAAGACTGTCGCCGCCATCGCTCCCGTCCTCGCTCTCGCCGCCGCCCTTACCGTTGCGGCGCCGGCCGCGCCCGCCTTCGCCGCCGACCTGACCGTCGCCTTCCCGAGCGCGGCGCCCCAAGGCCAGATCATGGTCGCTGTCTTCAATAGCGAGGCCAACTACGGCGGCGTGGGCCAGCCGGCCCAGGTCGCCATGCTGGATGCAGCCGCCGGCCAGACCAGCGTCACCTTCGACGGCCTGCCCGACGGCGACTATGCGGTGCGCGCCTTCCATGACCTGAACGGCGACGGGAAGATGAACACCAATCCCTTCGGCATGCCGGTCGAGCCCTTCGCCTTCTCCAACAACGCCGTCGGCAATATGGGACCGGCTTCATGGGAACGCGCCAAGTTCACCGCCGCCGGCGCGACGACCCAGTCGATCGACCTGAAGTAAGCGACGAAAGCCGGAGCTCGATCATGACCCCCTCACGCCGTTCTTTCCTGATGGGCGCCGCCGCCCTCTCGGCCGCGGTCGCTACGCCCGAGATGGTGCGCGCCGCCGCGGCCCTAGACGCCGTCGCCGCGACGAAGGCCGACTGGGCGCTGGCGACCCAGGACGTCGAAGGCGACATCGCGCGCCAAACGATGCGCCTGGTCCACGGCCGGGCGCCGGCGGGGTTGCAGGGCGCGTTGTATCGCAACGGACCGGCCAAGTTCCGGCGGCCAGGCGGGTCGGCGACTCACTGGTTTGACGGCGACGGCATGATGCGCGCCTTCCGCATCCAGGACGGCCAGGCGACGCTGGAGGCGCGGTTCGCCGACACGCCCAAGCGCCGCACCGAAACGGAATTGGGCGCCGTGGTCACGCCGGGCTTCGGCACCAAGGGCGACGACCGCGCCCGCATTGGCTCGAACGACGACGCCAACGCGGCCAACACCGCCGTCATGGTCGCCGGCGATCAGGTCTGGGCGCTGTGGGAGGCGGGATCGCCGCTGGCCCTGTCGGCGTCGGACCTGTCGACCCGCAACTTCGTCACCCTGCGCGATGACCTGAAAGGCATGCCGTTCCAAGCCCACCCGCGCTACGCCCCCGACGGCTCGATCTGGAACGTGGGTTCGGCGGGCGATCAGGCCGTCATCTGGCATCTGCGCGCTGACCGTAGCCTGAGCGACGCGCAGGTCGTGCCCCTGCCGCGCGCCAGCTATATGCACGACTTCACCGCCACCGCCCGGCACGTGATCCTGGTGCTCCAGCCCTGGGTGTTCGCGACCCACGCCATGCCGGTGACCGCAGGCCTGACCTGGCGACCCGAGATGGGGACGCAGGTCCTTGTGCTGGACAAGGACGACCTGTCGAAGCGCCGCCTTTATGAGTTGCCGGGCTTCTTCCACTTCCACCTGGGCGACGCCTGGGCCGAGCGCGACGGCACGATCCGCTTCGATGTCGCGGCCAGCGGCGATCCGCGCTTCGCGGTCGATGGCGCGCGGGTTCTGGTGGACGGGCATGGGGTCGTTCCGGGCGATCCGGCGAAACTGGCGCTGATCACCCTGCGGCCGGATGGACGCGCCGACATGACCTACAGCGATGTCGTCGGCGAATTCCCGAAAGCGGACCCGCGTCGTGCAGGACTGAAGCGCAGCCTGACCGCCCATACCTCCGGCGAGACTCGCGGCCGGCCCCTGCCGACGGGACTGGCGGTCCACGACTGGGACAGCGGTCGCTCGCACGCCTTCGAATTCGGCGTGCATCAGGTGGTCGAGGAGGCGGTCTTCGTGCCCAAGCCCGGCGCGACGGCGGAACGGGACGCCTGGCTGGTCGGACCGTCGGTCAATCTGAAGGATGGGCGGACGGAACTGCACGTCTTCGACGTGGCGCGGATCGAGGACGGCCCGGTCGCGACCTGGCAGGCGGACGTGGCCCTGCCGGCCGGCTTCCATGGCGTCTGGGCCGGATAGTTAGGGTGGGCACAACCTTTGCGGGCCTTCACGGTTCGAAAAGGCTGACGTGCCAAGGTGAGACCATGACCCCCGTCCAGACGCCCGCCGATCTTCGCCCCATCACCGCCCTGCGCTTCGGCGCCGCCATGTGGGTCGCCGTCTACAGCTTCTGGGAAAACCTGGCGGGCGCCGGCCAGTCGGGCTTGGTCTCCAAGGGCTACTTGGGGGTCGAGCTGTTCTTCGTCCTGTCCGGCTTCATCCTCAGCCACGTCTATCTGGCGGCGGCGGGCGAAAAGCGGTTCTCGTATCGCGGCTTCCTGTGGGCGCGGATCGCGCGTGTCTATCCGCTGCATATCGCCACGCTGATCGGCGTGGGGCTGCTGGCGGCGGCCGCCCTTTTCGCCGGCATGAGCGTGGACGCCAATGTGCTGAGCTGGGCGTCGCTGCCCGCCAACCTCTTCATGGTCCACGCCTGGGGGCTGGCGCCGGTCGCGGGCTGGAACCATCCGTCCTGGTCCATCTCTGCGGAGTGGTTCGCCTACCTCTGCTTCCCGCTGTTCGCCTTCGTCTTCTGGCGCCTGCGTCATCGGCCGATCGCGGCGGTGGTCGGGGCCGCAGCCTTCCTCGTCATCCTCTATTTCGCGTTCGAGCAACTGGCCGGGTTCGCCTTGACCGAGGCGACGATCCGCTGGGGCGCGCTGAGGATCGTGCCGTGCTTCGCCTTGGGCTGCGCTCTCTATCTCGTTTATCGCCGCGCGCCGTTGAAGGCGCCGTGGATGTGCGCCGCCGTCTCGTTCGGCCTGATGGTGCTCAGCGCCGCGCTCGGACTATGGGACGGCGTCACGGTTCTGCTGGCCGGCGCCCTGATCCTGTCGCTGGCCTCGCTGCCCAACGCGCGCGCCGGATGGCTGGCGTCAAAGCCTGCGGTCTACCTCGGCGAGATCAGCTATTCGGTCTATATGGTCTGTGTGCCGTGGAAGCTTCTGGCGGTCGGTCTGGCCGCCAAACTGTTCGACGCGCCCGACAAGCAGCTTCAAATTTTCGTGTGGTTGGCGATCCTGGCCCTTCTGCCGGTTGTCGCGGCCGTCTCCTATCATCTCGTCGAACGCCCGGCGCGTAAGGCTCTGAGAGACATCGCCGACAAGCGCGCCAAGCGTCACAACAAGGTTTCAGAAGGAAATATGAAGCACGGCGATATGCCGAAACAACTTGCGACAGGGCGTGATCCCGTGGCCTAAAGGGCGCTTCCAAAGGCGGGTCGGGATACCCCAGCATGACGAAACGGCTCAAAGCCGCCGCGGTTGCGGCGACACTCGGTTTTTTTGCGCTGGGCGCCGTCCCCTCCACCGCAAAGGCTGATGAGCCCTACTGGCAGTGCGTGACCTTCGCGCGCATGTTCTCTGGCATCAACATCTTCGGCGACGCCTGGACCTGGTGGCGCCAAGCCGCCGCCAACTTCCGCACCGGCAAGGCCCCGGAAACCGGCTCGGTTCTGGTCTTCCGCCCCGAGGGCCGCATGAGCCGTGGCCACGTCGCCGTCGTCTCCGACATCCTGACCGACCGCGTCGTGCGCGTGACCCACGCCAACTGGGGCGGCAGCCGCGGCAAGGTTGAAGAAAACGTCACCGTCGTCGACGTCTCGCCCTCCAACGACTGGTCGCAGGTCAAGGTCTGGTACAATCCGATCAACGACCTAGGCACGACGGTCTATCCGACCTACGGCTTCATCTACAAAGGCGCCCGCGATGCCTTCGACGCCGGCCGTCAGATCGCCGCCAACGTCTCGGCCCAAGGCCAGCATTAAGGGCCAGCACTAAGCTTGCACCGCCCGCCATCGCGGGCGATAGGCGGGCATGACCCAATCCAGCGACATCACCTACGCCGGCTATCTGGCGTTGGACGACCTGCTTTCGACCCAGCACCCGCTGTCGGACCAGCACGACGAGATGCTGTTCGTCGTCATCCATCAGACCAAGGAACTGTGGCTCAAGCAAATCCTGCATGAGACGGCCCTGGCCCAGTCGATGGTGCGCGCCGGCGACCTGGTCCCGGCCTACAAGAGCCTGGCGCGTGTCTCCCGCATCCAGGCGGTGATGACCCACAGTTGGGACATTCTGTCGACGATGACGCCGTCGGACTATCTGCGGTTCCGAGGGTCGTTGGGGTCATCGTCCGGCTTCCAGAGCGACCAGTTCCGACGTTTCGAGGTCATGCTGGGCCTGAAGGACGCCAGCTTCCTGAAGTTCCACGAAGACCGCCCTGAGGCCTTGGCCGCGCTTCAGGCCGCCATTGCGGCGCCTAGCCTTTACGATGACGCCCTGGCCCAACTGGCAAAGGCCGGTCTGCCGGTGCCCGCCGAGGTGCTGAACCGCGACGTGACCAAGCCCTATGAGCCGTCCGAAGCCGTCGAGGCGGCCTGGCTGGAGGTCTATCGCGACACGGAACGGTGGTGGGTCCTGTATCAGCTGGCCGAGAAGCTGGTTGATCTGGACGACGCCCTGCTGACCTGGCGGCACAAGCATGTCGTTACGGTCGAACGCATCATCGGTCGGCGTCGCGGCACGGGCGGAACGGAAGGCGCCGCCTATCTGGCCTCGACCCTGAGCAAGCGCTGCTTCCCCGAACTGTGGTCGCTTCGCACCAAACTTTGATGTCGCAGGCGGCAACCTTCGCCGCGCCGGGCCATTTCGCCGTTTGACCGCAACAGCGGAAGGAATGGACGAGATGAGCAACCCCAACGCCCACGACATCAAGGTTCTGAACGGCCTGATCGAAACGACGCTGGACAGCGCGGACGGCTATCGCGAAGCAGCCGAACAGACGCAAGACCCGCACTACCGCACCCTGTTCGAGCGCCGCAGCAGCGAACGCCAGCAGGTCGTCGACGATCTGTCGGCCGCCGTGCGCGGTCTGGGCGGCGATCCGGAATCCGATGGATCGATCCTGGCCAAGGCCCACCGCGCATTTCTGGATGTGAAACACGCCCTGCTGCGCAACGACGATTCCGTCGTCGGCTCGATCAACTCAGGCGAGGGGTTCATCGCCAACAAATATGAAAAGGCGTTGGAAGACACCGGCATTTCCGCCACGACGCGCGAGACGATCCGGCGCGCCTATGCGGCGGTGAAGACCGAGCATGAGCAGATGGAAGCCCTGAAACACAGCCTGGAAGGCCAGCGCGACGCGGCCAATCCGCTGTTCCCGCAGTAATTCCGGACTGACGGAATAGAAAAAGGCCCCGGCGTCACCGCCGGGGCCTTCGTCATTTGATCATCTAACCTGAAACTAGGCTTCTTCGGTCTTGGCGGCCGAACCGGTTTCCGGAACGACGACGCCCTTGGCGGGACGGACAGTCTGGCGCTCGGCGATACGGGCCGACTTGCCGCGACGATCGCGCAGATAATAGAGCTTGGCGCGACGCACGACGCCGCGGCGCTTCACTTCGATCGACTCGATGTTCGGCGACAGGATGGGGAAGCGGCGCTCGACGCCTTCACCGAACGAGATCTTGCGGACCGTGAAGGTTTCGCTGATGCCGCCGCCGTCGCGGGCGATGCAGACGCCTTCGAAGGCCTGAACGCGCTCGCGCTCGCCTTCCTTGATCTTCACGTTGACGCGCAGGGTGTCGCCGGGCTGGAATTCCGGGATCTTGCGTTCGCCCAGGACGCGGGCTTTTTCTTCGGCGTCCAGCTGTTGAACGATGTTCATGTCATTTCTCCTCGGGCTTTGCGCCCTTTAGCTGTGAGTTGGCGAGATGCGCCTGCCAGAGGTCCGGCCGCCGCTCCCGCGTAGTCGTCTCCCGCTGCGCCCCACGCCATCCCGCGATCTTCTTGTGATCGCCCGACAGCAGCACCTCGGGTATCTCAAGCCCCTCGAACGTCCGCGGTCGCGTGTACTGCGGGTGTTCCAAGAGCCCATCCTCGAAGCTTTCGGACGACAGGCTGTCGCCTGAGCCGAGCACGCCGGGGATCAGTCTTACGCACGCCTCGATCGCGACCATCGCCGCCGCCTCGCCGCCGGCGAGAACCGCGTCTCCGACCGAGACCTCCTCGAACCCGCGTGCGTCCAGCACCCGCTGATCCACCCCCTCGAAACGGCCGCACAGCACGACGATCCCGTCGGCTTTCGCCCATTCCTTGACGCGCGCCTGGGTCAGGGGTCGACCCCTGGCGCTCATGTACAAAAGCGGCCGTTTCGGTCCCGGCAGGCTATCGACCGCCCGAGCCACCACGTCCGCCTTCAGAACAGCTCCCGGGCCGCCACCCGCAGGGGTGTCGTCCAGGAAGCCGCGCGTATCTGTGGAAAAGGCGCGAATGTCAACCGTTTCCAGGCTCCACAAGCCCTTCTCGCGCCAGGCCGTGCCAATCAGCGACACGCCGAGCGGGCCCGGAAAGGCCTCGGGAAACATGGTCAGGACGGTTGCGGTAAAGGGCATGGCGCGCGCCCTTTACCGCTCCGTGACCGGAAAGGCGAGCCGAGTCAGATCGTCGGCGCCCCGCCGCCTGCCGCGATCCAGCTGTCCACCTGATCCTCCAGCACGTCCAGCGGCACCGAGCCAGAGCCCAATACGACCGCGTGGAAGTCCTTGATGTCGAACTTGTCGCCCAAGGCCGTCCTGGCCCGGTCGCGCAGCTCCTCGATCTTCAGCTCGCCGATCTTGTAGCTGGTCGCCTGGCCGGGGTTGGTGATGTAGCGCTCGACCTCCTTTTCTATGTCGCGCTCGGACAGCAGGGAGTTCTGGCGGAAATAGTCCATCGCCTGTTCGCGGCTCCAGCGCTTGGCGTGCAGGCCGGTGTCGGTGACCAGACGCACCGCGCGCCACAGCTCGGTCGAGAGCCGGCCGAAGTCGGAATAGGGGTCCTGATAGAAGCCCATCTCCTTGCCCAACTGTTCGGCGTACAGCCCCCACCCTTCCGCATAGGCGCCGTAGCCGCCGAACCGGCGGAAGCGCGGCAGGCCCTCGATCTCCTGCGCATAGGCGATCTGGAAATGGTGGCCCGGCGCGCCCTCGTGATAGCTGATGCCCTCGATCTGGGGCTTCAGCACCTGGGTCATGTCCGACAGATTGACGTAGTAGATGCCCGGCCGCGATCCGTCCGGCGCGGGCGAGTTGTAGAAGGCGATCGAGGCCGTCGCCTCGCGGAACGGCTCCACCGCCCGCACCTCCAACGCCGCCTTGGGCAGGGTCGAGAACCACTGCGGCGCCGCAGCCATCACCTGGGCGATGAAGCCGCGCGCGTCCGTCAGATACTGCTCCTTGCCCTCGGGCGTGTTCGGATACTGGAACCGTGGATCCGTCTTCAGGAAGGTGAAGAACGCCTGCAGCGAGCCGGTGAAGCCGACCTGGGTCTTGATGGTCTCCATCTCGGCCTGGATGCGGGCGACCTCGGCCAGACCGATCTGATGGATCTGGTCGGCGGTCAGGTCGGTGGTCGTCGAGAGCTGGAGCCGGGCGTTGTAATAGGCCTCGCCCTGCGGCAGGCGCCACGCGCCCGCATCGCTGTCAGCCTTGGGCTGCACCTCGTCCAGCGCCGTCAGCACGGTCTCGAACCCGGCCTTGTAGGGTCCGGTCAGCGCCGCGCGGGCTTCCGACAGCAGCCGGTCCTTCGTCGCCTGATCCGTCTCCAGCGCCTCGACCTTCTTGGTGAAGTCGGCCCAGACCGGATTGTCCGCGCCATCGTCGAACGGCGCGCCAGTGATGACGTTGCGGGTGTTGGCGATGGACGGGGCGAAGACGAAGCGCGGCGAGACGACGCCCGCCGCCGCGCGCTGACGCAGTTCGTCGGCCACCTGATCCATCTGCGTCTCGGCGGCCTTGATCCGCGCGACATAGGCCTCGGCGTCGGCCACGCTGGAGACCCGGTGGTTGTTGATCAGAAAGACCGGCAGGCTGGTGGTCGGATTGCCGTTGGCGGCGAACTGAAAGCCCCAGTCGCGCCACTGGTTCGACAGTCGCGCCTGCTGGACGCCATATTCGAACATCCGCCACGACAGCGCCGCCTGCGGCCCCAGCTTCTGCGGATCGAACTGGGCCTTCATCTGCGCCAGCTGCGCTTCCTGAAGCGCCAGGGCGCGGTCGGCGGCGGCGTCCGACACATCGTCCAGCTTGTCGTAGTCGGTCTTGATGCCCAGCGACGTCATCTGCTGCGGGCTCAGCGCGATCCGCGCCTGGAAGGCCTGCTCAAAGAAGGCGTTCAGCCGCGCATCCTCGCTCTGGATCTCAGCCGCCGGCGGCGCTGCTGGCGTTTGGGCCATGGCGGGCGCGGCGGACAGCACCGCCATCATGGCGGCGGAAGAGATCAGAAGACGACGCATGAACAACCCCTCGTGAAGCAGGGGCGCACCTTCGGGGTCGCATTCGCTAGGCGCAAGCGATCAATGCCGCCGCCGTTGCGGCGATCCGACACGTCGAAAGCAAAATCTCGATACGGCGTCGCTTGATGCAACCCAAGCCCAGGGTCGGCGTTTGGACGGAGCTTGACCATACCAACAAGGGGTTCACACCATGCGCAAGATCATCACTCTGACCATCGTCGCCGCCGCCCTGGCCGTGTCGGCCTGCAACACCATCGCCGGCGCCGGCCGTGATGTCTCGGCCGCCGGTTCGGCCGTCACCACCGGCGCGAACGACGCCAAGAACTAAGTTTCGGCGAAAGCTGAGGCTGCAAAGGCCCGTCGGATCACCGGCGGGCCTTTCTCGTATCCGTCGCACGACGGTGTTACGGTGCGACGTCAGACAGGAGATGGACAATGGGCTTTCTCGACAATGTGGTGAAAGGCCTGGGCGACGACGCCGCAGGCGGACTGAGCGACCTGCTCAAGGGTCAGGGCGGCGTCGGCGGACTGGCCGAAAAGTTCGGTCAGGCGGGCCTGGGCGATGTCATCGGCTCTTGGGTCGGCACGGGTCCGAACGCCAATATCTCGCCTGAGCAGATCACGGCCGTCCTGGGCCACGGTCCCATCGCCGACATCGCCGCCAAGATGGGCGTGACCCCCGAACAGGCCGGCGAGACCCTGGCCGGTCTTCTGCCCGAAGCCATCGACCGCCTGACCCCCGGCGGTCAGATCGACGGCGCCGACGACCTGCTGGGCAAGCTGCCGGGCGGCCTGGGCGCCATGATCGGCGGCTTCCTGAAGCGCTGAAGCCTCAGGACGGCTGGCCCTCGGTCGCCGCGATCGCAGCCTCCTCTTCCAACGCGGCCTTCTGGCGCGCCTGCAAGGCGGTTTGCTTGCTGGCCACCACGAACGCCAGAACGATGGCGAACACGCCGATGATCGTCGAATAGAGGAAGAAGACGACGTAGCCCGCGCCGAGCGCCGCCGGCGTCACGCCGCTGGTCGCCGCTCCCGCCGCCAACGACCCTTCGGGCAATCGCGCGAACAGTGGCCGCAAACCGGCGAACGGTCCTGTCCCCTCCGCAGCCCGCGCCGACGCCTCGACGATCCGGCCAGACTGCGATGCGATAAGCTTGCCCGGGAGCGCATAGAGCGAACTGAACAGGGCGTATTGCGTCGCGGTGAAGCCAATCGACGTCAGGCTGGACATATAGGCGATCAGGGCGGTCCCTGCGTATCCCGTGGCGACATTGTCCACCCCGATGGCGACGGTCAGGGCCGGGATGCTGGGGCCTTGGGTCGCCAGCCAGGCGAAGACCAGGTTCGACACCGGGCTCATGAAGGCGCCGATCACCATGGTGCGGATCAGGCCCAGCTTGGCTACCGACCAGCCGCCGACGAAGACGCCCAGGGTGGTCATGACCACGCCAAACACCTTTCGCACCTCGGCCAGTTCCGTCTTGGAGAACCCGAGATCCAGATAGAAGGGGTTCATGATGTTCAGCACGAAATCCGCCAGGCGATAGACGCAGATCAGCGCCAGGATCAGCGTGGCGACCCCCGCGAACCGCTTGTAAAAGTCCACCACGGGTTCGCCGAACGACCCTGCCAGATAGGCGCCAGGTCGGGTCTTCACGCCAGGCACGGGCCAACACGCCAGCACCATCACCGCTAGGCCAAGGAAGACCAGGCCAACCTGCAGATAGACGCCCTCGGGCTTGGCCGAGAGGGCCGACGCCACCGCCGCCTTGCCTTCCGCGCCCAGGCCGAACAGTCCAAACATCGCATTCAGCGGGCCCGACTGGCCGGTCAGGCCTGACCCCAGCACCATCGCCGCCACACCGATGACGGCCAGGCGCACGATCCATTCGATCACCTCGAAGCCAGGGCGAGACGGCACGTCACCGACCGGGATGGCGCGGATGGAATGGGCCTTTTCACGCGGGGCGAACAGAACGCCGGCGATGCCGAAGCCCATCAGAGCGGCCATCACGGCGTAGGACAGGTTCCAGTTATAAAGATCAGCCAGGACCAGCGGCACGGCGCCCGCGACGATCATGGCGACCCGGTAGCCCATCTGATAAGCGGCGGCCATGGCGCCATGCCGGCCGTCGTCGGCGGCCTCGATCCTCCAGGCGTCGATGACGATGTCCTGCGTCGCGCCGAAGAAGCCGACCAGTGCGGCGAATCCAGCCACTGCGATCAGGGCGTTGGCGGGGTTCAGGGTCGAGATCGACCACAGGCCGAACACGATCACGGCCTGCGTCACCAGCATCCAGGCGCGGCGATGACCCAACAGTCGCGTCAGTCCGGGCACGGACGTCCGGTCGATCAGCGGCGCCCAGACGAACTTCAGCGAATAGGAAAGGGTGGCCAGGGCGAAGAAGCCGATGACTTCCAGCGTCTGGCCGCTCTCGCGCAGCCAGGCCGACAGGGTGTCGAAGATCAGCAGGTTCGGCAGGCCCGCCGAAAACCCCAGCAGCAGCATGATGAACACGCGCCGCTCGCCATAGACAGCGAGGCCGCCGAAACGTCCGGCGGGTTTGCCGGTGGCGGCGGGGGTGGCTTGGTCGGTCATGCACGGCTCCGGCGCGGCGGCCGGAAACGCGGGCGCCTGTAACTCAGCCGACCTTGGCGCGGATGTCGCGCTTCGTCCAGCGGGCGAGCGCGGCGCGCAGGGCCTCGGCGTCCAGCGGCTTGACGATATGGTCGTCCATGCCGGCTTCCAGGCAGGCGCGTCGGTCCTCGGCGAAGGCGTTGGCGGTCAGGGCCAGGATCGGCGTCGTGTCGCCCGCCGCGCGGATGGCGCGGGCGGCGGCGGGACCGTCCATGCCGGGCATCCGCATGTCCATGAAGACAACATCGTAGCGTGCGCGCTTGAGGGCCGCGACGGCCTCGTCGCCGGTGGCGGCGGTCTCGACGGTGCAGCCTTCGCGACGCAGCAGGGTGCGGGCCAGAAGCGCGCCGACCGGATTGTCTTCGGCCAACAGCACGCGAATGCCGGCGAACTGCACGGGTGCGACGCGGTCGTCCTCGACATGGGCCGCGACGGGAGCGGCGCTTCTGTCGCCCGTCTCGGCGCCGATGGCCGCCAGGACCCGTTCGGCCAGGGAGGCGCGACGCAGGGGCTTGATCAGATAGCCGTGGAAGCCGGCGGACCGATACCGCGCGATCAGATCGCGCTCCGACGGTTTCAGAAGGACGATTCCACGGCCGGTGGCGGGCAGGGCGGCCAGGCTTCCCGTCGAGGCGCCGGCGTGATCGATCAGGGTCACCGGCGCCTGGTCGGCGATCGTGCCGCCAGAGGCCTCGATCTGGGCGCTGGCGGCGGACTGGACGAAGGGGTCGGGCGAGCGCACCGAGACCTTATGATTTCGCAGCGGCTTGTCCCGCGCCACGGCGACGGCGGCGAAGGCAGCCTCGAAGCGGAAGCGGGCGCCCCTGCCGGATGTGGCGCCGTCGGGCCGGTCCTCGACCCGCACCGAGCCCTCCATGGCGGCGGCCAGTTTGCGCACGACCGCCAGCCCCAGGCCGGCGCCGTCATGCCGCACGGCGTCGGAGGAATCGGCATGGCCGAACTCCTCGAAAATGCGCGCGCGGGCCTCGGGCGCGACGCCCGGCCCGGTGTCGTCGACCAGGAAGGCCAGGCGCGGGCGGGCCGCGCTGCCGCCGGCGCGTTCGACTGTGATCCGCACGCCGCCGGTCTCGGTGAACTTCACGGCGTTGCCGGCGAGGTTGAACAAAACCTGACGCAGCCGGCCCTCGTCGGCCAGGACATCGGGCGCGTCGGCGGCCACCGACCAGACGATCTCCAGGCCCTTGTCGTGGGCGCGCGGGCTGAGAAGTTCGGCGACGCCGCGCACCAGCCCTTCCAGATCGACCGGCGCCAGGTCGAACTCCAGCGCCCCGGCCTCCAGCCGCGCATAGTCCAGCAGATCATTGACCAGACCCAGCAGATGTTCGGCCGACTGACGCGCGTTCTCGGCATAGGCGCGCTGGGCGCCGTCCAGCCGGGTCCGCTGCAACAGGTTGATCATGCCGATGACGCCGTTCAGCGGCGTGCGCATCTCATGGCTCATCAGCCGCAGGAACTGCTGGGCGGGGTCGACAGGCGCGCTCGTCCGCTCCTCGATCCGCTTCGTCGCCGTCCGTCGCGTCATGGCCGTCTCCCCAACGAGACGGAGCCTAAAGGTCGACGGTTAAGGATGTCTCCACCATGACGCGGGCGCCTCACGCGTGCAGGAAGGGCGTCTGCTCGTCGTCGCCCTCGCGCAGGCCGAAGCCTTCATGGCGCTGCGCCACGCGGCGGTCGAAGTCCGCCTCGGCGCCGATGGTGGTGCGGCGGTAGATCAGGGCCTCGGCGATGTGGCGGCGCAGAACGCCGGTGCAGCCGTCCAGGTCGGCGATGGTGCGGGCCAGGCGCAGGGTGCGGGTCCAGCCGCGCGCGGTCAGGCCGCCGGCCTCGCCCGCCCGCATCAGCAGCATCCGGCCCGCCTCGTCCGGCGTGGCGAACCGATCCAGAGTGCCGCCGGAGGCGCGGGCGTTCAGGCCTTGGGCGGCGTCCAGCCCGGCCTCGCGCACCCGGTCCTCCTGCATGGCGCGGGCGGTCGCGACGCGCGCCCGGGCCTCGGCCGTGCCCTCGGCGGGCGGGGGCAAGGCCATGTCGGCGGCGGTGACCGGCGGGGTCTCCACCGTCAGGTCGATGCGGTCGAACATCGGGCCGGAGACGCGGTTCTGATAGTCGCGCTGGCAACGCGGAGCCTTGCCGCACGCCCCGCGTCCGGCCCCGCCCATGCCGCAGCGGCAGGGGTTCATCGCCGCAACGAGCTGGAACCGCGCGGGATAGCGTATGTGGGCGTTAGCGCGGGCGACGACGATTTCGCCCGTCTCCAGCGGCGCCCGCAGCGAGTCCAGGGCTTGGGCCGAGTATTCCGGCAGCTCGTCCAGGAACAGCACGCCATTGTGCGCCAGCGAGGCCTCGCCGGGCTTGGCGCGCAGACCGCCGCCGGTCAGAGCCGCCATCGAGGCGGAATGGTGCGGGCTGCGGAACGGGCGATCGCGGGTCAGGGCGCCGCGTTCGATCAGGCCGGCGACCGACCAGACCATCGAGGTCTCCAGCAACTCCTGCGGGGTCAGGGGCGGCAAGAGGCCGGGCAGGCGCTGCGCCATCATCGACTTTCCCGACCCCGGCGGGCCGATGAAGAGCAGGTTGTGGCCGCCGGCCGCCGCGATCTCCAGCGCGCGCTTGGCGCTTTCCTGACCCTTGACCTCGCGCAGGTCGGGCACAGCCTTGCCGTCCGCCAGCGGTCCGGGCTCGGGCGCGCGCAGAACCTGGGTTCCCTTGAAATGGTTGACCAGGCTGATCAGAGAGCGCGGCGCGAGGATGCGGGCACCGCCGGCCCAGGCCGCCTCCGGTCCCGTCGCTTCGGGGCAGATCAGGCCCAGGCCCATCGCGTCGGCGGCGACGGCGGCGGGCAGGGCGCCCCCGACCCGCGCGATCTGGCCGTCCAGCCCCAGCTCGCCGATGGCGGCCCAGCCGTCGAGCGCATCGGGCGCGATCACCCCCATGGCCGCCATCAAAGCCAGGGCGATGGGCAGGTCGAAGTGGCTGCCCTCCTTGGGCAGGTCGGCCGGCGCCAGGTTGGCGATGATCCGCTTGGCGGGCAGGGCCAGACCGATGCCGGCGAAGGCCCCGCGCACCCGCTCCTTGCTTTCGGCCACCGCCTTGTCCGGCAGGCCCACGATGTTGAAGATCGTCGGCCCGTCGGCGCCGATCAACTGGACCTCGACGTCCACGCGTCGGGCCTCAACCCCGTCAAAGGCGACCGTGACAACCCGCGCGACCATGCCGTTCTCCCACCTGAGCAAGAGAACGAACCATGAACCGAAATCTAATTCAAGTGGCGATCACGCAACCTGTGCGGCGCGTTTGGCTTCGATGGCGTCCCACATCAGGGCCGTGGCGTCGATGCCGGTGAAGGCCTTCAACTGCTGGGCGCCGGTGGGGGAGGTGACGTTGATCTCGGTCAGATAGTCGCCGATCACGTCGATGCCGACGAAGATCAGGCCGCGTTCCCTCAGCGTCGGGCCGATGGCGGCGCAGATTTCCAGGTCGCGCGGCGTCAGCTCGACCGGCATGGCTGTGCCGCCGACGTGCAGGTTCGACCGCACCGCGCCCGCCGCCGGCACGCGGTTGATGGCGCCGACGGGCTCTCCATCGATCAGAAGGATGCGCTTGTCGCCCTTGGACACGGCGGGAATGAACTTCTGGATCACCAGCGGATCGCGGCTGCCGGCGGCATGGATCTCGATCAGGGCGTCCAGGTTGGGGTCGTCGGCGCGCAGCTTGATGACGCCCGAGCCGCCGTTGCCGTGCAGAGGCTTCAGAACCACCTCGCCGTGCTTCTTATGGAAGGCGTCCAGGGCGACGGGGTCGGCCGAGATCAGGGTCGGCGGTTGCAGGCCGGGGAAGGCGGTGACCATCAGCTTTTCGGGGGCCGACCGCACCTGGGCCGGGTCGTTGACCACCAGGGTCCGGGGATGGACCGTCTCCAGCAGATAGGTGGCGGTCACATAGGCCATGTCGAACGGCGGGTCCTGGCGCATCAGGATCACGTCCACGTCCTCGGCCAAATCCAGCTTTTCCCAGTAGCCGAAGTCGACGTGGTTGCCGACCTCGCGCCGCACGGTGATCGAGCGGGCGCGGCAGTAGAGCCGGCCCTCTTCCAGCGCCAGGGTGCGGAAGTCATAGACCCACTGTTTGTGACCGCGCGCCTGAGCCGTCTCGGCCATCAGGAAGGTGGTGTCCCCGGCGATGTCGACGGCCTCGATCGGGTCCATCTGGATGGCGACTCTGAGGGTCATTGTTCTTGGGCCTATCGCGCGTCGCGCTACTTGAGGCCCGTTGAGCGCGCCGCGCTCCGGGCCAGTGGATGTTCGGTGTCGGTGCGGCGCTCAGTCGAGCTGACGCGCTTCTTCGGCCAGCATGATCGGCACGCCCTCGCGGATCGGATAGGCCAGTTTGGCGCCCGCCGAGATCAACTCGTTGGCGTCGCGGTCGTAGGTCAGTTTGCCCCGCGTGACCGGACAGACCAGCACTTCGAGCAGGCGGGGATCGACGGAAACAGGGGTGTTGAAGGCGTCACTCATGGCGGATTCCTGAAAGCGTGGCCGCTTATTGCATGGACGGCGCGGCGTCGTCACCGCCGTCGGCGGCGTCGATGCGCATCAGGGCGGTCAGGGCCTCGGCGCGGGGCATCAGGCCTATGGCCTCTAGCAGAGCCTGCTTCTCGGCGGGTTCGAACGGCAGGGCCATCGACAGGCTGTTGACCAGGGCCTCCATCGGCGCGGTCTCGGCCGTCTCCCAATCGATGTCCAGGAGCCGGTGGGCCATATAGGCGCGCAGGGCGTCGAGGAAGGCGTCCCTGTCGAAGTCCGGCTCCTCGGGCGGGGAGACGAGATCGTCCTCATAGGCCTCGAACGCCGCGCGAACCTGGCGGTAGGGAGTCTTGGACGGCATCTCGGCGGCGATGCGGAAACGCGACACGCCGGTCAGGGTGATCAGATAGCGCCCGTCGGAGGTCTCGGCGAAACTGGTGATCCGACCCGCGCAGCCGACGGGCGACAGGCCGGGCAGGGCCGGCGTGCCGCCCTTGGGCTGGACCAGACCGATGATCCGGTCGCCGGCCATGGCGTCGTCCACCATGTTCAGATAGCGCGGCTCGAAGATGTTCAGCGGCAGCTGTCCGCGCGGCAGCAGGATGGTCCCGCCCAGCGGGAACACCGGGATCACCTGGGGCAGGTCGAGGGCGCGAACGTAACCCTGGGGCATCTTTTCTCCTTGGCCTATCGCCCTTCGGGCTACTTGAGGCCGGTGGTTTCGCGCTTACGAAAACAGAATGGACGACAGGCGGCGACGGCCATCCTTGGACACGTCCGAGGTCAGGCCCGCCGCCTCGAAGATGACCAACAACTGTTTGCGGGCCGCCTGATCGTTCCACTCGCGGTCGGCCTGGATGATGGCCAGCAGATTGTCGACCGCGCCCTTGAAGTCGCCGGCCGCGCTCTGGGCCTCGGCCAAATCAAAGCGCGCCTGATGATCGTTCGGATCGGCGGCGACCTTGGCCTCAAGTTCGGCCGAGGCGCCGGCCAAATCGCCGGTGGGCGCCTTGGACGCCAGGGCCAGCTGGGCGCGCACGCTCTGGACCGTCGGCTCCTTGGAATCCTGCGGCGCCATGGCGATGGTCTGTGCCGCCTGTTCGGGGTCGCCGCCCGCCAGATAAACCCGCGCCATGCCGGCGATGGCCTTCTCGTTCTCAGGCTCGATCGACAGAACGTGGGCGAAGGCCTGGGCCGCGCCGCCGAAGTCGTTCAGGCCCAGCGATTCCTCGCCCAGCTCCAGCAGCTGCGCCGTCTCGGTCGAGCCGCCCTGACCGCCGGTCAGCTTGTCGATGAAGGCCTTGATCTGGCTGTCGGGGATCGCGCCCTGGAAGCCGTCGACCGGCTGGCCGTCCACGAAAGCATAAACGGTGGGGATCGACTGCACCCGCAGCTGGCCCGCATAGGCCGGATTGGCGTCCACATCGATCTTGACCATCTTCACCGCTCCCTTGGCGGCGCGCACGGCCTTCTCCAGCGCCGGGCCCAAGGTCCGGCACGGCCCGCACCAGGTGGCCCAGAAGTCGACGATGACCGGCTGATGTTTTGACGCCTCGATGACGTCGGTCATGAAGGAGGCGTCGGTGCCTTCATTGATCAGGTCGCCGGCGGCGTCGGGGGTCAGGGTCGGGTCGAGCAGGGTCATGGGCGAAGTCCGCGCAGAAAGATCAGTCAGGTTCAACGGTTCAGATGGCGTCGAGATGCGTCGGCATCAAGCCGGGAAAAGGTCACGCCGGGATTTCAGAAGGCAGTCGTGAAAAACACCGTCTAATTCGTCTAATTGCTCTGAATTTCCTCGCCGTCGTACCAACGTTCACTTCAGGATTGGCAAGATGGGGCGACGACGTGGATCGTCAAGACGACGCGAAGCGCTGGTGCTGAGGATGAGAAGCTGACTTGGCGATCAGTGCGCGTCAGCGACTTCAGCGACTGCGTAAATATGATCCACCGGTATCGAGAGCTTGGTTTTTTCCAGAGTGGGGCCACCCGAGAGTTCGACCTCGAGCATTCCGCCATTTGAATGATCAACGACCTCATCTAATGTAACAGTCACCGTGAAATCCTCGCTCCATAAACACTCGGATTGGGGGGCGTCGGGCCTGGAAGTGCATTCCCGAACCATGACTGGTCCCCGCTTAAACGCCGCCAACTCCCCGTTCAAAAACGCGGCTCTGTCGTACAGGTGAGCTCGTCCCCGATAATAGGCGGAGCCTTGGATAAACAGAGCACCTGAAGCCCCGCTAATGTCGATACGCCCTGCGTAGATATCGGTGCTGTCACCCTCCACCACTGGAGAGTAGATTTCCCGGCGTTCGGCACGTGCTATGGTTTTGACGCTGACCAAAACGCCGTTGGAAGCGGTTACCGTCGAGTCCTCGATGTCTTGCCCAACAGCTGCTCCTGCGAACATGAGAGCCATCGCCACTACGCAAGAACGAGATAAGATCAGACCGAACATATGGATTACATTAGCGAGCGGCGGCGTTTATCGAAAGTGGGGTTGCGGTGACGCCAATGGCGTTCTCGATCAGTCCAAAGCCCCGAAATCCACCACGATCGGCTCCCGCCCCAGCAGCGCCAGCACCCGCCGGAAGGCCGACTGATCCAGGGCGGTGGTCGCCGTATTGGTAAGGGGGTGGAAGTTGACGATGTCGGCGTCCCACAGGCGGCGGTCCAGCACGAAGGTGACGCGGCGGTCGATGTCGTTGATCAGGCCCAGCGCCGTGACCGAGCCGGGGCGGACGCCCAGCGTTTCCCACATCAGCGTCTCGTTGCCGAACGACAGGCGGCCCGACCCCATGACGGCGGCGGCGCGTTTCAGGTCGATCACCGTGTCCTGACGCGCCGAGATCAGCCACAGCCGGCCTTTGTGATCCTTGAGGAACAGGTTCTTGGTGTGGGCGCCGGGCAGGTCGGCCTTGAAGTCCAGCCCTTCCTCGACCCGAAAGACGGCCGGGTGGTCGTGGGTGAGGTGATCGACGCCGTTCGCCTTCAGCCAGACGGTCAGGGTCTCGCGGTCGAAAGCGGGTGCGTCAGTCATGGTTGAGCCGTCGGGTTTCGGGCGTTAGGAAATGGTCATGGTCGATACCGTCAACACGCGCCCGCTGGAACTGGAATGCTATCCGATGACGGCCCGGCCGCCGGACCTGGTGCCCGGCCGCCAGTCGCGCAACTGGATGGACGCCTTCATCAGCCGCCACCCCTATCGCTGTCTGCCGCTGAACATGGCCAACACGACGGGGTGGGAAATCCTATGCCCGTTCGGCTTCTCGGCCGAGTGGAACGGCGGTCCGCGCCAGGAGGACATCGTCATCACGCCGGATCGGCCCCAGCACGATCTGGCCCATTTCGTCACCTCGCACTTCTCGCGCGGGGTGCTGACCATGCATCCGCAATATCTGTTCCGCACGCCGCCTGGCTGGGGGATGATGTGCTCGGGGTCGCCCAACCATGTGAAGGACGGCATCCAGCCGCTGGTCGGCCTGATCGAGACGGACTGGCTGCCCTTCCCCTTCACGATGAACTGGATCTTCACCCGACCGGGGCGGATCACCTTCGAGAAGGGCGAGCCCTTCTGCTTCATCAATCTGATCGAGCACAAGAAGGTCGAGCAGTTCCAGCCGATCATCCGCACGCTGGAATCCAACCCGGTGATGAAGGGTCAGTTCGAGGCCTGGAACCGCGCCCGCACCGACTTCAACCAGCGTCTGGCCGGAGGCGATCCGGATGCGGCCAAGGAGGCCTGGCAGCGCTACTATTTCAAGGGCGAGGTGCCGGAAGATCTGGGCACGGCGCCCGCGACCCATTCCAACAAGCGCCGGCTGAAGTCGCCGCGGGTGGGATGAAAGGAAAAAGCCCCTCTCCACGCCGTGGAGAGGGGCTTTTATCATCAGGCCGCCGGGCGGGTGACCTGCGGGCCCAGGTTCTGGATCACCTCGCGGGCGTCGAAGGCGTTGGGGTCGTTGGCGGGTTTGGGGCCGCGACCCAGGACGATTTCGGCGTTGGCCTCGAAGCGGTCGACCTGGCGGACGTCGAAGTCATTGACGCCCCACGGGCCGTAACGGTCCCACGGGCTCCAGAAGCCGCTGCGGTAGTAGCGCCACGACGGACCCCAGTAGGGGCTGTAGAAGCGGTTATAGCCCGAATAGAACGGATCGGGCGTGCCGACGAAGCGGGTGTCGCGGTCGGTGGCGCGGTTGACGGTGGAGAACCAGTCATAGCCGCTCTCGACCGTCAGTTCGGCCGAACGCAGCAGCAGCGACTGTTCGACCTGCTCGCGCGAGGTCAGCGAGTTGCCCGAGAAGCTGACCCGGAAACGATTGTTCTCCAGGCGCTGCTCGGCATAGCCGCCACGCTGGCCGTTGAAGCCTGCGGGTTGATACGGAGTGGCGGTGGCGCAGGCCGCCAGGGCCAGACCGGCGGCGACGGTCACCGCCAGGGTCTTCAGGGGGAGGGTTTTCATGACATCAAACTCCTTGATCGCCCATTCGGGCGCTCTGACGGCTGAACGGAGCATGAACGAAGGCGTTCCCGACCACTGTATGACGAAGCGTCGCGGCGTCTAGAGCCGAAGAACGATCAGCACGGCGGCGACCATCAGCAGCAGGCCGACGAAGACGCCGAAGCCATTTCGAAAGCGCGGTTGCTGCATGCGGCGCGACAAGGCGGCGCCGGACAGGGCGTAGGTGCTCATCGACACCATATCCATGCCGATGGCCGCCATGGCGAACATCGCCATCTGCGGCGCGACCGGGCGGTTCACGTCGATGAAGGGCGGCAGGACGGCTGTGAAAAACAGGATGGCCTTGGGATTGGCGATCTGGACGGCGAACCCGTCGATCAGGGCGCTGCGGCCTTTCTTGACGACGACCTCGTCGGGATCGGCGGCGGTGGCGAAGGCGCCGCGCAGCGCCTTGATCCCCAGCCAGGCGACATAGAGCGCGCCCAGCACGGCGATGACCTTGAAGGCGGCGGGGAAGGCCTTGACCAAGGCGCCGAGACCGAGGGCCGCCGCGCCGAACCACACCAGCGTCGCGGCGTTCATGCCCAGCACGCCGATCAGGGCCGAGGCGCGGCCCTTTTCAACGCCGGTCGCGACGGCGAACAGATTGGCCGGGCCGGGCGTGATCGCCATCACCGCCATGACGCCGAGGAAGGTCGAATAGAGGTGCGGATCGACGGGCAAGGCGGGCATGCGGCGCGATGTCGCTGCTTAGTCTGTCGCGGTCAAGGCGCTCTGTCTCCTCCCCGCGTCGCGGGGAGGTGGCGCGGCGCATCTTCGCGCCGTGACGGAGGGGTTCTTCACCGCCAGTACGCATCCGGGCGATTACAAGAGCCCCTCCACCGCTGCGCGGTCCCCCTCCCCATTGCATGGGGAGGAGATAAAGACGTTAGGCGGCCGGACGGGCCGGCGGCGCCGGCGGTTCGGGCGCTTCCGGGGCCTCGGGCGCTTCGACGCCCTCCTCGACGACGGCGTCGGCGGCCTGGTCCAGGGCGTATTGGGCGAGCAGGCTGTAGGTCTCCATCTGCTCGGGCGTCGGATTGGTCCAGGCGCTGTTGCGGGCGATGCCTTCTGCGGTGACGACGCCCTTCTGCATCCCCTCTTCCATCGCCTGTTTGACCTCGGGGTCATTCAGCGCCTCAGCGACAATGGCGTCGACGTCGATGTCCTTCAGGGCCTGGGCGGCCATTTCGGTGGCGTGTTTCGTCGTCTCGGCGGTGAAGGCGGCGACGTCGGGCGCATAGTCCGACCACAGGGCGGCGATGCGACGGCCGCGTTCGGCCTCGCTCAGGCTTTCGTCTTCGGAAATCGCCTCGGCGCGTTCGCCAAAGGTCTCCATGCGCGCTTCGAAAGCCTCGACGGCGGCTTCCATGCGGGCCTCAGCGGCTTCGGCGGAAGCCGGCACGGGCGAAGGCGCAGACGCGGGAGTCTGCGCCAAGGCCGAGGAGAGGGGCGCGAGCGCCAGGGCGGCGGTCAGGCTGAGCAGGCGGATCATGGGACGGCTCCCGTTGAATGACCCGCGCAAACTCCGCCCTCAGCCGCCCCGTCTCAAGTGAAATCGCGGTAAGGCTCGGCTTACTGCGGTTGGGCCGGGGCTGCGGCGGCCGCCGCAGCGGCGGCGTCGATCTTGCCTCGGACATCAGCAGGGATGCCCTTAATCTGCTGAATCGCCGGCGCGAGCTGCTCGGGCGTCGCCTGGCCGCTGCTGACGGCGAACGTCTGGACATCTTCGGCGAAGGCGTCGACCTGGGGCTGATATTTGGCTTGGATGGCGTCCAGGTCGGCCTTGGCCTTGGTCTTGTCGGCCTGGGCTGCGGCGGCCTGCATCTCGCTGGCCATCGTCTCCATGACCTGACCGAAGGCTTCCGCCTTGGCTTCGAAGGCGGCTTCCTCGGGGCTGTCCGCCTCTTCGGCCGGTTCAGGCGCCGGAGCGGCCTGCGGCGCAGGGGCGGGGGCGGCGGCTTGGCCGGCGGCGAAGGCGGGGGTGGTCAGGGCCAGGACGGCGACGGCCGCGGCGGAAGACAGAAGGCGCATCGGAAGCTCCACGATGGGCCGGCTTGCGGCCCCGAACGAGGCTGCATCCCAGCCCCGGCCGCACCCTCCTACAGTCCGATTAGATTTCAAAGACCCGATAAGGCTTGTCGCCCAGAGTCTTCAGCACCGGCAGGGCGACATTATAGACGGGCGTGCCCTTGGTGGTGCGTCCCTCCGGTCCGCCGCGATGGGCGTGACCGTGAACGACCAGACGGACATTGTCGTAGCGGTCGATGGTCTCGGCCAGGCGCGACGAACCCAGGAAGGCGTGGATTTCGGGCGGCTCACCCATCACCGTCTCGACCACGGGCGCATAGTGCAGCAGCACGACCGAGCGTTCGGTGCGCAGCATGCGGATCGAGTTCTCGATCAGATTGGCGTCCTCGACCGCCTCCTGCACGAAACGCTTGATCGAGGCCTCCCCGAACGAGGAGAGCATGTAGCGGCCGAAGCCGCCCACGAACCCCTTGCCGCCCGCAAAGCCGACGCCGTCGATCTCATAGGCCTCGCCGGTCAGCATCTTGACCCCGGCGTCGTTCAGCATCTTGGTGACGACCTCGGGCTGGCCGCACTCGTGCTCATGATTGCCCAGCACGCCGACCATCGGAATCTTGCAGAGCTTGAGATCCTCAAGCAGCCGCTCGACCTCGGGCGTCTTGCCGTAGTTGGTCAGGTCGCCGCACAGGCACAGGACATCGGCGTCGTCCGACACCCGCTCGAACAGGTCGCGATAGCGATGCTCGGTGGTCTCGCCGACATGAAGGTCGCCGACGGCGGCGACGCGCAGCGTCTTGGCGGGGCCGGGCTCCAGGCCGGGTGGGGTCGTCTGGGGATCGGGGACGGCGTCGGTCATGGCGGCTTACCTTTCAGTGGCCTAGGTTGACGGGGTCGTGGCGTTCCTCCAACCCCTTGCCCACCACGTCGCCAAAGCCCCATTCGGCGACGTCGGCGACATAGTCGCGCGGGCTGAACAGCCGGCCGCGACAAACCTTCACACGCGGCGCCGGCAGATCGATCTGGGCCGTCAATCGCTGGACCAGCTCTTCCATCAGCCAGCGCGGAATCCGGTCGCGCTCGGTCGGATAGGCGAAGCGGAAGTTCAGCAGATGGGCGGCCAGCACTTCCCAATAGAGGTCCATCTGGTCCAGCAGGCTCTTCCAGTCGATGGCGTCGGACTGTTTCAGGATGACGTGGTTCACATCGGCCCCGTCATAGCGGTAGCGGTCCTGAATGAAGACCTTGGACAGGATCAGCGCTGTGGGCGGGGTGATCTGGACCTGATGGCCATAGACGGTGATCCGGTCCTCGCTGAACCAGCTGTCGGACACGGCGATGGTGCCGTTGGACATGGCGAAGATGACGTCGAAGAAGTGTTTCTCGTCCTTCCAGACCTTGGCGATCCAGCGCTCGTCCTCGACGTCGGTGCGGTAGCCGTGCTTCTGGAAGAAGGCCAGGATGCGGGGGTAGTCGCCAGGCTTGCAGAAGACGTCCAAATCCTTGGTCGGACGACGGATGCCGGTGTAGGCCGTGACCGCATAGGTGCCCGACAACAGGAAGGGAATGCCGCTCTCTTTGAGCAGGCGCAGGCTCTCTTCATAGAAGGCCAGGGCGTCCGCCGGCGGCTCGAAGGTCGGTTCGGCGATCACGTCTGACATTGGCTGGGGCCCTTCGCTGGCAAGGGCGAGTAAACGGCGACGCTGAACGGCGGTTCCGCAATCCTACCTAGGTCGGCCGCTACAGGATCCTTAACCCCTGCGTGTCACCGTTACGTCATGGGACTGAAGTGGGTGAACGCAGAAGGCGGGCGCTGGCGGTTTTTCCGTCACGAGGCCGGCCGCGCGGCTGGACCGTCGCCCTACGCCTATGTGGCGCTGTTCGCCCTATGCCTGTCGGTCGCCCAGTGGAGCATGCATGCCTTCGGCGCCACGGTTCTGTGGCCGGCCAATGCGGTGCTTCTGGCCGCCGTCCTTCAGCTTCATCGTCGCCAGGCCATCGGAGTCATGCTCGCCTGCGCCGCCGTCAATCTGGTCAGCAACATCGTGCGCGGCGATCCCGGCGTGATGATGTTCACCAATGTCGCCCTGAACCTGACGCAGGTTTGCGTCGCCGCCGTGTTGGCGCGCCGGGTCTGCGGGGCCGCGCTGGACATGCGCCGGCCTTGGCGTCTGTTCCGTTTCGCCGTCTTCGCCGCCGTTCCGGCCGTCTTGATCAGCACCCTGCTGGCGGGCGCGGTCGCTGTGCTGATGAGCTGGAAGGTGCCGGGAACTCTGGCGTTCCGGATGCACCACCTGTTCGACATGGAGCTGCTGGCGATGATGATCGTCACGCCGTCCCTGCTGCTGCTGGCGCGCAATCACCGTTTCCGGGAAGACGCCCAGGCCACGATGACGGAGGCGGCCGCCCTGCTGGTGCTGGTCGGCGGCGTCACGCTGTGGGTCTTCACCCAGTCGTCGGCGCCGGTGATGTTCGCGGTGTTTCCGCCGCTGATCCTTCTGGCCTTCCGGCTGTGCCCGCCCACGACCGCCTGCGCGGTGGTGCTGGTCGCGGCCATTGGCGGCGCCGCCACGCTGAGCGGGCATGGGCCGGTCGTGCTGACCCGCCTGCCGTCCGATCCGGTTCTGGCGGCCCTGCCGGAAGTGATGCGCCAGATGAATGTGTTTCATCTGTTCCTGCTGTGCGTCGTCGGGTCGGTCCTGCCCATCACCACCCTGTCGACCGAGCGTCGGCGTCTGACGGCGCGTCTGCGGGCGCGCACGGCGGCGGCGCTGGACGCCCTGGCCCGGGCCAAGCGCGCCGATGAGGCGAAGTCGCGCTTCCTGGCCTTGATGAGCCATGAGATGCGCACCCCCCTGACAGGGGTCACCGGCTATGCCGACCTGTTGTCGCGCTCGACCAGTCTGGACGCCGAGGGCCATCGGCAGGTCAATGCGGTGCGCCAGTGCGGCGAATCCATGCTGCGTCTGGTCGAGGACTTGCTGGAAATTTCGCGCGGGGGCGACGAGGTCGTGCTGAAGCCCGCCGATCTGCGCGCCCTGATCCAGGACGCCGTGGCGCCGGCGCGCGAGTGGGCCGAGATCCGCAGCCTGTCGTTCGATCTGCACACCGCGCCGGAGGCCGAGGGCTGGGTGCTGACCGACATGCGGCGGCTTCGCCAGATCCTGCATCATCTGACGCTGAACGCCTCGAAATTCACGACGCGCGGGGGCGTGACCGTCACGGTCGATCGGACCGACGACCGGCTGCGGATCGCCGTTTCCGATACCGGCTGCGGCATGGACGCCGAAACCCTGGCGGGCGTGTTCCGCCTGTTCGAACAGGCGGACGCCTCCACCAGCCGCGCGCATGAGGGGGCGGGCGTCGGCCTGGCTCTGGCCAAGAGCCATGCCGAGCGCCTGAACGGAACCATCGTCGTCGAAAGCGTCCAGTGGCAGGGCTCGACCTTCACCGTGGAGATCGAGGCGCCCCTCGTGGCCCCCGTAGAGACGGACGGCGGCGCGCCGCTGGACAGCCGCCGTATGCGGGTGCTGATCGTCGACGACCACCCGGCCAATCGGGATCTGCTGCGCATCATGCTGCAGGCCGCCGATTGCGATACCGCCGAGGCCTGCGATGGGCGCGAGGCGGTGAACGCCGCCTCGGCCGAGGCTTTCGATCTGATCCTGATGGATGTGCGCATGCCCGTGATGGATGGTCTGGCCGCCAGCCGTGCGATCCGCGCCCTGGCCGATCCCGCCAGCCGAACGCCGATCCTGGCCGTCACCGCCGAGGCCATGCCCGAAGACGCCGCACGGTGCCTGTCCGCCGGGATGGACGGTCATCTGGCCAAGCCGGTGACCCAGGCCAAGCTCTACGCCGCCATCGACGAGACGCTGAGCGCCGCCGCGTCTCGCCTGGACGCCCAAGCCGCCTGAGCCTTCGGGTGCGGCTTCATCCCCAGGCCCGTCCCCAAGAATGTGCGGCACGGACACAACATCTAGCGGTCGCGATAAATTGTGATCGCAACATAGACCTATTTTGACTTGGCGCCGACGTCTTCAAATCGCATGGTGAACGCATCTTCAGAATCGCCCTCAGGTCCAGTTCGATGAACGCCATCACTCCGATCATCCTCCCCGAGCGCGCCGGTCTTCTGACCCCGTCGGCCGCCTACAAGCCGTTCCGCTATCCGTGGGCGTTCGACATGTGGAAGAAGCAGCAGCAGGTCCACTGGATGCCGGAAGAAGTGCCGCTGGGCGAGGACATCAAGGACTGGGCCTCGACCCTGAACGACGGCGAACGCAACCTGCTGACCCAGATCTTCCGCTTCTTCACCCAGGCGGACATCGAGGTTCAGGACAACTATATGGAGCGCTACGGCCGGGTGTTCAAACCGACCGAGGTGAAGATGATGCTGGCCGCCTTCGGCAATATGGAGACCATCCATATCGCGGCCTACGCCCTGCTGCTCGAAACCATCGGCATGCCCGAGAGTGAGTTCGGGTCCTTCATGGAATACGAGGCCATGCGGGACAAGCACGACTATATGGGCAAGTTCGGCGTGGATTCCGACGCCGACATCTGCCGGACCCTGGCCATGTTCGGCGGCTTCTCGGAGGGCGTTCAGCTGTTCGCCAGCTTCGCCATGCTGATGAACTTCCCGCGCCAGAACAAGATGAAGGGCATGGGCCAGATCGTGTCCTGGTCGGTGCGCGACGAGAGCCTGCACTGCGAAGGCATCATCAAGCTGTACCACGCCTTCAACAAGGAGACGGGCGCCGTCACCAAGTCGGTCGCGGACGACATCGTCGACTGCTGCAAGACGGTGGTGAACATGGAGGACAAGTTCATCGACCTGGCCTTCGAGATGGGCTCGGTCCAGGGCATGACGCCGGACGACATCAAACAATACATCCGCTTCATCGCCGACTGGCGCCTGCGTCAGCTGAAGCTGCCGGAAGTCTATGGGGTGACGGAAAATCCGCTGCCGTGGCTGCAGTCGCTTCTCAGCGGCGTTGAACACGCCAACTTCTTCGAGGCCCGCGCTACCGAATATTCCAAGGCGGCGACGCAAGGAAACTGGCACGGCGCCGACGGCGTCTGGACCGAGTTCGACCGCATGATGGCGCGCCGCGACATGAGCCTGGTCGCGGGCTGACACCCCGGCCGGTTCAGGCGTAGGCTCTCCCGAAAGGGAGAGCACGCCATGAGCGAAGAGATCGTCTTCTACACCAACCCCATGTCGCGCGGACGCATCGTCCGCTGGATGCTGGAGGAGGCGGGCCAGCCCTATCGCACCGTCGTGGTCGACTATGCGGCGATGAAGTCGCCGGACTATCTGGCGATCAATCCGATGGGCAAGGTGCCGGCCATCGCCCATCGCGGGATCGTGGTCACCGAATGCGCCGCCATCTGCGCCTATCTAGCCGACGCCTTTCCTGACGCCGGCTTGGCGCCGGCGACGGACGATCCGCTGCGCGGCCTTTATTATCGCTGGATGTTCTTCGCCGCCGGGCCGGTCGAGGCGGCGGTGACGGCCAAGTCGCTGGGCCAACTGCCGCCGCCCGAGAAGTCGGCCATGGTCGGCTACGGCTCGTTCGATCAGGTGATCGACGGGCTGGAACATGCGCTGGATCGCAGTCCGTGGATTCTCGGCGAGCGGTTCAGCGCCGCCGATGTCTATGTCGGCAGCCAGATCGCCTGGGGGCTGATGTTCAAGAGCCTGCCCGAACGGCCGGCCTTCGCGGCCTATGCCGAACGGATCACGACACGCCCGGCCGCTGTGCGGGCCCGCGAAATCGACGACGCGCTGATCGCCGAGGCGAAAATCAAGGCGGACTGATGGCGCTTACTGCGCCGGCGCGACCCACGCCGGTCGGGCGGTGCAGGCGGGGCGGAAGCCGGTGCGGCACAGTCGCACCTGTTCCTGCCAAGCGGCGTAGTCGCGGTCGTATTTCTCCTGGGCCAAGCGGGCGGTCTCGGCGGCGGCGCGCGCCTGTTCCTCGGCCTGACTGACCTCGATCTGATGACGGGCCAGGGCGGCGTCGTAGTCCAGCCGGTTGTCGGCGTCGGTCTTGTCGGCCAGCGCGTTCTGGGCGGCGATCTCGTCGTTCAGAGCGCGGGTGGTGCGCAGTTCCTCTTCGGTCTGCTGGGCGTCACTTGCGCGATGATAGGCCTCGCCCCGCGCCTTCAGCAGGGCGTCGCGGCTGGCGGGATCGGCCGGGTCGGGCAGGGCGCGCTGATCGCGATAGGGGTCGGCGGTCGCCGGCGCCGTCGTGGTCTGGGCGGCGACGGGTGCGGTCAGGGCGGCGACCAGCAGGGTAGCGGCGGCGGCGGTGCGAACGATCATGACTGTCTCTCCCGAGGCCGTGGCGTTCTGCGCAGCTTGGCCATTGTGATCCTGCTGCACAACGCCGCAGCGATGAAAAGGTGGCGAAAGGTTCGGCTTCGCGTCATGGTCGTCCTCTCCCGACCGCAGCCTATCCGAGAAGACCGATGATCCTGAGCACCGCGTCCGGCGACTTCCCTATTCCCGCGGATGTCGCGCGCCAGTTGCCGAACGTGCCGGCCCTGCCCGATGCGACCGCCGCGGACGCCCGGCTCCAGATCGAGGACTTCCGTCACTGGCTGGACGCCTCGCCGGAACACGCCATCGACTACGAGCGGCTGCGGCGCTGGCATCTGGTCCAGGAGGAACTCGCGGCCCAGGCCAAGGCGGAGAACCGGCCCTTCGTCGTGTCGGACGACGGTCTGGAATAAGGCGACGCTGGAACGTCTTCGAGCGCGGGGGATTGCGGCAACATCCCCTTGCCCCCGGAGACTTTCATGTTCCAATCAATCGGTTACGGCGCAAAGACCGCCCGGTCCAAGCTCGAGCCCATGACGTTCGAGCGCGACGATCCCAAGCCCAACGAGCTGGTGATCGAGGTTCTTTACGCCGGCGTCTGCCACTCCGACATCCACCAGGTCAAAAACGAATGGGCCAATACGGTCTATCCGTGCGTGCCGGGCCACGAGATCGTCGGGCGGGTCAAACAGGCGGGCGCCGAGACCTCGCGCTTCAAGGAAGGCGATCTGGTCGGCGTCGGCTGCATGATCGACAGCTGCCGCCAATGCGAAGCCTGCAACGCCGGCGATCAGAACTACTGTGAGGGCCCGAACGGCTGGCTGGCGACCTATAACGGCCCCATGACGCCGGCGACCGAGACCGAAGACGGCGCCAACATGTATGGCCGGGACAATACCTACGGCGGCTATTCCAATGTGGTGGTCGTGCCCGAGGACTTCGTGTTGCGCATCCCCGAAGGCCTGGACCCCAAGGCGGCCGCGCCCATCCTGTGCGCCGGCGTGACCACCTGGTCGCCGCTGAAACACTGGGGCGTCAAGGCGGGGGACAAGGTCGGCGTCCTGGGCTTTGGCGGTCTGGGCCATATGGCGGCCAAGCTGGCCAAGGCTCTGGGGGCGGAAGTGACCGTCCTGACCTCGACGCCCGAGAAGATCGAGGACGCCAAGCGGCTGGGCGCCGACGCGGCCCATATCGAGACGGACAAGACGGCCCTGGCGCCCTTGGCGGGAACGTTCGACTTTATCCTGTCCACCGTGCCCGAGAAGCACGAGATCGGCGCCCTGCTGGACCTGATGAAGCGCGATGCGGCCTTCATCGTTGTTGGCAATCTCGATGTCGTGGACGGGGTCGACAACTCCAAACTGGCCTTCAAACGCCAGACGGTGGGCGGCTCCTTGATCGGCAATCTTCAGGAAACCCAGGACGTCTTGGACTTCTGCGCCGCCAACGGCGTGGCCCCCGAGGTCGAAATGATCGACATCGCCGAGATCAACGACGCCTATGTGAAGATCGAGAACGGCGAGGCGCGCTACCGCTACGTCATCGACATGGCGACCCTGAAGGCGGTCTGATCGCCTATCCGGGCAGGCGCAGTTCGAAGGCTGCGCCTGTTCCGTCGGTTTCGACCAGACGCAGGTCACCGCCGTGAAGGGCGGCCAGCTCGCGCGAGATGGTCAGGCCCAGGCCCGAACCGTCCGAGCTCTTTGAGCTGACGAAGGGTTCGAACAGGCGTTCGGCCAGACGCGGCGGAATGCCGGGGCCGTCATCGGCGATGCGCACGACGCAGAAGCCGTCCTGACCGAAGGCGCTGACGGTGATGGCGCCCTTGCCGCGCCGCTCGGGCGGACGCGCGGGGTCGGCCTCGATGGCCTGACGGGCGTTTCGCATCAGATTGACCAGGATGCGATACAGCTGATCCGGGTCGGCCTCGACGGCGAACCGGGACGGCAGCTGTTTGACCAGGCGCACGCCGTCGGGGTCCAGTCCGGCGTCCTCGGCCGCCAGGGTCAGAGCCTTGGTCAGGACGACGCGGGTCTTCTGGGGGGCTGGCTCCTCGCTCTTTCCGTACTCCAACACATTGCGGGACAGGCCGGCGGCGCGACTGAGCGCGCGCTCCAGCCGGGGCAGAGCCTTGGCCACCTGCGGGTCGGCGGAGGTCGCCAGCCGCTCGGACGCCATCTGGGCCGAGGTCAGCATGTTGCGCAGGTCGTGGTTGATCTTGGCCACCGCCTCGCCCAGCGCGACTAGACGGGCACGAGAGCGCAGGGAATGGCGCACCTCCTCCTGCATCCGGCTGAGTTCGCGCTCGACGCGGCCGATCTCGTCGTGGCGATCGGACGGCGCCTCGGCCTCGCTCTCGGGATCGGCGGCGAACCGCTCCATCGAGCGGGTGACGCGACGAAGCGGCCGCAGCACCAGCAGGGCCAGACCGCCATACAGCAGCGCGCCCGCCGTCACCGACACCAGCAGGGACACCAACAGGCTGTTCAGGAGGAAGGCGCGCAGCTCCAGCTTCAGCGGTTGAGCAGGCGTGACGATCTCGATGAAGTCGCCCGAGCGATAGCGCGGCTTGGCCTGAACCCGCAGCGAGCGGTCCGGATGGCCGAACAGGGTGCGCCACGGGTCGGTCAGGCGCGACCAGCTGTCCTGACGCCTCAGATCGATCAGTTCGGGCGCGCGGGGCAGGTTCGGGGCCTGAAGCAGCAGGCGGCGCACGCCTTGCTCTGTCAGGGCGACCGCCTGAACCCCGCCGATTCGCATCAGCTCGGCGGCCGTGTCGTCCTCGACCGCGCTATAGGGTAGGGCTTCGACCCCGACCGAGGCCAGTTCGGCGGCCTGGAGCCGGTCGCGAAGCCAGCGCTCATGGAAGGCCGCCAGGTTCGGCCCCAGGATCAAGGCCTCGACCGCGAGGGTGAAGGCGACGGTCAGCAGCAGCAGCCGCGCCGACAGACCGTCGGGCGCGCGCGGCGTCAGGCGCTCGCGCCAGAGATTGGCCTGGTCCGGCGTCAGGTTCAGCCGCGCTGCGATCCGGTCGAACAGGGCGCTCATGCCGCCGTCGCCCCGATCTGCCGTGCACGGATCATCTGGAACAGCTTGATGCCGATGGGCAGCAGCAGGGACAGGAAGACCACGCCCATCAACGGCCAGAAGAACTGTTGCAGCAGCATCGGCAGGTCCGGCCGCACGCCCGCGCGCAGCAGGTCGCCCAGCTGCGATCCGATCCAGGTGTAGATGAAGGTGGACGGCAGCAGTCCGATGAAGGTGGCGATGATGTAGGGTCTCAGCGGCACCGCCATCATCCCCGCCGTCGCGTTGACCAGGACGAAGGGCACGCTGGGGATCACGCGCAGGGTGAACAGGGTGGTGAAGGCGTTGCGGTCGATGCCCTTGGCCAGCCGATCCATGAAGCCGGCGTCGGCCTCGAACTTGGCGCGCAGCCACGAACCGATCGAGGTGCGATAGACATAATAGATGACGACCGAACCGATGGTTGCCCCCGTCGACTGGGCCAGGGCCCCGACATAGGGGCCGAACATCATCCCCCCCAGCAGGGTCAGGAAAACGGGCCCGGGAATGGTCGAGGCGGTCGCCACGGCATAGACGGCGATGAAGGCGACCAGCGCGATCCACCAGTTCTGTTGCGCATAGGCCTGAAGGTTCAGCCCGTGCTCGCGGATCAGATCCATCGACAAATAGCGGTTCCAGCCCAAGGCGAAGAAGGCGATCACCAGGCCGGCGATGGCCGCCAGCGGCGCCAGCCGCAGGGCCCATTCCTTCGCCGTTCGTTTCGCCATCCGTTTCATCGTCCCGAAATGCCGTCCGAGCGTTGACTCACGCGGACATGCGACTTATACGCCCGCCCTTCCTGCGGCGGACGCCTCTTGCCCCGTCGCCCAACCTTTTAACGTCAGGAGCCGACCGTGAAGCGGACCTATCAGCCGTCGCGACTCGTGCGCAAGCGCCGTCACGGCTTCCGCAGCCGGATGGCCACCAAGAACGGCCAGAAGATTGTTGCGCGCCGTCGCGCCAAGGGCCGCAAGCGCCTGACGGCGTAAGCGGCTTACGCGTCCGGATCTTTTGGACGCATGAGCGACCTTTTACAGATCAAGCGTCTGTTGCGGCGGCCCCAGTTCCTGGCGGCCGCCAAAGGCGTTTCCGAGGCGCGCGGCGCCGTGGTGATCCAGCGGCTGGAGCGCGGCGACGGTTCGCCGCACATCGGACTGGGCTTCACCGCCACCAAGAAGATCGGCGGGGCGGTTCAGCGCAACCGCGCCAAACGCCGTCTGCGCGAGGCCGCACGGGCCATGTTGGCCCAGCACGGCGTGCCCGGAAGCGACTATGTCTTCATCGCCCGCATGGGCACGACCGAGCGTGCGTGGGACCGTCTGCTTGACGACGTGAAATCGACGCTTACAAGGCTGGCGACACCCAAGGCCAACAGGCCTTCGCACGCCCGCGCCCCCTCCGGCCAGGACCGCCAGAATCCATGAAAAACGAAAACACGCGCAACACGATCATCTTCATCGTGTGCTCGGTCCTGATCATGGGGATCTACTATTTCGCCGTGCTGCGTCCGCAGGCCGAGCGTCGCGCCGTGCAACAGCAGGCCCAGGCCGAGCAGTCGCAGACCGCCGATAACGCCGCGCGCACGGCGCTGAGCCCGCAGGGACCGACCTTCGTCACCGACCGCAGCCAGGCTCTGAGCACCGCCGCGCGGGTGCCGATCCAGTCCGGCACGCTGAAGGGGTCGCTGTCGCTTCAGGGCGGCCGGATCGACGACCTGTTCCTGACCGACTACCGCGAGGTTCAGGACAAACCCCAGCCGGTGGAGCTGTTCCGCCCGCAAGGGATGCAGAACGCCTATTTCGCCCAGTTCGGCTGGACCGGCCCCAATGTCGCCGGCGGCGTGCCCGGACCCAATACCGTCTGGCGCCTGACCAATGGTTCGACCCTGACGCCGACGACGCCGGTCACCCTGACCTGGGACAACGGCCAGGGCCTGCGCTTCACCCGCGTGATCTCGGTCGACGACAAATACGTCTTCTCGGTGCAGGACACGGTCCAGAACCTGGGCACGCAGGCGATCACCATCGCCCCCTACGGCAGCGTCCAGCGCCAGGGCGTGCCGCCAGCAGCGGGCTCGTCGCACATCGTCCACGAGGGCGCGATCGGCACCTTCGGCAAGCCGGGCGACTACCGGACCGAGCAGAAGAAATACAAGGACTGGCTGAAGGAGCCGCGGATCGAGAACGCCTCGACCGGCGGCTGGCTGGGCATCACCGACAAATACTGGCTGGCGGCCCTGCTGCCCCAGCAGAACGAGGCGGTCGAGACCGAATTCCGCGTGCGCGACCTGAACGGCGCCCAGCAGCTGGAAGCCAATGTCCTGGGCACCACCCGCACGATTCAGCCCGGAGCCACCGCGACCGAGACCCAGCGCCTGTTCGCCGGGGTCAAGCGCGCCGAGGTGCTGAAATCCTATGAGCAGAGCCTGAACCTGCCTCGCTTCGTCTATGCGATCGACTGGGGGATGTTCTGGTTCCTGACGCGTCCGATCTTCTGGATCCTGGAGAACGTCTATGGCCTGGTCGGCAGCTTCGGCGTCGCCATTCTGGCCCTGACCGTCATCGTCAAGCTGGTCATGTTCCCGCTGGCCAACAACGCCTACGCCTCGATGTCCAAGATGCGGAACCTCCAGCCCAAGATGGAGGAGATCAAGAAGAAGTTCAAAGACGACCCGCAGAAGCAGCAGCAGGAGACGATGGCCCTGTATCAGCGCGAGAAGATCAATCCGGTCGCCGGATGCCTTCCGCTGGTGCTGCAGATCCCGGTCTTCTACGCCCTGTACAAGGTGCTGACCGTGACCATCGAAATGCGTCACCAGCCGTTCCTGGGCTTCATTCATGACCTGTCGGCGCGAGATCCGTCGTCGATCTGGAACCTGTTCGGCCTGATCCCGTGGGATCCGGCGATGGCGCCGCTGATCGGCGGCCTGTTGGCCGGCCCGCTGCACCTGGGTCTGCTGGCGATCGCTTATGGTCTGACGATGTGGCTGCAGACGGCGATGAACCCGCCGGCGGCCGATCCGGTCCAGCGCCAGATCTTCCAGTTCATGCCGCTGCTGTTCACCTTCATCATGGCGCCGTTCGCGGCGGGCCTGCTGATCTACTGGGCCTGGTCCAACATCCTGACCATCCTGCAGCAGTATGTGATCATGCACCGCTACAAGGCCGAGAACCCGATCGATACCTTCTTCGCCCGGTTCAAGAAGTCACCGGCGTGATCGACGAGACCGAGTTCACGCCCGAGGACATCGAGGCGGCGCGCATTCTGTTCGCGCGGCCTGCGACCTTCGTCATGGGCGCGGCCAAGATCGAACAGTTGCCCGACCCCGATCTGCCCGAGATCGCCTTCGCGGGCCGCTCGAACGTGGGCAAGTCCAGCCTCATCAACGGGCTGGTCGGCATGCACAAGCTGGCTCGCGCCTCGAACGAGCCGGGCCGCACGCGCGAGGTCAACTTCTTCGATCTGGACGGCCGGATGCGTCTGGTCGACCTGCCCGGCTATGGCTGGGCCAAGGCGTCCAAGACCACGGTCAAGAAGTTCCAGGATCTGGGCCGCGACTATCTGCGCGGCCGGGTGACGCTGAAGCGGGTCTATCTGCTGATCGACAGCCGCCACGGGCTGAAGTCGGTGGATACCGAGGCGCTGGATGCGCTGGACCTGGCGGCCGTCAGCTATCAGATCGTCCTGACCAAGGCCGACAAGCTGAAGAAGGGCGAGGGCGAGGCCGTGCAGGCCGCGACACTGAAGGCGATCTCCAAACGCCCCGCCGCCTTCCCGGTGGTGGCCCTGACCTCGTCGGAAAAGGGTCTCGGTCTGCCCGAACTGCGCGCCGAGATCATGCGCACGACGGGCGCGACGCTGGACTGACATTCCTTTCGTCATCCTCCGGCAAGCCGCATCGCGGCGCAGACCGGGGGACCCAGCGGCGCGCGTGAGCGCGAACCTGTCGCGAATGCAATTTCAAGAACCGCGCTGACGATACATCGCTTTCGGCGCCGCTGGGTCCCCCGGTCTCGCCCCGCTTTCGCGGGGGTCGCCGGAGGATGACGAAGGAAAAATGTCGCAAACGAAAAAGGCCCGGAGATCGCTCTCCGGGCCTTCGTCGTTCTGGTCTGTCCTCGCCCTATTGGGCGGCGGGGGCCGCCGCGCGGACCTCCACGGGGATGCCTAGGGCGTCCAGTTGCGGCTTGACCACCGAGGCGTCACCGACCACGACCCAGACGAACTGGTCGGGCTTGATGACTTGGCGGGCGGCCTGGTCCATCTGTTCCGCCGTCAGGGCTCGGGTGCGGCTGGCCAGGGTCGCCTGATAGTCGTCCGGCCGGTTGTAGAGGGCGTTCGAACGAAGGGCGCCCAGGATCTGGCCCGAGGTTTCGAACCCGCCGGCCAGCGAACGGGTGTTGCCGTTGATCGTCCGTTCCAGCTCGTTCGGCTGCACGCCCTCGCTCTTCAGGAAGCGGTCGTACTGGGCGATCAGGGCGGCGATCGATTCGCCGGTCCGGTTCGCCTGCACCGGGGCGTTGACGATGTAGGGGACGCGGTGCTGCAGGGTGTTGACGTTGCCGCGCACCCCATAGGACCAGCCCTTGGTCTCGCGCAGGTCCGAGTTGATCCGCGACAGGAAGTCCGAACCCAGGGTCACATTGGCCGCGTTCAGCGCGAGGAGGTCGTCGGTGCCCGACGCCGGCAGGACCGCGCCGCCGTAGATCAGCGACTGGGGCGACTGCGGTCGGTCGATCAGGACGACGCGGTTGGTCGGCGACGGAATCGGGGCCGAGAAGTCCTTGGTCCCCTTGGGGGTCGACGGCGCGCGCCAGTCGCCGAAGGCCGCTTCCAGATGCGGCGTCACCTGGCTGAGCGGCAGGTCGGACACGACGAAGATCGTGGCGTTGTCGGGCCGGATCCAGGTGTCGTGGGCGGCCTCGAGCTCCTCGCGCGTCAGGGCGCCGATCGTCGCCTCGTCGCCGGTTCCGGTGAAGGAGCGGCCGTATGGGCTGTTCGCGCCATAGATCAGCGGCGGCAGGGCGCGGGCAGCGATGGCGCCGGGGTTGGTCTTCTCGCTGGCCAGCCCCGACAGGCGCGCTGCGCGGAGGCGCTCGACCTCGGACGGGGCGAAGGCCGGGTTGCGGACCACGTCGGCCAGCAGCGTCAACGACGGCGCCAGGTTGGCGGTCACCGTCGAAAGGTCGGCGGACGTGCGGTCCATCGACGCCGAGACGTTGACAGACGCGCCCAGACGCTCCTCCTCCTCGGCCAGCTGGTTGGCGTTCCGGGTCGTGGTGCCTTCGTCCAGCAAGTCGATCATCATCGCCTGGGTTCCCAGACGATCGGGACGGTCGGCGGCGAAGCCGGCGTCGAAGTCGATGCCCACGCGGGTCACCGGAACAGTATCAACATTAGCGTAGACGACCTGGATGCCGTTCGACAGGGTGGCGCGCTGCACGGCAGGGAAGTCCAGATCCGGCACCTGGCCGATCTCGGGCATGGGCGGACGCGACACGCGCTGGATCTCGGCTGCCGGAGCGGCTTGGGCGGCCCCCGCCGGCGCAGCTGCGGCTTCCTCATAAGCCTCGCGCTCGCCGGGCGCGATGGTGATGTCCAGCACCGGACGCGTCAGCCAGCGCTGCATGGCGTCGCGGACTTGGGCCGGGGTGACCGAGGCGTACTGGGACAGCTCCTTCTTGTAGTGGTCCGGATCGCCCGCATAAAGCTGGCCTTCGGCCAGGACGTTGGCCTTGCCGTTGACCTGTTCCAGGCTTTGGACGACGCGCGACACATACTGGGTGGCGACGCGGGCGACCTCTTCCTCGGTCGGGCCGGTGCGAATGAAGTCGGCGACGATCTCGTCCAGCCGGCGGCCGACCGCATCGGCGTTCTCGCCCGGCTTCACATCCGCCGTGATGGTGAACATTCCGACGCGGTGGAAGTCGGAGTTGGAGGCGCTGACGTTGACCGCCGTCTGTTCATCACGGACCAGGATGTTATCCAGGCGCGACGATGCGAGTCCGCCCAGCACCGCGGCTCCGACCGACAGGGGCACGGCGTCGTCGCTCAGCAGGCCGGGCACCGCCCAGCTGCGCGTCAGGCGGGTGTTGGCGACGCGATCGTGCATCACTTCCTTGACTGGAGCGGCCAGGGTGGGGACGTCGGCCTGAGCCGGCGCGTTGACCGGACCGCGCGGGATGGCGCCGAAATATTTCTCCATCAACGGCCGGGCCTCGGCCTCGTTGATGTCGCCCGACAGCACGACGATGGCGTTGTTCGGGCCGTAGTTCTCGCGGAACCAGTTGCGCACCGTCTCCAGGCTGGCGGCGTCCAGATCGGCCATCGAGCCGATAGTCGAGTGGCGGTAGGGGTGACCTTCCGGGAACAGGCCTTCCAGCTGGGCGTACTGGAACAGGCCGTAGGGCTGGTTGTCGCCTTGGCGCTTCTCGTTCTGGACCACGCCGCGCTGCAGATCGAGCACCTTCTGATCGACTGCGCCGAGCAGATAGCCCATCCGGTCGCTTTCCAGGAACAGCGCCTGTTCCAGCGCCGGCGTCGGGACGGTCTCGAAATAGTTGGTGCGGTCGAACCAGGTCGTGCCGTTCAGGTTCGACGGTCCCAGATTGCGCATCCGACCCAGATAGGAGCCCGGCGCGTTCTCCGACCCGCCAAACATCAGGTGTTCAAACAGGTGGGCGAAGCCGGTCGAACCGGCCGGCTCGTCCTTGGAGCCGACATTGTACCAGACGGAGACGGCGACGACGGGGGCCTTGTGATCCTCGTGGACCAGGACGGTCAGTCCGTTGTCGAGGGTGAACTTGGTGTAGGGGATGTCGACTTCGTTGATCAGCTGCGACACCGGCGCGGCCTGGACGGCGGGCGCGGCGGCCTGACCGGCGGCCTGGGCAGCGGGTGCGGCGGCCACGGAGGCCCAGACAGGCGTTGAAACCGCCAGAAGGGCGGCGGCGGCGACGAGAGAGCCAGTGCGGCGCATGCGATATCCTCGGGATTGCAGTTGGATGGGACCATAACGACGGTCTGCGGTCTGGCAACGCGACGGAATGAAACATGACGAAAGGTTCATGTTCACCGCCCCCTCTTCATCGGGAGACCCCGGAAAAGGTTGCATCGCCGGACCCCCGGTCTTATGCGCGCGTCAACTCCCCGACTGACCGCCCCTTGCTGAAAGAGCCGCCATGTCCGCCCCCGCCGACAAGCCCGTCAAGAAAGTCGTCCTCGCCTATTCGGGCGGGCTGGACACCTCGATCATCCTGAAGTGGCTCCAGACCGAATATAACGCCGAGGTGGTGACCTTCACCGCCGACCTGGGCCAAGGCGAAGAGTTGGGCCCGGCGCGCGAGAAGGCGCTGAAGCTGGGCATCAAGCCCGAAAACATCTTCATCGACGACCTGCGCGAAGAGTTCGTGCGCGATTTCGTCTTCCCGATGTTCCGCGCCAACGCCCAGTATGAGGGCGACTATCTGCTGGGCACCTCCATCGCCCGGCCCCTGATCTCCAAGCGCCAGATCGAGATCGCGCGTCAGGTCGGCGCCGACGCCGTCTGTCATGGCGCGACCGGCAAGGGCAACGATCAGGTCCGGTTCGAGCTGGGCTACTATGCGCTGGAGCCCGACATCCGCGTCATCGCTCCGTGGCGCGAGTGGGAGTTCCGCAGTCGCGAGGCCCTGCTGGACTTCGCCGAAAAGAACCAGATCCCCATCGCCAAGGACAAGCGCGGCGAGGCGCCCTTCAGCGTCGACGCCAACCTTCTGCACTCCTCGTCCGAGGGCAAGATTCTGGAAGACCCGGCGGTCGAGGCGCCCGAGTTCGTCCACCAGCGCACGATCGCGCCTGAGGACGCGCCGGACGTGGCGACCGTCATCGAGATCGGTTTCGAAAAGGGCGACGCCGTCTCGATCAACGGCGAGGCCATGTCGCCCGCCACGATCCTGACCGCCCTGAACCAATATGGCCACGACAACGGCATCGGCCGTCTGGACCTGGTCGAGAACCGTTTCGTCGGCATGAAGTCGCGCGGCGTCTATGAGACCCCCGGCGGGACCATCCTGATCGCGGCGCACCGCGGCATCGAAAGCATCACCCTGGACGGCGGCTCCATGCACCTGAAGGACCAGCTGATGCCGAAATACGCCGAGCTGATCTACAACGGCTTCTGGTTTTCGCCCGAGCGCGAGATGCTGCAGGCCGCTATCGACAAGAGCCAGGAAAACGTCTCCGGCACGGTCAAGGTCAAGCTGTACAAGGGCAATGTCTCGGTCATCGGCCGCGAAAGCCCCAACAGCCTGTACGATCAGGACCTGGTGACCTTCGAAGAAGGCGTCCAGGCCTATGACCACAAGGACGCGGCCGGCTTCATCAAGCTGAACGCCCTGCGCCTACGCGTCCTGGCCAAGCGCGACGCGCGCAAGAGCTAGGGCGTCTTATCCGACCGGGCGATCCTGAGGATCGCCCGGTTTCGGTCGTCCGTGACCCAGATCGATCCGTCGGCGGCGACGGCCAGCACGACCGGCGCGCCGCGCGGCTGACGGCCTGCGACCGTGTCCCAGCCCGGCGTCAGCACCTTGCCGCGCAGGCTGGGCGCGCCGGCGGGATAGGACAGGGCGCCGCGCGGATAGATGGCGTAGCGGCCGCCGATATCGGTCAGGGGGCGGCCCTCGCCATCCGTCTCGCCCGCCACGATCCGGCCGCCCGCGCGACGATAGCCGTGCCAGCTCATCAGCAGCCGGCCGCGCAGTTCGGGAAACATCGCCCCGTCGTAATAGATCAGGTCCAGCGGCGCGGCGTGGGGCGGCAGCAGGGCGACCGGGCGGTCGCGCTGGCCGCATCGCGTCTGGGCCGCGCTCCAGCCCGGCAGGGGCGTCGCCAGATCGACGCAATAGGGCCAGCCGTAATGGCCGCCCTGACGCAGGACATTGATCTCGTCATAGGGATGGTCGGGCGTGGTCAAGTCGACCGAGTTCTCGCCTTGCAGGATCGTGCCCGACGGGTGCCGCACGAGGGCGATGGAGTTTCGCAGGCCCGAGGCGAAGACGGTGCTGTCCTCGGCCCAGCGGCCGTTTCCCAGATAGGCGTGACGCCGCACCTGGGCTGTCGCCGCGCTGTCGATGCAGGCCCCCGCCGCATTGGCGCGCGCCCGGCCTCGCGCATCCACGCAGCGGTCGCTGGGGGCCCCGACATTGACCAGCAGGTCGCCGTTGGAGTCGAAGAGGAAGCTGGACAGCGGGTGGCGATTGGCGTGCAGCCGGTTGTCGGGCAGATCGCCGATCACGGTGCGCACCGTCGCCGCCGGATCGGCCGCGTCGGGGTCCAGCATCAGGATGCGGTTCATCTCGGACACATAGATGCGCCCGTCCGGCCCGCGCGCCGCCGTGTGCGGCATGTTCAGTCCCTGGGCCAGCCGTCTCCAGTGCGGCGCACCGTCGGGGCCGAACGACAGCCGCCAGATCGCGCCATTGCCCGGATACCAGTTGCCCAGATCCGTCACCAACCAGTCGCCGTTCGATAGCGCCAGCAGGCCGCGCGGCATTCGCGGTCCCTCGGCCTCCGCGCCCTGCCAGACCAGTCCCAGGCAATAGCCGGGCGCCATCCGCACGGTGGTCATTGGGCGACCGCTGCAGTCGCCATCGGTCGCATAGGCGCCTTGCGCCGCTCTGGCGCTAACAGGCGCGGCGAGGAGCAGGGACAGCAGGGCCAGAAGGCGGACGGTCTTCATGACGCCAAAAGTCCCGACGGACGGCCCAAGATCAAGCCGTAGTTCAAGTTGTCGGGGCGTCAGATCAGGCCCTGCTCGCGCGCCGCCGTAGTCAGGCCGTCGCGAAACTCCGGCGCGGCCAAGGCGATCAGGGCGCGGGCGCGCTCGCTGGAAGACTTGCCCTTCAGATTGGTCCAGCCGTGTTCGGTGGCGACGATGTGGGTGTCGTTGCGTGGCGTGGTGACCGGCCCGTCCAGACGAGCGACGATGCGAGAGGCCGTCCCCTTCGCCGCCGTGGAATGACAGGCGATGATAGACTTGCCGCCCTCCGATCCATAGGCGCCGCGCACGAAGTCAAGCTGGCCCCCGGCGGCCGTGAACTGGCGCCCGTTCAGGAACTCCGAGCAGCAGGCGCCGGTCAGGTCGACCTGAAGCGTGGCGTTGACCGAGATCATCTTCGCATTGCGCGCGATCACGGCCGGGTCGTTCACATACGAGACCGGATGGGCCTCCATGCCGCGATTGCCGTCCAGGAAATCATAGGTGTTGAGGTCGCCCATCGAGAAGGCGAAGACGCCCACGCCGGGATGCAGGGTCTTGCGGGCATGGTTGGCCACGCCGGCCTGCATCAGCTCGACCAGGCCGGGCGTCAGCATCTCGGTGTGAACGCCCAGATCGCGGTGGTCCATCAGGGCGTCGCACACGGCGTTGGGCAGGGCGCCGATCCCCATCTGAAGCGTCGCCCCGTCCTCGACCAGGCCGGCGATGATGCGGCCGATGGCCAGGTCCGCCGGCTGGGGCTCGGCGCGCGGCACGACCAGCAGGGGCGCGGCATGTTCAACGATGCCGGCGACCTGGGACACATGGACGGTGCAGTCGCCGAACACACGCGGCATGTGCGGATTGACCTCGACGATCACGGTCTTCGCCGTCTGCGACACCGGCTTGGCGTAGTCGGTGTTGGTCCCGAACGAGAAGAAGCCGTCCGCATCCATGGGCGAGACGGTGCAGATCAGCGCATCCACCTTGACCTCGTCGCACAGAAGGCGGGGCGATTGCTGAAAGCCCGTGGGGATGAACTGCACGGGGTTGGGGCGACCCTCCTCGTGCGCGCGCTGCTCAAGCCGGCGTTCGATGGCGCTGTGGAACAGGCTCCAGGGGCGGATCCGGTCCATCAGTTCATAGCGCAGCACCGTGTCCCCGGCGATGGCGGTCGAAAGCAGATAGTAGAGGTTCACGTCCTCGACCTCGCCGCGCGCGGCCCGGTCTGCCAAGGCCTTGAGCAGGGCCGGCGGCTGGGACACGCCAAGGCCCATGGCGACCTTAGCGCCCGGCACGATCAGGGCGGCGGCCTGGTCGGGGGTCTTCAGGCGTTCGGCGTAGAGGGCGGCGTGATCCATGGCGTGCATCTCCGACATGTCATCAGACTAGCCTGCCGCGAGGCGGATGGCGGGCCTAGACTTTGGTCGGGTCGGGGGCGGCTTCGATCGGGGAGGCTTCGTCCTGCAGCGCCGCACGGTGGCGCTTTTGCCAGCGCGCCACCCCATAGGCGACCAGCCACAGGGCCATGGCCCAGGCCGCGCCGACCGCCCAGCCGGCGAAGACGTCGGTGGCCCAGTGGGCGCCCAGATAGATGCGCGTCAGCCCGACCAGCAGGGCCAGCAGAATGCCGACGCCCAGCACGAAGACCTTGAACCGCTCGCGCGGGAAGGCGCGGGTCAGCATGACAGCGACGCTGAGATAGAAGACGGTGGACAAGAGGGCGTGGCCGGAGGGGAAGCTGGCGTTGATCGTCTCCACCGCCTGCATGGCCGCAGGGGGCCGGGCGCGCTCGAACACCGCCTTCAGGCCCTCCGAGAGCGCGACGCCGCCGGCCAGGCCAATGACCAGCAGCAGGGACGACAGCCATTTCCGCTGGCTCAGCAGGAAGACGATCACGATCAGGGCGAACAGACCCAGCACAGAGATGCCGCCCAGCGAGGTGATGTCCGCCGCCGCCTCCTTCAGCCACCACGGCCCCCACGGCCGGCCGGGATCGTCGGCATAGGGCCGCATCAGCGCCAGGACATGAAGATCGAAGGCCTGGCCCTCGCCCTCAGTCATCTCATCGGCGAGGCCGGCGAAGGTCAGAACGCCGCCGGCGACGACCAGCAGGGCCAGAAGCGCGGCGATTTCCGTGCGGGCGACCGTCAGGGCGCGTATCAAAAAGGCGCGTAAGTCAGAAAGCGTCATGGGCGAGCCAACGGCCAAGCTGAGCAGTCGTTCCGATCACGCGTTCGTGATCATGCCGTCGCGGGCTCGTAAAACGGACGTGCTGGCTTGCACGCGGGCTTTTCCCCAGACGGCTGGGACTTGTCCGACCGATTCGCCCACAATGGTCGGCGTCAACCCGTTGACGGGTCATTAGGCATATGCGCCCTATATGTGGGCTCGGGGAGCGCAGAGGCCACAATATGATGTGGTCGCGGCGCGGGCGGCTCAAACGATTTTTTGTTCAGGACGCAGATGACCATGGCTGGCGGCGAGGCATTGAAGACGACGGAATTCCAAGGCGTTGCGGCGACGCCGACGCCGGAGCGCCCCCATCTGACTGTGGTCAAATCGGTCCAGGTCGACCTCTCGCGCGACGATCTGCTGACCGACTTCGGCAAGAAGACGCTGGAAGATCGCTATCTGCTGCCGGGCGAAAGCTATCAGGACATGTTCGCGCGGGTCTCGACCGCCTTCTCGGATGACGCCGAACACGCCCAGCGCCTGTATGACTATATGAGCCGCCTGTGGTTCATGCCGGCGACCCCGGTCCTGTCGAATGGCGGCGCGGATCGCGGCCTGCCGATCTCTTGCTTCCTGAACGCGGTGGGCGACAGCCTGGACGGCATCCAGAACGTCTGGAACGAGAACGTGGCTCTGGCCTCGAACGGCGGCGGCATCGGCACCTATTGGGGCGGCGTCCGCTCCATCGGCGAAAAGGTGAAGGGCGCGGGCAAGACCTCGGGCATCATCCCCTTCATCCGCGTGATGGACAGCCTGACGCTGGCGATCAGCCAGGGTTCGCTGCGCCGCGGTTCGGCCGCCGTCTATCTGGACATCCACCATCCGGAAATCGAAGAGTTCCTGGAGATCCGCAAACCGTCGGGCGACTTCAATCGCAAGTCCCTGAACCTGCACCACGGCATCAACGTCACCGATGAGTTCATGGAAGCGGTCAAGGTCGGCGGAACCTTCGATCTGAAATCGCCCAAGGACGGCGCGGTCATGAAGACCGTCGACGCGCGCTCGCTGTGGACCAAGCTGCTCGACATCCGCATGCAGACCGGCGAGCCCTATCTGATCTTCTCGGACACGGTGAACCGCCAGATGGCGCCGCACCAGCGCGACCTGGGCCTGAAGGTCAAACAGTCGAACCTGTGCGCCGAGATCATGCTGCACACCGGCCGCGACCATCTGGGCGTGGACCGGACCGCCGTCTGCTGCCTGTCGTCGGTCAACGCCGAGACCTTCCTGGAGTGGCGCGAGGAGCCGCGCTTCGTCGAGGACCTGATGCGGTTCCTGGACAATGTGCTGGAGGACTTCATCCGCCGCGCCCCGCCCGCCATGGCCGCCGCCGTCTATTCGGCCAAGCGCGAGCGTTCGGTGGGTCTGGGCCTGATGGGCTTCCACTCCTTCCTGCAGGGTCAGGGGGTCGCTTTCGAAAGCGCCATGGCCAAGTCGTGGAACATGCGCCTGTTCAAGCATCTGCGCCGCGAGGCCGACAAGGCCAGCCGCCTGCTGGCCGAAGAGAAGGGCCCGTGCCTGGACGCCGAGGAGCGCGGCGTGATGGAGCGGTTCAGCCACAAGCTGGCGATCGCCCCGACCGCCTCGATCTCGATCATCTGCGGCGGCACGTCCGCCGGCATCGAGCCGATCCCGGCCAACATCTACACCCACAAGACCCTGTCGGGCTCGTTCGCGGTCAAGAACCCCTATCTGGAGCGCCTGCTCGACGAAAAGGGCATCAACACCGAGGCGGTGTGGAGCTCTATCCTAGAGAACGAAGGTTCGGTCCAACACCTCGACGCCCTGAACGAGGACGAGAAGGGCGTGTTCAAGACCGCCTTCGAACTGGACCAGCGCTGGGTGATCGAACTGGCCGCCGACCGCGCGCCGGAAATCTGCCAGGCCCAGTCGCTGAACCTGTTCATCCCCGGCGATGTGAACAAATGGGACCTGCACATGCTGCACTGGTCCGCCTGGGAGCGCGGCGTGAAGTCGCTGTACTATCTACGCTCCAAGTCGGTGCAGCGCGCCGCCTTCGCGGGCGCAGAGGACAAGGCCGAAGAGGTGATCGATCCCAATCAGCCGGATCTCTTCTCCCTGCCCAAGACCGACTACGACGAGTGCCTGGCTTGCCAGTAAGGCCATCTGCACCAAACGACCCGAAGGGCTCCGCGACAGCGGGGCCCTTTTTCGTTTGGGAACCGCTGCTGGGCGTCCTCGTTCAAAAGCGACGAAACCATGACCAAAAGCCGTTGGACTCTTGCGCCTGAGGGTTGCAGTGTGTGTCCAGCGGATCGGTGGGGAGACCGGATGCGATTAAAGGCCTGTATTGTCGGCTTGGGGGGCGTGTTGGCGATGGCCGGCGCGAGCGCCGCCTGCGCACAGACCTGGGCCCCCAACGCCTTCGACGCCTCACCCGATGTCTCCGCCCGCCTGACCGAACAGACCAGTTTCCGCGTTGCGCCTGACGCCCGGTTCGGCGCCCAGATCGAAATCCCGACCGCCTTCCGTGCCGATGACCGATCCGGCCTGTCCGCCAGCACGCGCAACGACGTCTGGATCGATCGCACCGACTTCACCGACCGGGTGACGCTGGAGACGGCCGGCCGTCTGCGCCGCGCCGACGGCTCTCCCTTGCCGGTCACGCCCGTCGATCGGGCTGAACTGGACCCCGACGCCTATGATCTGCGCTATGTGCGCGGTTTCCGCGGCGCGCGCGGCCACACCGCCTCGGGCCTGGAAGTCAGCCTGACGCCCCACGCGGGCCTGGGCGTCGGCAGCGAAGGCCGCTCGGCCGAAGCCGGGGTCACCCTCAAGATCGGCGAGGGTCTGGATCGTCTGGCCCCCAACGGCCGCGAACGGTTCGGCGAGCGGCCGCGCTGGTATCTGTATGCCGCCGGATCGGGCCGGGCCGTGGGCTACAACTTCGCCCGCACCCGCGACGGCGACTACGCTCGCTCGGGCTATACCCAGGACAAGGGCAGCTTCCTGGGCGACGCCTCGATCGGCGTGGCCTATCGCAAGGGCGACATGCAGACGTCGTTCGGCGTCGTCTATCGCGAGATCGACGCCGGCAAGGGTCTGCGCGGCATGAACGGCCTGGACACCGACGTCAGCGAAGGCCTGCTGGCCTTCCAGCTGTCGATCCGTCCCGGCCGCTGAGCCTTCAGCGAACCTCCGAGACCGCCACGCCCTCGCGACGCGGATCGGCCCCTCCGTCCCAGCGCCCGTCTCGCCAGATCGCGCCATGCAGGCCCGAGGTCTCGGTGGCGTTCGGCTTCAAGGCCATGCCCGCCGCCGCCAAGGCGTCGCGGATATCCGGCGCGATCATGTCGGTGTCGGCCCCCACCATCTCGCCCCGCACCACCAGATTGGGCAGGGCGATCGCCTCCTGCATCGACAGGCCCCAGTCCATCGTCCCGACCAGAGCCTTGGCCACATAGGCTAGGATGCTGGACCCGCCCGGCGAGCCGATGGCGCCGACCAGCAGCCCCTGACGATCCAGAATCAGCACCGGCGTCATCGACGAGCGCGGCCGCTTGCCCGCCGCCACGGCATTGGCGGCCGGATGTCCGTCCTCCTGCGGCGTGAAGGAGAAATCCGTCAGCTGGTTGTTCAGGAAGAAGCCGTCGACCATCCGGCCATTGCCGAAGATGCTCTCGACCGTCGTGGTCATGCTGACCGCATTGCCCCAGGCGTCCACCACGACCATGTGCGAGGTGCCGCCCGGCTCGGCGGTCTGGTCGACCCCGCGCGGCGGCGATCCCGTCGGGGCGCCGGCCTCGACCGGGCCGTTCACCTGCGGGGCCAGGGCCGCGCGCGACGCGACATAATCGGAATCCAGCAGACCGGCGATCGGCACCCCGACGAAGTCGTTGTCGCCGATATAGCGGTCCCGGTCGGCATACATCAGCCGCTGCAACCGCCCGAAGGCGACCCAGGCCTCGGGGCTCTTGGCCCCCTTGTCTAGATCCGGCGTCGCATCGGCCATGGCCAGGAACTGCAGCAACGCCACGCCGCTGGACGGCGGCGGCGGCACGCAGACCACATAGGCCTGATACGGCCGGCAAAGGGCGTCACGGCGCAAGGGCCGATAGCCGGCGATGTCCGCCTCGGTGAGACCGCCGGGACGCGGTCCTTCGCGAACCGCCGCCGCGATGTCGCGCCCGATCGGCCCGCCATAGACGACGCCCGGCCCCTGCTGCGCCAGTCGCGCGACCGTGTCGGCGTAGGCGGGGTTCTTTAACGTATCGCCCGCCTGATACCGCGTGCCGTCCGGCTTGGTGAAATAGGCGCTGGCCCACCGCGTCCGCGCCTGGGGATAGCGTCCATTGATCATGCCGGCCAGACGCGGGCTGACGGTGAACCCGTCGCGCGCCAGCCGTTCGGCGTCCCCGAACAGATCGCGCCAGGCCAACTTTCCATGATCCTTCTGCGCCATCGCCAGCATGGCCACCGCCCCCGGCGCCCCGGTCGAGCGGCCCGACAGCACTGCGTCGATGAAGGGCAGGGGCTTGCCGTCCTCATAGAACAGTTCGGGCGTCGCTGACGCCGGCGCCGTCTCGCGCCCGTCATAGGCCGTGACGGTCCCGGTCTCGGCGTCATAGCTCATCAGGAAGGCCCCGCCCCCCAGGCCCGACGACTGCGGCTCCACCAGACCCAGAACCGCCTGGATCGCCACTGCGGCATCCACGGCCGATCCGCCTCGCCGCAACACCGTCATCCCCGCCTCGACCGCCAGCGGATTCGCCGCCGCCACGAACGGCCCCCGAGCGGGCGATGCAGCAGGTGATGGGGCCGACACGGCCGCCGACGACGCTGTCGTCGGCGAGGGCGCGCCGTGGATGTCTGTCGCGGTCTGGCATCCCGCCATCAGGACGGGAACCAGCACAGCGGCGATCTGGCGACGGAATGAACGCATGGAAGATCCGAAAGCAGGGGAGCGTCAGACAGGCCTAAGCCGTCGCAGCCGCCACGCCAACCGCTTCAGACGCAGAAACTGCATTCCCCCGCTTGCGTCCGCCCGATCCACCGGCTAAAGACCCGCCCTCGCCGCAAGGCAGCCGCACCCGTAGCTCAGCTGGATAGAGCATCAGACTACGAATCTGAGGGTCGGGCGTTCGAATCGCTCCGGGTGCGCCACTTCTTCTTAAAAATCAGATTGTTAATGGTCGGTCGCAGCGCGCTCGCCATCAGCACAGGTGTGTAACAACTCAACGAGAGCAAAGCCAAGTTTCTGAAGAGAAACTAGAATTTGTCCTCCAGAAGTCTGATGCTCTTAGTCACCGTTCGTCCTCGGCCGCACGGGTAGTTTGAAGTTCGGCGATGGACGCCAGCCTGCTGGCATCCATCGCCTAGGTCGCCTGGTTCACAGTTCCTGCGCAGTCGGGCGGAACAGTATTTCATTGATCCCGACATCCTCGGGTTCATTGATGGCGAACGTGACCAGCCGCGCCAGCGTCTCGGCGGGCACGCCAATCTGACCCACATAATCCTGGTTGGCCTTCTGGACGTCCGTCTCGCTGATGTGGTCGAGGAGTTCGGTCTTGACCGCGCCGGGGGAAATGATGGTGGTGCGGATGTTGTGGGGAGCCATCTCCTGCCGCAGGCCTTCGGACAGGGCGCGCACCGCGAACTTGGTCGCGGAATAGACGGCGGAGCCGCCGAACAGCTTGTGGCCGGCGACGGATGAGACGTTGATGATGTGGCCGGACTTCTGGGCGATCATGTGCGGCAGCGCTGCGGCGACGCCGTAGAGCACGCCCTTCAGATTAACGTCGATCATCTGGTCCCATTCGTCGATCTTCACGCGCTCAAGCGGAGACAGAGGCATGACGCCGGCGTTGTTGATCAGCACGTCTATGCGGCCATAGGTCTCGACGGCGGCGCCGACGAGACGTTGGAGGTCTTCACGCTTGGTCACGTCCGTCGGCACGGCGATGGCCTTGCCGCCTGCTTCGGTGATCTCGGCCACGAGTGCGTCGATACGATCGGAGCGGCGGGCGCCGAGGACGACGGCCGCGCCCTTTGCGGCCAGGTGACGGGCTGCCGCCGCGCCCATGCCGCTCGATGCGCCGGTGATGACGACGGTTTTGCCTGTGATGTTGTCGGTCATTGATCTGCCTTTGCTTCGGTGGCCGACGTGTCGGCGAGATACTGTTCGTCGGTGACCTGCTCCATCCAGGTGACGGGCGAGCCGTTCTGGCTTTCCTGGATGGCGATGTGGGTCATGGCCGCGTGCGGCGTCGCGCCGTGCCAGTGCTTGTGCTCGGGCGGGCACCACAGGATGTCGCCGGCGTGGAACTCCAGCTTCGGGCCGCCCTCGATCTGGGTCCAGCCAACGCCTTCGGTGACGATCAGGGTCTGGCCCAGCGGATGGACGTGCCAGGCCGTGCGGGCACCCGGCTCGAAGTGGACGAGGGCGCCGCCCACGCGCGACGGCGCCTCGCGCTGGAACTGGCCGCTGATGGTGACGCGGCCGGTGAACCATTCGGCCGGACCGTCGATGGTGGTCTGGTCGGCCTTGCGGGTGATTTCCATGACGGGGGCGTTTCCTTGCGTCTGCGGGGGGGCTTCGCCGCCGAACAGGGCGGCCGTGGTTGAGAGAATCGAAGTGATCACGAGAGATGCTCCTGGAAGAATTGGGCCAGCCGATCGAACGGGATCAGATCGAGACGGTCATAGAGATCGACGTGGCTGGCGCCTGGGATGATCAGGAGTTCCTTAGGCTCCGCCGCCGCCGCGAAGGCGGTCTCGCTCATGTAGCGAGAGTGTGCGCTCTCGCCGTGGATCAGCAGGATCGGCCTAGGCGAGATTTCGGCGATGTAGGTCATGAGCGGGAAGGTCATGAAGGACAGCGGCGTCGTGACTGACCAGGAATTGCCGGAGTTCACCGCCCGCGCGTGGTAGCCGCGCGGCGTCATGTAGTATGCGTGGTAGTCCACCAGGAACTGGGCCTCGCCGCCTTTTAATTCGTTGGCGGCGGGGCCGTAGGCGGGGGCGTCGTGGCGGGCATCGACCCAGCGCTGGCGGCTCATCTGCTCCAGCGACTGCGTCCTCTGCTCAGGCGTGACGCTGTCGTTGTAGCCGCGCGACATCACACGGCTCATGTCATACATGGTGCTTGTCGCGACGGCCTTGACCCGCTTGTCGGTTGCGACGGCGTTCAGCGCCATCCCGCCCCAGCCGCAGATGCCGATGACGCCGATCCGCTCCTGATCGACCGACGGGTGCAGGCCGAGGAAGTCCACCGCCGCCATGAAGTCTTCGGTGTTGATGTCCGGCGAGGCGACGTTGCGGGGCTCACCGCCGCTCTCACCCGTGAAGGACGGATCGAACGCCAGGGCCACGAAGCCGCGCGCCGCCATGGTCTGGGCGTAAAGGCCTGACGACTGCTCCTTGACCGCGCCGAACGGACCCCCGACGGCGAGCGCCGCCAGACGTTGGCCGTCGCGACCCTTGGGCCGGTAGAGATCGCCGCTCAGGGTGATGCCGTAGCGGTTGGTGAAGGTGACCTTCTGGTGGTCGACGGCGTCGTTGCGGGGGAACACCTTGTCCCAGTCGCTGGTCATGGTCTGCGCCTTTGCGTCGGAGGAGGGGAGGAGGGAGGCGGCGGCCAGGGCGGTGACGCCGGCGCCGGTCAGTTTCATCAAGCCCCGACGATCCATTTCGGGGGACGTCCGGGTCTGAAGGTGGGGGGAAGTGGGGGTCATGTCGGGCTCCGGGGTGTGGGTTCAGCGGGGTTTCAGCAGGGCGCGACCATCGCGGACGATCAGCACCGCCAGGGCGGCGAGGGCGACGCTGGCGATCAGGACGGCGTTGATCGAGATGTGGTCGAGCAGCAGGCCGCCGACGACCGCGCCCAGCAGGATTGAGGCCTGGACGGCGGCGACCATCAGGCCGCCGGCGGCTTCGGGTGCGTCCTCGGCGTTCTGCGACATCCAGGTCATCCAGATCACCGACATGGCGGTGTTCATCGCGCCCCAGACGACCAGGAGGAGACCCGCCGCAATGGGCCAGCCGCCGACAACCAGCAGGCCGGCGGTGACCGCGCCCATGACCAGGGCCGGGAGACGCAGAAGCCTGGAGACGTCCCCGGTGATGAAGCGGCCAGAGGCCCAGGTGCCGACGAAGCCGGCGCAACCGAGCGCGAGCAGCAGGACCGATAGGCCGGTGACGCCGACGCCTGTGACCTGTTCGAGGAAGGGCCGCAGATAGGTGAAGAGGGTGAAGGCCGAGCCCCAGGACAGCATCGAGGCGATCAGGCCGACCAGGAAATACCGGCGACGCAGCAGGTCCAGCATGTCGCCGATCCCCCGCTGTCCACGGGCGGGCAGCGACGGCAGGGCGACAAGGTGCCAGACCACATTGGCGGCCACGAGCGGCGTCAGCGCCCAGAAGACTTCGCGCCAACCGAACAGGCCGCCGAAATAGCTGCCGATCGGCGCGGCGAAGGCGGCGGCGATCGCCTGACCCCCATACATCAGGGCCAGGGCGCGCGGCACGTCCGCTTGCGGGACCAGCCGCATGATGACGGCCGTCGCCAGCGCCCAGAAGCCGCCGATGCAGAGGCCCAGCAAGGCGCGCCCGACCATCAGGATCTCGAAGTTCGGCGCGGCCGCGACCAGCACCAGCGAGAGACCCATCAGGCTCGTCAGGCCGACGAGAACGCCTTTGCGGTTGAGCCGCCCGGCGACCGTGCTGACCCCCAGGCTGGCGACGACGGCGAACAGGCCGCTGATCGAGACGGCCTGGCCGGTCTGCCCGACCGATGCGCCCAGACCCTGCGCCATGGGCGTCAGCAGGCTGACCGGCATGAACTCCGACGCGATCAGCAAGGCCACGCACAGCGCCATCGACAACACCGCGCCCCAGGCGGCGGTCGGCGTCGTGGCTTCGGATGTCGGAGCGGTGGCCGCCAGCATGGTCGTCTCCCTCTTTCGTCGAGAGACAAACTAGGCGCTGGCCTTCAAAGCGATTAGCCATGGAGATTGGCATGAACTAATCGATGTAGACGATTAATCGAGGAGGCCGTCCATGGCCGGACCGGACCTGAACCAGCTGACCTGGTTCCAGATCGTCGCGGAGGAGCGCAGCTTCACCAAGGCCGCCGCCCGGATCGGCGTCGCGCAATCCACGCTCAGCCATGCCATCCGTCAGCTTGAGGCGCGTCTGGGCATCCGGTTGCTGACCCGCACGACGCGCAGCGTCGCGCCCACGGCGGCGGGCGAACGTCTGCTGCAGACGATCACGCCGCGTCTGGCCGAGATCGAACAGGAGATCAAAAGCTTGACCAGCGTGCGGGACAGGCCAGCGGGGTCGATCCGACTGACCCTGTCCGATCATGCCCTGGACAGCGTGGTGTGGCCCAAGCTGAAACCGGTGCTGGCCGCCTATCCCGACATCAAGGTCGAACTGATCCTCGACAGCACCTTCCGCAACATCGTCGAGGAAAGGTTCGACGCGGGCGTCCGGCTGGGCGAAAGCGTCGAGAAGGACATGATCGCCGTCCGCATCGGCCCCGACTGGCGTCTCGTCGCCGTCGCCTCACCCGGTTACCTGACCGAGCGCGGCAGGCCACAGCACCCCAAGGACCTGGTGGCCCACGCGTGCATCAACATGCGCCACGAGTCGGCGGGCAGCCTCTATGCCTGGGAGTTCGAGAAGGACGGTCAGGCCCTGCGCGTCCGCGTCGATGGCCAGGTCACCTTCAACAACTCCTACGCCATGATCGACGCAGCGGTCAGCGGACTGGGGATCGCCTATGTGCCGGAGGACATCGTCGCGACGGATCTCGCGTCAGGCAGGCTGGAACTTGTGTTGGACGACTGGTCTCCGAAGTTCGACGGCTACTTTCTCTACTATCCCAGCCGTCGTCAGAACCTGGCTGCCTTTCAGATAATCGTGGACGCCCTGCGCTACCAGTCTGGGCAAGACGACCGCCCTTTGTGGTGACCCAGCCTTTGGTTGTGCGCGACCCACTGCCCATGCATATTTGCCGACACAGCCGAGTTGAAACATCGGTTCATGGCAGGTCGATCATAGACTTTGGCGTTACAAGGCCCAAAGGCCAAGAGCCTGTTTTCCATACAATTTTCTCCAGACTACGAATCTGAGGGTCGGGCGTTCGAATCGCTCCGGGTGCGCCACTTCTTCCAAAAAATACGACTGCAAACGTGACGCCAATTTTAGGCGGGCCGCCTCGCGATCCGCTGCAGCGCATCGCGAGGGCTTCTGTGCGCGCCTAGAACTGTTTCGACAGCGACACGAAGGTGCGCCAGCCCTTGTCGGGTTGGTTATAGGGCGCGCGGGACAGGGGTTTGGCGAACTCGATACGCAGGGTGGTCTTGCGGTCGAAGGTGATGCGCGAACCGACGCCGGCGGACGTCAGCTGTTCGGACCAGTCGCGTCCGGGCGTCTTGTTCCAAACCTTGGCGGCGTCGAAGAAGGCGAAGGCCTGGGCGAAGGTGATCAGTTCGCCTTTGGGATCATATCCGATCCGCGCCTCGATCATCCCGGCGACGGCCTTGTCGCCGCTGGCTTCGCCATAGTCATACGCCCGGCCATAGGTCGGGCCGCCGACGAAGAACTCTTCGGAGCTGAGCAGGGCGTCGTCCGACCATTGGCCTGAGGCCTCAACGTAGATGCCGACAAACTTGCTGAGATCGCGATAGGCGCTGACCTGGGCGTTGACCTTGAAGAACTCGCCCGTCGCGTCGTAGCGCGTATTCAGCGGCGAACGCTCGGTCGTGGCGCCAAAGGCGTCGATCCCCTTGGACACCTGAACCGAGCCGGCCATCCAGCCGGGGCTGTAACGCCGCTGTCCCGCTACCGACATCCGCGCCACGGTCAGGGTCTCGTCGGCGCGACCCGTGGCGACGTAGTTCTGCTCGACGCGACGGACATCCAGTCCCGCATTGAGCCAGAGGTTCTTGTCGCGCGAACGGACCAAAGGATGCGAGAGCGTGACCCAGGCCATGCGGCTGCTCCCCCCGACCCAGCCCGATGCGTTCTGAAGCGGCGCATCCGTCTCATAGCCCGATACGCCAAAGCGGATGCGGCCGCCTCCGGGCGCGACGACAGAGTAGGACGCATCGATATAGGTGAGTTCGTCAGGACGATCCGGCACCGTCAGCACGCCCAATGTGATCTGGTCGCCGGCCATAAATGTCGAGTTGCGGGCGCCGGACAGGTAGACTTGCCACGGACCCTGGGTTTCGGAACCGCGATTGTCGGCATACACGCCGGCGCTGCCCGAGGTCATTTCCGTCTCGACCACCAGGCGGTGTTGCGCCGGGTCGCCGATGATCGGCTCGATGCGGCTGGTCAATTTGACCCCGGGCACGTCGGACGCCAGGGAGAGGCGGCGATCCAGTTCGCCGACGGTCAGGGGGCGCTGGTTCACCAAAGGCTTCAGGATCGGTTCGACGGCGCGTGCGCCATCGCCGGTCAGTTTCAGTTCCGAGATATAGCCCTCGAACACGACGATGCGGGCGGCGCCGATGGCGGGGTCGGTTTCGGCGACGACGGCGCGGGTCAGAAAATAGCCGTCGTTCCGATAACGCGCGGTGATCGCATTGGCGGACTGCACCAGATCGTCCACCGAGACGCGCCGCGCCAATTGCTGGTCATAGGTGTCGGCGAGATCGGCGAGTGGATAGGCGCTCACCCCCTGGATCAGCATGCTGGTCAGGATCAGACATCCTGCGCATCCGGCGTCCGGCGTCGAAGCCGGCTCAGCGTCCGCGCGAACCGGTCCCGCGACAGCCATGGTCAGCACCGCCACCATCCCCCACAGGACAGTGATTGTTCTTAACCATGAAGTCGAAAAAATATGACGCACACCGCTCTCCAGACACAGGAGGCCACTTACGGCGTTCGGGCTAAAAATCGTGTTAATATCGCCAGTTAAGAGCTTGGCAGGCACGTCCTGATATCCAGAACATCAAATAGAATGTCTGGAGCCTGTGTTGGCCAATCGATACGCAATATTCTTCGCGGTCCTCTTCTTCTTCGTGCGCTATCCGACCCAGGCTCTGGCGGATGAATGGCGCATCAGGGAAGTGGCAGGCGTTGTTCGCGTGGCCATACCGGCGCGGCCCGCTGCAAACGGCGCGGTTGGGCAGGTATTACCGACCGGAACCAGCGTCACGACAGGCGGAAACGGCCGGGCGCTGATCACGAACGGTCAGCAAAGGGTCGTGGTAGGGCCGAACAGTCGCACCACGCTCGCGCCAGAAGTCGGCGGCATGACACGGGTTTTGCAGGACCTCGGTTCGGCCCTTTTCCAGGTTGATCGGCAGAGGCAGCCGCACTTCCGAGTGGAGACGCCATTGCTTGCCGCCGTGGTGAAGGGAACGACGTTTACAGTCACCGTCGACCCAATCGGCGACCGCGTGCATGTCGCCGAAGGTCTGGTCGAAGTTCGCGCCAACAACGGCAACGCCGTCAGTGACGTGGCGGCGGGCGCCACCGCCTTGGTTCCGCGTCAGCAACCGACCAGCGTCGAAGTTTCCACACCCGTTGCATCGGTTCCGATCGAAGCGGCGCCGGTCGCGGCGCCAAGCCTTGACTACGAGACCTTGACCGATGGCCTAGTCCAGAACCCGCCTGCGACGGCGCCAGCGGCCACGAGCGGGACGACCGCGACATCCAGCAGTCCTATAGCCGTTACGGCGACACCATCGGCCCAGACGGCCAGCACCTCCTCTGGGAATTCTGCGGCGACATCCACCGGTAGCGGAGCAAGCTCTGCCCAAGGCGGCAACGGATCGGCCCCGCCTGTAACCACCAGTTCGGGCGCCAACGGGTCGATTGGAACAGGCAACGGCAATCCGGCCAATCTTGGCAGCGGGGTCGCCAACGGCACTGGCAACGGCGGCTCGGGCAATCCTGGCAACCCCGGCAACCCCGGCAACGGGGGCGGCAATGGCGGCTCTGGCACCGGCGGCGGCAACGGCGGTCCGGGCAACCCCGGCAACCCTGGCRMCGGSGGCGGCAATGGCGGCTCTGGCACCGGCGGCGGCAACGGCGGTCCGGGCAACCCCGGCAACCCCGGCAACGGGGGTGGCAATGGCGGCTCCGGCAACGGTGGCGGCAACGGCGGTCCGGGCAACCCTGGCAACCCCGGCAACCCCGGCAACGGGGGCGGCAATGGCGGCTCTGGCACCGGCGGCGGCAACGGCGGTCCGGGCAACCCCGGCAACCCCGGCAACCCCGGCAACGGGGGTGGCAATGGCGGTTCCGGCAACGGTGGCGGCAACGGCGGTCCGGGCAACCCCGGCAACCCTGGCGACGGGGGCGGCAACGGCGGCTCCGGGAACGGTGGCGGCAACGGCGGTCCGCGCAACCCTGGCAACCCCGGCAACGGGGGCGGCAATGGCGGCTCCGGGAACGGTGGCGGCAACGGCGGTCCGGGCAACCCCGGCAACCCCGGCAACCCCGGCAACGGGGGTGGCAATGGCGGCTCCGGCAACGGTGGCGGCAACGGCGGTCCCGGCAACCCCGGCAACCCCGGCAACCCCGGCAACCCCGGCAACGGGGGCGGCAATGGCGGCTCCGGCAACGGTGGCGGCAACGGGGGCAATGGGGGGCCTGGCGGTCGCCCGCCGAGAGATTGATGAATCTTTATCGAGCGCTCCAATCGATGCGTGCGCGTGCCGGAATATGGAGCCTGTCAGTGCTAGCGGTCATAGGCGTCGGCATGCTGTCCGGCGCCTTCCGGCCCCTTGACGATGTCATCGCCTCTGCGCGGTTCTCGGTTCTGGAGAGGCCCGCCACCCAGAGCCTGACGATCGTCGAGATCGATTCCCGAAGCCTGGTCGCCGCAGAGGCCTGGCCATGGGATCGGCGACGGTATGCCCAGGCGATCGACAATCTGATTTTGGCAGGGGCGACCCTAGTCGCTGTCGATGTCGATTTCAGCGCGCCGTCGAACCCCGCGTCCGATCAGGCGCTGGCGGCGGCCGTGTCGCGACATCCCGGTCAGGTGGCGTTGGCGACCTTCGAGCAGATGGAGTCATATGGCGCCGGGGAAACACGCAGATCGGGCAACCGCCCGATCGCGCCGCTTCTGAATGATTCCTTGCTCGCTTCGGTCAATGTGCCTGTGGATGGCGACGGAAGGGTGCGCCATTACGATTATGGCGCCTCAGATGAAGCGCCGCCATCGGTCGCGGCCATCTTGGCCGATGCCTCGGTGCGACAGGGCGCTTTCACTGTCGATTTCGGGATCGAGCAGAAATCGATCCCCCACCTCAGTTTCGAGGACATCTATAGCGGCCGCTTCGACCCCTCGCTCGTGCGCGGCAAGAAGATTCTGATGGGGGCGACGGCCCTTGAACTCGGCGACGAGTTCGCCACGCCCGTCGGGCTGTTGCCCGGCGTCATCATCCACGCCCTCGCCTACGAAAGTATCGCTGACGCACGGGCCCTGGTCAGCCTTAGCCCGCTGGCGCTTCTGATCCTGTGCGCCGGGCTCGTCGCGGCTTTACAGCCTGTGAGAAGCGGGGGCGGCGCCCTGTGGCGGCTGGTCGTGCGCCATGTCGCCATCACGGCCTTGATCGTCATCGCGCCGATCGTGCTTCAGGCCTTGCTGCCGGTCAGCATCGACATCGCCGCGCTTCTTTTCACGCAGACACTGATGGCGATCTGGGCGACCCGCGTGGAGTTGACGAGGCAAGCCAAGGCGATCGTGCAGGCGCGAGAGGCCGGCCTGCTTCATCTGGCGATGCACCAGCCGGAAACAGGGCTTCCCAATCGCCGCGCTCTGCTGGCGGGCATCGACGACCTGATCGCCACAGCCGAGACCAACGTCGCCGTGTTTGCGATCGGCGTGGATCGCCATGCGGAGATGCGCGGGGTCGTCGGTTATGACGTCGCCAACACCTTGATGGTCCAGCTTGCCGACCGCTTGGCCAATTTGGCCGACGTGGACCTGGTGGCGCAAATCGCGTCCTCGGTGCTCGCCTTCTCGCGGGCCGATCTGTCCGTCGATCAGCAACACGCCCTGGCCAGATCGCTTCGCGCCGTGGAAACGACCTTCACCGTCGACGGCCAGCCTCTGGATTTGTTCGTCCGCATCGGCAGCGCCTCACAGGATAGGCAGTCGGCGAGCGGCGATGCCCTGATCGAACGGGCGACGACGGCGCTTAACCAGGCCGATCTCTCGGACGACCGTACGGTGCTTTATGACGAGGCGTCCTTTGTCGATCCCGACAACAACCTCGCCCTGATGTCGGAACTTCGCGACGCCCTGCGCAGGAGCGACGTCAGTCTGCACTATCAGCCCAAGCGCAAGACCTCGGATGGCTCAACGGCTTCTGTCGAGGCGCTCTGCCGCTGGCATCATCCGGTGCGGGGTCGGATCGGGCCGGACCTGTTCATTCCGATCGCCGAACAGACGGGACAGATCAGGGTCCTGACCGAATGGAGCATCGTCAAAGCGATCGAGGATCAGGCCGCGTTGAGGGCCCAGGGCGTTCATCTGGCGATCGCTCTGAACGTGTCCGGACGGCTCCTTGTGGACGAGGCCTTCCAAGCGCGTGCGCTCCAGTTGATCGAGGGCTGCGACGCCGATCTCATCTTCGAAATCACTGAGACTGCCGTCATCGAAAACCCGAAGATCGCGGCCCAGGCGATCGCGGCCTATCGAGCGGCGGGGGTGCGGATTTCGATCGACGACTACGGCGCCGGCCTATCTTCGCTCAGCTATCTGAAAATGCTGAACGCTGACGAGTTGAAGATCGACCGGTCCCTGATCCTTGATGTCCTCGACAGCGGGCGTGATCGCCTGATCATCAAATCCACCGTCGATCTGGCCCACGGTTTGGGCATGACCGTCGTCGCAGAAGGCGTTGAAACCGAGGAAGTCTTTGACGCCTTGTCGGCTCTGGGATGTGACACCATCCAGGGCTACTGGGTCTCGCGACCACTGCCGTTCGACGACTTGCTTGCCTTTTTCGCGACATCAGATCGGGCCGAAAAACGGGTGATGGCCGGCTAGGGCTGGCTACTGTAGGCGCGACGAGCATATGCTCGCTCAGCGGCCACACGAACGCTTAACTGTGCCTGATATACAACCCATGATAGTAATCGTGAGGTTGGCATGCGGACGTTTGGACCCATTCCTGCTGCAAGGCGACGCGGGCGCGAGGGCGTGGCGGCGGTGGAGTTTGCGCTGGTGGGGCCGATCCTGGTCCTGCTGCTGATCGGCATCGTCGTCTATGGCGGCTGGTTTCTGATGGCCCAGTCGGTTCAGGCCCTGGCGTCGGAGGGCGCCAGGGCGGCGATCGGGGGGCTGGACGCGGCCGAGCGCGACGGCCTGGCGCGGCGCGAGGTCAGCGAGGCGGTGCGGGGCGTGGCGCTGAACCCCGATCACACGACAATCGAGGTGATGGAGGATGCCGGCCGCCTGCGGGTCGTCGTCGTCTATGACGCAAGCGACAGTCTGATCATGGTGCTGGGCGGAATGCTGCCGCGTCCGCCGTCGGTCATTCGGCGGTCGGCGGTCATCCATGTGGGCGACTATTGATGAGGGCCTGGGCGCCTCGGCTGCTGCTCCGGTTCGGCGCTGATCGGCGTGGGGCGGTGGCGGTGATCGCGGCGGTCGCGGGCGGCCTGTTGTGTCTGTTCACGGCGGCGGTGATCGACCTGGGCGTTCTGGTTCTGCACACGCGCCGGGTTCAGGGGGCGGCGGATCTCGCGGCGCTGTCGGCGGTGCGAAACCTGGCGCTTGGCGAGGGCGCAGTCTCGCGCGCGGCGCAGACGACGGTCGAGGCCAATGTCGCGCCCGACGTCTCGGTCACGGTGACGACGGCGCTGGGCGTCTATACGCCCGATCCAGCCAAGGCGCGCAAAGACCGGTTCATGACGGGCGGGGTGAAGCCGAACGCCGCACGGGTCGAGGTCACCAGTCGCGCGCCGATGTTCTTCACGCCGCTGTTGCTGGGCCGCTATCAGGTGCGGGTCACCCGCCGGGCCACGGCGACGACGGGCGGCGGGACGCCCAAGGCCATGATCTCGATCGGATCGCGTCTGGCGCGGCTGGACGGCGGTGTGGCCAATCAGGTGCTCGGCGGCCTGACCGGGTCGAAGGTGTCGCTCAGCGTCATGGACTATCGTCGTCTGATCGATCTGGACGTCAATTTGCTGGGGTTCACCGACGCCTTGGCGACCGATCTGGGCGTCCAGGTCGGCGACTATGACCGGCTTCTGGCGACCCAGGTCGACGCCGGCCGTGCGCTGAGGGTGCTGGAGCGGCTGGCGGGCGGCCAGGACGGCGGGGCGCTGGGCAAGCTGGCCTCGGCCTCGGTCGGAACGAAGGTCAGGCTGAGCGACCTGATCGGGCTGGAGGCGCAATCGCCCGACGGGATCCGCGAGGGGCTGGACGCGTCGGTCTCGGCCATGGATCTGGTCATGGCCATGCTGGAGGTCGGGGGCGGGGACCGACAGATAGCGCTGAACCTGGGCGTGCCGGTCGGGCTCGCCGATCTGAAGACCAGCCTGGCGATCGGCGAACGGCCCAATCGCTCGCCCTGGCTGACGGTGACGGCCAACGGCCAGCCGATCATCCGCACGGCTCAGGCGCGGCTCTACGTGCGGGCCAAGACGGCGCAATCCCTGTCGGGTCTGGCGCGGGTTGAACTGCCGATCCTGATCGAAATGGCGGCGTCCGAGGCGCGGCTGAAGTCGCTGTCCTGCGATCCGGCGCACGCGGTCGAGGTCGATGTGCGGCCGGGCCTGGCGCGCGCATCGATCGGTGTGGTGGACGAGGCCAAGCTTGACGACTTCAAGGCCCCGCTGGCGCCCCAGCGCGCGACCCTGCTGTCGGTCCTGGGCCTCGTCAGCATCACCGGCAAGGCGGATGTCGAGGCGGCGGACGCCGGTTTCAGATCGCTAAGGTTCGACGCGGGCGACATCGACAATCAGCGCACCAAGACCATGGCGTCGCGCGGCTTCGCCAGTGGTGCGGTGGCCAGCCTGCTGGCGCGCCTGGACGTGGATGTGAACGTGATCGGCCTAGGCCTGGGGCTCGGCGACCTGACCAAGGCCCTGGGGCGGCTGCTGGAGCCGCTGGGGCCGGTGCTGGACGGCGCGCTGAATCCGGTACTGGACCTGTTGGGCCTGAAGCTGGGCGAGGCCGATGTGACGGTCCACGGCCTGTCCTGCCCGACGCCGGGGCGCGCAACCCCGCGTCTGGTCGGCTGAACCTTAGCCGCGGGCGGGACGCAGGCCTTCGGCCGAGGCCTGCTGCATGGCCGGGCGCTTTTGACCGCCCGAGGCGATGATGCGGTCGATGCGGGCCTTTTCGGCGCGGAAGGCGGTCAGGTCGGCGCCGGCCAGTTCGGTCCCTTCCTGGGTGCGCACGCCGGCGGGATTGATCCGCTGGCCGCCGCGCCACAGCTCATAGTGAAGGTGCGGACCGGTCGAGGCGCCGGTTGAGCCGACGTAGGCGACGATCTGACCCTGGCTGACCCGCTGGCCGGCGCGGATGCCCGAGCCGTAGCGCGACAGGTGGCCGTAGCCGCTTTCCAGTCCGTTGTTGTGGCGGATGCGCAGCCAGTTGCCGTAACCGCCCCAGCGGCGCGCCTCGACCACCACGCCGTCCGCGGGGGCCACGACCGGCGTGCCGGTTCCGGCGGCGAAGTCGATGCCCTGGTGCATCTTCTTATAGCCCGAGATCGGGTGGGTGCGGAAACCGAAGTTGGACGACACGCGGCGGAAGCTCTGCAGCGGCGTGCGCATCATGGCGGAGCGCAGGTTCTTGCCGTTCGAATCGAAGAACTGAGCCTCCTTCGCGCCGGCGGGCTTGAAGCGATAGAAGGTCACGCCGCGCAGTTCGGCGTACATCAGGTCGCCCACATCCACCGTGCGGCCGGCTTCGGTCACTTCACGGTCGAAGACCATGGTGAACTCGTCGGAGGCGCGGATGTCGCGCTGCATGTCGAACTTGGTGGCGAACAGGCGGCTGGCCGAGCGGACGATGGAGGCGGTGGCGCCCAGTTCACGCGCGCTGGCGGACAGGCTGCGCTCGACATCGCCCTTCAGGACGACGGTCTCATGGGTGACTTTTTCTTCCAGCGAACGCAGGCGCAAGGCGCCGTCGAAGCTGCGCGATACGGTCAGTTGCGACGCCGGGCCGGTGCGCATCGTCAGGCCGATCAGGCGGGCGTCGCCCCGGCCGTTGCGCGGTTTGGCGATGGCGGTTTCGAACTTCAGTCCGGCGCGCAGATCGGCCAGATCGAAGGCGTTGGCGACGGTGGCGGCGACGGCGCTGGCTTCTTCCGGCGCGACACCGGTGCGACGCACGGCCTGCTCGAAGGTTTCGCCGCGGCGGATCTGGACGTTGACGGCCTCGGGCGCGGTCAGGCCGGCGGGCGCGTTGGCGGCGGCGAAGGCCTTGGCTTCCATGGCCGCCATCTGGGCCGAGGTCAGGGCGGGAACTTCTTCGGCCTGAGCGGGTTGATAGGCTCGACCAGCGAGCATCGCCACCGAGATTGCAGCTGCCGCCGTAAGCATGTGCGGCGCGAGCCGCATCGGCTGGCGGCGTGGGTCGAACTGAGCCATCGGTCCCCGTCGTATTGCGACGCCTTCGGCGCCAAAGCTTTACTCGTTCTCGAAGATCGCGCCGTATCGCCCGTGGCGCGAAGGCGGTCCTATACCTCGCTTGTCTCATTTTGGAAAGCAGACCGTTACAAACGGTTAACGTGCGTCAGACAAAGCTCGACGGTGCGGGGATCCCGACCGGTCGATTCGCCGTTATCTGGCCCAGCTTGACCGGCAGGAAGCGGCGCCGAACACCGACCGTCACGCTTTAATCTTGTGCTGGGGATAAGGATGACCAAGGTGGGCGGCCTGCCGTTTCAATCACGCGATCGATCCGTTTGACCGACACACCGTCCAAGCCCCAGCCAAAGCCGCCGGCCAAGACCCGTCGCGTCCTGCGCGCCGTGGCCGTCGGGGTTCTGATCTTGGCGCTGCTGATCGGCGTGGTGGCCGCCCTGATCTATCTCAATCGCCGTGCTGTGGCCCGCAATGTCCTGGTCGGCTGGCTGGACCAGCGCGGGATTCCGGCCGATGTCGAGGTGGAGCGGATCGAGATCGACGGCTTCGTCGGCCGCATCCGCATCGGCGATTCCAACGATCCGGATGTGGTCGTTGAGCGGGCCGAGGTCGATTACGCCGTCGCCATGCCGTGGTCCAGGTCGGGCCTGGGCGTCACCCCCAGCCGCATCCGTCTGGTGCGACCGGTGGTCAGGGCCAGCTGGAAGGGCGGAAAACTGTCGTTCGGCTCGCTGGACCCGCTGATCAAGGAGTTCACCGGCGGACCGCCGCGTCCGGATTCGCGCGGGCCCCTGGTCATCGTCGAGGGCGGTCGCGGGCGGTTGAATACGGAATACGGGCCGGTCGATCTGTTGGCTGACGCCCGGATTGACGACGGCAAGCTGATGCGGCTGGCGGCGCGCCTGCCGAAAGCCGCGCTGAAGAGCGGCGAAACGGAGGCCCAAGGCCTGTCCGGCCTGCTGGACCTGACCACGACCGGCGACCGGATGGCGATCAAGCTGTCGGCCGCCGCTGATGCCTTCACGACACCGGCTGCGCGCGGGCAGAGGGCTGCGCTGACGCTGACCGGCGATCTGCCCTATCCGGATCTGAAGACGCGGCGCGGCGACGGCCGGGCGATGCTGGACGCCCGCCTGACGGGCGAACGCCTGGGAACCTCGACGCTAAGCGCCCGCAGCGCCGATGTCGCCGCCCGGTTCGACGGCGCCGTCTCCGGCTGGATCGAAACCTTCCGGCTGGACGGCGAAGTCACGACCGCGCTGAAGGCGGCGGCCGTCGAGGGCGCGGACCTGCGCATCGCCGATGTCGCCGCGACGGCGACTCGGGGCAAGCTGACGGTGTCGCGCGACGACGCCGTGCGCTGGCGCATGCAGGGGCCGCTGGCCCTGACCGCCGGTTCGGGACGGATGGGTCAGACGACGATCGGCGGATTGTCGTTGACGTCGCGCGACCTAGCCTTGGGCGGCAAGGATGCGGCCTTCGAGGCGACCGGCCCCTTGAGCGTGACCTTCGACCGTTTCGGTTTCGGCGACCTGGCGCTGAAGCGCGGCCGCGCCGACCTGGATCTGGACGTGGTCAGCGACGGCGGGGTTCAAATCGTGGCGAACGGATCGCTGCGCGCCGCCGACGGGGCCTGGCCCTTGTTCGGCGCGGTCGGCCGCGACGACATCGCCGAGCTGGCCGAGATGAAGCGCGCGCTGGGACGCTTCGCCCTGAACGCGCCCGCCATCCGCTTCGCCACGGGCGCGGCCGGCACGACCGTTTCCCTGTCGCGTCCCGTGACCCTGACGCCCGCCAACGGCGGCGTCCTGACGGTGGCTCAAGGTCAGGGCGGCGCCTATCAGGCCGAGCCGGGGCGGCTGGGCGGCGGGGCGCTGACCCTGACCGCAACGCGCGGCAAGGGCCTGCCGGAAATGTCCGTCGCGGTCCCGAACTGGCGCCTGACCGAAGGCGGGTTCGAAGCGACGCTGGACGGTCGTGCCCGACTGGATTTCGACCTGGCGCGCGGCATCGACGCCCGGACGCGCGGCGTCCTGGCTATGAACGCCGGCCGGCTGACCTATGCGACATCGGACTGCGTCGACCTGACCGTCGAGCGGCTGGAGCTGGACGAGAACGACGTCCATCAGGTCGCCGGCAAGCTGTGTCCCCAGGGCGGTCCGCTGTTGACGTCGAAGGACGGCGTCTGGCGCGTCGCGGGCGGGTTCGCCCAAGTCTCGGCCCAGGCGCCCTTCCTCGGCATGCGGTTCGCCGACGCTGCGGGCCGTGTCACCGTCGATGGGACCAAGGCCGGCATCGGTTTGACCGCCAATGTGGCCGCCGCCCGCGTCGTCGACGCCCTGACGCCGGAACGGTTCGAACCGCTTTCCGCCACAGGATCTGCGACGCTAGCCAACGAACGCTGGAGCGGCGCCTTCGATCTGAAGGGCACGGGCGCGGCCGCCGCCTATGATCTCGGCCGCCTGACCCTGGCGCACGATGGCCGCACCGGCTCGGGCGGCATCGTCATCACCGCCCCGAACGTGACCTTCGCCGAGCATGGGCTTCAGCCGGCGATGCTCAGCCCGCTCGCCGCCGACTTCCTGCAGTCGCCGGTCGAGGGCGCCGTCAGCTTCGACGGACGTTTCGACTGGACGAAGGACGCCGAACCGACCTCCAGCGGTCATCTGGTCACGCCGGGCCTGGATTTCGTCAGTCCGGTCGGGGCCGTGAGGGGGCTGCGCGGCGACATCGTCTTCAGCAGCCTGACACCCTTGATCACCGCCCCGAACCAAAAGCTGACGGCCGACAGCCTCGCCGTCGGCACGGCCGTCACGGCGCTGGATGTGACTTTCTCGATCAATGAGGCCGGGGTGCTGATTGACGGCGCCCAGGTCGTCGCCGGCGGCGGGACCGTCTCGGTCGAGCCCTTCACCGTCCCGCTGGACGCGACCCAGCCCTACAGCGGCGTGATCGTGCTGGACCGGGTGCAGCTGGGCGATATCGTCGCCGACACCGGCTTTGACGACAAGGTTCAGCTGGACGCGGTCGTCTCCGGCCGCCTGCCCTTCATCATGGACCCCAAGCGCGGGCTCAAGATCACCGCCGGCAAGCTGGAGGCGGTCCAGCCGGGCCGCCTGTCGATCAAGCGGGACGTCCTGACCGATGTCGCCGCCAGCGGCGGGGGCGGCGAGGTGTCGGAAAACGTCGTCGAGGACCTGGCCTATCAGGCGATGGAGAACCTGTCCTTCGACCAGCTCAGCGCCGATGTGAACAGCCTGGACGGCGGGCGTCTGGCGGTCCTGTTCCACATTCGCGGCCGCCACGATCCTCCCAAACGCCAGGAGCTTCGCCTGACGATCGGCGAACTGATCAGCCGCCAGTTCCTGAACCGCAAACTGCCGTTGCCGTCGAACACCCAGATCGATCTGACGCTAGACACGACCCTGAACGCCAACCAGCTGATCTCGGATCTGCTGGCCGTCAATCGCGCGCGCCAGGGTCAGCAGGATGCGACGCCCGCGCCCGTCCCGGCGCCTGCCGATTGAACTTCACCATTCAGCGCGCGTTCATTGGACGGCGTGCTATTAGAGACATCACCCTCGGCCGAACCGGAGCCCACGTCATGATCCACAAGCGCCAATTGGCCGGCCTCGGTTTCGGAGCCGTCGTCGTCGCCCTCGCGGCCTGCGCCCCGACCATCCGTCTTGAGGTCGCGCCGATCCAGATCTACGCCAAGCTGGACGCCGACGTGCGCGTTCGGCTGGACCAGGAGCTGCAGCAGCTGTTGCAGCAGAACCCCAACCTCTTCTGATTTCCCGCTTCTCTCTGAAAGGGACAGGCTGACATGACCTTCCGCAAACTCTTCGTGATCGGCGCCGCCGTTGCGGCTCTGGGCGTCGCGGGCGCCGCCATCGCCCAGACCAGCGCCCAGAAGGCGCAGATCGACCAGGCAAAGGCCGCCGGCACCGTGGGTGAGCAGGCCGACGGTTATCTGGGCTTCCGCACCCCGACCTCGGACGCCAGCCTGCGCGCCGCGGTCGACGCAACCAACTCCGGCCGCCGCGCCGCCTACGCCCGCAGCGCTGCCGACGCCGGCACCTCGGCCGATGTCGCCGGCGCGCGGATGTTCGAGGCCCAGCTGCTGCCCCGCATCTCCTCGGGCCAATGGTACCGCAACGCCCAGGGCCAGTGGGTCCAGCGCTAAAGACCGCATGTTTCCCACCCCTCGGGCGATATCCGGGGGGTGTTTTTATCTGGGCGATCAGTGACGGCGTCAGGCGGCGGCGCGTCGATCCATCAGCGCCGGCAGCAACAGCCCTTCAGCCAACGCCTTGACCACCGGCACGGCGACCGCGTCGCCCATCAGCTTCAGCGCCGCGCTTTCGCTCGACGGCAGGCGATAGTCGTCCGACACGCCCATCAGCCGCGCGGCCTCGCGCCCGGTCAGCCGCCGAACCCGCGCCAAGCCCCGATCGCACACCACCACATATTGACGCGACGAGCCGCCGGCCGGCGTCCTCAGGCATCCGGCCAGACCATCGAACCGGATTTCCAGACGCTGGACCTTGCGCCCGTTCTCGGTCCGCACCCGGCGATAGGCGGCGCCGACACAGCGCTGGCCCGACGCCAGGGCCGACGCGATACTGGCGCGGTGCAGTGGCGCGGCCAGGGCCAGGATGGCGTCCGCATCATCCAGCCAAGTGACGGCGTCGTCCGGCTCCAGAATGGCCGCAAGGTCCAGATTACGCTGCGACGGCGCAGGCAGAGACCACCAGGCCCAGGCCGCCTTCACCGCCCCTGGCAAACGCGCATGCGCCGCAATCAGGCGTGGCGAATGGAAGGGCGCGACCGGACCAGCCATTCGCGGCGCCTCGCCCCGAATGGCGACCACGAACAGGCGCGGCCGCGACTGGGGCAGCCAGTGGGCGGCGTCCATCTCCAGCGCGCCGACCGTATAGCCCGCCTCGACCATCGCCGAGCAGACGGCGGCGAAATCCCGCCCCTGACCCGAGGTCAGCAGTCCGATGACGTTCTCCAATACGATCACGCGCGGCGCCCGACCTTCGACCGCCAGCCCCTGCATCAGCCCCCAGAAGCCCCAGAAGGCCCCCGATCGCCCGGCCTCCAGCCCGCCGCGCGCGCCCGCCAGGCTGACGTCCTGACAGGGCGACGAGGCCCAGGCCATGTCGGGCCGTCCCGGCAGATCGTCGACGGTCAGGGTCCAGACATCGCCCTGACGAAACGGGGTATGTGGATGATTGGCCGTGAAGGCGCGCGCCTTGGCCCCGTCCATGTCGTTGGCGAAGACGGTGTCGATGCCGGCGGCGGACAGTCCCAAACCCGCCAGGCCACCCCCGGCGAAGAACTCGAATGCGGTGGGGCGAATCGACATGGAGCCAGCATAACCCAGCCGCGCCCCTTGACCGAGGGCGGCCGGGACCTCACCTGCGCCCGAACCAAAAGGAGCCGTCATGCGCCTCATTCCGCTCGCCGCCGCCCCGCTCGCCATCGCCGTGGCCGGCCTCTCGCTCGGCGCCTGTTACGACCGCGAGGATTCCAAGCCCAAGCCGGCGCCCCAGCCCCAGGCCGCCGTCAGCCTGGGCGGCGTCGATCTGGGTCAGCCGGTGCGGGCGCTGGGGACCGAACCCTTCTGGGGCGTGGAGATCACGCCGGACGCCCTGATCTACACCCGCGTCGATCAGCCGAGCCAGCGCGCGCCGAACCATGGCGCGACGGTTCAGGGCACGGTCGCGACCTTCGCCAGCTCGACCAATCTGAACAAGGCGCTGAACGTCGTGCTGATCGCCACCGAATGTTCGGACGGCATGAGCGACCGCACCTATCCGCTGACGGCCAAGGTCGAGATCGGCGACGACGAGCTGACCGGCTGCGCCGCGCCTGCGTCGATGCTGACCACCCAGCCCGCGCCGTGATCCGTCACCACCATTCGGCGTCGCGCAGCATCCGGGCGTAGCGGCGGCTGACCGGCGCCGACAGACCGCCGTCCAGCGTCAGGGTCGCGCGCCCGTCGCCGCGTTCGACGGCGCGCACCGCCTCGCGCGCCACCCACCAGCTGCGGTGCGTCTGGGCGCCCTCCAGTCCCTCCAGCTCTTCCACCGCGTCCGACAGCCGCATCAGGATCAGGTCCGACCCCCGGTCGGTGTGGATGCGCAGATAGTGGTCCTCGGCCTGCACGGCCCGGATCGTTGCACCTTTCAGCTTCATGGGCAGACGGTCCAGGAACCGAACCGGGCGGGCCGCTGTCTCGGGCGGCGCCGCATGGGTCTGGACCGGCACGGCCCGCCCCAAAAAGACGTTCAACGTCGTCACCGCCGCCGTAATGACCAACACAGGCACGATCAGCTGCGGCAGCACCGCCAGCGGATAGAGCCTCTGGGCGAAGAACAATCCCGTCGCCGCCCAGACCAGCACGCACAGCGGCCCGGTGATGATCAGGACCATGGCCGCAATCGTCAGCCAAGGCCGCTCGTCCGAATCCAGAAATCGGCTGACCAAGACGCTGCACAGATGCCCCCAAAGCCCGCCCAGCACCATGATCACCACCCAATAGGCCAAGCGCACGGGCAGGGACGCGCCCGCGCTGCCGAAAGCGCCGGTCACCGCCAGAAAGACGCCCGCCAGAACGGCGACGATAAGCCCACGCAAAAAGGTGCGGCGGCGGTCGGCGGCTTGGGACGTCATGGCGGCTTTCGGCATCTGGCGGTCCCGCCTTGAGACCATGATTTCCAACCTTGGGAAAGTCGGGTGGGCGTTGGCGCAGTCTGGACGGCCGTTGGCGAAAGCCGGGATGCAATGATCGAAGCGCCGCGGCAAGGCGGTGGAAACGGAGATATGCACATGCCTCGCCTGTCTCGCCTCGCATCGTTTGCCTTGGCTCTGACGCTGCTGATCGTGCCGCTCGTCGCCTATCTTTTGGTCGACGGGGGACGGATGTTGAGCGTCGGCTATGCCTTTCACGCCCCGCGATGGTCGCTGCTGTTCGCCTCGCCGACGACGATCCAGATCCATGTGGCGGCGGCCGTGACGGCGCTGGCGATCGGAGTCGTCCTGCTGGTCGGGGTCAAGGGAAACCGGCTGCACCGGACTCTCGGTTGGATGTGGGTGATGGCCATGGCGACCACGGCCGTCAGCTCCTTATTCATAAACCAGCTCAATCCGAACGGGCCCGGCGGCCTATCTCTGGTTCATCTGCTCAGCGGCTGGACCGTGGTCGCCCTGCCGATGGCGGTCTACGCCGCGCGGCGTCACCGGGTGGCGGCGCACCGGCGCGCCATGACGGGGATGTTCGTCGGCGGACTGATCGTGGCCGGCGCCTTCACCTTCCTGCCCGGTCGGCTGATGTGGGCCGTCTTCGTCGGTCCGAACTGATCAGGCTTGGCGGAGCGACATTCCGACCACGGCCCGGAAGCCGGCGGCGGCGAACCGGACCATATAGTCGCCCGCCGTCTCGAGATCGCCGGATCGCGCCCGCCCGTTCGACAGCCGGTCCAGGCGCCCGGTCTCGCCCAGGGTCAGGGTCAGGGCGCCCGACAGATTGTGATAGCCCCAGTACAGATCGACCTCGCTGGCGCCCGGCAGCACCTTGGCGATCAGCTCGATCAGCCGGTGGATGGCCGGGTCGAAATAGCGCGCCATCGTCTCGCCGCCGAAACTGGGGTTGGCGTTGGTTTGGGCCACCAGGGCGGAATAGTGTTTCCAGCCCGGGCCGCCCTTCAGCGACCATTCGAACGGCGGCCGCAGGAAGGCTTCCAGCAGCCCCTCCAGCGTCATGTCATCGCCGGCCGTCTCGGCATAGCGATCGATGGCGGCGACGCGGTCGTCGTTCCAGACCTCGGCCCGGCGCAGGAAGACGGCGTCGAACAGCTCGCGCTTGGCCCCGAAATAGTAATGGACCAGGGCCGTATCCACGCCCGCCTCGCGCGCCACCTCGCGGATGGTGACGCCGTAGAAGCCGTGTTTGGAAAACAGGTCCTCGGCCGCATCCAGGATCAGATCGCGCGTCTCGCCCGCCGCCTTGGCCTCGGTCTTGGGCGGGCGGCCGCGCCGCGCTGGCGCAGCGCCTGCCGCCTTGCGGCGCGCGGCGGCGACGGGGCGGGGAAGGGGGGCGGCGGCGTCCGGCTTGCTCATCCGGCAAGGCTAGGCGCACGACCGCGACGGTGCAACGGCGCCACGGTCGGCGATCCAAGTGACGCTGCGTCAGTCCAGTGTTTGACAGACGGCCGAAACCGGGTAGTTTCCATGAAAATCATTGAACGCTGAATAAAAGCGTCCATCGGGCTGGAAACGACAAAGGGGTCTAGGATCATGAACCGTCATGTGAAGTGCGCGCTGCTGGCCGGCGCGGCGTGGGGCGTGCTTGCGGGGGCCACGGTCGCCCAGGACGCGGAGGCGACCGCTCAGGCCGCGAACGCCCAAGATGCGGCGACCGTCGACGACATCGTCGTCACCGCGCGCCGCCGCGCGGAAAGCCTGCAGGACGTGCCGGTCGCCGTGACCGCCGTCAGCGGCGAACAGCTTGAGGCGCGCGGCGCCCTGGACATCACCGAACTGGCGCGCTCGACGCCCAGCCTGACGCTGAACGCCGCGCGGGGCTCGAACTCGACCCTGATCTCCTTCATTCGCGGCGTGGGCCAGCAGGATCCGCTGTGGGGCTTCGATCCCGGCGTCGGCCTATATATCGACGACGTCTATGTGGCCCGCCCGCAGGCCGCCGTTCTGGACATCTTCGACGTGGAGCGGGTCGAGGTGCTGCGCGGTCCGCAAGGCACGCTTTACGGCCGCAACACCATCGGCGGCGCCATCAAATACGTCACCAGCCGCATCAATGCCGACGAGCCCGAGGGACGCCTGCGCGCCTCCTACGGCAGCTATAACCAGCGCGACGTGATCGCCAGCGCCCAGCTGCCGTTCAGTGACGAGTTCAAGGTTTCGGCCGCCCTGGCCCGCTATCTGCGTGACGGCTACGGCAAGAACCTGAACACCGGCAACGAACACTACAACAAGGACGTGACCGCCTTCCGCGCCAGCGCGGAATGGAGCCCGACCGACAGCCTGTTCTTCCGTCTGGCCGGCGATCTGGTGAACGACGACTCCAACGCGCGCCACGGCCACCGCGAGTTCGCCCCGTCGCCCGCCGACGTCTATGACACCAACGCCGGCGCCGGCGACAAGAACCGCGTCCAGACGCGCGGCGTGTCGCTGACCGGCGAATGGGAGATGAGCGACATGTTCACCTTCAAGTCGATCAGCGCCTATCGTGAAGGCCTGACGCGCGGCAACATCGACTTCGACAACCTGCCCCAGCCCATCCTCGACATCCCCGCCGCCTATGACGACGACCAGTTCAGCCAGGAATTCCAGGTTCTGGTCAGCGCGGGCCGCCTGAACGGCGTCGCCGGCGTCTTCTACATGGACGCCAACGCCTCGGGCGCGTTCGACACCGTCGTGGGTCTGGCCAATCTGACGACCCTGACCTCGGGTTCTGTGGCGACCAAGAGCTACGCCGTCTTCGCCGACTTCTCCTATGACTTCACCGACGCCCTGTCGGTCTCGGTCGGCGGACGCTTCACCAAGGACGAGAAGGAAGGCACCGTCTTCCGTCAGCAGTATCTGGGCATCCGCAGCCCCTATTTCGGCAACAACGCCGCCGTGCCGCTGGGGGCGCCGCGCACCAACTACACCCGCACTCGCGAGTTCGAGAAGTTCACGCCGCGCGTCTCGGTCAACTACAAGTTCGGCCCCGATCTGACGGCCTACGCCTCGTGGGGCGAAGGCTTCAAATCGGGCGGCTTCGACATGCGTGGCGATGCGGTCCTGTATCCCGCCACCGTCAACGGCTATGCGCCGGAAACGGTCGAGACCTATGAGATCGGGCTGAAGGGTTCGCTGCTGGATCGTCGCCTGACCTTCGCCACCGCGATCTTCGATTCCAGCTACGAGAACCAGCAGATCACGACCCAGTATCCGGCCGGGGCGACCGTCGCCTCGGTGGTGGACAATGTCGGCTCGTCCTCGATCCGCGGTTGGGAGTTCGAAGGCCGCGTGCGCGCCACCGACGCCCTGACGTTCAACGCCTCGCTGAGCTACATCGACGCCAAGTTCGACCAGTTCCTGGCCTACATCCCGACGGCCTCGGGCAATACGTCCTGCCCGACCCTGCCGGGCTGCGTCGTCGACGTATCCTCGCAGCGCGACTTCCAGAACACGCCGGAATGGACCGGATCGATCTCGGCCAACTACAACTGGGTCATGGAGAACGGCTCGTCGATCGCCTTCATCCCGTCGGTCGCCTATCGCGGCGCCTATCAGCAGTTTGAAACGCCCGCGCCGCTGCTCGATCAGGACGCCTACTGGATGTATGACGCCAGCATCGTCTGGACGTCGTCCGACGACCGCCTGACCTTCGGCGTCCACGGCAAGAACCTGGGCGACGAACGCTATCGCGTCGGCGGCTACACCTTCCCCGGCGCCCTGACCGGCAACTCGATCATCGGCTTCTACGGCCCGCCGCGCACCGTCACGGCGACCCTGGGTCTGAAGTTCTGATCCACATCCATAACGCCTGACGACGAGGGGCGGCGGTCTCCGGGCCGCCGCCCTTTTTCGCTTCGTGGGGCCTATTTTGCACAGGCTCGACTTGCGGATAGGCTCGCCGCAACGAACAACAAGACGCCGAGGGGAAACGCCGATGACGACGGAGACGCTGACGGTCCAGGAGGCGCGGCCCGAGCGGCCTGAGCGGCCCGGCTATCGCTACTATGTGCTGGCGGTCCTGATCCTGATCTACATGCTGAACTTCCTGGATCGCCAGATCATCGGCATCCTGGCCGCGCCGTTGAAGGAAGAGTTCGGCATGTCCGACAGCCAGTTCGGCCTGTTGGGCGGCATCGCCTTCGCCTCGGTCTATTCGACGCTGGCCATTCCGCTGGCCTGGCTGGCCGACCGGTTCAGCCGGGTCTGGATCATGACCGGCGCCCTGGCCGTCTGGTCGGCCTTCACCGCCCTGTGCGGCATGGCCGGGTCGTTCGGCCAGCTGTTCCTGTGCCGGATGGGCGTGGGCATCGGCGAGGCGGGCGGCGTGGCCCCGGCCTATTCGCTGATCGCCGACTATTTTCCGCCGCATCAGCGCGCGCGGGCCATGGCGGCCTTCGCCTTCGGCATTCCGCTGGGCATGGCGGCGGGCACCCTGGTCGGCGGCCTGCTGGCGGCGACCTACGGCTGGCGCACGGCCTTCATCGTGGTCGGCCTGCTGGGCGTGCTGGTCGCGCCCCTGCTGCGTCTGACGGTGCGGGATCCCAGGCGCGGCGGAACCGACGCCATCAAGACCGAGGCCCAGGTCGCTGCCCTGGCCGCCGCCCCCGTCGGCACGGATCGAGCCGGCAAGATCGCCGCCCAGATCATGCTGGGCCTCGGCGCCGGCCTGCTAATCCTCGGGGCCTTGAGCTGGCTGATGGGCATGTCGTTGGGCAATCCGCTGGTGCTGGCGTTCGGCGGCTTGCTGGCCGTGGTGATCGGCATATCGCTGATGATCGCGCGTCGCACCGCCTCGGTGGTGATCCGCAAGCCCAGCTTCTGGCTGCTGGGTCTGGGCGCCGCCTCGTCGTCGGTGTGCGGCTATGGCGTCGCCGGCTGGCTGCCGTTGTTCTTCATGCGCAGCTTCGACCTGACCCTGAAACAGACCAGCATCTACTATTCCGGCATCGCCCTGATCGGCGGCATCCTGGGCATCTGGCTGGGCGGCATGATCGCCGACAAGCTGTCCAAGAAGGGCAAGGGCGCCTATCCGCTGACGCCCGCCATCGCCTTCCTGATCTCGGCGCCGTGCTTCATCCTGGCGATGAACTCGCCCTGGCTGATCGGCCTGGTTCTGCCCGGCGGCGGCAGCCACGTTCAGCAGCTAACCCTGGCCTTCTTGATCTTCCTGCTGCCGACCGGATTGAACCTGGCCTGGCTGGGTCCGATCACGGCGGCGGTCCAGCATCTGGTGCCGGCGGCCATGCGTTCGACGGCCTCGGCCCTGTTCCTGCTGCTGAACAATCTACTCGGCATCGCGGTCGGCTTCTACTATTTCGGCTGGATGAGCGACCTGCTGGCCCCGCGCTTCGGAGAGGAAAGCCTGCGCTGGGCCATCTACACCGGCATGGGCTTCTATGTGTTGGCCGCGATCCTGCTGATCGGGGCGTCGCGCACCCTCAAGAAGGACTGGGTCGACTAAAGGGGGCCTGTGGACGGTTGCACCTGCGAAGGGGTGGGGCCTATAAGCCCCGCAACTCTCCCAGCAGCGGTTGCGACGGTCCCCCATGAACATTCACGAATATCAGGCCAAGCAGGTCCTCAAAGGCTTCGGCGCCCCGGTCGCCGAGGGCGTCGCGGTGACGTCGGTCGATCAGGTCGAGGCGGCCGCCAAGTCACTGCCCGGCCCGCTCTATGTCGTGAAGTCGCAGATCCACGCCGGCGGCCGCGGCAAGGGCAAGTTCAAGGAACTGCCGGCCGACGCCAAGGGCGGCGTTCGCCTGGCCTTCTCGGTCGAGGAAGCCGTCGCTCACGCCAAGGAAATGCTGGGCAACACCCTGGTCACCGCCCAGACGGGCGACGCCGGCAAGCAGGTCAACCGCCTATACATCGAGGACGGCGCCGACATCGAGCGTGAGCTGTACTGCTCGCTGCTGGTCGATCGCGCCTATGGCCGCATCGCCTTCGTCGTCTCGACCGAAGGCGGCATGGACATCGAAACCGTCGCCCACGACACGCCCGAGAAGATCCAGAACATCGTCATCGACCCGAGCGCGGGTGTGACCGACGCAGACGTCGTCGCCATCACCGCCGCCTACGGCCTGACGGGCGCCGCGGCCGAAGACGCCAAGTCGCTGTTCCCCGCCCTGTACAAGGCCTTCGTCGAGAAGGACATGGACATGCTGGAGGTGAACCCCCTGATCGTGATGAAGGACGGCCATCTGCGCGTTCTGGACGCCAAGGTCAGCTTCGACGGCAACGCCCTGTTCCGCCACGACGACATCAAGGAACTGCGCGACGAAACCGAAGAAGACGCCAAGGAAATCGAAGCGTCCAAGTGGGACCTCGCTTACGTCTCGCTGGACGGCAACATCGGCTGCATGGTCAATGGCGCAGGGCTCGCCATGGCGACGATGGACATCATCAAGCTGTACGGCAAGGAGCCGGCCAACTTCTGTGACGTCGGCGGCGGCGCCGGCAAGGAGAAGGTCGCGGCGGCCTTCAAGATCATCACCGCCGACCCGAACGTCCAAGGCATCCTGGTCAACATCTTCGGCGGCATCATGAAGTGCGACGTCATCGCCGAGGGCGTGGTCGCGGCCGTGAAGGAAGTGGGCCTGAAGGTGCCGCTGGTCGTGCGTCTGGAAGGCACCAACGCCGAACTGGGCAAGAAAATCCTGAACGAGTCGGGCCTGACCATCCAGGCCGCCGACGACCTCGACGACGCCGCCCAGAAGATCGTCGCGGCGGTCGGCTAAGGCTTCGGCCTTACTCGCCACCGCCCCGCTGACACATCGAATTCAGAGCACAGACCCATGTCCATTCTCGTCGACAAGAACACCAAGATCATCGTCCAGGGCCTGACCGGCAAGACCGGCGGCTTCCACACCGAACAGGCCTTGGCCTATCACGGCACCCAGATGGTCGCCGGCGTGCATCCCTCCAAGGGCGGCACGAACTGGACCGGATCGCACGGCGAAACCCTGCCGATCTACGCCTCGGTCGCCGAAGCCCGTGACGCCACGGGCGCCGACGCCTCGGTTATCTACGTCCCGCCGTCGGGCGCGGCCGCTGCGATCATCGAAGCCATCGACGCCGAAATCCCCTTCATCACCTGCATCACCGAGGGCATTCCGGTGATGGACATGGTCAAGGTCAAGCGTCGCCTTGAAGGCTCCAAGTCGCGCCTGCTGGGCCCGAACTGCCCCGGCATTCTGACGCCGGACGAGTGCAAGATCGGCATCATGCCGGGCAACATCTTCAAGAAGGGATCGGTCGGCATCGTGTCGCGTTCGGGCACCCTGACCTATGAAGCCGTGTTCCAGACCACCAACGAAGGCCTGGGCCAGACCACGGCCGTCGGCATCGGCGGCGACCCGGTCAAGGGCACCGAATTCATCGACGTGCTGGAGCTGTTCCTGGCCGACGAGGAAACCACCTCGATCATCATGATCGGCGAAATCGGCGGCGGCGCGGAAGAAGACGCCGCCCAGTTCTTGATCGACGAAGCCAAGAAGGGCCGCAAGAAGCCGATGGCCGGCTTCATCGCGGGCCGTACGGCGCCGAAGGGCCGCACCATGGGCCACGCCGGCGCCGTCGTCTCGGGCGGCAAGGGCGATGCGGAATCCAAGATCGCGGCGATGGAAGCCGCTGGCATCCGCATGTCGGAATCGCCCGCTCGCCTCGGCAAGACCCTGGTCGAAGTCCTGAAGGGCTGATGCGCCCGGCCTGATCGCTTTTCGGCATCAAAAATGCCGTGTGACGCATCGATGGACGCCCTCGGCTGAGGCCGGGGGCGTTTTTTCTTGGGCCTGCGACCAATTTCCTACCAAATTGCCCCGTTTCGGTCATGACCCGTCAGGAAACGACGCCTATATGACGGGCGCGCCCCTCACGGAGATGTGTCCGTCGGGGCCCAGGGATTGCGAAACGATGGCGGACGATGCCGGTCGGCTGAACCAGGTCTTTGCCGAGACCTCATTCCTTTACGGGTCCAATGCGGCCTACGTCGAGGAGCTTCAGGAGAAGTGGGCGAAAGACCCCGGCTCCGTTTCCGCCGAATGGAAAGCCTTCTTCGACCAGTTGCGCGACAACGCCGCCCTGGTGACCGCCTCGGCCGGCGCGGGCAGCTGGGGCCGTGGCGTCGCGACCGAACCGACGGAGGAGACCGGCGTCTTCGACGGCCGTTGGCCGGCCCCGAAGCCTGATCCCAAAAAGCCCGGCGCTGCGCCGGCTGCTGCGCCCACGGCCGCATCGGCCGACGTCTCGGCCGATGCGATCCGCGCCGCCGCCCATGATTCCATCCGCGCCCTGATGCTGATCCGCAGCTATCGCGTGCGCGGGCACCTGCAGGCCAAGCTGGATCCGCTGGGCATCGAACAGCCGGTGGAGAACCCCGAGCTGACGCCCGAATTCTACGGCTTCACCGGCGCCGATCTGGACCGCCCGATCTTCCTGGACGGCGTCCTGGGTCTTCAGACCGGCACGATCCGCGAAGTGCTGGAGATCCTGAAGCGCACCTACTGCGGCAATATCGGCATCCAGTTCATGCATATCGCTGAGCCGGAGGAGAAATCCTGGCTCCAGCAGCGGTTCGAGGGCGCCGACAAGTTCGAGCAGAACGCCTTCTCCAAGGAAGGCAAGCTGGCCATCCTGTCCAAGCTGGTCGAGGCCGAAGGCTTCGAACGCTTCCTGCACAAGCGCTTCCCCGGCACCAAGCGCTTTGGTCTGGACGGCGGCGAGGCCATGGTCCCGGCGCTGGAGCAGGTCATCAAGCGCGGCGGTTCGCTGGGCGTCGACGAGGTCGTGCTGGGCATGGCCCACCGTGGCCGTCTGAACGTGCTCGCCGCCGTGATGGGCAAGCCCTACAAAGTCATCTTTCACGAGTTCCAGGGCGGTTCGGCCGTGCCGAGCGACATCGAGGGCTCGGGCGACGTCAAATATCACATGGGCGCCTCGTCGAACCGCGAGTTCGACGGCAACCACGTCCACCTGTCGCTGACCGCCAACCCGTCGCACCTCGAGATCGTCAACCCGGTCGTGCTGGGCAAGGCGCGCGCCAAACAGGCGTTCGACATTCGCGAGGCCAACGAGGGCGTGCCCGAGGGGCAGTGGGCGCTGGATCGTTCCAAGGTCGTGCCGCTGCTGATCCACGGCGACGCCGCCTTCGCCGGCCAGGGCGTGGTCGCGGAGTGCTTTGCGCTGATGGGACTGAAGGGCTACCGCACCGGCGGCACGCTGCACTTCGTCATCAACAATCAGATCGGCTTCACCACCAGCCCGCGCAACTCGCGCAGTTCGCCCTATCCGTCGGACGTGGCTCTGATGGTCCAGGCCCCGATCTTCCACGTCAACGGCGACGACCCCGAAGCGGTCGTCTTCGCCGCCAAGGTGGCGACCGAATACCGTCAGAAGTTCCACAAGGACGTGGTGGTGGACATGTTCTGCTACCGCCGCTTCGGCCACAACGAAGGCGACGATCCCACCTTCACCCAGCCGCTGATGTATTCGAAGATCCGCGCCCAGCCCTCGACCCGCGAACTGTATTCGCAGCGTCTGGTGGCCGAAGGCGTGATCAGCCAAGCCGAGGTGGACGCTGAGGTCGAGCGGTTCGAGAAATTCCTCGACGAGCAGTTCGAGGCCGGCAAGAGCTGGTCCGCCGAAAAGGCCGACTGGCTGGACGGCCAGTGGCAGGGCTTCCAATCGCCCAAGGACGAGCTGCGCGGCGACACCGCCGTGCCGCTGGCCAAGCTGACCGACCTGGGTCACCGCCTGACCACCATTCCCAACAGCGTCAACATGCACAAGACGCTGAAGCGCGTCATCGACGGTCGCCGCGAAGCCATCACCTCGGGCCAGGGCCTGGACTGGGCCACGGCCGAGAGCCTGGCGTTCGCCTCGCTGGTCGATGAAGGTTTCCCGATCCGTCTGTCGGGCCAGGATTCGGTGCGCGGCACCTTCTCGCAGCGTCACTCGGGCATCATCGATCAGACGACCGAAGAGCGCTACATCCCGCTGAACAACCTGCGCGAAGGCCAGGCCAATTTCGAAGTCATCGACTCGGCCCTGTCTGAAGAGGCGGTGCTGGGCTTCGAGTACGGCTATTCGCTGGCCGACCCCAATACGCTGGTGATGTGGGAGGCCCAGTTCGGCGACTTCGTGAACGGCGCCCAGGTGGTGATCGACCAGTTCATCTCTTCGGGCGAGCGCAAGTGGCTGCGCATGAGCGGCCTGACCATGCTGCTGCCTCACGGCTATGAAGGCCAGGGACCGGAACACTCCTCGGCCCGTCTTGAGCGCTTCCTGCAACAGTGCGCCGAAGACAATATGCAGGTCGCCAACTGCACCACCCCGGCCAACTACTTCCACATCCTGCGTCGCCAGATGCACCGGCCGTTCCGCAAGCCGCTGATCCTGATGACGCCCAAGTCGCTGCTGCGTCACAAGAAGGCGGTCTCGTCCATGGCGGACCTGGCGGAGGGCTCGGCCTTCCACCGCGTCCTGCACGACGACGCCCAGACGCGGCCCGAGATCGCCGGCATCACGATCAAGGCGGACAAGGACATCCGCCGCGTCATCCTGTGCTCGGGCAAGGTCTATTACGACCTGCTGGACGCGCGCGAGAAGAAGGCCAAGGACGGCCAGGCGGTGGACGACGTCTATATCCTGCGTCTGGAGCAGTTCTATCCGTGGCCGATCCAGTCGCTGCGCAAGGAACTGGCCCGCTTCCCCAACGCCGAACTGGTCTGGTGCCAGGAAGAGCCGAAGAACATGGGCGGTTGGACCTTCGTGGATCCGTGGCTGGAGCTGACGCTGGACAAGCTGGACGTGAAGGCCAAGCGCGCCCGCTACGTCGGCCGTCCCGGCTCGGCCTCGACCGCCGCCGGTCTGATGAGCCGGCACCTGAAGGAACTCGAAGCCTTCACGACCGAAGCCTTCGCCTGATACACGTATAAAAGACCGACTAGAGACGAGCTGGACCTGACATGGCCGACATCCTGACCCCCGCCCTCGGTGAATCCGTCACCGAAGCCACCATCGCAAAGTGGACCAAGAAGGTCGGTGATCCGGTCAAGAAGGACGAACTGCTGGTCGAGCTGGAGACCGACAAGGTCTCGCTGGAGGTCGTCTCGCCCGCCGACGGCGTGCTGGGCGACATCAAGGCGGCCGAGGGCGACAATGTCGTTCCCGGCACGGTCCTGGGTTCGGTGACGGAAGGCGCGTCCGCCCCCGCTTCGGCCGCTGCGCCCGCCGCTGCCCCTGCCAAGGCCGCCAAGGCTGACACCAAGGCCGCGCCGGCCGCCGCTGCTCCGGCCGCCGCCGCCGCGATCGACATCACCGTGCCGGTCATGGGCGAGAGCGTCGCCGAGGGCTCGATGGGCAAGTGGGTCAAGAAGAACGGCGACACAGTCAAGAAGGACGAACTGCTGGTCGAGATCGAGACCGACAAGGTCGCGGTCGAAGTCTCCGCCCCGGCTGACGGCGTTCTGACCATCGCCGCCGACGAAGGCGCGACCGTCACGCCGGGCCAGAAGATCGGCTCCATCTCGGGTTCGGGCGCAGCCGCATCGGCTCCCGCCGCCGCTCCGGCCCCTGCCGCCGCGCCCGCGAACACCGGCTCGGCTCAGGTTTCGGGCGCCGAGAACGAAACCCTGTCGCCCGCCGTCCAGCGCGTGGTCGGCGAGAACAATCTGGATCCCAAGTCCATCAACGCCACGGGACCGAAGGGCAACATCACCAAGGCCGACGCCATCGCCGCCATCGGCCAGGCCTCGGCTCCGGCCCCTGCCGCCGCCGCCGCTGCGCCCGCGGCCCCGCGCGCCGACCAGCCGCGCGAAGAGCGGGTGAAGATGACGCGGCTGCGTCAGACCATTGCCCGTCGCCTGAAGGAATCGCAGAACACGGCCGCCCAGCTGACCACCTTCAACGAGGTGGACATGACCAACGTCATGGCCCTGCGCGCCCAATACAAGGACGTGTTCGAGAAGCGCCACGGCGTGAAACTGGGCTTCATGTCCTTCTTCACCAAGGCCGTCGTCGCGGCCCTGCACGAAATCCCCGCCGTCAACGCCGAGATCGACGGCACCGACATCATCTACAAGAACCACTACGACATCGGCGTCGCCGTCGGCACCGACAAGGGTCTGGTGGTTCCGGTCCTGCGTGACGCCGACACCCTGTCGCTCGCCGGCATCGAAAAGGGCATCGGCGCCCTGGGCAAGGCCGCACGTGACGGCTCGCTGACCATGGATCAGATGCAGGGCGGCACCTTCACCATCACCAACGGCGGCACCTACGGCTCGCTGATGTCGACGCCGATCCTGAATGCACCGCAATCGGGCATCCTGGGCATGCACAACATCGTCCAGCGCCCGATGGCCATCAACGGTGAGGTCAAGATCCGCCCGATGATGTATCTGGCCCTCAGCTACGATCACCGCATCGTGGACGGCAAGGAAGCCGTGACCTTCCTGGTCCGGGTCAAGGAACTGCTGGAAGATCCGGCGCGGGCCCTGCTGGACCTCTGATTTCCTGAAAGGCGGCGATGATCTCGCCGCCTTTTTCTTTGCTGCGAGGCGCGACCATGCTGACCCTCTACGCCGCGACCGGATCCTGCAGCCGGGCCAGCCATATCGCGCTGGAAGAGTCGGGGCTCGCCTATGAGGTTCGTCTGGTCGACTTCGCCAGGGCCGAGCAACGCGAGCCGGCCTATCTGGCGATCAATCCCAAGGGGCGCATTCCTGCGCTCGCGACCGATCAGGGCGTCCTGACCGAGAGCCCGGCCATTCTGGCGCACATCGCCGCCCTGTCGCCGCCCGGCCTGTTGGCTCCGACCGATCCCTTCGCCTTCGCGCGGATGCAGGCGTTCAACCTCTATCTGGCCACGACCGTCCACGTCGCCCATGCCCACGGTCGCCGCGCCTCGCGCTGGAGCGACGACCCCGCCGCCCAGGCGTCGATGGCGGCCAAGGTGACGCAGAACATGCGCGACGGCTTCGCCTTGATCGAGGCGGACCTGACTGGCGAATGGGCGATGGGCGACGCCTATACAGTCGCGGACCCCTATCTGTTCACCTTCGCCGGCTGGCTGGAAAGCGATGGCGTGGACATCGCGGAGTTTCCTCGCGTCCAGGCGCATTTCGAGCGCATGAAGGCGCGTCCGGCGGTCCAGCGCGCCCTGGCCGCCAAAGCTTAGCGGGCGCGCTCGCAGACCAACGGTTGTGTCTAATTTGCGCCGGTCGTTAACGATCCGAATCGGCGTCGCATTTTCCCTGATTACAACCGCAGAAAATGGCGCCTTATTTCGGACATGGAGTGGGCGGCGCGCGCGATAGGGATGTTCTACGTCTTGGGCGGACTGATGCTTTTGTATCAGGCTTGGCTCAACTGGCGTCTGCAACGGGCCTTGTCCGGCGTCATCGCCGTTCCCGCAGACGATCAGATCGCAGACGGGGTGATCGCCCTGGGCGGTTTAGTGGTGCTGATGTCGGGCGTCGCGCTGGCGGCGCTCAGCGCCTGGGCCGTGGTCGCCTTCCTCGCCGGTTGGGCGATCCAGGCCGCCTATCTGCTGTGGGTCAACCGCGCCGATCTCGACAGCCCCTTGGCCAGCGGCCGTTTGAAGTCGGTCCATGCCTTCGCCGCCTATACCGCCGTCACCGGCGTGGTGCTGTGGCTGCCGCTGACCGGCGTCCTGGGCTGATCAGCCGAACTCGGCTTCCAGGTCGGCCAGACGCGCCGCCTGGTCCTCGGCGATCAGGGCGTTCAGCAGCGGATCGATGTCGCCTTCCATGATCTGGGGCAGGCTGTGCAAGGTCAGGTTGATGCGGTGATCGCTGACCCGCCCCTGCGGATAGTTGTAGGTGCGGATCCGTTCCGACCGGTCGCCCGACCCGACCTGTGACTTGCGGCTGTCCGAGCGCGCCAGGTCCTTGGCTTGGCGCTGCATGTCGTACAGGCGCACGCGCAGATTCTTCATCGCCTTGTCGCGATTGACGTGCTGGGACTTCTCCGACGACGTCACCATGATGCCGGTGGGCAGGTGGGTGATGCGCACGGCGGAATCGGTCGTATTGACGTGCTGGCCGCCCGAACCCGACGCGCGGAAGGTGTCGATGCGGATGTCCTTGTCGTGGATTTCGATCTCCACGTCCTCGACCTCGGGCAGGACCGCCACCGTCGCCGCAGAGGTGTGGATGCGCCCCTGCGACTCGGTCGTCGGCACGCGCTGCACCCGGTGAACGCCGCTCTCGAATTTCAGCCGGCCGAACACGCCTTCGCCCGTCACCGTGGCGATGATCTCCTTATAGCCGCCGGCGTCGCCCTCGGTCGCCGAGTCCAGCTCGATCCGCCAGCCGCGCGTGGAGGCGTAGCGCGAATACATGCGGAACAGGTCGCCCGCGAACAGGGCCGCCTCGTCCCCGCCGGTGCCGGCGCGCACCTCCAGCACGGCCGAGGCGTTCTCGTCGGCGTCGCGCGGGGCCAGCAGCAGGGCGACCTCGCGTTCCAGCTCTGGCAGCCTGTCGTTCAGCGCCCGCAGCTCTTCTTCGGCCATCGCCGCCATCTCGGGATCGGCCGTCATGGCTTCCAGGTCCGCCATTTCGGCGCGCGCGCGCGCCAGGCCCTGGACCGCATCGACGACGGGCTTCAGCTCGGCGTGCTCCTTGGACAGCCGCACGATCTCGGCGCCGTCGGTCGCCGAACCCATGCGCGCCTCCACTTCATGGAAACGGTCGAGCACCTGATCGAGACGGGCCTGGGGCAGTCGCAAGAGGGAAATGTCCTGAGAAAAAGCGGAGCGCCGTCCTTACCCGCCGGGGGGGCTCGTGTCGATTGCAAGCCGTGTCCGGGCGTGGACCAGCGCCGGCGCCGCGCTTGTGATCGGCGATGACGGCCGGGTCACGATGGCGTCAGTCGCGGTGACGCAATCGGCTCAAAGCCATTAGTTGAGATCGAACAACCGTGAGGAGGACGCCATGTTCGATCGCTCGCCCCCGTCGCAGCTCGACGCCGCCGAGGTCGCCGAAAGCGTCGATCGTTTGTGCCGCCTGTACGACAGCCGTCTGGCCGAGACCGGCGGCGACCTGTCGCCCGAGGACGCGCGCGAACTGAGGGCGATGGCCGCCATCTATGATCTGGACACCGACCGCCCCTCGACCGAGATCTGGCGCGACCTTCGCGCCGTGGTCACGCGTCAGGCGCCGATTGACGCCACGGCGCCGGCCAAGATCGAGGCCTTGACCCTGCTGGTGGTCGAGGACGATCCCGACGCCGCCGCCTCCCTGACCGAACTGCTGACCGAGGCGGGCCACAATGTCGTCGGCCCGTTCCACAGCGCCGCCGCCGCCGAGGCCGCCGCTGCGCTGCACAGCATCGATGCGGCGCTGCTGGACATCAACCTGTCGGGCGAGATGACCGGGGTGGAACTGGCCCGCGTCCTGACCGACCGCTGGGCCGTGCGGGTCATCTTCATTTCCGGCGATGTGGCCGCCGCCGCGAAGAATGCGGACATGGCCGAGGCCCTGGTGCTGAAACCCTATAACGGCGCGCAGATTCTGGAGGCGGTGGCGCGGCTCGCCTGAGGGGTGGGGTCCGGCCCTCGCAGCTTGCGTCTGGGGCTCAGGCGGGCGATCACGGATCATGCTGTCGAACCGGTCCCGCTATGCTCTGCGCGCCATGGTGCATCTGGCCAGTCTGCCGGACGGCGGTCCTGCGACCATTGCCGAGATCGCCGAGGCGGCGGCTGCTCCGCGAAAGTTCCTGGAGGCCATCCTGCTGGATCTGCGCCGTCAGGGTCTGCTGGCCTCGAAGCGGGGCAGGGCGGGCGGCTATGCGCTGGGCGCGCCCGCCGACGCCATCAGCTTCGCCGACGTGATCCGCGCGCTGGAAGGCCCGCTGGCCCTTGCGCCTTGCGCCTCGCGCACCGCCTACGGCCCGTGCGAGACCTGCCCGGATGTCGAGACCTGTCCGTTGCAGCCCGTGCTTCAGGACGGGCGCGACGCCATCGCCGCCGTCTTCGAGGCGCGAACCCTTCTGCAAGCCACCGTCACTTCTTCTCCTATTGACCGACTAGGGAAATAGCCCGCACCGTTCGCCCCTGTTTCAGAGGACGCCATGCAAGATTTCCTGCTCTTCCTCGCCGTCGGTTTTCTGGCCCAGATCGTGGATGGGGCGCTGGGCATGGCCTATGGCGTGATCTCCTCGACCGTCCTGCTGTCGTTCGGCGTGCCGCCCGCGACGGCGTCGGCCAGCGTCCACGCCGCGGAGGTCTTCACCACGGCGGCGTCGGCCGGGTCCCATACGGTCAACAAGAACGTGAACTGGAAGCTGTTCGTGCCGCTGGCCCTCGGCGGCGTCGTCGGCGGCGGCTTCGGCGCCTTCGTCCTGACCAGCATCGACGGCGATCTGCTGAAGCCCTTCATCACCACCTACCTGGCTATCATGGGCGTGGTGATCATCTGGCGCGCTACGCGTCAGACGCGTGAGCGGATCTTCCCGCGCAAGTTCGCCGGCCCCCTGGGTCTGGTCGGCGGCTTCTTCGACGCCATCGGCGGCGGCGGGTGGGGACCCACGGTCACCACCACCCTGGTCGGCACGGGTCAGGATCCGCGCGTGTCGATCGGCACCACCAATACGGCGGAGTTCTTCGTCACCTCCGCCATTTCCGCCACCTTCCTGGTCGCCCTGCTGACCGGACATTGGCAGGAGGCCGAGGGCTTCTCCACCCACGCCATGGCGGTGCTGGGCCTGATCATCGGCGGCCTGATCGCCGCCCCCTTCGCCGGCGTCATCGCCCGCATCGCCCCGCGCCGGGCTCTCACCTACGGCGTCGGCGCCGTGGTGCTCCTGTCCGCCGGCTATCAGGCCCTGCGTCTGTTCAAGGTTATCTGAAACGAAAAACGGCGGCGGGCTCGCACACGCCGCCGTCTCACTTGTCCCGACGATAAGGATCAGCGCGCGCGGGCGCGGAACCGCGTCAGGAATTCTTTGATGTTCTCGCGGATCGCCGTCTCATTGGCCATGCGCAGACGGTCGCCAGCCACGAGGGCCTGACCCATCGTCGCTGTTCCCGTCGCCGAGACAGTTTCGTCGAAGACCGTGCGTTCGCCACGGGCGACCGTGTAGCGAACCTGGCTGGACACCGTCATGTCGAAGCCGGCCAGAGGCTGCTTCAAATTGATGAGCGATGCCGAGACCGTCATGGGCTGACCCTCGGTTCCCATGTAGCCGGCTGCGGCCAGGGAGCCTTCGAGCGCGGTCTTGAAATCCGCATTCGAGACCTGCGAGGTCCACAGAGGATTGGTGCTCTGGCCGCCGGAAACCGACACGCTCGTCACCGACCGATAGCCCAGGTCGCCGGCCGATGCGGTCAGGCCCGGTGTCGCCGACAGGGTCATCATGGCGGGGTTGGACGGCGTGGCGCAGGCCGCGACGCCCATCAGGGCGGCGATCAGGCCGGCCGCCGCGATGCGGCGGATCATTGCTCGCCGCCGCTCGCTGCGGGAGCGGCCGGCGTCCGGGCCGCCGCCGCTTCTTCGGCGGGCGTGCGCAGGGTGACGACCAGAGGATTGGGCTTCAGATCGTTGAGCGCGCCCGACGTCGCATCGACGGCGCCGCCGATGATCCCGCCGACCAGGACGTTGCCGGCCAGGGCTGCGCCGCCGGCGCCGGACATGCTGCTGGTGATCTCGTGGGTCTGCGAAACATACCCTTCCTTCGAGACCGTGATGTTGAACGCATCCTTGCGCGACATGCGGAAGGTGCAGGGGGTGGCGGCGCATTCGAAGCCGTTGGACGTGGTCGCCTGAGCGCCGGGCGGCGTGCTCTCGACGGTGAACTCCTGCGTCGTGCCTCGCGTCATAGTCGCACACGCAGGCACAGAAAGCGCCACGCCGACCAGCGTGAACGCACGCGCGCCAAAGCGCGCGACAGTCTTGGAAATCATTGAAACCCTCGATGGAATAGGGTCCGGCCTCCCCAGGCGGACCTAGAGCCTAGGTTGCACTTTCCACATCAAGCGTCAATCACGGAACGGTGAAGTTGGGCGACAGAGGTGTGGCGGGATGACGCAGTCTACTCGGCCGCCTGAAGCGCCGCCGCGCGTGCGGCGTCCAGTTCGGCGGCCTTTTGTTCGACCAAGTCGACGATGTGGTCGATCATGCCGTCGTTGGCCTGTTTGTGGGCAATCTTGCCGTTCAGATAGATCATGCCCGCGCCCTTGCCGCCGCCGGTGAAGCCGATGTCGGTATAGAGGGCCTCGCCCGGTCCGTTCACGACGCAGCCGATCACCGACAGGCTCATCGGCGTCGAGATATGGGCCAGCTTCTCTTCAAGCACCGCCACCGTCTCGATGACGTTGAAGCCCTGACGCGCGCAGGACGGGCAGGCGATGATGTTGACCCCGCGGTGGCGCAGACCCAGCGACTTCAGGATGTCGAAACCGACCTTGATCTCCTCGACCGGATCGGCGGCCAGGGACACGCGGATGGTGTCGCCGATCCCGGCCCACAGCATCGACCCCAGGCCGATGGCGGACTTGATGGTGCCGGTGCGCAACGGCCCCGCCTCGGTCACGCCCAGATGAAGCGGGCAGTCGATCGCCTCGGCCAGCTGCTGATAGGCGGCGACGGTCAGGAACGGGTCGGACGCCTTCACCGAAATCTTGAACTCGTGGAAGTCGTGGTCCTGCAGGATGCGGGCGTGGTTCAGCGCGCTCTCGACCATGGCGTCGGGGCAGGGCTCGCCGTATTTTTCCAGCAGTTCCTTTTCCAGCGAACCGGCGTTGACGCCGATCCGCATCGAACAGCCATTGTCCTTGGCCGCCTGGATCACGTCGCGGACGCGGTCGGCCGAACCGATGTTGCCCGGGTTGATGCGCAGGCAGGCGGCGCCCGCCTCGGCCGCCTCGATGCCGCGCTTGTAGTGGAAGTGGATGTCGGCGACCAAGGGGACCTTGGCCTCGCGCACGATGGTCTTGAAGGCGGCGGTCGATTCCACGTCGGGGCAGGAGACGCGCACGATGTCGGCGCCGGCCTCTTCCAGCTGGCGGATCTGGTCGATCGTCGCCGCCGCATCGGTCGTCGGCGTATTGGTCATCGACTGGACGCTGATCGGGGCGTCGCCGCCCACCAGGACGGAGCCAACGCGGATCTGGCGGCTCTTGCGGCGCTCGATATGGCGCCAGGGTCGGACGTGCGTGTGATCGCTCATGGAAGCATCATATAGGCCGTTGATGACGGCGGGACCACGGCCGACGACTCAGTTCGGCGTCGTGGGCGTGGGAGACGGGGCGGACGTCTGCGTCTGGGCCTGGCTTCGGGCCTGAGCCGCCTGGGCCTCGACCTGTGCGCGCGCCTGGGTCGCCGCCAGCTGTTTGGCGGCCTGGTCGGCGCGGCTGTTCAGCTGGGCCAGCGGCGTCAGCACGCCGGCCAGCGGCCCGCCATACTCGCCGTTCAGGAAGACGTCGAAAGCCGCCGGGTCGGACACGTCCACCGTCGCCGCCACGCCGATGGGCGCGCGCCAGGCCTCGCCCGGCGCCATCTGGCGCGCGAACAGGGCCTGACCGTCGCCCAGCCGAACGACCAGGGCGCCGGCCGTCTTGGCCTGGATCACAACCATCGAGGCGTTGGCCGAGGCGCCATAGACGGCCCCGCGGGGGTTGAACGCCTTCTGCACCGGCTCGGAATTGGCGGCGGCGGCGATCACGGCCGGATCGGTCGGATCGACGCCAGTGAGTTCAGCCTCCAGCCCTGGGGTGATGTACAGCGCCGGCGTCGTCTGGTCGGGCGGCGCGGACATGGGCGCGCTGAGCGCGACCTGCGGATCCGGATCGGCCGCCCCGGTCCAGGTCTTTGGCACGGCGGCGATATCGGACGGATGGGCGGTCTGATGCAGGCTGGCGCGCTGGAACACGTTCCAGCCGATGACAGCGACCACCACGGCGGCGATGCCGGCGACGATGCGCGGCGAATGGCGTTTCACGTCCTCGAAGGCGATGCCGATGGGCGCCTTCAGCGGCACGGAGGTGTCCGGGCTCTCGCGCTTGAACCGTTCGACGGCGGTCTGTTCGTCCAGCGCCAGAGCCGAGGCGTAGGCCCGCACATAGCCCAGGGCGAAGACGCGCGAGGGCAGGGACGACCAGTCGTTCTGCTCCAGGGCGGTCAGGAACCGGCGATGCACCTTGGTCTCGGCGGCCAGCTCGGCCGGCGACTTGCCCGACCGCTCTCGGGCGGCGCGAAAACCGTCGCCCAAGGTCGCGGCGTCGACGAAGGCGGCCGTCGGATCCGGCCGGTCCGCAATGCTTTCGATCGCCTCGGGGGCGACCCCCGCATTCAGCGTCATGACGCCTGACCCCATGTCCGGGAAACACAGCGCCGACGCGCCGTTCACAGGGCCCGAGATAGACGATTGCGCGCCGACCAGCAACGCCGCCCGTGCGTCCAGACGGCTGCGATCAGACCGCGACGTTCAGCTTGCGCGCCAGGGATTCGATCTCGTTTCGGACTGAGCCGGTGGATAGGTTTAGCAGATTGGCCATGCCGCGCCGCGCCGCATTCAGGTCCGCCGACAGGATCATCCGCTTGACCGGCCCGACACCGCCCGCCGGCGCCGACAGTCGGGTGAAGCCCAGCACGATCAGAGCGAAGGCCTCCAGCGGCCGCCCCGCCAGTTCGCCGCAGATCGAGACCGGCGTGCCGGTGTCTGCGCAGGCCTTCTGGATGGTCTGGAGCGCCCGCAGGGTCGGCGGCGACAGCGGGTCGTAGCGATCCGACACCAGCGGATTGGTCCGGTCGGCCGCGTACATATACTGGAACAGGTCGTTGGTGCCGATGGAGACGAAATCCGTCAGCGGCAGCAGGGCGTCCAGATGCCACAGCAGCGACGGGCATTCAACCATCGCCCCGACGCGCAACAGGGCGGGCAAGGCGCGCCCGCGACGCCGCGCCCAGGCGCATTCGATATCGACCAGTTCGCGCGCGGCCCGGAACTCGTCCACCGTGGCGATCATCGGGAACATGACGCGCAGTTCGCGCCCGGCACCCGCCGCCAGCAGCGCCCGAAGCTGCATCCGCAACAGCGACGGCCGGTCCAGGCCCAAACGGATGGCGCGGCGGCCCAGCGCGGGGTTCTCTTCGCGCTCGGCCTCAAGATACGGCAGGACCTTGTCGCCGCCGATATCCAGGGTGCGGAAGGTGACGGGTTTATCGCCCGCTGCGTCCAGCACCAGCTTGTAGAGCGCCGTCTGGGCGTCCAGCCGGGGCAGTTCGTCCGAGACCATGAACTGAAACTCGGTGCGGAACAGGCCGATGCCCTCGGCGCCCGTCTCGATCATGTTTTCCAGATCGACCGCCAGGCCGGCATTGGTCAGGACCGTGATCCGCTGCCCGTCCAGGGTCACGGCCGGCACGTCGCGCAGCTGGGCGAACTCGGCCTGGCGCTGTTCGCGCACGGCCATGCGCGACTGCACGGCCTCCAGCATGTCGGGGCGGGGACGCAGATAGGTCTCGCCGGTCTCGCCGTCGGCGATGACCATGTCGCCTTCCGACAGCCGGTCACGCAGGCCCATCAGACGACCGACGCACGGAATCTGCAGCGCGCGCGCGACGATGGCGGCGTGGCTGGCGGCCGAGCCCTCTTCCAGCAACAGCCCCTTCAGCTTGTCGCGCGGATATTCCAGGAGGTCGGCGGGGCCCAGGTTTCGCGCCACCAGTATGGCGTCGTCGGGCAGTTCGCGCTCGCCCGGCTTGTCGCCCGCCAGCACCCGCAGCAGCCGGTTGGCCAGGTCCTCGAAGTCGTGCAGTCGTTCGCGGATATAGGGGTCGCGCGCCTGGGCGAAGCGGGCGCGGTGTTCGTTCCTGACCCGGTCCACCGCCGCCTCGGCCGTCAGACCGTTCCTCACAGCCTCTTCCAGCGACCGGTTCCAGCCCCGGTCGTCGGCGAACATCCGATAGGTCTCCAGAACCTCGAACGACGGACCAGCCAAGCCCTGGCCCTTGTCCAGCATGACGTCGAGGCCGCTCTTCAGCGTGGCCAGCGCCAGCTTCAGCCGCGCCTCCTCCATCGCCGGGTCGTCGGATAGCAGGCGTTCGGGCGCCAGCGGCGCCTCGTGCAGAACCACATGGCCGAAAGCCAGGCCGTCGGCGAACTTCTGACCCTTCAGCCGCTCGGGCCGGTGCGGCGCCAGCTCCACGTCGCGCAACTCGTCCAGCGCCAACAGTTCGCCCGACGACACAGTCTCGGACAGGACCATGGCGATGGTCTGGATGTCCTCGACCTCTTCCTCGTCATAGCGCCGCTCGGTGCGGTTCTGGACCACCAGGACGCCGATGGCCCGACCGCCGCGCAGCAGCGGGGCGCCCAGGAAGGCGTGATAGGGGTCTTCGCCCGTCTCGGGGCGATAGGAGAAGGACGGGTGCGACGGGGCGTCCGACAGGCTGATGGGCTGGGCCATCCGCGCCACTTCGCCGACCAGGCCCTCGCCGGGCCGCAGCCGGGTGTTGTGCACGGCGTCGGGGTTCAGACCCTCGGTGGCGAACAGCTCGAGCTCGCCCGACGCGCGACGCAGATAGATGGAGCAGACCTCGGCGACCATCGACCGGGCGATGATCTTGACGACCATGTTCAGCCGGTCCTGCGCCGGCGTCGCGCCCGCGCCGGCCCCGCCCAGAGCCTCGCGGATCTGGCGCAGGAGGATCCGGGGTCCTCTGGTCATCGCGCCGCCTGCCGGCATCATGTCTCCCGCGCCTCTTTCGTGGATATAGGCGCCCTGTTCAGATCACCTATACTGCGTCCAGACCATAGGCCGAATGCAGGGCGCGAACGGCCAGCTCGGCGTAGGCGGCGTCGATCAGCACGCTGATCTTGATCTCGGAGGTCGAGATCGCCTGGAACTTCACGCCCTTGTCGGCCAGGGCCTTGAACATGGTCTGGGCGACGCCCGCATGGCTGCGCATGCCCACGCCGACGACCGAGACCTTGGCCACGTCCTCGTCGACGCGGATTTCCTCGAAGCCGAGCTGCTCCTTGGCGGCGGTCATCAGGTCGGCCGCGCGCACGGCGTCGCGACGGCCGGTCGTGAAGGTCAGGTTGACCGTTCCGGCGGTGCGTGACTGGCTCTGCACGATCATGTCGACGTTGACGTTGGCCTCGGCCAGGCGCGTGAAGACGTCGGCGGGCGCGTCCACCCGGTCGGACAGGCCCAGCAGGGTGATGCGGGCCTCGTCACGGCTCATGGTCACACCGGACACGATACGTTTTTCCACGATCTCCTCCTCGTCGCAGATCAGGGTTCCACCCTTGTCGGGCATGACGCCATTCGCGTCGGGTTCGATAAAGCTTGAAAGGACGCGGACCGGCACCTGTTTGGCCATGGCCAGCTCGACCGAGCGGGTCTGCAGCACCTTGGCGCCCAGGGACGCCATCTCCAGCATCTCTTCGTAGGACACCTTGGCCAGGCGGCGCGCGCGGTTTTCGATGCGAGGATCGGTCGTATAGACGCCGTCCACGTCGGTATAGATGTCGCAGGGGCAGCCCAGGGCCGCCGCCACGGCGACCGCCGAGGTGTCCGAACCGCCGCGCCCCAGGGTCGTGATCTTGCCGTCCGCCGTCACGCCCTGGAAGCCGGGCACGATGGCGATCTCGCCGGCGTCGACGGCGGCGCCCAGTTTTTCGCCGGGGATGTCGATGATGCGGGCGCGGGCGTGTGCGTCGTCGGTCAGGATCGGCACCTGCCAGCCCATCCACGACCGCGCGTTGAAGCCCATGTTGCGCAGGGTCGCGGCCAACAGGCCCGAGGTCACCTGTTCGCCCGAGGCGACCACCACGTCATATTCGTCGTCGCTGAGCGGCAGGCCCGCAGCGGCCGGTCCGGCGCCGTCCGTCCAGGCGACCAGTTCGTTGGTCTTGCCCGCCATGGCGGAGACGACGACGGCGACCTGCTTGCCCGCCGAGACTTCGGCCGCGACGATCCGCGCTGCACGGCGAATGCGTTCGAGGTCGCCCATCGAGGTGCCGCCGAACTTCATCACCAGTCGTGTCGTATCGGGCCGCGTCATCGTGGCGTTCCGCCCCCTGCTTGCGTGAAAGGGCGCGAAGGTTCATCCCTCGCGTCATGACCGCTTCTAACGGCGCCGCTCCGTCTCGCCTACCCCAACAGGGGAATGGTTTTTCGCAAAATTCGTCCGAAACGGCGTTCGGCGCATCGATCGACCCCGCCGACGTGGCGCGCTTCTCGGCCCAGGCGGCCGAATGGTGGGATGCGCACGGGCCGTTCGCGCCGCTGCACCGCTTCAATCCCGCGCGGCTGGCGTTGATCCGCGACCAGCTCTGCACGCGGCTGGGCCGCGATCCCAAGGCGCGCGCGCCGTTCGAAGGTCTGACCCTGCTGGACGTCGGATGCGGAGGCGGACTGATCGCCGAGCCGATGCGGCGGATGGGCTTTGACGTCACTGCCCTCGACGCCTCGTCCGAGAACATCGGGACGGCCTGCGCGCACGCCGACATGGTGGGCCTGGAGATCGCCTATCGCGCCGCCACGGTCGAACAGATCGAGGCGGAAGGGGCGGGGCCGTTCGACGTGGTCCTGACGATGGAGGTGATCGAACACGTCACCGATCCCGAAGGCTTCGTGCGCGCCTGTTCGCGCCTGGTCCGGCCGGGCGGGGTGATGATGGTCGCCACCCTGAACCGGACCCTGAAGTCGCTGGCCCTGGGCAAGGTGGCGGCGGAATACATCCTGCGCTGGGTGCCGGCCGGCACCCACGACTGGCGCCAGTTTCTGAAGCCCGAGGAAATCCGCGCGATGCTGGCCGCCGAGCCGGTGACGGTCGAAGGGCCGTATGGCCTGAACTACGACCCGCTTCACGACCGATGGAGCCAGACCGACGATGCGGGCATCAACTATATGATGGTCGCCACGCGCGGCGCTTAAGCAATCTCCCTCCCCTTCATGGAGAGGGACGATCGCGCAGCGATCAGGGTGGGGGCGTAAGGGCGCGAGCGGGGTGGCCTTAACCTCCCCACCCTGGCTCCGCTTCGCTTCGCCGTCCCTCCCCATGAAAGGGGAGGGAGAAAATCAGACCTTTTCGGCCTTCTTGCGCGTCCAGCTGTAGAGGCCGAACACCGCCGCCGCGAAGACGACGATCCCGGCCAGCATGGCGGGCCAGGCCGAGCCTTCGGGGATCATGGCAAAGGGGGCGTCGCTGTTCGTGCCGACGATGACGCTGGCGTAGAAGACGCCGAACAGGCTTTCGCCCACGATCAGGCCGGACGCCAGCAGCACGCCCATGCGGCGCGCCACATCGGCGAACCGGGTCGTCTTGACCGCCTTGTCATAGAACCAGCCGACCACGGCGCCGATGACCAGCATCGTCGTCACGGCCGCCGGCAGATAGAAGCCGATGCCCACGGCCAGAGGCGGAAGCTTGATTTTGCCCTTGGTCGATTTGGACACGACGGCGTCCAGCACGATGATGATCACGCCGATCACCGCGCCCAGGCCGATCAGGTCCCAACGCAGGTCGCCGCCGATGACGCCGCGCGCCAAGGCCGAGATCAGTGTGGCTTGGGGCGCCGCCAGCGGCTCGTTGGCGATGCCGGGAGGACCGCCCTCAAACCCGAAGGCGCCGTTCAACTTGTTCAGGATGAAGGGGATGACCAGGGCGCCGGCGACGACGCCGATGATCAGGGCGACCTGCTGGCGCCAGGGCGTGGCGTCGACCAGCTGGCCGGTCTTCAGGTCCTGAAGGTTGTCGTTGGCGATGACGGCGACGGCGAAGACGACCGCCGTCACGATCAGGGCGAAGGCGATGATGGAGCCGTCGGCCGGCACGCCGGCGATCTTCATAACGCCCAGCATCAGGAGCGAGGCGACGATGATGGCCAGGATGCCCACGCCGGACACCGGGCTGTTCGACGAGCCGATCAGACCGGCCATGTAGCCGCAGATGGCCGCGACCGCGAAGCCGATCAGCACCACATAGACCAGGCCGCCGACGACCAGCAGGGGCGCGGACGCCGCCAGCGTGGGCGAGGCCAGGGCGATCCAGGTCAACAGGCCGGCGATGGCGATCAGGGCCGCCACCGAGACGGCGCCGACGATCTTGATCGGAATGTCCTGTTCGGTCCGCTCCAGCACCTCGCCGTGCGAGCGCTTGGACTGGGCCGCCAGGGCCGAGGTCAGGCCGCCGATCAGCGGACCGGCCAGTTTGATCAGGGTCCAGATCGCCGCCACGCCGATGACGCCGGCGCCCATGAAGCGAACCTCGCGGCTCCAGACCGTCATGGCCAGCTCTTCGGCGTGCGTCCCGGCCGGCAGGGTCGCGGCGATCGAGGGCAGGCCGTGCGAGGTCAGCCAGGCGATGGTGTCGGGGCTGGTCAGGATCGGCACGGCGATGACCCAGGCCAGGATCAAACCAAACAGTTGGGCCAGGCCGACCGTCAGGCCGATCAGGTGACCGGCGCCCAGCAGGGCGAACTGCATGCCAAAGCCGACGCCCGTCGCGCCGCCGCCCAGGGCGGCCGGCAGTTTGAAGAACCTGGCCGTCTCGCCAGCAAAGACGCGACCCGCGACCAGCAGGGCGTAACCGGCCGACACCACGGCGCCGGCGACCACGACCCACAGGCCGGACTTGTTCTCGCGCACGGCGCTTTCGGTCTGTTCGGCGCCGCGCGAGCCGACCTTCAGCACCTCGGCGGCGGCGACGCCTTCGGGGTAGGGCAGGCCGCCGTTGGTCACCAGGGCGCGACGCAGCGGGATCGAGAAGGTGACGCCCAGTATGCCGCCGAAGATGCAGATCAGCGTCGATTCCCAGAACGGAAACTCCAGCCACCAGCCGATCATCACCAGGCCGGGCAGGACGAAGATGATCGAGCTCATGGCGCCGCCGACCGAGGCGACGGTCTGGACCGTCATATTCTCCCAGATGGTCGAGGTGCGGAAACCGCGCAGGATCGCCATCGAAATGACCGCCGCCGGAATGGCCGAAGCGAAGGTCAGGCCCACCTTCAGGCCCAGGTAGGTGTTGGCGGCGGTGAAGACCACCGCCAGCAGCACGCCCAGCACAAGGGCGCGAAGGGTAAGCTCAAGCCGGCCCTTCGGGGCGGCGGCGGCGTCAGTCATCGAAAAATTCCCCACGTTCGCGGCGGACGTAAGCGCATTCTGTCGCAGGCGGCAACTGGTCGCGGTCAGATGCGGGCGCCCCCGCCGCTTGGCCCCGCGACCCGGACGGGCTAGGACCGGCCCATGCCCGAACTTCCCGAGGTCGAAACCGTCCGACGCGGCCTGACGCCGGTGCTGGAGGGCGCGCGGCTGTCACGGGTCCGGATCAACCGGCCCGACCTGCGATTTCCCTTCCCCGAGCGCTTTGTCGAACGGCTGGAGGGGGCGACGGTGCTGCGGATAGACCGGCGGGCCAAATATCTGCTGATGCCGTTGTCCACCGGCGAGACTTGGATCACCCATCTGGGCATGACCGGCCGCTTCACCCTGGACGGAACCCTGCTTGGAGAGTTCGAGGAGGCCGCGCCCATCGCCGGCAAGCACGAACATTTCAGCGGCTGCGCCATTCGCGATGGGGCGGCGACCCGCATCGGGTACGCCGACGCGCGCCGGTTCGGCTTCATGGGCCTGATATCCAGCTACCAGATCGAGACCCATCCCTGGTTCGCCGGTCTGGGGCCCGAGCCGCTGGGCAACGGCTTTTCCGGCGCCCATCTGGTCGAGGCCTTCGCGGGCAAGAAGCAGAACATCAAGGTCAGCCTTCTGGATCAGCGGATCGTCGCCGGCCTGGGCAATATCTATGTCTGCGAGGCCCTGTACCGCGCCCGCATCTCGCCCTTGGTCGCGGCTGGATCGGTGTCGAAGGCGCGGCTGGAGCGTCTGGCGACCGAGGTTCGAAACGTCCTGAACGACGCCATCGCGGCGGGCGGCTCGACCCTGCGCGACTTCGCCAACGCCGAGGGCGGCCAGGGCTATTTCCAGCACCGGTTCGACGTCTATGGCCGCGAAGGCGAGCCGTGTCGGGGTGAGACATGCACCGGCGTCGTCGCCCGCATCGTCCAGGGCGGCCGTTCCACCTTCTACTGCTCCTCCTGCCAGAAGAGGTAAGCCCATGAGCGACCGCATCTGCCTGTTGCGCGGCGTCAATGTGGGCGGGGTCAAGGTCCCGATGGCCGAGCTGAAGGCCATCGCCGTCGAGGCCGGTTTCGCCAACCCGCGCACCCTGCTGGCCAGCGGGAATCTGATCGTCGAGAGCGACGCCGAACCTGCCGATGTCGAGGCGCGGCTGCAGCAGGGCATCGCCGCCCATTTCGGCCGCCCCATCGAGGTGATCGTGCGCACGCCCGCGCAATGGAAAGCGCTGATGGCCGCCAATCCGTTCGCGGATCAGGCCGGGATCGACGGCTCCAAACTGCTGGTCATAGTGATGAAGGCCGGGATCAAGGATGGGGCGGTCGAGGCCTTGCGTGGTTGCGCGGCGGGGGACGAGCGGGTCGAGCCGTCCGGCGGCGACCTGTTCTTCTGGCATCCTGACGGCCTGGGTCGCTCGAAGATGGCGGAGAAGGCCCAGCCGCGCCTGATCGGCGTCGGCACCGGCCGCAACTGGAACACGGTGCAGAAACTGGCCGCCATGGTCGGGTTGGAGGACTGAGCGATGCGCAAAATCCACCTGTGGATCAGTCTGATCGTCGGCGTCCTGGTCTGGGGCGCCTATTTTGTCCACTTCGTCCAGGGCTTGCGCACCGGCGATCTGGGTGACCTGATCTGGTGGTTCGTCGCCGCCCTGGTCGTCGCCGCCGTCGCCGAGGGCGCCGCCACCGGCCTGATCGCCCGGCTGTTCCGCCGCCGCGCCCGCGTGCTGGACGAGGGGCCGACGCTCCAGGCGGCGCTGAAGGCGGGTCATGTCGCCCTGATGCTGCTGGTCGGCCTGGTCTTGATCTCGGCGCTGATCCTGGCCCTGTCGTCCGTCTTCGGCTGGACCTTGGACCTGTCCGGCGCGCGGGGTCAGGTCATCGCGGCTAATCTTCTGCTGGGCATGGTGGTCGTGGTCGAACTGGCGCGCGCCGCCCTGACCCTGGCGCTGATGCCCCGACGATAGCGGCTGCGCTAGCGGGCCCCGCCTCGCGCCTGTATGACCGCCGTCAAAGGAGACCGACCATGGCCGACGCCTATTCCAACCTGCTGATCGAACGCCACGCCGACGGCTATGCGGTGGTGACCCTGAACCGGCCCGAGGCGCTGAACGCCCTGAACGCGGCCCTGTTCAAGGACCTCGCCGACTTCCTCGACAGCGTCGAACAGGACGACAGCGTGCGCTGCCTGATCCTGACCGGCTCGGGCGAAAAGGCCTTTGCCGCCGGCGCCGACATCAAGGAGATGGCGGACCAGACCTATGCCCAGATGTACGCGGGCAACTATTTCGCCCTCGGCCACGACAGGATCACCCGGTTCAGAAAGCCGATCATCGCCGCGGTCAACGGCTTCGCCCTGGGCGGCGGCTGCGAACTGGCCATGCTGTGCGATTTCATCGTCGCCTCGGACAAGGCGAAGTTCGGCCAGCCCGAGATCAACCTGGGCGTCGCGCCGGGCATCGGCGGTTCCCAGCGCCTGACCCGTCTGGTGGGCAAGTCCAAGGCCATGGACATGGTCCTGACGGCCCGGATGATGGATGCGACGGAGGCCGAACGCGCCGGTCTGGCCTCGCGCGTCTTCCCACACGACACCCTGCTGGACGAAACGCGCAAGATCGCCGCCAAGATCGCCTCGCAAAGCCCGCTGGCGGTCATGGCCAACAAGGAGATGGTCAACGCCGCGCTGGAGACGACCCTGACCCAAGGCGTCCAGTTCGAACGCCGCCTGTTCCACTCCCTGTTCGCCTTCGAGGACCAGAAGGAGGGCATGTCCGCCTTCGTCGAAAAGCGCAAACCCGAGTTCAAGGGGCGATAGGTCGCAGGCGCGGGTCAACCGATCGCCGTGATCGGGCGTTAGGGGCGAATGATGATCCGCCTCCTCGCCTCGCTCCTTGCGACCCTGTTCGTTCTCGCCCCTGTCGCCGTCCAGGCCCAATCCCAGACCCAAGCTCAGGCTCCGGCCTTCAGCTCCAGCCGCATCATCGTCGAGACGCGCGGGCGGGGGCCGGACCTCATCTTCATCCCCGGCCTGGGCTCGACCGGCTCGGCCTGGCGTTCGACGGCGGATCGGCTCGATAACCGTTACCGGGTGCATCTGGTCACCCTGCGCGGCTTCGGCGAGACGCAAATCGGCGACAATGTCAGCGGCGGTCTGGCCGGCCCGGCCGCCAGCGAGATCGAACGTTACATCCGCGAGCAGCGCATCGACCGTCCCGCCGTGATCGGCCATTCTCTGGGCGGCCAGATCGCCCTGCGCGTCGCCGCCGATATGGGCGACCGGATCGGGCGCGTCATGGTGGTTGATTCCTCGCCCTTTTTCCCGTCGCTGATCGATGCGCGCACCACATCGGATCAGGTCGAGCCCCTGGCCCGGCTGGGCTATCAGGCCCTGCTCCTGTTCGGCGATCAGGCGCTGAAGTCGCAGGTCGCGGCCTTCGGCGTGGACATGGGTCTGGCCGGCGACATGGTGTTCCAGGGGCTGGGGCTTCAGGGCGGCGACCGGCGCGTCCTGGCCCAGGGTCTGTATGAGGCCCTTACCGTCGATCTGCGCCCCCGCCTGTCGCAGATCACCGCCCCGGTCACTGTCGTTTATGGCTGGACCCGCGATCCCGACGCGCCCCGCAACCGGTTGGAGGGGCTGTATCGCTACGGATTCCAAGGCCTGGCGCGCCCGGTGCGGTTCGAGCGGATCGAAGGCGCCGAGCACCAGGTGATGATCGAACAGCCGCAGCGGTTCCTGGCGGCGGTGCAGCGGTTCCTGAGCTGACGCTCAATCCTTCAGCGCATCCACGACCACGCCCTCGGTCAGCAGTTGCGGCAGGATTTCCGGCTCGGCCCGACCCGGTCGATACAGCAGATACAGCGGCACGCCCGATCGCCCGTGCACCTGAAGCTCACGCGTGATGGCGTCGTCGCGCCGGGTCCAGTCGCCGACCAAATAGGCGGCGTTCGCTTCGCGCATCGCCTTGGCGACACGCGGCGAAGACAGGGCCGCGCGTTCGTTGATCTTACAGGTCACGCACCAGTCGGCGGTCAGATTGACCAGCACGGGGCGTCCCGAGGCGGTCGCTGCATTCACCGCCGCCGCCGACCAGGGCTGGGCCGCCAGCGGGCCGCTGTCGCCTTGCGGCGCGGCGTTCGCATTCCGCGCTGCACCGGCCGCAACGCCTGCCAGGCCCAGCGCCAGAACGCCGACGACGACCGCGCAGATCGTGGTCAGGATCGGTCGTTCATCACGCTGGCGCGCCGCTTGCGCCAGGCCTGTCAACCAGGCCGCCAGGGCCAGCAGCAGCGCCGCCGTCAGCAGCAGGCCCAAGGCGTCTACGCCGCCCTGTCGCGTGAACACCCACAGCAGCCACAGCGCCGCGCCATACATGGGAAAGGCCAGCAGACCCTTCAGCCGCTCCATCCAGACGCCCGGTCGCGGCAGGCGCGACAGCAGGCCGGGCGACAGGCTGATCACCTGATAGGGCAGGGCCAGGCCCAGCCCCAGCATCAGGAACACGGCCAGCGCCATCGGCCAGGCCAGGACCAGGGCCGCGCCGAGCGCTGCGGCCATGAAGGGCGCGGTGCAGGGCGCTGCGACGACCACGGCCAGAACGCCGGTGAAGAAGGCGCCCGCGGAACCGGGCAGGCGCGACAGGGGGCCGGACCCCGCGTTCTGCAATCCGGCGCCGACATGGAAGGCGCCCGACAGGTTCAACCCGACCAGCAGCATGACCAGGGCTAGGGCGGCGACCACGCCCGGCGACTGGAGCTGGAACCCCCAGCCGATCGCCTGACCCGCCGCCCTTAGCGCCAGCAGAACGCCGGCCAGAACCAGAAAACTGACCAGCACCCCGGCGGTGAAGGCCAGGCCGTCGCGCCGCGCCCGCGCCGGATCATGCGCCGCCGCCGACAGCGACGCCGCCTTCATCGCCAGAACTGGGAAGACGCAAGGCATCAGGTTCAGCACCAACCCGCCCAGCAGCGCTAGTCCCAGCGCCTGAAGAAAGACCCAAGCGCTGGTCTTCGTCGGCGTCGCCGTGGTTTCGTCCAGCGGCTTGAGCGCCGCGCCGCCTTGGACGCCTGCCAGAGGCGCGCCCGGCTCCGCCGTGATCTCCCACGCGCCCTTGTCGGTCGCCAGGACCCCGCTCAGCTCCGTCTGCGTGGCATCCTTGCCGGCCGTCAGCGTCAGGGTCAGGCCGTTCGGACCCCGCTGGCCCGACTGGGCCGCCGCATGGTCGATCCGCCCGCCGTCGAAAGGATAGAAATAGACCTGGCCGATGTCGGCCCCAATCAGCGGCCCGCCGGTGGCGGTCAGAATCAGCTGGCCGCCCTGACGCGTGACGCGCGCCTCGATCCCGGCCGGGCGAGGCGCGGTTTCGACCAGCCGCTCGATCTCTTCACCCCAGGGTTTGGCCAAGGGCGCTGCGCCCTCGCGCACCGGCAGCGCCAGCGACAGGGTCATCGGCTCGGGCACGCACTCACGGTCGCTGCACACTAGGAACATCGCGTCCGTCGTCAGGGTCAGCACTTCGCCCGGCCGCGCCGTCGAGGGCACATGGATCGGCACTGGCAAAAGCACCGCGCCCGAATAACCGTAGTTCATCAGGCTCATCAGCCGCTGGCGGCTGGGCAGGGGCCACAAGATCGGATCGGCGGTCACCCCGGCGGACAGGGTCCAGATCAGGCTGGTCGCACCGCCGCTGTCGCCCGGATTGCGCCAATAGGTGTGCCAGCCGGGCGCGATCTTCTGGCGCACCGCCACCACGGTCGTCGAACCGGGCGCGACCCATTCCGACATCGGGACCAGTTCGGCCTCGATCCGCTCGGTCCGCTGCGGTCCGAAGGCGACGACGCCCGTGGGTTGGCTCTGCACCGGCTGGGAGACGGTCGCCGAAACGCCCGTCAAACTAAACAGCAGGCTGAGAAAAAGGGCGAAGAGGCGCAAACGCGTGTTCCGGCAGGCGAAGGGGAGCGCCGCAACCTAATGCGTCACGCGTCCCCGCGCCATCGCTGCGCCCGCCCCCGCGTCGATCAGCGCGGATAGGCCTCGTAGATCACTTCCGCGCGGCGCCGCAGCGGTTCGTCATTGCCGGCTGCCGTTGTGGCGCCCGCATCGCCCGCGGCGTTCAGCTCGAAGATCGGCGCGGGCATGCCCGCCTGGGTCAGCGCCTCGACCACGGTCCGCGCGCGCCGCTGCGACAGGTTCAGATTGGCTTCGGGCGTTCCCGTGGCGTCGGCCAGGCCCACCACGCGCACCTTGCGCACGTCGCAATCCTTCGCCTTGCTCGCCGCCGCCTTCAGCACCATCGCCGCCGGCTCGGTCAGCCGCGCCTGGTTCTCCAAGAAATAGATGTCGAAACGCCCCGGCGCGCACAGCGATTCGCCCACCACCAGCGCCTCGCGCTTGGGCATCGGCGCGCACGCCGCCAGCATTCCAACGGCCGCCACAGCCAGACCCATCGATCGCTTCATCTCAGCCCTCCTCCGGCTCGGCCGGCCCATTACGCAAAAGAGGCGGCCCGTCGTCCGACAGGCCGCCTCTTCAACCTAACGCCGGTCGCGGACCTTCGCGACCGGCATTTGATCACTGATCAATAACGGCGCTGACCGTTGTCCCAGTAGCACTCGTCCTGGCGATTATCGTAGCAGTAGTAGTAGCGGCCTTGATTGTCGCGGTAGCGCTGCTGGTTGTTGCGGTCCTGGTTGGAGCCGCGGATGGCGCCGGCCGTGCCGCCCAGGGCGCCGCCGATCAGAGCGCCGGTCGCAGCATTGCCGCCGCCGACGTTGTTGCCGATGATTGCGCCGGCGACGGCGCCCAGGCCGGCGCCGATGGCGCCTTGGCGGACGGTTTCATTCGAGCCGTTGTTATAGCCATATGGGTCGCTTGCGCAGGCCGAAGCCAGCAGGCCGGCGCCGGCAATCGCGATAATCGCCTTTTTCATGGTGAATTCCTTTGTCCCTGGGTGTTGGCCCCTGTGGGCAGCAAACGTGTCCTCGCGGCATAGGTTCCGCGTCGGCAGGCTGCATCCGCAACTATGGTGACGCTTGGGCGGAACGACGGCGCCTGCGGGGCGTTCGGCCGCCATGACCGATGTCGCCCAACCCCCCTCCGATGCAGACGACAAAACTGCGTTGACGCCCCATGCCCAGATCCGGCACGCTGTGATGCTGGTCAATCCGCTGTCCGGAAGCGTGGGGCCCCGCGCCGCCGGCGAGGCCGAAGCCCTGTTGGGGCAGTATGACCTCAAGGCCGAGGTCGTGTCGTTTGAAGGGGGCAACTTCGACCAGATCATCGCCGACGCCTTCGCCGCCAAGCCGGACGTAATCTTCGTTCTGGCCGGCGACGGCACGGCGCGCTCGGTGGCGTCGAAGGCCAAGCCTGACGGACCGATGATCGCGCCCTTGCCTGGCGGCACGATGAACATGTTACCCAAGGCGCTTTATGGCACCGGCGACTGGAAGCTGGCGCTGAAGCGGGCGCTGGAGGAGGGCGAGCCTCAGGCCGTATCGGGCGGCGAGGTTCAGGGCGAATACTTCTATTGCGCCGCCATTCTGGGATCGCCGGCGCTGTGGGCCCCGGCGCGCGAGGCGATGCGGACCGGCAAGATCAAGCTGGCCTGGCAATATGGTCGTCGCGCCCTGAAACGCGCCTTCTCCGGCCGTCTGCGCTTCACTCTCGATGGCGGCGAGAAACGCCGCACCGAGGCTCTGGTGCTGATCAGCCCGATGATCTCCAAGGCGATGGAGGATCCCATTGGACTGGAGGCCGCCGCCATGGACCCCAGCGACACAACCCAGGCCTTCCGCCTGGCTGCGACAGCCTTGTTCAGCGATTGGCGTCAGGATCCGGCCGTCTCGACCCGTCCGGCGAAACGGATCGAGGTGCGCGCCCGCTCGAAAATTCCGGCCGTGATCGACGGCGAGCCGCTGCTGCTCAAGCCCGAGGCCGTGATCCGCTTCGTGCCCAAGGCCTTCAAGGCCCTGGCGCCCAAGCCGCCCTCGGCCGAGGACAGCATCTAGTGGGACGCGTTCTTCAGTTCTCCGACGTCCATTTCGGTTGCGAGCACAAACGCGCCTGCGCCGCCGCTCTGGACTACGCCCACGCCACGCCCAACGATCTGGTGCTGATCACCGGCGACATCACCCAGAAGGGATTCCCCGACGAGTTCAAGGCGGCCGGCGAATGGATGCGGGCCATGCCAGAGCCACGCTTCGTCATCGTCGGCAATCATGACGTGCCCTATTGGGATGCCATCGCGCGGGTTTTCCATCCTTGGCGGGCGTTCGAGACGGCGACAGGCTTTCCCGCCCACGACGGGCAGTTCTGCAGCGATGCGGTCATGGTGCGCGGGGTCGTCACCGCGCGCGGCTGGCAGGCGCGGCCCAACTGGTCGAAGGGCGTCATCGATCTGGACCAGACGCGCCGTGCGGCCGAGGCCCTGCGTCAGGCGCCCATCGGCGCGCTGCGAATTCTGGCCTGCCACCATCCGCTGATCGAGATGGTCGGCACGCCGATGACCGGCGACGTCAAGCGCGGCGACGAGGCGGCCCTGATCTTCGCCGAGGCGGGGGTCGATCTGATCATGACCGGCCACGTCCATGTGCCGTTCGCCATGCCGATCCCTCTGGCGGACCGCTGCTCCTACGCCGTCGGCTGCGGGACGCTATCGCATCGCGAGCGCGGCGCGCCGCCCGGCTTCAACCAGATCGACTGGGACGCCAAGACCATCACCGTGACGGCCCTGGCTTGGGATGGAACCAGCTATCGCTCGCACCAGGTGTGGCGACTGCCGCGCCGTCAGGACACCCGCAAGGCGACCACCGCGCCCAGCCCGCTCGAGCCGGGCGCGCTGGAGAAGGCTGCGGTGTAAAGACTTCAGATCCGTCCCCTCCCTGAGAAGCGGGGAGGTGGCTCGAAGCTTAGCGGGGAGACGGAGGGGTTCTTCGCCACATTGCAGGCGCCAGTGGGTCAACAACACCTCTACCCCTCCGCGGTCCCCCTCCCCACGCTGTGGGGAGGAGACTTTCTCGCCTACCGGAACGGCGGTTCGTCGAAGGCGCGTAGCTTGCGCGAGTGCAGCTTGGAGCCTTCGCTGCGCATCAGATCGACCGCCTGGATGCCGATCTGCAGGTGTTCGGAGATCGAGCCTTCGTAGAAGCGGTTGGCCTGACCCGGCAGTTTGATCTCGCCGTGCAGCGGCTTGTCCGACACGCAAAGCAGCGTTCCGTAGGGTACGCGGAAGCGATAGCCCTGGGCCGCGATGGTGGCGCTTTCCATGTCGATGGCGACGGCGCGGCTCTGGTTGAAGCGCAGGGCCGACTTGGAATAGCGCAGCTCCCAGTTCCGGTCGTCGGTGGTGACGACGGTGCCGGTGCGCAGGCGCAGCTTGACCTCGTCGCCGGGCATGCCGCTGACCGACTTGGTGGCGTCGTACAGGGCGCGCTGCACCTCGGCGATCGAGGGGATTGGAATGTCGGGCGGCAGCACCGCGTCCAGAACGTGATCGTCGCGCAGATAGGCGTGGGCCAGCACATAGTCGCCGATGGTCTGGCTGGCGCGCAGGCCGCCGCAGTGACCGATCATCAGCCAGACGTGCGGACGGGTGACGGCCAGGTGATCCGTGATCGTCTTGGCGTTGGACGGGCCGACGCCGATGTTGACCAGGGTCACGCCCTTATGGCCCGGCGCGGTCAGGTGATAGGCCGGCATCTGGTGCTTCTTCCAGGCCGTGTCGCTGATCGCCGCCTCGGGGTTGGGCGTATCGCGCGTGATCACCACGCCGCCGGCGCAGGACAGGGTCTGATACGGCGAGCCGGGCGTCCGAAGCTGCTCGATGGCCCAGCGCACGAACTCGTCGACATAGCGATTGTAGTTCGTGAACAGGACATAGGACTGAACGTCGTCCACCGGCGTGCCGGTGTAGTGTTTCAGCCGCGCCAGCGAGAAGTCGGTCCGCAGGCCGTCGAAGTGCGACAGGGGAAAGTCGCCGCCCATTTCGAACAGGCCGTCGGCGATCTCGTCGCCGATATGGGCCAGGTCCGTAGTGGGGAACCAGCGCGCCAGGGCGGCCGTCATCGACCGGTCCAGCGCGACCTCAAGCCCGTCGGTCACATAGGGGAAGGGGATCTCCTGGCGAGACAGGCCAACTTCGAAAGTCGCGTTATATTCCTGCTCCAGCAGGCCCAACTGTTCGGTCAGATAGGGGCGGAAAAGGTCGGGCCGCGTGATCGTGGTCGAATAGCTGCCTTGTCTCGACAGCCGGGCGTAGGCGCGCGGCTCCAGGTCCTGGGGGCGATCCCCGTCCCAGCGGATGCGAAGTTCGGGATAGGCGAACACCCCTTCGGCGCGTTTGACCGGATCGGGCCGCGCGCCGGTATTGACGAAATCCCGCACGGCGTCGCGAAGGTTGGTCACGGATTGGGTGTAGAGGGTTTCGAGGCGGTCCAGCGCCGCCTGTGCTGTCATCTGTTCTGTCATGACTTCCTCTAGCGAAGCTTCGCGGCTTTGGCGAGGCGCCGCTCGTTCAAACCCGATTTCGCTGCATTGCAGCAATTTATGACGGGCGTGCGGTTGCGGATCGGGGCGTGACGGCGCATCTGGCCCGGATGTCTTCTTCCCTTGCGTCAGCGCCCGCCAAGAAGGAGCTCGGCTTCGTCGAGTTCGTCTGCCTCATAGCCCTGATGATGGCGCTGAATGCGCTGGCGATCGATTCCATGCTGCCGGCCCTGCCGCACATCGGCGCCGACCTGAACGTGGCGACCGACAACGACCGACAATGGGTGGTGACGGCCTATCTGCTGGGCTTCGGCGGGGCGCAGCTGTTCTACGGTCCGTTGGCGGATCGGTTCGGGCGAAAGCCTGTCCTGCTGTTCGGCGTCGGCGTCTATGTGATGTTCAGCCTGCTGGCGACCCTGGCGCCGACCTTCGAGACGCTGATCATGGCCCGCGTCGGCCAGGGTCTGGGCAGCGCCTGCACTCGCGTGCTGGCCGTCTCCATCGTGCGCGATCGCTATGAGGGGCGCACCATGGCGCGGGTCATGTCGTTCAGCTTCCTGGTCTTCCTGGGCGTGCCGATCCTGGCGCCGTCGCTGGGACAATTGATCATGCTGGTAGGGCCGTGGCGCTGGATCTTCGCCGGGCTGGGCCTGATCGGGGTCGGCCTGATCGTCTGGGCGTCGTTGCGACTGCCCGAGACGCTGAAGCCCGAGGACCGTCTGCCCATTCAGGTCAAGCGTCTGACGGCGGCCTACAAGATCGCCCTGACCGATCGTACGGCCGTCGGTTACACCTTCGCGATGACGGCGATCACCGGGGCCCTGTTCGGCTTCATCAACTCGTCACAGCAGATCTTCGCCGACGTCTTTCACGCCGAGGCGGCGTTTCCGGCGGTGTTCGCGCTGATCGCGGGCGGCATCGCCGTGGCCTCGATCGTCAATGCGCGTCTGGTGGTGAAGCTGGGTTCGCGCAAGATTTCGCACACCGCCCTGATCGGCTTCACCAGCATCGCCGCCATTCATGCGGGGGTGGCGATCAGCGGCCATGAATCGATCTGGACCTTTGCGGTGCTGCAGACCCTGACCATGTTCTGTTTTGGCCTGATCGCGGGCAATTTTGGATCGATGGCGATGGAGACGATGGGCAAGATCGCGGGCACGGCCGCCTCGATCCAGGGGTTCATCTCCACCATCGTCGGCTCGCTGCTGGGCTTTGCGGTGGGCCAACAGTTCAATGGCACGACCATTCCGATGTCGGTCGGCTTCACCGTCTTCGGCCTGATCGCCCTCGGCTGGGTGCTGTTCGCTGAGCGGGGACGGCTGTTCCGGGCCCATCACGCGCCGGTCGCCGCCAAGGCTTGATCTTTTTCGCGTTTCCGCGCGTTCTCCGGGCCAATCGTCAAGATCAGCCCAGGAAAACCTCGATGACGCGCAAAGCGCTCGGTCTCGTCTCCGCCCTCGCCCTGGCCGCCGCCATGGGTCTGAGCGCCTGCTCCACCACGACGGGAGGGTCGGCCATGACCCCGCCCGCCATCGCCCCCGCGCCCGGTCCCGAAGCGGTGGACGTCCACACCCACGCCCGGCCCGAGATCGCCCGCGTCGTCGATGTCGCCTTGGATCTGACCGCCGACTTCAACGCCAAGACCCTGGCGGGCACGGCGACCCTGGACGTCCTGGCGATCCCGGGCGCCAACGAGATCGTGCTGGATATCCGCGACCTGGACATTCAGGACGTGCGCGACGCGGCGGGCCAGCCGCTGCGCTATGTCGTCGGCGACAACGACCCGATCCTGGGCCAGCCGCTGACGGTCTATTTCCCGGCCTTCGCCGCCAATGAGCGACGCAAGATCACCATCCGCTATTCGACCCGCCCGAATGCGGCGGCCCTGCAATGGCTGAGCCCCAGCCAAACGGCCGGCGGACAGAAGCCGTATCTGTTCAGCCAGGGCCAGGCGATCCTGACCCGCACCTGGGTGCCGACCCAGGACAGCCCCGGCATCCGCCAGACCTATTCGGCCCGCATCACCGCGCCCGAAGATCTGACGGTGGTCATGAGCGCCGATCACCTGACGCCCAACGGCGAGCGAGCCGCAAACGGCATGAAGACCTGGCGCTTCCGGATGGACAATCCGATCCCGCCCTATCTGATCGCGCTGGGCGTCGGCGACATCGCCTTTGCACCGTTCGACGGCCGCACCGGGGTCTGGACCGAGCCCAGCCGCCTGCGCGCCGCCCAATGGGAGCTGGAGCCGACCGCCCAGATGGTGACGGCGGCCGAGAAGCTGTATGGCCCCTATCGCTGGGGCCGCTACGACCTCTTGGTCCTGCCGCCGTCCTTTCCGTTCGGCGGGATGGAAAACCCGAAGCTGACCTTCGCCACCCCGACGATCATCGCCGGCGATCGCTCGCTGGTGTCGCTGGTCGCGCACGAACTGGCGCACTCCTGGTCGGGCAATCTGGTCACCAACGCGACCTGGAACGACTTCTGGCTGAACGAGGGCTTCACCGTCTATTTCGAGAACCGGATCATGGAGTCGGTCTATGGCCATGACCGCGCCATGCAGGAGCAGGTGCTGGGCTGGGACAGCCTTCAGGACACGCTGAAGTCCCTGCCGGCGGCGGACACCCGCCTGCATCTGGACCTGAAGGGCCGCGATCCCGATGATGGCATGAACGACATCGCCTATGAGAAGGGCGCTCTGTTCCTGCGGACCATCGAGCGCACCGTCGGGCGGGATCGGTTCGACGCCTGGCTGCGCGGCTATTTCGACCGCAACGCCTATCGCCCGATGACCACGGCCATGTTCCTGAAGGACATCCGCGACAACCTGATCAAGGGCGACGCGGCGCTGGAAAGCCAGCTGCAGATGGACGCCTGGGTCTATCAGCCCGGCCTGCCGTCCAACGCCGTCGCGCCGGTGTCCCATGCCTTCGAGCCGGTGGACGCGGCCGCCGTCGCCTTCTTCAAGGACAAGGGACCGGCCTCGGCCATTCCGTGGACGGACTGGAACACCCAGCAGCGCCAGCGCTTCCTGGGCTGGCGGCCCGAGGGTCTGCGGACGGGCGCCGACTGGCTGACGAATGCGCAGCTGGCCGATCTGGAGCGTACGCTGAACCTGGCGAACGAAGGCAACGCCGAACTGGCCTTCGCCTGGCTGCAGATCGCCCTGGCCCATCGCTATCAGCCGTCGGTCGCCACGGCCGAGAAGTTCCTGACCAGCCAGGGCCGTCGCAAGTTCGTCCTGCCGCTGTTCCAGACCCTGTGGAATGAGGGCGACTGGGGGCGCGGCAATGCGCGACGCATCTACGCCGAGGCCCGGCCGCTCTATCACCCGGTCACCAGCGGTTCGGTCGATCAGCTGGTCGGACGGCCGTAAGGCTAGAGGTCCACGACCGCCACGCCAGTTTCCTCCGACAGTCGTTCCGCCAGGACGGCGCGGTGGCAGCCGGCGTGGTCGGCCTCGAAGCACAGCAGGGCGACGGGTTTGTCGGCCGCCAGCGCCTTCAGCCGCTCGTATTCGATCTGCGCCTGGGGCTCGGCCAAGTGATCGGCGAAGATGGCGCGCATCTCTTCGACACGGCCCTTGCGCGCCGCGTCACGTCCCGCCTTGGGCGTGCCCAGCCCGCGCAGGTGGACATAGTCGATCCCTTCGACCTTCAGGCTCTCGCCCAGGATCGTCTTAGAAAAGCCGGCGCGGCGGGATGCGGCGACCGCGCGAACATCGACCAGGGTCTGCACGCCGGCCGTCTTCAGCCGCGCGATGACGTCGGCCTGGGTCGCGCCCTCGTAGCCAATGGTGAAAAGCTTCATCCGCCTCAGATGGGCGGCCGCGCGTCGAACGCCAGCGTGACCGTGAAGGCTCGCGTTGCGGTGCGGCGCCCTATCGTCTATCCCGCCGAAACGGATTTCGACTGGAGCTTTCCCCATGGCTGACCTCGCCCCCGGCGTCGTGACCCTCTTCGGAGGTTCGGGCTTTATCGGGTCGCAGGCGGTGCGCGCCCTGGCGCGTCGCGGCTGGCGCATTCGGGTCGCCGTGCGCAACCCGGTCCTGGCGATCGAAATCCAGCCGCTGGGCGATCCCGGACAGATCCAGTTCATGCGCTGCGACATCACCAACCCGACGGATGTGGCGCAGGCCGTGCGCGGCGCGGACGCCGTCGTCAATCTGGTCGGCGTGCTGCATGACGCAGGCGGCAAGCGCGGCTTCGACGCCGTCCACACCGAGGCGGCCAAGACCATCGCCGAGGCCGCCAAGGCGGCGGGCGTTGAGCGCCTGGTCCAGATCTCGGCCATCGGCGCCGACGCCGCCAGCCCCTCGGCCTATGGTCGCACCAAGGCCCAGGCCGAGGCCGCCGTTCGCGCCGTCTATCCGGACGCGGTGATCCTGCGTCCGTCGCTGGTGTTCGGCGCGGGCGACAGCTTCCTCAATCGCTTCGCCGCCATGGCGACGATGGCGCCGGCCCTGCCGCTGATCGGCGGCGGCGAAACCCGGTTCCAGCCGGTCTATGTCGGCGATGTCGCCGAGGCCATCGCGCGCGGCGTGACCCGCGCGGACGCCGCAGGCCGCACCTACGAACTGGGCGGGCCGAGCCTCTACACCTTCCGCGAGGTGCTGGAGCTGGTGCGTCGCGAGACGGGCCGTGACCGGATGCTGGTTTCGGTGCCCTTCATCGTCGCCAAGCCCCTGGGTTCGCTGCTGCAACTCAGCCGGTTCGTCGGCCTGACCCCGCCGCTGACGCGCGATCAGGTGCTGATGCTGGAGAAGGACAATGTGGTCGCCGCCGATGCGCTCGGCCTCAGCGATCTGGGCATCGAGCATCCGGCCGGCATGGCGGCGATCGCCCCGTCCTATCTGTGGCGCTATCGCGTCGGCGGCCAGTTCGCCGAAGCGCCCGCCCACTAAACCCTCCCCCTATGACGCCGCCGCCGGTCGCCTTCGCGGCCGGCGGCGTCTTCTGTTCGGGAACAAAGAGTGCACAGCTTAAGGATGCCGGCCACGCGCCCCCAGTTTTCCTCGACCGATATGCCTGACCTGAACGACGCGCGGGCGTTGTTGGCGCGCGTCTGGGGTCACGCCGACTTCCGGGGGCTGCAAGGGCGGGTGGTCGAGCAGATCCTGTCGGGCGGCGATGTGCTGGCGGTCCTGCCGACCGGCGGCGGCAAGAGCGTCTGCTATCAGATCCCGGCCATCCTGCGCCCCGGACTGGGGCTGGTGGTGTCGCCGCTGATCGCCCTGATGACCGATCAGGTCGAGGCGCTGAAGCAGCAGGGCGTCGCTGCGGCGCGGCTGGATTCCGGCGTGTCGCTGGACGAGCGTTCGGCCATCTGGGCGGCGGCGCGGTCGGGGGAGCTGGACCTGCTCTATGTCTCGCCCGAAGGTTTGGCGGCGGGCGCCATGATGGACCGGCTGGCGGAACTGCCGCTGAGCCTGATCGCCATCGACGAGGCGCACTGCGTCTCGCAATGGGGCCATGACTTCCGCCCCGACTATCGCAACCTGGGCCTGCTGGCCGAGCGGTTCCCCGACGTGCCGCGCATCGCCGTCACCGCCACCGCCGACGCCCGCACCCGTGACGACATCTTGCGCTCGCTGCGGCTGGAAGAGGCGACGGTCTTCGTCGACAGTTTCGCGCGTCCGAACCTGCAACTTTCGGCTGAGCGCAAGGAGAGCGCGTCTCGGGCCAAGACCGATGCGCGGGTCATCGAACTCGTGCGCGAACGGCGGGGCAAGTCGGGCGTCGTCTATTGCGGCAGCCGCGACGGTTGCGACCGCGTGGCCCAGGCCCTGCGCGACGCCGGGACCAACGCCATCGCCTATCACGCCGGCATGGATACGAAGGAGCGCGACCGCCGGCTGGAACGCTTCCTGGCCGAAGAGGGCGCCGTCATGGTCGCGACCATCGCCTTCGGCATGGGCGTCGACAAGGCCGACGTCCGCTTCGTCATCCACGCCGATCCGCCCGGTTCGCTTGAGGCCTATTGGCAGGAGATCGGGCGCGGCGGGCGCGACGGCGAGCCGGCCGAGGGCATCACCCTGTATGGGCCGTCCGACATCGCCTGGTCCTTGCGTCGGCTGGATAGCCGCCCGATGGCCGAGGAGGTCAAACAGGTCCAGGTCAGGAAGACCCGTCAGCTGTTCGCCATGCTGGACGGCGCCGTCTGTCGCGCCCAGGCCGTGCGGCGATACTTCGGCGAGCATGACGCCCAGCCTTGCGGCGTCTGCGACATCTGCGGCGACCCGCCCCAGCTTTATGATGCGACCGTCCCGGCCCAGAAGGCGTTGGCGGCGGTGCAGCGCTTGGGCGGCCGGTTCGGGCGCAATCGCGTCGTCGATCACCTGACCGCCCGCACCAAGGACGTGCAGCCGTGGGAGCAGCAACTGTCCACCTGGGGCATCGGGCGCGAGATTTCGCTGAACAGCTGGCGCGAGATCGTCGATCATTTGCTGTTCGAAGGTCTGCTGGCCGAGGATCCCAACGACGGCAAGCCGCTGGTCGGGCTGGGCGATCCCGAAGCGGTGCGCGCCGTCTATCGCGGCGAGCGCCAGATCGAGGTGCGTCGCGCGCCTCTGAGGGCCGATACCGCCCCGCGCCGTCGTGACCGATCGGGCGAAGGCCGCAATGCGGCGCTGGAGACGATGGACGCGGACGTCCGCGCCCGGTTCGAGGCCTTGCGCGCCTGGCGCCGCGACCGCGCCTCGGAACAGCACGTCCCGCCCTATGTCATCTTCCAGGACCGGACGCTGCTGGAGATCGCCCACGCCGAGCCGGGCGACCTGAACAGTCTGGGCGCCATTTCCGGCGTCGGTCAGTCGAAGCTGGATCGCTACGGCAAGGGCGTGCTGGAGGCGTTGGCCGCCCTCTAGAAGGCGTCAGACTTCCGGCTTGGGCGGGGCGGTGATGACTTCGACGTTGTCGTTCAGCAGATAGGACAGTTCCGACAGGGCCGTGGCGCGCTCGGCGGGGTTGGCGGCGGCCTGAACGGCCTGAACCTTCTTGGGCATGTCCTCGGAAATGCCGCGCAGGATGCATTTCAGATCGCCGTCGGTGCCGCGTTCCTTCAGGACCAGGTGGCCCTGCATGTCCAGGGCGGCCAACTGTTCGGCCTGGGCCTTGAAGCCGGTGAAGGCCTGGCTGGTGAAGAAGGCGGCGTCGTCGGCGGCCTTGGCGGCGGCCCAACCGTCCACCACGGCCTTCAGGCTGGCCGAGCGCGAGATGATGTCGGCGAACAGCGGCTCGCCCGCCACCGAGATCGGCGCGCCGGGCGCGGCGGCCGGCTGTTCGGCGGCCAGGGCCACCGAGGGATTGGACATCGCCAGGGCGATCGTGAGAGCAAGGCCGCAGGACATGGAGGTGACTTCCTGTTTCAGCGTCCGCTGGGACGTTGAACCTGAATACGCCCCAGCCGTAAACGAGTGTTTACCCTGTCATTCCCGATGGAGACGACGATGACCCGCGACGCCGCCTGGACCGCCTTCGACCAAGCCGCCGCCGAGGCCGCCTCCGCGCGGATTGTGGATCAGTTCGCCGCCGATCCCAACCGGCTGGCGCGGATGTCGGTCGAGGCGGCGGGTCTTTATCTCGACCTATCGAAACAGAGCTGGACCAAGGCCGCCTTCGACGCCTGTCTGGACCTGGCGCGCGCCAGCGACGTCGAGGAGCGGCGCGCGGCCCTGTTCGCCGGCGAGGCCGTCAATCTGACGGAAGGGCGGGCGGTCCTACACCCCGCTCTGCGCGCTGCGCCGGGCGCCGACTTCAAGGCCCTGGGCGAGCCGGTCTCGGCCGAGGTGGACGCCGTGCGGGCGGACATGAAGGCCTATGCCGACGCCGTGCGGTCGGGCGCCGAGGCGAGCGCGACGGGACGCAAGTTCGAGGCGATCGTTCATGTCGGCATCGGCGGGTCAGACCTGGGGCCGCGCGTGGTCTGGGATGCGCTGCGCCCGCTGGACCCGGCCATCGACCTGCGCTTCGTCGCCAACATTGATCCGCGCGACATGGCCGAGGCGCTGACCGGCCTCGATCCCGAGACCACCCTGGTGGTGGTCGTGTCCAAGACCTTCACGACGCAGGAAACCTTGGCAAACGCCGAGGCGGCGAAAGCCTGGCTGGCGGCGTCGCTGCCGGCCGAGGGGATGACGAAACACTTCATCGGGGTGACGGCGGCGCCGGAGAAGGCGGCGGCCTTCGGCTGCGGTCGGACCTTCGCCTTCCGGGACTGGGTCGGTGGGCGGTATTCGCTGTGGTCGGCGGTCAGCCTGTCGTGCGGCATCGCCCTGGGCTGGGACGTGTTCGAACGGATGCTGGCGGGCGCCGCGGAGATGGATGCGCATTTCGTCTCGGCGCCGCTGGAGCGAAACGCGCCGATCCTGCTGGCCCTGGCCCAGGTGTTCAACGTCGATGGCCTGAACCGGCCCGCCCGCACCGTCGCCCCTTACGCCCACGCCCTGCGCCGCCTGCCGTCCTTCCTGCAGCAGCTGGAGATGGAGTCGAACGGCAAGCGGGTGCACCGCGACGGCACGCCGGTGACGCGCCAGACCTGCCCCGTCGTCTTCGGCGAGCCCGGCACCAACGGCCAGCACGCCTTCTTCCAGCAGATCCACCAAGGGCCGCAGACCGTCCCGGCCGAGTTCGTCATCGTGGCCAAGACTCATGAGGACGCGCCGGAGTCGCCGCTTTGGTCGAATGCGCTGGCTCAGGGCCAGGCCCTGATGCTGGGCAAGACGACCGAGGCCGGCAAGGCCGAGGGGTTGGCGCAAGGATTGTCGGAGGAGGAGGCGACGCGTCTGGCGTCCCACCGCACCTTTACCGGCAACCGTCCGTCGACGGCCATCGTCATGGAGCGGCTGACGCCCGAGACCCTGGGCGCGCTGCTGGCCCTCTATGAGCACAAGACCTTCGTCGAGGGCGTGATCTGGGACATCAACAGCTTCGACCAATGGGGCGTCGAACTGGGCAAGGTCCTGGCCAAGGCGATCCTGAAGGACTTGGACACGGGCGGCCCCTCGGCGGACCTGGATCCGTCCACGGCGGCCCTGATGCGCCGCCTGATGGGCTGACGCGAAAGGGGCCCGTCCTTGCCGGACGGGCCCTTCCAGTCATCTAAACTGTCAAACGCTTACCAGCGGCGGTCGTAGCGGTAGTCGCGATCATTGCGATAGTCGCGGCGGTCATAGCGCGAGTCGTAACGGCGGCTGTCGTAGCGGTAGTCGTAGCCCGAGCGGCTGCGGTCGATGCCGTGCTCGCGCTCCCAATGGCCTTGGTTACGGTAGCACTGGCCGCCGCGGTAGTATTCGCAGCCCGAGCCGCGGTTGGAGGCCACCGCGCCCAGCGCCGCGCCGGCAAGCGCACCGCCCGCGATGTAGCTGCCGTCGCCGTTGCCATAGATGGCGCCGGCCAAACCGCCCACCGCGGCGCCGATCAGGGCGTTACGACCGGTGTTGTCGCGATCGCGCGATTGGGCGGAAGCCGGAGCGGCCATCAGGCTCAGGGCCACGACGGGGGCGGCGGCGACCGCAGTAATCTTCAGCAGCTTGGACATCTTGGTCTCCTTGTTTGCTTGCCGATCTGCGTTTCCGGGGTGGGAAGGCATCCAGCGTTGAGGGCATTCTATCGCTCCCAGTTTGAACGACCCCGGAGGCCGGCATTCATTTTCGGTTCATTTGTCACCGAGAATTCGCGCGGCGATCCATCGCCGCCGCTTGACGATGACCCTGCCTCTGCCTAACTCCCGCTCGCGTTAGCACTCTCGCTGGTCGGCTGCCAAAACGGCGATCGCGGGAATGCCGCACACCGTTTCAAAAACGCCCCGATCCGGGGGTTTTACAGGGAGAAGTCCGATGGCGTTCCGTCCGCTCGGCGACCGCGTGCTGGTCAAGCGCGTTGAAGAAGAATCCAAGACCAAGGGTGGCATCATCATCCCCGACACCGCCAAGGAAAAGCCCCAGGAAGGCGAAGTCGTCTCCGTCGGCCCTGGCGTCCGTGACGAATCCGGCAAGGTCAACGCTCTGGAGCTGAAGGCCGGCGACCGCATCCTGTTCGGCAAGTGGTCGGGTACGGAAGTGAAGATCGACGGCGACGACCTGATCATCATGAAGGAATCCGACGTCCTGGGCGTGCTGTCCTGAGCACCCGACGTCTGAAGTTCTTCAATTAATCCATATAGATAGGAGCTGCCCGCATGGCCGCTAAAATCGTACACTTCAACACCGACGCGCGCGACAAGATGCTGCGCGGCGTCAACGTGCTCGCCAACGCCGTCAAGGTGACGCTGGGGCCCAAGGGCCGCAACGTCGTGATCCAGAAGTCCTTCGGCGCTCCGCGCTCGACCAAGGACGGCGTGTCGGTCGCCAAAGAGATCGAGCTGGAAGACGCCTTCGAGAACATGGGCGCCCAGATGATCCGCGAAGTCGCTTCGAAAACGAACGACAAGGCGGGCGACGGCACCACCACCGCAACCGTTCTGGCTCAAGCCATCGTGCAAGAGGGCCTCAAGGCCGTCGCAGCCGGCATGAACCCGATGGATCTGAAGCGCGGCATCGACAAGGCCGTCGGCCTGGTGCTGGAAGAGATCAAGTCGAACTCCAAGCCGGTCTCCAACAACTCGGAAATCGCTCAGGTCGGCACCATCTCGGCCAACGGCGACTCGGAAATCGGTGAGCTGATTGCTCAGGCGATGGCCAAGGTCGGCAACGAGGGCGTCATCACCGTCGAGGAAGCCAAGACCGCCGACACCACCGTCGATGTCGTTGAAGGCATGCAGTTCGACCGCGGCTACCTGTCGCCCTACTTCATCACCAACGCCGACAAGATGGAGGCCCAACTCGAAGAGCCGCTCATCCTGCTGTTCGAGAAGAAGCTGACCTCGCTGCAAGCCATGCTGCCGATCCTGGAAGCCGTGGTGCAGTCGGGCCGTCCGCTGCTGATCATCGCCGAGGACATCGAAGGCGAAGCCCTGGCGACCCTGGTCGTCAACAAGCTGCGTGGCGGCCTGCGCGTCGCCGCCGTCAAGGCTCCTGGCTTCGGCGATCGCCGCAAGGCCATGCTGGAAGACATCGCCATCCTGACGGGCGGCCAGGTCATCTCGGAAGACCTGGGCATCAAGCTTGAGAGCGTCACCATCGACATGCTCGGCAAAGCCAAGAAGGTCACGATCACCAAGGACGACACCACCATCGTCGAAGGCGTCGGCGGCAAGGACGAGATCGAAGCCCGCGTGGCCCAGATCAAGCGCCAGATCGAAGACACCACTTCCGACTACGACAAGGAAAAGCTGCAGGAACGTCTGGCCAAGCTGGCCGGCGGCGTCGCGGTTCTCCGCGTCGGCGGTTCGACCGAAGTCGAAGTGAAGGAAAAGAAGGACCGCGTCGACGACGCCCTGAACGCCACGCGCGCCGCGGCTGACGAAGGCATCGTTCCGGGCGGCGGCATCGCCCTGCTGAAGGCCTCCAAGATCCTGGCCGACGTCAAGGGCGACAACGCCGACCAGAACGCCGGCATCGCGATCATCCGTCGCGCCCTGCAGGCTCCGATCCGTCAGATCGCCGAAAACTCGGGCGTCGAAGGTTCGATCGTGGTCGGCAAGGTGCTGGAAAACGGCGACGCTTCGTTCGGCTTCAACGCCCAGACCGAAGAGTACGGCGACCTGGTGCAGATGGGCGTCATCGACCCGGCCAAGGTCGTCCGCACGGCCCTGCAAGACGCCGCTTCGGTGGCCGGCATCCTGATCACGACGGAAGCCGCCGTCGCCGACGCCCCCAAGAAGTCGGGCGGCGCCTCGGCCCCTGACATGGGTGGCATGGGCGGCATGGGCGGCATGGACTTCTAAGTCCAAGCTGACCGACGCTGAAATGCAGAAGGGCGGGGCCGCAAGGTCCCGCCCTTTTCGTTTGTCTATCCTCTCTGCGACGCGGGGAGGGTGTGGGCTGTCTCAGAACTCCGAAATCGCGCCCGGCTTACGGGACCGCGTCTTCAGCCACATGACGCCCAGCAGATCCGAGACCGACGCGCGCAGGCGGCCCCAGTTGGTGTATTTCGACCGACCGACCTCGCGGTGGCGGTGGTCCACATCGAGGTACTGGTTCTTGAACCCTTCGCGGATCATCAGGGCCGGCAGGTAGCGGTGGATGTGATCGAAGTAGGGCAGGCGCAGGAAGACGTCGCGGCGGAAAGCCTTCAGCCCGCAGCCGGTGTCGTCGGCGTCGTCGCCCAGAAGTTTGCGGCGGATGCGGTTGGCCCAGATTGAGGCCTGGCGTTTGGCCTCTGTGTCCTGGCGTTTGGCGCGACGGCCGCCGACCAGGCCCACGTCGCCGGGGGCGGACAGAAGCGCATCGACCAGGCGGGGCGCATCGGCCGGCGGGTTCTGGCCGTCGCCGTCCATCGTCACCACGACCGGCGCGCGCGCGGCCAGGACGCCGGTGCGGACCGCGCGGCTCTGGCCCGCATTGGTCCCGTGGGCCAGCACGCGGAGAGCTGGCAGTTCGGCCATGGCCGCCTTCAGCTCGGCCAGGGTCGCGTCTTTCGAGGCGTCATCGACGAAGATCATCTCGTACGAACGGCCAGCGAAGGCGGCGGCGATCTCGCGCGCCAGGGGCACGGCGGCGCCCGCCTCGTCATGGACGGGAACGACGACGGAGATATCGGGATTTTCAGCGCTCATCGGCGCTCCATAGAGGATAACTGAAGCTTAGGGGAGACGGCTGACGCAGGCGTGGTCGCCGTGTAAGGAGTCTGGAATGAAGACTTTCGATCTGGATGGCCGCATCGCCGGCTGGCGCGGGCCGGTTCTCGCGGCCCTGCTGACGTTGATCGCCGGCCTGCCGGGCCTGCTGCTGCTGCCGCCGCTGGATCGCGACGAGAGCCGGTTCGCCCAGGCCACGTCCCAGATGCTGGAAAGCGGCGACTATGTCGATATCCGCTATCAGGACGAGCCGCGCTGGAAGAAGCCGGTCGGCATCTACTGGATGCAGGCGATCGCCGTGGGTCTGACCTCGGATGTCGAGGACCGCGAAATCGCGCCCTATCGCATCCCATCCCTGCTGGGCGCCATGCTAGCGGCCTGGGCCGTGGCCTGGGCGGGGTCGGCCATGCTGGGCGGGCGGGTCGGCTTCTTCGGCGGGGCCATCATGGGGGCGACCTTCCTTTTGTCCACCGAGGCGGGGATCGCCAAGACCGACGCCATGCTGTGCGGCGCGACGACCCTGGCCATGGCGGCGTTGGCGCGCATCTATATGGCGACGAAGGCGGGCGAACGACCGATCCGGCCGCACAAGCTGCTGTTCTGGATCGGGATCGGGCTGTCGATCCTGATCAAGGGACCGATCGGGTTTCTGGTCGTGGCCTTGGCGATCATCGCCCTGTCGATCTGGGATCGAAACATAAAATGGCTTTATCGCCTCGGCTGGGGTTGGGGCCTGCCGCTGGTCGCCCTGATGGTCGGGCCGTGGGCCATCGCCATCACCATCGCCACTGACGGCGGCTTCTGGCGCGAGGCCATCGGCGGGGACCTGGCGCCCAAGATCGCCGGCGCGCATGAAAGCCATTCGGGCTTCCCCGGCATGTATCTGCTGCTGGCGCCCCTGCTGTTCTTCCCTTCGACCCTGCTCTTGCCCGCCGCCGTCTCGACGGGGTGGAGCCGACGCGCCGAGCCGGCGATCCGGTTCCTGGTCTGCTGGCTGGTCCCAGGCTGGCTGATGTTCGAACTGGCGCCGACCAAGCTGTGGCACTACACCCTGCCGACCTTCGGAGCGCTGGCCCTGTTGGCGGCCGCGGCCCTGGCCCAACCCATCGGCAAGGTCTCGCGCATCACCGGCGCGGTGCTGGGCGCGTTCGCGGCCCTGCTGATTATCGGCATCACCGTCTATGGGTTGACCGTCTATGGCACCTCGACGGCCCAGACCTGGGCGGCGCTGACGGTGGTCATGGCGCTGGCGGCGGGGGCGATGGGGGGCTTCCTTCTGCTGAACCGCGCGCCGGTCGCAGCGCTGGTCGCCTCGCTGGCCTTCGGGATCGTGGCGCACGCGGCCCTGTCGGGCACCATCCGCCAGCTGCGGCCCCTGGCCATCGCGCCACAGCTTGAAAAGGCGCTGGAGGCGGCCGACCTGCACCCGCGTCAGGGGCGCACGCCGGGGCCGGTGGCGATCACCGGCTTCCATGAACCCAGCTTCGTCTTCCTGACCGGACGCGACACCGACCTGACCGACGCCCAAGGCGCGGCCGAGGCCCTGGCCGAGGGGCGGCCCGCCATCGTCGAAGGACGCGACGCCGACGCCTTCCGTGCGGCCGCCGCGCGTCTGGGCGTGTCCGGTCGCGCGGTCGGGACGGTCAACGGCTACAACTATTCGGCAGGCGATCCGGTCAGCCTGACCGTCTATGCGCCGCCGCCCAGAAACGGGAATGGTAACGGGAACGGGAACGGGAACGGGAACGCCGCAGCGGGAGCCGAGTGATGGGCCGCTTCATCCAGATCGTCGAAGTCGGGCCGCGCGATGGCCTGCAGAACGAAAAGGCGGTGCTTGAGCCCGCCGTCCGCGCCGATCTGGTGCGGCGGCTCGAGCAGGCGGGGGCGAGACGGATCGAGGCCGTCTCCTTCGTCCATCCCAAATATGTGCCGCAGATGGCCGGCGCCGAAGAGGTTATGGCCGCCCTGCCGCACGAAGCGGGGCGCAGCCGCATCGGCCTCGTGTTGAACGGCAAGGGCTATGACCGGGCGCTGGCGACCGGGGTGGACGAGGTCAATGTCTCGGTCGCCGCCACCGACGGCTTCGGCCTGAAGAACCAGGGCCTGGCGGTGAAGGATCAACTGGCCATGCTGGGCGAGATCGTCGCCCGCCGCCACAACGCCGAGGCCAGCGAGGGCGCGCCGTCGCTGTCGGCCATGATCTCTTGCGTCTGGGGCTGTCCGTTCGAGGGCGAGGTTTCCGTCGACCAGGTCGCGGACATGGTCGGCGCCATCGCCGAGATGGGCGTCGGCGAGATCGGTCTGGCCGACACCATCGGCGCAGGCGATCCCTGGGCGGTGACGAAAAAGGTCGAGGCGGCCAAAGCGGCCGCGCCCGACGCGATCCTGCGACTGCATTTCCACGACACCCGCAACACCGGCCTGGCCAACGCCTACGCCGGCGTCGAGGCCGGGATCGACGTGCTGGACGCCTCGGTCGGGGGGATCGGCGGCTGTCCGTTCGCGCCGGGCGCCACGGGAAACATCGCCACCGAAGACCTGGCCTATATGCTGGCGCGCGGCGGGTTCGAAACCGGCTATGACCTGGACGCCCTGATCGCGACGGCGCGCTGGATCGGCGAGGCCATCGGGCGGCCGGCGCCGTCGGCGCTCAGCCGGGCAGGTGGATTTCCCAAGGCTTGAACCTTTGTGGCGGCGTTTCGCAAACGGCGCTAAATCAGGGTGAATAGGCGTAGCCGTTGGACCGGCTGCGAAGAGGACCGTCCATGCTGCTCGCCATTCCGCTGCTGCTGATCCCGGTGGTGCTCTACAATATCGTGGTGCTGTTCGGCGCGCCGAGCGAGGCGGGGATGGTGCAGGCGGACTTGCTGCTGCGCGATCCGCTGTTTTCCGTCACGATGACCTCGGGCGCGCAATGGACGATCGGATCCGGCGACCTGATCCTGTTTCTCGGCCTGATCCTGCTGTTCTTCGAGCTGGTGAAGTCCACATCCAGCCAGCGCATCGCCATCATCAATCACGCCCTGTCGATGATCCTGTTCATCGGCGTGCTGGTGGAGTTCCTGCTGCTGCCGGGGTTCGCGACCTCGACCTTCTTTCTGATCGTGATCATGATCCTGCTGGACGTGCTGGCCGGGTTCATCGTGACCATCATCGCGTCGCGCAAGGATTTCGATTTCGGCGGGGCGTAAGCCGAACGGCTCTCCCCAACAACGGGCTCAAGTAGCGCGAAGCGCGATAGCCCTTAAGAAAAAGCCGTGAAGATCAGGGCGACGACGGCGACGTCGAAGGCTTTGGCGGCGAGGGCGAAGACGGCGGGCATGGGCGGGTCCGGCTGAGAGCGTTCTGCCTCGCCCCCAGCAAACCCCGTGCCGCCCGAGCGGCGTCAGCTCAGATGTCGGTCTTGGCGGTCTTGCCCGTTTTCGGACGACGCTCGGCCGCACCCGAATATTCGGCTCCGAGGTAGGCGGAGCGGGCTGCGTCCAGCACTGGCGGGCCGCCGCGCAGGCCGCGTTTCTGCCCGCTCTGGCCCATCTGCTGGGCGACGAAGGCGGCGGCGCCGGGCTCGGGCGTCGGCAGGACGGCAGCTCTTGCCGGGGTCGGTTGGGGCTTGACGATCTCAGGCGCATCGACGGGGACCAGGGCGCGCGAGGCGGATCGGGCGCGCCGCTCGCGCTCGCGGCGTTCGCCTTCACGGCGATCCACCCGGTCCGGTCCGCCGACGGCCTGGATCCGGTCGGTCATTTGCTCTTGCCGCCCGCCAGTTTCTCGATCTGACGGCGCATCTCGTCCATCTGGCGACGCATTTCGTCCAGGGCGTCCGGCGCCTCGGGCGGCGGGGCCGGCTCGGCCTTGTCATCCGACGCGGCCGGGGTCGGCTCGGCGCGCGGATAGGTGAAGGCCGGGAACATCTGCATGGCGCGCTCGAACATCGCCATATTGGCCCGCGCGGCGTCCTCCATCAGGGTCGCGCCCGCGCCGGTGCCGAAGGCGCGGCCCATCTGACTGGCGAACTGTTCCTGCTGACGACCGAAGTTGGCCAAGGACATCTCCAGATAGGAGGGCAGGACGCCCTGCATCTGACCGCCGTAAAAGCCGATCAGCTGGCGCAGGAACTGAACCGGCAGCAAGGCCTCGCCCCGGCTCTCTTCCTCGAAGATGATCTGGGTCAGGATCTGGCGGGTCAGGTCGTCGTTGGTCTTGGCGTCATAGACGACGAACTCCGTGCCCTCGCGCACCATGGTGGCCAGGTCTTCCAGCGTCACATAGGCGCTGGTCCGCGTGTTGTAGAGCCTGCGGTTCGCATACTTCTTGATGACGACCTGAGCGCTGTCGCCGGTCTTTCCACCCTTGGTCTTTTCGTCAGCCACGCTTGTTCTCGCGATGTTGCAACGCGTCACTATCCTCCGTTGCGACGCGATGCGCCAGAGGGGGCGAAACCGCCGGGAACGGACGATCGATCAGTGGCTCATGGCCGGGGCCAGCACGACGCCGACCAAGACGGCTGTCCAATGCACGGTCGCTCCGGTGACGACGAATCCGTGCCAGATGGCGCGGCGGAACTTCACGCGCGGGCTGATGAAGACGAAGACACCGGCGGTATAGATCAGGCCGCCGATGACCAGCAGGGCCAAGGCGATCGGATGCACCGTCTCGACCATCGGCTTCAGCGCCGCGACCGCCAGCCAGCCGAAGACGACATAGACGCCGCTCCAGAACTTGTCCGAGATGCGCGGCGCGAACAGCTTCACCCCGGCGCCGAGGAAAGCCAGGGTCCAGATCAGGGTGGTGAATCCGATGGCCCACAGACCCTCGAACCGTTGGGTGGTGAAGGGGGTGTAGCTGCCGGCGATCATCAGGAAGATCGCCGCCTCGTCCAGTCGCCGCAGCACCGGCCGCGCGGCGCAGGGGTTGGTCCAGTTGTAGATTGTCGAGGCCGTCAGCATGCCGACGAGGCACAGGGCGTAGATGGCGGTGGCCATCACGCCGCCGATCCCCGCATAGACCCCGGCCAGACCAGCCAGGATGATGCCGCCGACCGCCGCCAGCATCAGGCCGACGACGTGGACCCACAGATCCGCCAGCTTTTCCGCGCGCGTCGGATAGTGCTCGATCATGTCCAGCTCGTCCGGCGTGCAGACGTGGGTGACAAGACGTTTCAGCGTGCGCAGCATGGACCTTCCAATCCGTCGATCGCCTTTATCGTTCCCCGACAATGCGCCGACAGGGTGACGATTGGCTGAATCGCGCCCTGTCCATGTCGTCGCAGGTGACGAACGCGCTGCAATGCGGCAAAACGGTCACGCCGAGTTATTCTCCAAAGAGTGAAATCCCATGACCGACGTCGTCATCGTTTCCGCCGCGCGCACCCCGGTCGGCTCCTTCTTGGGCGCCCTGTCGTCGCTTCCGGCGTCCAAGCTGGGCGAGATCGCCATCAAGGCGGCGCTGGAACGGGCCGGTGTTTCCGGCGACGAGGTCGATGAGGTGATCCTGGGTCATGTGCTGCAGGCCGCCGCGGGTCAGGGCCCTGCGCGCCAGGCGGCCGTCGGCGCGGGCGTTCGAAAGGAAGCCGCCGCCTGGAGCCTGAACCAGATCTGCGGCTCGGGCCTTCGCGCCGTCGCCATCGCCGCCCAGCAGATCGCTCTGGGCGACGCCAGGATCGTCGTCGCCGGCGGACAGGAGAGCATGAGCCAGGCGCCGCACGCCCAGCAGCTGCGCAACGGACACAAGATGGGCGACGTCGCCCTGGTCGACACCATGGTCAAGGACGGCCTGTGGGACGCCTTCAACGGCTATCATATGGGTCAGACGGCCGAGAATATCGCCGAAAAATGGTCCATCAGCCGCGAGGCGCAGGACGAATTCGGGCTGGCCAGCCAGCACAAGGCCGAGACGGCCCAGAACGCCGGCAAGTTCGATGACGAGGTCACGCCGGTCGTCATCCCCGGCCGCAAGGGCGATGTGACGGTCGACAAGGACGAATACATCCGCCACGGCGCGACGCTGGAGCTGATGCAGAAGCTCAAACCCGCCTTCACCAAGGAGGGCAGCGTCACCGCCGCCAATGCCTCCGGGCTGAACGACGGGGCCGCCGCCCTGGTGCTGATGAGCGCCGACGAGGCCAAGACGCGCGGGCTGGAGCCGCTGGCCCGCATCGCCTCCTACGCCACCGCCGGCGTCGATCCATCGATCATGGGGACCGGCCCGATCCCGGCGTCCAAGAAGGCGCTGGAGAAGGCGGGCTGGAGCGTCGCGGATCTGGATCTGGTCGAGTCCAACGAGGCCTTCGCCGCCCAGAGCCTGTGCGTGGTCAAGGAACTGGGTCTCGACCCGGCCAAGGTCAACGTCAACGGCGGCGCCATCGCCATCGGCCACCCCATCGGCGCCTCGGGCGCGCGCATCCTTACGACGCTTCTGTTCGAGATGAAGCGCTCGGGCGCGAAGAAGGGTCTGGCGACCCTGTGCATCGGCGGCGGCATGGGCGTGGCCATGTGCGTCGAGCGCGCGTGATCCGCTAAGAAGAAAAGGGGCGAGGTCTCCCTCTCCCCCTCAAATCTTAATCCGCCGCGGGATACTCGAACGGATCGCTCGGCGTGGGCTGGGTCGGCAGCGGCATGCGGGGCAGGGGTTCGTCGCGGTTGGCGGCGTTCAGCAGGAAACTGGCCAAGATGACGGCCGCCTGACGCAGGTCCTCGGCCTTCAGGTGGTCATAGCTGTCGATGCTGGTGTGGTGCAGGCGGCTGGAATAGTCGAGCGGGTCCTGGATGAACTGATATCCCGGCACGCCGACGGTCTGCATATAGACGTGGTCGGTGCCGCCCGAATTGCGCAGCGAGACCGTCGTCGCGCCCATGCTGGCGAACGGCGCCAGCCATTCCTGGAAGATCGGGGCGGCGGCGACATTGCCCTCGGCGTTGATGCCGCGGATCTTGCCCGAGCCGTTGTCCAGATTGAAATAGGCGACCAGATCGCGATAGCCGGCGCGCGGCTCAATCGGCCAGCGGCTGCGCCAAGTGCGGTTGTCCGGCAGGCCCGACAGCGCCGGATCGTTCGACGGCGCGCGCGTCGCCAAATGCCGGTCCACATAGGCCAGCGAGCCCAGGATGCCTTGCTCTTCGCCGTTCCACAGGGCGAAACGGATGGTGCGCTTGGGCTTGACGTTGAGGGCCTTCAGGATGCGCGCGGCCTCCATGACCACCGCGCTGCCGGCGGCGTTGTCGACCGCGCCGTCCGAGGCGACCCAGCTGTCCAGATGGGCGCCCGCCATGACGTATTCGGTTCCGCGCGCCGTGCCGGGGATGTCGGCCAGGATGTTGTAGGCGTTGACGTCCTCGTCGTGGAACCGGACCTCGCTCATCAGCTCCAGCGTCGGCGGCGCGTCGGTCAGGGCGAGGCGCGCCAAGCGGCGATAGTCCTCGGCCGCCAGCTCCATCCCCGCCAGCTTGGGCGTGGCGCCGACCTGATAGGTGTAGCCCGTGCCGTGCAGTAGGCCGCCGTCACGCTGGGAAATCCGCACCCAGGCCAGGGCGCCTTGTTCAGCCAGGAAGGCGTCCAGCTGATTGGCGAAGTTGACGGTCTTCAGCGAGCGTTCGATGGCGGCCGGCGAATGTTGAGGCTGATTATAGGTGTTGCGCTCGGCCAGTTCGGCGCTGGTCCAGCGGCGGAAGGCCGGCTCGGTCGGCTCCGATCCCGTGCCCGGCTGGGACAGCATGACGATCTTGCCCGACAGCTTACCGCGCCACTTGTCGAAATCCTCGACCTTGGAGATCGGGGCCACGATCACGCCGCCGCTGATCACGCCATTGGTCGAGGGCGTCCAGGCCACCGGGATGGCGCGCAGATCCAGCGGGCGCGGCGCGGTCATGCGGGCGCTGGAGCGGACGATGGACCAGCCCCGGCCGAACTCGAACCCTTCGGCGCGCACGTCGGACAGACCGTAGTCGCGGAACTGCTGCTGCGCCCAGCGTTCGGCTTCGCGCATCTGGGGCGAGTTGGTCATTCGCCCACCGATCCGGTCGGTCAGATAGGCGGCGGTCTGCATCACCTGGCTGTGGTTCAGCCCCTGATCGATGATGCCGTTGACGGCGACGCGGTCCACCGACTGGGCGGCGACCGGCGTGGCGAGAAGAGCGGCGGCGGAGACGAAGGCGAGCAGACGCGACATGGATTTCCCCAAGAAAGCCCGATGGCTGAACAGGGGCGCATCTGAGGTGATCCGGTCGCGGAGTGCAAACCGCAAACGGCGTTCAGGCCGCGACGATCAGCCCCATGTTCACCCGCATCGTCACCCCCAGGGGCCGCGCGGCTCGCTCGGGGTGGTCGGGACGCCCGTGGTCGTGAAACCGGCGGCCGGTCGCGGCTGGGTCAGGTCCGGCGTTCGGGCGCGCGGCTGCATGCCCATCTTCGCGCCCAGCTCCATCAAGGCCCGGACGCGGTTTCCCGTCGCCGGATGGGTTGAGAACAGATTGTCCGCGCCGCGTCCCGCCAGCGGATTGATGATGAACATCTGACCCGAGGCCGGATTGCGCTCGGCCGTCTGATTGGTGATCCGCCTGGCATAGGCGTCGATCTTCTGCAGGGCCGAAGCCAGGGCCTGGGGATCGCCGGCGATCTCGGCGCCGACGCGGTCGGCCTCATATTCGCGGCCCCGGCTGATGGCCATCTGCACCAGGCCGGCGGCCATGGGCGCTAGCAGCATCAGGGCGATCGTGCCAATAATGCCGCCCGGCCGCTCGCGGTCGTTGCCGCCGAAGAACAGGGCGAAGTTGGCGAGCGCCGCGATGGCGCCCGCGATGGTCGCCGTCACCGTCATGATCAGGGTGTCGCGGTTCTTCACATGGGCCAGCTCGTGCGCCATCACCCCGCGCACCTCCTCGCGCGTCAGCATGTCCAGCAGGCCGGTAGTGGCGCAGACGGCGGCGTTCTCGGGGTTTCGGCCCGTGGCGAAGGCGTTGGGCTGATCATTGGGAATGATGGCGACCTGCGGCTGGGGCAGGCCGGCGTCGCGGGCCATCTGACGCACGTCGGCGACATAGTTGCGGACCACGGCGTTGGGGTGCTGCTCATCTACCGGCTGGGCCCGGTACATCTTCAGCACGATCTTGTCGGCGTTCCAGTAGCTGAACAGATTCATCCCGCCCGCGAGCAGCAGGGCGATCGCCATGCCGGGGCCGCGACCGATCATATAGCCGACCCCTGCGAACAGGGCAGTCATCGCCGCCAACAGAATGAAGGTCTTCAGATGGTTCATCGCGGTTCCATTCCCGATCCGTCTGGCGTCACGGGCTTGAACCTCTATTTGAGAGAAGGCGCATCAAGCCTCAAGGGAGCCGCCCTGTGACCGAACATCCCACCCTCGCGCCGAATGACGCCGACGAAACGCCGGTTGCGGCGCCCGTTTTCAATGCCGACGTGCCCCACGCCACGCCTGAACGGCAGCTCAGCGAGGCCGCGCGGCGCGCGCTTCAGGAAGCGGCGGATCGTCGCGCGGCGGAATCGACGGTTCAAGCGGATACGGAATACGGCGGTCCGACCGGTCCCGAACCGACCCGTTTCGGCGACTGGGAGAAGAAGGGGCTGGCGGTCGATTTCTGACCCGCCGGGCCTGCTGCGACGGGCGCAAAGGTTAACCACGCCTTAAGAAACAGGCGCCGGACTTGCCAGTCACGGGACAACTCAGAGGAGTCTGTCCCGTGACGATACAGTCGATACTTACCGCCGCGTCGGCGGCTCTGCTGCTCTCCGCAGCGCCCGCTTTGGCCGGTGGTCCCGGTCACGGGGGTTATGGTGGCGGCCACCCCGGCGGCGGCTGCGGCGGCGGATGCGGCGGCGGCGGTCACTATGGCGGCGGCAACTACAACGCCAACCACAACGTCAATGTGAACGTGAACGGCGGCGCCAACGCCAACGCCAACGCCTATGCGAGCGCCTCCAGCTATTCGGCGAGCAGCGCCCGATCCTATTCCAGTTCGTCCAGCTTCCAACGCGGCTATGTCGGCGGCGGCACGACCTACGTCGGAAGCGGCGGTTATTCGGACGGCTATTACGGCGGCGGCTATGTCGGCGGCGTCAGCGCGACCTCGGTCCTGGTCGGCCGTCCTCCGGTCAGCGCCCCGGTCGGCTATCCGGTCTATGGGTTCGGCCGTGACTACATCGGCTGGCGTCCGTATCCGGGACGTCCGGTCGACTGCAACTGCCGTCCGCCCGTTCGCCCGCCGGTTCGCTACGAACAACGCTATGAGCAGCGTTACGAGCAAAGCTACGTCGATCAGCCGCCGGTCTATGTCCAGGCGCCGCCCGTCCAGATCGCGCCGCAGCGCATCTATGTCGCCCCGTCTCAGGTCAGCATGGCCCCGCCCCAGATCGAGATGGGACCGCCCACCTATATCGAACAGCCGCCCATCTATGTGCAGGCGCCGCCGGTGAACATCGGGCCGCAGCGCGTTCAGGTGGCTCCGTCGCAGGTGAACCTGGCCCCGGCCCAGGTCGATGTCGGCCCGCCCGTCTACGTCGATCAGGCCCCGGTCTATGTGCAGTCGGCGCCCGTCAACATCGGCCCGCAACACATCCAGGTCGCCCCGGCCCAGGTCAATGTCGCGCCCGCCCAGGTCGAGGTCGGCGGCCCGGTCTATGTCGATCAGTCGCCGGTCTATGTGCAGTCCGCACCGGTCAATGTGGCCCCGGCCCAGGTCTATGTCGCGCCGCCGGAAGTGAACACCGCCCCGCCGCCTCCGCCCCCCCCGCCGGTGCCGTCGGGCTACTACGGCGATCTGCCGCCGCCCGAGGCGCCTGCGCCCCACGCCCCGCCGCGTCACGGCTACGCCCAGGAGCCGGGCGAGCGCGGCTGATCGCTTCGCGCTGGAATAACTGAAGACGAACGGTCGCCCTGGTCTGTCTCAGATCAGGGCGATCTGCTGTGCGATCGCTTGCGCGGCCGCGCGCGGATCGGTCGCCGCCGTGATCGGCCGGCCGATGACCAGATGGGTCGCGCCGGCCTGAAGCGCCGCCTGTGGCGTCGCCGCCCGCGCCTGATCGTCCAGCGCGGCGCCGACCGGTCGTACGCCGGGCGTGACGATCAGAAAGTCGGGCCGGCCCGCCTCGTCCGCCAGAGCCCGAGCACGCGCTGCCTCGTGCGGGCTGGAGACGACGCCGTCGATCCCGGCCTCAAGCGCCTGCCTCACGCGCCGGTCGACCAGATCGGCCGGCGACAGGCTGTGGTCGTCGGCGGCCAAATCGTCGGCCGTCAGGCTGGTCAGGACCGTAACCCCCAGCACCTTCATCTTTGAACCCGCCGCGCCGCGCGCCGCCGCCGCCATGACCTGGGGCCGCGCATGCACCGTCAGCAGGTCGCAATCGGCGCCCGCCAGATTGGCCGTCGCCTTCTCCACGGTCGCGCCGATGTCGTGCAGTTTCCAGTCCAGGAAGATCTTTCGCCCCTGCGCCTTCAGCTCACGCGCCAGCGCCATGCCGTCGACCGCGAACAGTTGCAGTCCGACCTTATAGAAGCCGATCGCGTCGCCGATCCGCTCGGCCAGAGCGGCCGCCTCGGCCGTCGTCGGGACGTCCAGGGCGCAGATGATCCGCTCGTCGGGCGCGCGATCGGAGGAGGTTTGGGGATCGGTCATCGACGGACTCGCGCTGAGCGGCTATGCCGGACACGAGGGCGCGTCGGCAGGGCGGCGTGATGGATTGAGGGCGAGGGCAGGCGATGAACGCAGTCGATTTGGGTGTCAACCTGTTCGTGACCCTGTTCGCCCTGGTGGACCCGATCGGCAATCTGCCGATCTTCGCCGCCGCGACGGCCGGGGCGACCCTGCGTCAGCGGATTTCGGTCTCGGCCCTGATCTGCGCCTTCGCCGCCGTCTTCCTGGCCTTCTTCCTGTTCACAGGCCTGGGCCTGTTGCAGTTCTTTGGCATTTCGCTGGCGGCGTTCCGCATCGCGGGCGGCATATTGCTGCTGTTCCTGGGGCTGGACATGGCGCGCGGCGACTTCCTGGCCATGTTCGCCGACAAGGATGCGCTGGCCGATTCCAAGGACGTGCGCGGCTATGCCCGCCGACGTTTCCAACGCCTGGTCGTGCCCTTCGCCATCCCGCTGATGATCGGCCCCGGCGCCATCTCGGCGGTCATCATCCAGGCGGGCGAGGCGGCCAAGCTGGGCTATGCTGGAACCATGGGCTCGCTGGTGGCGATCGCGGCGGCCTGCGCCGTCTCCTTCGTCTGTTTCGCCCTGACCGGGTCGCTCAGCCGCCTGCTGGGCGAGGTCGGCATGGCGATCATCGTCAAGGTGCTGGGGCTGATCCTGTGCGCCCTGGCAATCCAGTTCATCCTGCTGGGCCTGGGCGAGGCCATTCCCGGCATGATCTCCGGCGCGGTGACGACGCCCTATCCGGCGACCAAATAGGCCGGGTTCAGTCCGTGTCGTCCTCGATGGCGTGGATGTCGTCGTCGGTCAGACCCAGGTGATGGCCGATCTCGTGGATCAGGACGTGGGCGATCAGTTCGCCGATCCCCACGTCGCCGCGCTCGCACCACTCGTCCAGGATGGGACGCCGATAGAGGAAGACCCGCGACGGCTCGGCCGCCGGGCCCAGGCTGTCGCGCCGGCCGATGTCCACGCCATGATACAGGCCCGTCAGCTCGAACGGATCCTCGATCTCCATCTCCGCCAGCGTCGCCTCGTCGGCGAAGTCGTCGATGCGGATGACCACCTCGCCCGCCGCCTGCTTGAACGGTCCGGGCAGGGCGTCGAACGCCTCCTGAGCCAGGCGGGCGAAGTCGTCGAGGGAGGGGGCGATCGGGTCGGTCATGCCCGCGATATCGCCGCCCCGACGCCCTGCCGCAACGGGGCGCGATGACGCGATCACGAGACTGCCGCTTTTTCGCGCGCTTGGAGTATGGTTAGCGAATCGGGGCTGAGACTCTTCTCCAGGGACACGAATGGCCGAGGCCGACATCGCCTATGTCGCCACAGCGGGCGCAGCCGGACTGGCCATGGCCGTCAGCGCCTGGGCCTTGCTGCTGCGTGGGCGGTTGCATGAGACCGCCGTCGCCGCCGAGCGCGAGCGGGTCGAGGCCCTGGCCGACCTCAGCCGCCATGACGCCATGCTGCGCGCCTTCGACGACGTCAGCCTGGCCCTGACGCCGGACGGGCAGGCGGCCGGTCTGCCGATCGGTTCGGCCGAACTGATCGCGCGGCTGGCGGGTGAAGACGCCGAGGCCGGGGCCGCCGTCCTGAACAAACTCCGGATCACCCACGGCGCGCTGATCGACGCCCTGGTTCACGAAGGTCAGGCGTTCGAAGGTCTGGTCGCGCTGGACGATGTGGAGCCCTGGCGGATCGAGGGGCGGGTCGCGGGCGGTTCGGCCTGGCTGCGGCTGTCGCCCGCCTCGCGCTTCACCCTGACCGGGGCGGATGCGACCGAAAGCGGCCTGGCCCTGCTGGGCGACGCCTCGCCGACCCCGACCTGGGTCGTGGACGGGACCGGCAAGCTGGCCTGGGCCAACCGCGCCTGGCTGAACGAAACCAATGCCGAGAGCATCGACGACGCCGTCGAAAAGGGCGTGTCTTTCGACCGCGGCGCCGACGCCCTGGTCGCCGAGGCCGCGCGGCTGGGCGTGCGACAGGAGGGCTTCCGCTGGACGACCGGCGGGGGCGCGCGGCGCGCCTGGCGCATCATCGCCGAGCCAGCGGGCGGCGGCGCCGTCACGGCCTTCGCCATCGAGGTGACCGAGGCGGAAGAGACGCGCGACACCCTGCGCCGCCACGTCGATGCCCATGACGAGACGCTGAACCACCTGGCCGACGCCGTGGCCATCTTCGGCCCGCAGAAGCGGCTGGCCTTCCACAACACCGCCTTCCAGACCCTGTTCGACATCGACGCGGCCTGGCTGGACGAACGTCCGACCCATGCCGAGCTGCTGGATCGTCTGCGCCAGCGTCGCAGCCTGCCCGAGGTCGTCGACTACGCCGGCTGGAAGGCGCGCGAGCTTGAGTTCTATGGCGCGTCGGAGGCCTCGCCGGACGACAGCTGGTCCCTGCCGGACGGGCGCACTTTGCGCGTCGTGCGGCAGCCGCACCCGCTGGGCGGCATTCTGCTGATCTTCTCGGACATCACCGACGAGCTGAAGCTGCGCAGCCGCTTCAACGCCCAGATCCAGGTCCAGCGCGCGACGCTGGACAAGTTGAACGACGCGGTCGCGGTGTTTGGCTCGGACGGCCGACTGCGGCTGCATAATGAGGCGTTCGAGACCTTCTGGAACCTGTCGGCGGACAAGATCGCGACGGCCTCGGACTTCGACGCCCTAGCCGAACTGTGCAAGGCCGTGCTGCCCGATCCCGCCCTGTGGCTGGGGCTGAAGGCGCGCGTCGCCGATCCCGACCCCGAAAGCCGCGTCGCCATCTCCGGCGAGGGCCGGACCGTGGACGGTCGCGTCGCCGCCTGGCAGACTCGCCCCCTGCCGGACGGCGCGACCCTGGTCGCCTTCTCGGACGTGACCGCGCGACGCGGGCTGGAGCAGGCGCTCGTTCAGCGCGAACAGGCCCTGGCCGAAAGCCAGGCGCTGAAGCGCGAGTTCGTGGGCAGCGTCTCCTATGAGCTGCGCACGCCGCTGACGACCATCGTCGGCTATTCCGAACTGCTGGAGACGATGGGCGACCTGCCCGAGCGCAGCCGCCAGCACGCAGGCGCCATCCGCATCGCCGCCAGCCAACTGGCCCGCTCCATCGACGACGTGCTGGACATGGCCCAGATCGACGCCGGAGAGATGGAGCTGTCGCTGGGCGATCTGCGGGTCTGCGACCTGCTGAGCCAGGCCGCCGAAAAGGTTCGGGCGCGGGTCGAGGGACGCGGCGCCACACTCACCGTTTCCTGTCCTGCCGATCTCAAACCCATCCGCGCCGACGAACACCGCATCGGCCAGGCGCTGGATCATCTGCTGGAGAATGCGGCGCGCGCCGTGTCCGAAGGCGGGGCGGTGGAGCTGAAGGCCGAGACCGGCCCGTCCGAAATCCGCTTGACGGTGTCCGACACCGGGCGCGGAATCCCCTATCATCTTCAGGCCCACGTCTTCGACCGCTTCGTGCGGCGCGAGAGGGGCGGTCCCGGCGTGGGTCTGGCCTTGGTGAAGGCCCTGGTCGAACTGCACGGCGGCTGGGCCGAGGTCGAAAGCGAGCCGGGCAAGGGCGCCGCCTTCATCCTGCACCTGCCGCTGGGCGCCGCGACCACCGCCGCCGCGCCCGAGCTTCAGCTGGAACTCTAGCGCCGCGACGCTTTCGAGGTATCGCGCGCCGGGCCGAACTCGGCGCCCGCGTTCCATTCCGGCCATTGGTCGCCGTCCGCCAGTTCGCGACCGACCGCGTAGATCAGGGCGACATCGGCGGCGGCGGCGTCCATCGTCCAGGTCGAATCCCATTCGTCCGTGGGCTGATGATAGCGGTTCTGGACGTAGTCTCGGCTGGCGGCGCTGGCGCCGGTAAAGCCCGCCGCTGAGAACAGGGCCGGCACGCCCTTCAGCGCCAGGGGGAAATGGTCCGAGCGATAGAAGGCCCCGGCCTGGGGCGCCGGATCGGCGATCAGGGTGCGGCCCGTCTCGGTCGCGTGGCGCGCCAGAATGTCGTCCAGCTGGTTCTTGCCCTTGCCGATGACGACGACGTTCGGGTCGATCTCGGTCCCTGGCAACAGGCTGTCGACGTTGATGTTGGCGACCGTGGTCTCCAGCGGCCAGACCGGATTGGCGGCGTAATAGGTTGAACCCAAGAGGCCCGCCTCTTCGCCCGACCAAGCGGCGAAGACGACCGACCGCTTCGGACGCGGACCCTCGGCGAAGGCGTGGGCCAGCTCCAGCAGGGCGGCGACGCCAGTCGCATTGTCCACCGCCGCATTATAGATTTTGTCGCCCTGGGCGTTCGGGGTGCCGACGCCGTAGCCGTCCCAATGGGCGCCGTACATCACGGTTTGGTCCGGGCGTTCGGAGCCGGGAATGCGGGCGATGACGTTCCTGGTCTCCACCTTGTCGGCGATCTGGCCGAAATCGACGCTCATCGTCAGGTCGGGCAGGACGACGGGCTTGAAATCGGCGCTGCGCGCTCTGTCCTTCAGGGCGGCGAAGTCCAGGCCGGCGGCGGTGAACAGCTCTTCCGCCTTGGCGCGCTGGATCCAGCCCTGGAACGCCGCGAGCTCGGCGTCGGGGTTGGCGCGCACGATGTCGAACTTGGGCGCGGCCGATGAGTTCTGCAGCGTCGACCAGGGATAGCCGGCGCCGGCCGTCTCATGCACCACCAGCACGCCCGCCGCGCCACGACGACCCGCCTCCTGGAACTTGTAGGTCCAGCGGCCATAGAAGGTCATGGCGTTTTCGTCGAACTTGCCCGCGACCGGATCGCCGTCGGGCGCCTGGAAGTCGGGATCGTTGACCAGGACGACGATGACCTTGCCGCGCACGTCCATGTCCTTGAAATCGTCCCACTGGCGCTCGGGCGCCGTGGCGCCGTAGCCGACGAAGACCACGGGCGCGGCGGTCACCGTGATGTGGTTGGTCGGACGGTCGCTGGACACCAGAACGTCGGGACCGCGCTCCAGGCTGATGGTCTTGCCGCCGACGGTCGCGGCGACGGTCGCCGGACCGTCCTGGCGCGTGCGTGACAGACGGGCGACCTGGACGAAGGCGCCGTCCGGCCCGCCGCCCTCGGCCCCCGCGGCCTTGAACTGTTCGACGAGCCAGGCGACGGTCTTTTCCTCGCCGGCCGAGGCGGTGGCGCGGCCTTCGAAATCGTCCGACGCCAGAACCCGAACCGACTCATTCATCCGCGCGGCGTCGATGTTCGGCGCCGTCTCCTGCGCCAGGACCGGGGACCAGGCCATCATCAAGGCCAAGACGGAAACAGCAGGGAGGGCGTGGCGCATCGGATACTCCTGATCGAACCGCGCGACCCTGCCTTTCTCAGTCCCGGCTGTCGAGCCAGTCGATAACGCCCTCGGCCGCGACGACGGCGGAGGCGAAACTGGCCTGAAGTAGATAGCCGCCGGTCGGCGCCTCCCAATCCAGCATCTCGCCGGCGACGAAGACACCCGGACGCGCGGCCAGCATCAGCCGTTCGTCCACGCCGTCCAGTTTGACGCCGCCCGCCGAGGAAATCGCCCGCTCCAGTCCCTGAACTCCGGTCAGGGTCAGCGGCATCGCCTTGATCCATTCGGCCAAGGCCCGAGGCGAGGCAGGCAGGGGACCGGCCTCATACAACAGGGCGACGGCGGCCGACTCCAGTCCGACCACTTTGCGCAGATGGTTCGACAGGCTGGCCTTGCCGCGCGGCTTCGACAGCCGGTCGGTCAGTTTTCCGACCGCCACATCCGGCTTCAGGTCGATCTGGATCTCGGCGCGCCCCGCCGTCTCGACCGTCGTCCTCAGCGCGGCGGACAGCGCATAGATGGCGCCGCCCTCAATACCGTAACGGGCGATCATCGCTTCGCCCCGCGCCGTCCGGTCGCCATAGGTGACAGCGACGCCTTTCAGCGGCTGGCCCGCGAACCGATCACGGAACAGCGCCGACCAGGCCACATCGAAGCCGACATTGGCCGGACGGAACGGCGACACGGCGGCGCCCTGCGCTTCCAGCCACGGCGTCCAGGCCCCGTCCGAACCCAGGCGCGGCCAGCTGGCGCCGCCCAAAGCCAGGACCACGGCGTCGGGCCGTTCCAGCCGCTCGCCCTCCGGCGTCTCGAACGTCAGCGCGCCGTTGCGCCAACCGCTCCAGCGCGAGCGCGTGCGGACGTCGACCCCCTGCGTCTCCAGCCGCGCCAGCCAGGCCCGCACCAGTGGCGACGCCTTCATGGCCTTTGGAAACACCCGCCCGCTTGAGCCGACGAAGGTTTCCTGCCCCAGTGCCTCGACCCAGGCGGTCAGGTCGGCAGGCGTGAACCGGTCGATCCAGGCGGCGGCCGTCGGCTGGGCGGGACCATAGCGCGTCATAAACCGGTCCAGCGGTTCCGAATGGGTCAGGTTCAGCCCGCCGCGCCCGGCCATCAGCAGCTTGCGGGCCACGGACGGCATCCGGTCGTGCACCACGACCGTTGTCCCCGCCTGCGCCAGCCGTTCGGCCGCCATCAATCCGGCGGGCCCGGCGCCGATCACATGGACGGTGCGGGAGGTCGTAAGACTGGGCGACTGTTGCATGGCGTGGCTTTGCGCGCTTGCGGCCGCGCTGGCTATAGGCGTCGTCATCGCTATGTTCCCCACCATGAGCGTTGCCTTCACCCGCGAAGAAGATCTGGAAGCCACTGCCGCCGACCTGGCGGACCGCCCGATCTCGCCCCATCCCAATCTGGTCACGCCCGAGGGGCTGGCCGCGATCGAGGCCGAACTGGCCTCGGCCCGCGCCGCCTATACCGCCGCCCAGGTGCAAGGCTCGATCGAGAGCGACCGCACCGCCATGGCGCGCGCGACGCGGGACCTCCGCTACTGGTCCGCACGGCGCGCCTCGGCCCAACTGATCGCGCCGACCGAGGACGATGGGGCTGTGCGGTTCGGGGGTTCCGTCTCCATCGAGCGCGAGGATGGGCGCGCCCAGACCTGGCGCATCGTCGGCGAAGACGAGGCCGATCCGGCCGCAGGCTCGGTCAGCCATGTCTCGCCCCTCGCCCGCGCCGTCATGGGCAAAAGGGTCGGCGACGAGGTGACGGTGGCCGGTCAGTCGGCCGAGATCGTCGCGGTCGGTTAGATCTCAGTTCTGGGCGTCGTCGTCGCCCAGCATATCCCGCATCATGTCCAGGATCAGCTTCTGCTTGCGCGCGGGCAGGCACGGCGCCAGGCGGGTGATCTCAACGCTGGTCTTGGTCGGACGATGCTCGTGGTCGAAGGCGGGCGCCTCTTCGGCGACGCCGACCGTCGCGCTGCTGTAGCCGTCGAAGAAGAAGGGGATGCCGACCTTCATGAACTCGGCCATTTCGAACAGTTTCGAGGCCGAGACGCGGTTCGTGCCCTTCTCGTACTTTTGCACCTGCTGGAAGCTGACGCCGACGGCTTTGGCGAGGGCGGTCTGGGTCAGGCCAAGGTCGAGACGCTTTTCCTGAACGCGACGGCCGACATGGCGATCGACGGGATGCGGATCCTCGTCCTTTTCACGCGCCATCGCCGTCACCCTTCACCTAGATCGCTGCTTGATTCCCCTGGACCCTAGATCGCCGGATCGACGGCCACAAGGACAGGATGAACGCTGTTAGCACTGAGAAAAAGAACAGGAAATCGCCAAATCGACCGTAGGGCGTTACGCCCGTCGGACGGGGCAGGGGGGCGTCGATGACGCCCATGACGCCCGGCTCCAGCCGTTGGCCCTCGACGATCCGGCCCCACGGGTCGATCATGGCCGAAATGCCGGTCGGGGTGGCCCGCGCGATGGGCAGGCCGGTCTCTATGGCGCGATAGCTGGCCAGGTTCAGGTGCTGGCGCGGGCCCGAGGTCGCGCCAAACCAGGCGTCGTTGGACGCATTGACGATCCACTCGGGCCGCCCGGCTGCGCCCGGGGTGAAGCCGGGATACAGGCTCTCGTAGCAGATCAGAACCTGCGCCGGCGGGGCGCCCGGAACAGAGATCGGCGCTGGCGTCGGCCCGGCGGAAAAGTCGCCGGGCATATGCACCAGGCTGCGCAGGCCGATGGAGGTCATGATCGACCCCAGAGGCAGGTATTCGCCGAACGGCACTAGCCGGTGCTTGTCATAGACGGCGGCGACCCTCAGGCCCGCCCCGCCCTCGTCGGCCAGGGCGAACAGGCTGTTGTAATAGCGCGCGCCCTCGGGCGCGGTCAGGTCCGGCTCGCCGCGCGCCAGGCCCATCAGCAGGGTCTGTCCCGGACGCAGGGCCCCCGCGATAGCCTGGGCGTCGGCCGAGGCGAAGACGTCGTTGGCCGAGGCGGGCAGGGCGCCTTCGGGCCAGACCACGACATTGGGCGTCCGCGCCGCCGCCTGACCCGTCAGGGCGACATAGCGATCGACGATGGAGCGATAGGCCTCAGGCGACCATTTGGTCTCCTGCTTCACATCGGCCTGAACCAGACGGACGACTGTGTCGGTGAACTGAAGATCCGACTGCGCCAGCCTGACGGCGCCGAACCCGCCGACGGCGATCAAGGCCGAGGCGCCCAGGCCTGCAGAGATCAGGCGGCTGCGCTTGTCGCCCGGCCCGATCAGAGGCGCGAAAGCCGCCGTCGCCACGACTGTCACCAGGCTCAGCCCATAGACGCCGACGACCGAGGCGAACTGGGACATGCCGCCGCCCGCACGCCAGGTCGCGCCTGCCGGGTTCCACGGAAAGCCCGTCAGCACATGGCCGCGTAGCCATTCAGCGGCGCAGAACAGGGCGGCGAACAGCAGCACCCGCACGGCGCCCAGCGGCGCGAACCGACGATAGAGGGCGCAGGCGGTGCCCCAGAACAGGCCCAGGCCCGCCGGCAGCAGGCTGGCCGCAAACGGCGCCATCCACGCCTGTTCGGGATTGACGAAAAACGCCTCGGCCACCCACCAGCACCCGACAAAGAAATAGGCGAACCCCGCCAGCCAACCCATCCAGAAGGCGCCGCGCACCGTGTCGGACCGCTCCGACAGGATCATCAGCAGCGGATAGCCCAGAAGACCGATCAACACTCCGAACGGCGGATGAGCGAAGGCCGTCCCGGCGCCGGCCAGCAGCGCCAGAACGATGCGGATCAGCCGCCACGTCAGGGCGCGCTTCCTGTCGGGCAGGGCGCGGATCGGGGCCGCGAAACGGTCCAGCAGGGCGTCGGGGAACATCGGGTCAGTCCTGCTCGGCGAGATAGGGGTCGGCGACGCCGATCTGGGCCAGGATTTCGCGCTCTTCGGCCTCCATCTCCTCGGCCTCGGTGTCGTCTTCGTGGTCGCGGCCCAAGAGGTGCAGCACGCCGTGGACGACCAGATGGCTCAGATGATCGGCCAGGGTCTTGCCCTGCGCTTCGGCCTCGGTCGCACAGACGCCATAAGCCAGGACGATGTCGCCCAGATGCGGAAACGCGTTTTCCGGCGCCGGGAAGGACAGGACATTGGTCGGCCTGTCCTTGTCGCGAAACCGTCCGTTCAGCGCGCGCACGGCGGCGTCGTCAGTCAGCAGGACGACGATATCGCCCTCCACCGTGCCCAGCGCGGCCTGCGCCGCGCGTTCGACGATGGCCTCGACGTCCGGCAGGGCGCCGGTCCAGGCCTCGGCCTCGACTTCAATCTCGATCATGCGGGGTCTTCGAGGTCCGGGGCGGGGCGTCCGCGCGCGGCGTCGGCGTCATAGGCGCGCACGATCCGCTCCACCATGGCGTGACGCACCACGTCGGAAGCCTCGAACTTCAGGATGCCGACACCCTGAACCCCGTCCAGAATCCGCAGGGCGTGGGCCAGGCCGGAATCGCGCGGGTTCAGCAGGTCGATCTGCGACGGATCGCCCGTGACCACCATCCGCGCACCCTCGCCCAGGCGCGTCAGCACCATCTTCATCTGCAGACGACTGGTGTTTTGGGCCTCATCGACGATAACGAAGGCATGGCTGAGCGTGCGGCCGCGCATGAAGGCGATCGGGGCGGCTTCGATCTCGCCCTTGTCGCGACGCCGCTGCACGTCCTCGGCGCCCAGAATGTCGTTCAGCGCCTCCCAGATCGGCGCCAGATAGGGATCGACCTTTTCGTTCAGGTCGCCGGGCAGAAAGCCCAGCTTCTCGCCCGCCTCGACCGCCGGGCGGGTGATGACCAGCCGGTCCACCTGCCCCCGCCGCAGCAGCGATGCGCCATACGCCGCCGCCAAAAAGGTCTTGCCGGTGCCCGCCGGGCCGACGCCGAAGCTCAGTTCGCACCGGCCCAGCATGTCCAGATAGGCGGCCTGCGCCTTGGTCTTGGGCACGATGGCGCCGCGTTTGCCGCCCGGCAGCGACACGCCCGCCGCCGCCATGCCGGGCGTGCCGCGACCGCCGCGCGCCTGGCCCAGGGCTGCGCGCACGTCGGCCTCGGTGACTTCGGCGCCCAGGGCCGCGCGCTTGGCCAAGTCCTCGATCACCTGGCGGGCGTCCGTGCGGTCGCGTGCGCCGCCGTTGACGGAGACCCCGCCGCCCGGGGCCTCGACCAGCACCTTGAAGGCGTCCTCGATCAGGGCGACGTGGCGACTATTCGGCCCGATGACCGCCCGCAGTTCGGCATCGTTCAAGGGGACGAATTCAGACTCACGCGCCATCAAGCGGCCTTTTCTTCTTGGGCTGCCGTCGAAACCGCGGGGCTCGGCTGCATCAGCCCGTTGGGGGCTAGCCGGCCCGACAGACTGTTCTGCTGGCCGGCGATGATCTCGACCGGAACGATCTGCCCGATCAGATGATCCGCGTTATCGACGTGGACCGATTGAAGATATGGGGATCGACCGATCGCCTGGCGACGGTGGCCGTGCCGTCCCGGCTTGTCGAACAGCACGTTCAGCGTCCGGCCGGCCTGCGCCGCGTTGAAGGCGGTCTGCTGTTCCGTCAGCAGGGCGATCAGGCGATGCAGTCGGTCCTTGACGACCTCCGGCTCGACCTGTTTGCCCATGCCCGCCGCCGGCGTGCCTGGTCGCGGCGAATAGGCGAAGGCGAAGGCCCCCGCGTAGTTCACACGCCGCACCAGATCCAGCGTATCCTCGAACTCCCGATCCGTCTCACCCGGGAAGCCGACGATGAAGTCGCCCGCGATGGCGATATCCGGCCGCGCGACGCGGATCCGGTCGATCAGATCAAAATATTTCTGACGCCCGTGCTTGCGGTTCATCGCCCGCAAAACGCGATCCGACCCCGCCTGAACCGGAAGGTGCAGATAGGGCATCAAGGCTTCCAGATCGCCATGCGCGGCGATCAACTCATCGGCCATGTCGTTGGGATGGCTGGTCGTATAGCGGATGCGGTCCAGGCCGCGGATCTCGGCCAGGGCATAGGCCAGTTCGGCCAGGGTCGCCTTGCGCCCGTCCGGCTGCTCGCCGTCATAGGCGTTGACGTTCTGGCCCAGCAGGGTGACCTCGCGCACGCCCCGATCCGCCAGTTGTCTCGCCTCTTCCAGCACCGCCGCCATCGGCCGCGACCATTCGGCGCCGCGTGTATAGGGCACGACGCAGAAGGTGCAGAACTTGTCGCAACCCTCCTGCACCGTCAGGAAGGCGGTCGGCCCCTCGGTGAAGCGGGCTGCAGGCAGGGCGTCGAACTTGTCGTCAGGAGCGAAGTCCGCGCCGATCCGCTCGCCCCGCGCCCGCGCCGTGCGGGTCAGAAGCTCGGGCAACTGGTGATAGGCTTGAGGGCCGACGACGATGTCGACGGCCGGCTGGCGACGCATGATCTCCTCGCCCTCGGCCTGGGCGACGCAGCCGGCGACGGCGATGGTCAGGTCCCCGCCGGTCTCGCGCCGGATATCGCGCATCTCGCGCAGCTTGCCGAGCTCGGAATAGATCTTCTCAGCCGCCTTCTCGCGGATGTGGCAGGTGTTCAGGATGACGAAGTCGGCGGCCTTCACGTTGTCGGTGACGCCATAGCCCAGCGGGCGCAGCACATCGGCCATGCGCTCGGAGTCATAGACGTTCATCTGACAGCCGTAGGTCTTGATGAACAGACGTTTTTGGGGCGCCGTCTCGACTTGAGGAACCAGTGTCTCGGTCATCGTGGGCTTATGATCGCCCGCAAGCGTCGCGACAAGCCGAGCGTCAGCCCGCATCCACATCGGCGGGATCGACGCGCGCCGCATGGCGGGTGAAGATCAGGCCTTCGCGCTTGGACGGCTCGGCGCCCTCGATCGCAACGCCATAGAGCTCGAGCTTGTGGCCGATCAGCTGGAAGCCCAGCCGTTCCGCGATCTCGTTCTTCAGCCGCTCGATCTCGGCGTCGAAGAATTCGATCACCTCGCCCGACTTGGTGTCGATCAGGTGATCATGGTGATCGTCGCCGGCCTCTTCATAGCGGCTGCGGCCGTCGCCAAAGTCGTGCTTCTCGACCACGCCCGCCTCTTCGAACAGGCGCACGGTGCGATAGACGGTGGCGATGGAGATGTGCGGATCGATGGCCGAGGCGCGGCGATACAGCTCCTCGACGTCCGGGTGGTCCGCGGCGTTGGACAGCACCCGGGCGATCACCCGGCGCTGTTCGGTCATACGCATGCCGCGCTCGGCGCAGAGTTTTTCGATCCGGTCCATGCGCCTAGAATAGGGGCTTGGATCGCATCAGGGAAGCGTCAGGTTGGCGTCAGGCGCATAGAGGTCGCGGCTCATCACCACCGCATCGCTCCGCGATCCGTCGGCCCCCGCATAATAGGCTTTGCGGCGACCGATCGGATCGAACCCGGTCCGCTCATACAGGCCGCGCGCGGCGACATTGTCGTCGGCGACCTCCAGGAACAGCCGCGTCGCGCCGGCCTGGGCTGCAGCGACGGCCGCCGCCTCGACCAGGCGCCGCCCCAGTCCATGGCGGCGCGCGGACGGGACCACGGCCAGGGTCAGGATTTCCGCCTCGTCGACCACGGTCCGGATCAGGATGAAGCCGTCGGCCTCGCTGACCGCCAGCACGCCTGGCTGAGACAACAGATCGACGAAGGTGTCGGCGCCCCACGGCGCAGCAAAGGCCTGGGCGTGAAGGGCGGCGAGTGAGGCGGGGTCCGCCGCCGTCATGACGCAGGCTGGCGCGGCTGGCCCGGCAGGCGGCTGGGCGGCGTGGCGTCGGGCGCGCGCAGATAGAGCGGCCGGGGCGGCTGGATCGCCGGATCGGCGACGGCGGCCAGGCGCGCCAGCGCCTCCGGCGACGGTGCGACCCGGTCGTCCAGATGGCCGAAGGGCAGATCGGGGAAGGCCTGGGTCACGACCGCCGCGCCATTGCCGACCAGGGCGACGCCCGATCCGATGTCGGCGATCCGCCGCGCGCCCTCTTCCACCGACAACGCTTCATCGGGGCCAAGCGGCCCACCGTCGGCGAAGAGGCGCGCATAGACCTGACCGCGCCGCGCATCGATCAGGGCTGCGATGGGGCCGTCTTGATTGGCGAGCGAGGCGGCGAGCGCGTCCAGCGCCGACAGACCGACGACCGGCCGATCCAGCGCCGCGCCCAGACCCTGGGCAAAGGCCAGACCGACGCGCAGACCGGTGAACGAGCCCGGTCCGACCGTGACGCCGATCCGGTCCAGGCTGTCGAAACCGCCGCCCGCCTCGGCCATGACGTCGCGCACCAGGCCGCCGATCCGTTCCTGGTGCCCCTTGGTCATAGGCTCGAAGCGCATGGCGAGCGCGCGATCGTCCTCGAACACCGCCGCCGTGCAGGCGCCGAGCGCCGTATCGATCACCAGAAGTCTCATGGGCGTCTTCTAGGCGGCGCGTCGCAGAACCGCCACCGCGTCCGGATCAGAGGGTCTGCTCGACCCGCGTCACCTCGGGCACATAGTGGCGCATCATCTGCTCGACCCCGGCCTTCAAGGTCGCCGACGACGACGGACAGCCGGCGCAGGCGCCGCGCATCCGCAGGTTCAGAACGCCGGTCGCCTCGTCAAAGGAATCGAACAGGATGTCGCCGCCGTCCTGGGCCACGGCGGGGCGAATGCGGCTGTCCAGCAGGGCCTTGATCTCGGCGACGATCTCGCTGTCGTCCTCGGCATGGCCGTCGGTTTCGCCGCCAACGCCGCGCGTCAGCGCCTGACCCGAGACGAAGTGATCCATGACGACGCCCAGGATCGGCGCCTTCATCTCGGACCACTCCGGCCCTTGGGGCTGGCGGGTCACGGACACATAGTCGGCGCCGAAGAAGACGCCGTCGACGCCTTCAACTTCGAACAGCGCCTCCGCAAGCGAAGAGGCCGTCGCCTCGTCAATGGTGCGATATTCCAGCGCGGCGGTCGGAGAGACATCGCGGCCGGGCAGGAACTTCAACACGTTCGGATTGGGCGTGGGTTCGGTCTGGATGAACATGGGCGGGAGATGCGCTCGCCCCCGCCCCGTTGCAAGACCCGAGCAGAACCTAGCGCCGCTTCAACCCGCCCAGCAGACCGCGCATCAGCTCGCGGGTCAGGGTCGACCCGGCCGTGCGCAGGACCGACTTGGTCAGGGCCTCGACCGGGGTTTCGCGGGATGACCGACGCGCAGGCTTTGCGGCCTCGCGCGCCGCCCGCGCTTCGGCTTGAGCTTGAGCCTTCGCCTGCGCCTCGGCGGCCTTCTGATCGGCCTTGGCCTGGATGGCGGCGGCCTTGTCGGCCTCGGCCTGCACCTTGGCCTGAATTTGGGCCTGGATTTCAGCCTGATCGGCGGCGCTATGACGATTGGCCAGGATTTCGGCGGCGGATTCGCGGTTCAGCACCTGCTCGTAAAGGCCCCGCACCGGACTGGCGGCCATGACAGCGGCGCGCTCAGTATCGGTCGCGGGACCAAGGCGCGAGGCCGGCGGGCGGATCTTGGTGCGGGCCACGACGGTCGGCGCGCCCTTTTCGTCCAGCACCGACACCAGGGCCTCGCCCACGCCCAGAGCCTGAATGGCCTCGGCCGTGTCGAACGCTGCGTTGGCGCGGAAACTCTGCGAGGCGGCCTTCAGCCCCTTCTGTTCCGACGGCGTATAGGCCCGCAGCGCGTGCTGGATGCGGTTGCCCAGCTGGGCCAGGACGCTGTCGGGAATATCGGCCGGGTTTTGCGTCACGAAATAGACCCCGACCCCCTTGGACCGGATCAGGCGCACGACCTGCTCGACCTTTTCCAGCAGGGCGCGCGGGGCGTCGTTGAACAGCAGGTGCGCCTCGTCGAAGAAGAAGACCAGGCGCGGCTTTTCCGGATCGCCCACCTCGGGAAGCTGCTCGAACAGCTCCGACAGCAGCCACAGCAGGAAGGCCGCATACAGGCGCGGACTGTTCATCAGCCGGGTCGAATCCAGCACATTGACCTGGCCCCGGCCGTCCAGGCCGACGCGGATCATGTCCTCCAGCTTCAGCGCCGGTTCGCCGAAGAAGGCGTCGCCGCCCTGTTGCTCGACCTGCAACAGTGCACGCTGGATGGCGGCGATGGAGGCGGGGGCGACGTTGCCGACCTCTCGCCCGATCCGCTCGGCGTTCTCGCCGACATAGACCAGCAGGCTCCTCAGATCGTCGAGGTCCAGCAGCAGCAGACCTTCCTTGTCCGCCACGTGGAAGACGACGGTCAGCACGCCCTCCTGCACCTCGTTCAGGTTCAGCATCCGCGCCATCAGCACCGGACCGATTTCCGACACGGTGGTGCGGATCGGATGGCCCTTCTGCCCGTACAGGTCCCAGAAAACGGTGGGGGCGGCGCGCGGCGTCAGGGTCAGGCCCATCTCGGCTGCGCGGGCGATCAGCTTCTCGTTCGGCGCGCCCACCTGAGAGATGCCCGAGAGGTCCCCCTTCACATCGGCGCAGAAGACCGGCACCCCGGCGTCGGAAAAGCCCTGGGCCATGATCTGCAGCGTGACCGTCTTGCCGGTGCCTGTCGCGCCGGCGACGACGCCGTGGCGGTTGGCGCGGTTGAACAGCAGGTTTTCCGGCTGGGCGGCGTCGGACTGGCCGAGGAACAGGCCGGGCAGGGCGTCGGGCATTGGGGTCTCCGATGGCGTCTCCGGCAAAGGTCTAGCGCGTTCCCCGCGCGCTCGGAACAGCGATTGACGGCGACGGCGGGCGGTTCGACAACACGGTCATGAAAAACCCCATCGCCACGCCGTCCTCGGTCGCCGCTCGCAATGCCCTCGGCGTCATCGCCACGGTCGCGGCCGGGGCGGCGATCTACTGGCTGCGGGACATCCTGACGCCGCTGGCGATGGCCATCTTTCTCCTGATCATGATCGACGGAGTGAAGCGGTCGGTCGAGGCGCGCACGCCATTGAACAGCCGCATGGCCGGGATCGCGGCCCTGACGCTGGTGGTGCTGGCCTTCTTCGCCTCCATCGCCATCATCGTGAACGGGGCGGCGGGCTTCTTCGGCGAAGCGTCCGGCGTATCCCAGAACATCGGCCCGCGCATCGATCAGATCATTCGCGACGCCTATGGGCTGGTGCGTCTGGCCAATCCGCCCACAGCGCAGGACCTGATCAACGGCGTCGATGTGCGCGGCTGGCTGACCTCCATGGCTTTCCAGGTGCAGGGCATCGCCTCGGGCGCCTTCTTCGTCCTGATCTATCTGGGCTTTCTCCTGGCCTCCCAGGTCGGCTTCCGGCGCAAGATCGTCGCCATGTTCCCGTCGGAGGCCCAGCGCGACGAGGCGGTCGCGGTGTTCCAGCGCGTGCGCGGCGGGGTCGAGGGCTATATCTGGGTGCAGTCGGTGACCGGCGCGATGATCTGCGTCGTCGCCTGGATCCTGATGCGGGCGGTCGGGCTTCAGAACGCCGAGTTCTGGACCTTCGTCATCTTCATCGTCGGCTTCATCCCCGTGCTGGGCGGGGCGGTCGCGGGCCTGGCGCCGCCGCTGTTCGCCCTGGTCCAGTTCGAAAGCTATTGGCCCGCCGCCATCCTGCTGGTCGGGTTGCAGGTCATCCTGTTCGTCGTCGGCAACTTCATCCAGCCGCGCATGCAGGGCGACAACCAGAATATCGACCCGGTCGTGGTGCTGCTGGCCCTGGCCTTCTGGGGCAAGCTGTGGGGCGTGGTCGGCATGTTCCTGTCCACGCCGCTGGCGGTCATGGCCATGGCGATCCTGGCCGAGTTCAAGGGCTCGCGCTGGATGGCGATCCTGCTGTCGGGCGACGGCGAGCCCTATGCGAACGAGGGCAAGGCGATCGACAAGCCGAAAGCAGCCCGCCGCAAGCCCAAACCGGAACCCGCAGCCGAGGCTTGATCAGGGCTGCCAGCCGCTGATCTGGTCGGCGTCGCTGTCGCCGGCCAGGGCGCCGCGCGTTTTCTTCACCTCGGCCCAGGCGGCGCGCAGCAGGGCGGGCACGCCCTCGCCCGACACGCCGGACACCAGCATGGGACGGCGACCGGCGACGGCCTCCAGTTCGGCGGCCTTCTCCTCGCGCGCCTCCGGCGTCAGGGCGTCGATCTTGTTCAGGGCCAGGATTTCGGCCTTGTCCGCCAGACCCTCGCCATAGGCTTCAAGCTCCCCCCGAATGATGCGGTAGGCCTCGACCACGTCGTCCTGGGTGCCGTCGATCAGGTGGATCAGGCTGGCCGAGCGTTCGACATGACCCAGGAACCGCGTGCCCAATCCCGCGCCCTCGCTGGCGCCCTCGATCAGGCCGGGAATGTCGGCGATGACGAACCGCTCGGACGGCGACAGGTCCACCATCCCCAGGTTCGGGGCCAGAGTGGTGAACGGATAGTCGGCGATCTTGGGCTTGGCGGCGCTGGCGGCCGACAGGAAGGTCGATTTGCCCGCGTTCGGCAGCCCCGCCAGACCGATGTCGGCGATCAGCTTCAGCCGCAGCCAGATCCAGCGCTCCTGCCCGTCCTGGCCCGGATTGGCGTATGTCGGCGCCTGGTTGGTCGGCCCCTTGAAGCGCACATTGCCCCAGCCGCCGTTGCCGCCCTTTAGCAACAGCTCCATCTTGCCGGGCGTGTCCATGTCCAGCAGGACCGTTTCCTTGTCCTCGTCCAGCACCTGGGTGCCGACGGGCACCTTGAGATGCACGTCTTCGCCCTTGCCGCCGTGCATCTGGCGCCCTTGGCCGTGGTGGCCGGTCTGGGCCTTGAAATGCTGCTGATAGCGATAGTCGATCAGGGTATTCAGTCCCTCGACCGCCTCGATCCAGACATCTCCGCCCTTGCCGCCGTCGCCGCCGTCCGGCCCGCCGTTCGGAATGAATTTCTCGCGTCGAAAGGACACGGAACCCGCGCCGCCGTTGCCGGAGCGGATATAGATCTTGGCCTGGTCGAGGAACTTCATCGCGGGCTTATGCCCCAGAAGCGCGGCGAATTACAGGCCCGGCGACCCGGCGCTATTTCAGCGCCAGCGTCACCGTCTTGACGTCCACATATTCGTCGATGCCGTGGATCGAGCCTTCGCGGCCATAGCCCGACTGCTTGACCCCGCCGAACGGGGCGACAGCGGTGGAGATCAGGCCGGTGTTGACCCCGCACATGCCCGCCTCGATCCGCCGGCTGAATCGCATCGCCCGGTCTATATTGCGTGTGAATAGATAGGAGGCCAGGCCGAAGTCGCTGGCGTTGGCCTTCTCCAGCACTTCCTCCTCCGTGTCGAAGGCGAAGACGGGGATCATGGGGCCGAACGTCTCTTCCTCGCGGAACAGGGCGTCGTCGCCGCCCAGGGTCACGGTCGGCTGGAAAAAGCGGCCGCCCAGATCGTGACGCGACCCGCCGGTCAACACCCGGCCGCCGTTAGCTTTGATCGCCGCCACATGCTTTTCGACTTTGTCGATGGCCTTGTCCTCGATCAGAGGCCCGACCTTCACGCCATTGTCGAAGGCGGGACCGACCACGATCTTGGCCACCTCGGCGGCCAGTTTCTCGGCATAGGTCTCGGCGACCGACCGCTCGACATAGACGCGGTTTGGACAGACGCAGGTCTGGCCCGAGTTCCTGAACTTGCCCTTGATGGTTTCGGCGACCGCCAGATCCAAATCGGCGTCGGCGAAGACGATCAGCGGCGCCGCGCCGCCCAGCTCCATCGACACCCGTTTCAGCGTTCCGGCGCATTGCTCGGCCAGCTTGCGGCCCACGCCGGTCGAACCGGTGAAGGACAGTTTGCGAATGTCCGGGCTATCGGTCAGCGCCTTGCCGATAGTGGCGGCATCCCCGGTGACGATCGACAGGGCGCCTTTCGGCAGGCCGGCTTCATAGGCCAGTTCGGCCAGGGCGATGGCGGTGAAGGGCGTCTGGCTGGCCGGTTTGACCACGGCTGTGCAGCCTGCCGCGAACGCCGGCCCCAGCTTTCGCGTCAGCATGGCGGCGGGGAAGTTCCAGGGCGTGATCAGGGCGCAGGGTCCGACCGCCTCGCGATAGGTCAGGATCAGATGGCCCAGCGGACTGTCCTGAGTCTCGCCGATCAACCGTTCGGCCTGGCCCGCGAACCATTTCAGGAAACCGTTGGCGTAGGTGACCTCGCCCTTGGCCTCCTCGAACGGCTTGCCGTTTTCCAGCGCCATCAGGGCGCCCAGGCCTTCTAGGTTTTCGTCGATCAGCGCCGCCCATTTGCGCAGGAAGGCTGCACGCGCGTGCGGATCGGATCGGGACCAGGTCTTGAACGTCTCGCTCGCCGCCGCGATGGCCTGTTCGGTCTCGGCGGCGCCGAGATCGGGGACATGGCCGATCACATCGCCTGTCGCCGGATCATCGACGGCGATGCCGCCGCCGTTGGCCGGAATGGCCTTGCCGGCGATCAGGGCGTGCTGGCGCAAGAGTTTGAGGCCGGCGTCGCGGGCGGTGTGGTTCACGGGATGGCTCCTATCGCGGTCCTGAAACGAACAAGGCCCCGACGATGCGGGGCCTTGCCGGTCGAATGCTGCAGCCTGAGCTGCGGCCGTCGATTAGTTCTTGGCGTCTTGGGCGGCGCCGGTCACGGCCTGGCCGGCGGCCTGGGTGTCGCGGCCCACGCCTTCGACGGTGTTGCAGGCGGCCGTGGTCAGGGCGGCGGCGGCGGCGACCAGAACGAAAATCTTGCGCATAGGGGAAGCTCCAGGGTTGGCCGGGGTGAAACTCCGCCGGTCTCGCCTCATCAACGCGACGCCAGCGCTGCGGTTCCGGGCGTCTTGTCCGCCGGATCGACGGGCGCGAGGGCTTCCGGCGTGGCGAAGATCATGCGGGCGATGGTGCCGCCGCCGGGCGGGGTGGCGAACTCGGTCTCGCCGCGCAACTGTTTGGCGAAGGCGCTCATCAGGGTGCGGCCCACCCCGACCTCGGCGCCGGCCTGGGCTCCGGGCCCGTTGTCCTCGACTTCCAGAACCGATTTCTCGCCCTGGACGCGGAAGCGCACCTTCAGCTCCCCGCCGCTGCCGGCGAAGGCGTGCTTCTGGGCGTTGGTCACAGCCTCGACCAGCCACAGCGCAAGGGGCGCCAGCTTGTCGGGATCGACGTGCAGGGAATCGGCGTCCACCGAGCTGATGACCACCGGTCCGCGCCCGGCCTCGCTGGCGACCAGTTGCCCCACAAGTTCGTTCAGGAACTCGCGCGCATCGGCGTGGCGAATGTCGTTGCTCTGATAAAGGGTGCGGTAGATCAGGGCCAAGGCCGAGATGCGTTGGCGCGTATCGCCCAGCGCCGCCTTGGCCGGCGCATCGGTCAAGGCGCGCTGCTGCATCGACAGCAGGGACGAGATGATCTGAAGGTTGTTTTTCACCCGGTGATGGATTTCGCGCATCAGCGCGTCTTTTTCCGTCAGGGCGTCGGTCAGTTCGCGGTCACGCACGGTGATGGCTTCAGCCATCTCGTCCAGTGTGCGCGCCATGGTGCGGATTTCGGACGGTGCGTTCATCGCCTGCAGCGGACGCACCGAGAACCGGCCCTTGGCGTAGATGGCCGCGACCCGCTCCAGATAATCCAGCCAGCGAATAAAGATCCGCTCCGACAGCAGCATCACCGCCGCGAACGCCGTCAACCAGGCGCCCAGCGGCAGCAACAGGGTGCCGATCGGATTAAGCCGCGCCCACGACAGCCACCCCGGCGCGGGGGCCGACAGCAGCGCATAAAGATCGCCGCCGGCTAGGGCCGCGCCCGCATAGTCGCGGCGCTGGTTCTGCGCATCCTTGGCCTCGAACACCGCAGACCCCTGATCGCTCGCCCGATCGACCCAGCCCGCGATGTCGTCGCCGGCCGAGAGTTTGAACACGTCGGGATCACTGGCCGTCAGAATACGACCCGCGCCGTCGGTCAGGGCGGCTTGAGCGCCCGACGGCAGCGCGGCGTCAGTGACATCGGGTTGCAGGGCGGAGAAGGGGATCACGGCGACCATGGCGCCGTCGAACCGGCCCATCGGCCGCTCGGCGCGTGTGGCCACGATCAGCGCGCCTTCATAGCCGGCGCCATCGGGGGCGCGCATGACGACCAGTTCTTCGCCATTGCGCAGCCGCTGGAACCAAGTCGACTGGGCGGCGGGCGCCACGCCGGATCTCACGCCGTCCACTCGGCCCGAGGCGCAGACCGCCTCGCCCGTCGGGCTGATGCGGTAGAGGCCCTCGTAGCCTTCCAGACGTCCGACCAGCGCCGTCAGACGCGGTGCGCAATAGGGGCCGACCGCATCGGGGCTGAGCGCGCGCAACAGCACCTGGGCGCTATCCAGTTTGGCCTTGGCGCTGGAGGCGCTGCGTTCGGCCGCCAGTTGCAGATCCACCTGCCGGTCGTCGGCCTGTCTTTGGAAGTCCGCCTGGGTCTGGATCAGGCTGAGCACGAAGATCGGCAGCAGGGCCATGGCCATGGCCGCGCCCAGCCGAAACCGGATGCCCTGAAAGCGATCCGAGCTCCACGTGCGACCGAGCCGCGGCCTTGGGGCGTCCCTGGTCGTCTCGTTCACCGCCGCTCAGCTCCGGGCGCCGGCCAGCCTGTCGGCCTCGCCGAGAATTGAGCGCATGGCGTCGCCTGCCGCCTTGCCGTCGCGTCCGTAGCCGCCCCGTTCCAGGGTGGCTTGCAGCGCACGCCGCGCGCGGCTGACGCGGCTCTTCACCGTGCCGACTGCGCAGCCGCAGATTTCGGCCGCTTCTTCATAGGCGAAGCCGCCAGCGCCAACCAGGATCAAGGCCTCGCGCTGTTCTTCGGGCAGGGTCTTCAAGGCTTGACGCAGCTCGTCCAAGGCGACGGGCGCCTCGGGATCGTCCACGGCGACCAGGGTCCGCTCGGCGGCTTCCTGATCCAGCTGCGACTGACGCCACGAGCGGCGTTTTTCGGAATAGAACTGGTTGCGCAGGATCATGAAGGTCCAGGCCTTCATGTTCGTGCCCATCTGATAGCTGGCGCGCGCGTCCCAAGCCTTCATCATGGCGTCCTGCGCCAGATCGTCGGCCGCGGTCGGATCGCCGGTCAAGGTCCGGGCGAAGGCGCGCAGATGCGGGATCAGCAGGACCAGTTCGCGCTTGAAGCCCTCGTCGTCGGCCGACGCGGGTTTGGGGGCGGCCCCAAGGCGTGAGGTGCTCATGCGGCGCTGTCCGAAGACTTGGCGTCGGCGCGTTTCAGGATATCGAGAAACTCATCGGGCACGGGTTCGTTGACGACCTCGTCGAACATGTGTCGCAGCTTAACGCCAATGGCCTGCTGGCGAAGGCGAGCTTCTTCAAGCCCTGCCTCCCCCTTCTGGTCGCCTTTGGGACGAGAGGAGTCCGGAGAATCGATCATAGACAGAGCCAAGCCCACCCAACTGTCATCGCGAAGAGATGTCGGTCTCAAACGTCATCAGACCGGCGGGGTTCCTGCATGAACGGCTTTTAATGCTAAAGCTTGTTCGCGGCGGCGGAACCGTGATGCGAATGTGACGTTTAAGCTGGCTATAACGCCCTGCCTTGCCGGTCGGGCTGTGATTTGTCGGGGACTATCTGAATGAGCCTTCTGGCCAGACTCGCGCCGCATCTTCCTTATGTGCGCCGTTACGCACGCGCCCTGACCGGCGATCAATCCACGGGCGACAACTATGTCCGTGTCGCTCTGGAGGCCCTGGCGGCCGGCGAACAGCAACTGTCGGCTGACATGACGCCGCGGGTCGCCCTTTATCATGTCTTCCACGCCATCTGGTCCTCGACCGGCGCGCAACTGGAAACCGGCACGCTGGAAACCACGGGCAGCGACGCCTCGCAGCGTCTGCTGCGCATCGCGCCGCGCTCCCGTCAGGCCTTCCTGCTGACGGCCCTTGAAGGCTTCACCCCTTCGGAAGCCGCGCAGATCCTGTCCGCCGATCCGCGCGACGTGGAGCGTCTGATCGCCGACGCCCAGGCCGACATCGACGCCGAACTGGCCACCGATGTTCTGGTCATCGAAGACGAGGCCATCATCTCTGCCGATATCCAGAGCCTGGTCACGGAACTGGGTCACCGCGTCACCGGCACCGCCACGACGCACGACGAGGCGATCGACGCCGTCGCCCGCCACAAGCCGGGCCTGGTTCTGGCCGACATCCAACTGGCCGACGGCTCGTCGGGCATCGATGCGGTCAAGGATATCCTGAAGACCATGGACGTGCCGGTGATCTTCATTACCGCCTTCCCGGAACGCCTGCTGACCGGCGAGCGCCCTGAGCCGACCTTCCTGATCACCAAGCCCTTCCAGCCGGAAACGGTGAAGGCGGCGATCAGCCAGGCGCTGTTCTTCCACCCGTCACGCCAGAAAGAAGCCGCTTAAAACGCGGTCTCCTTCGGGCGCCAAGATCGGCCTCGGTCCCTCGGGATCGAGGCCTTTTCTTTGTTTTGCGCCAGCATCGATGGGCGAAAGTACGAAGGCGCAAAAAAAAGGCGATCGAGGTCGGGAACCGGCTTCAGGCGCCGTCGTTATCGGTCCGTGGAGGCGGCGACGCCCCCCGACTTGATCTGCGAAAGCTGATCATGCCGCCTCCGCGCCTCATTCTCGATGATGCCACTTCAAAGCGATCCGCAAGGGTCGCTTTTTTCTTGGCGCACACCTCGACCGAGGCCCCCGTCGCGGCCAAGATGGTGGCCAAAGAAAACGCACGGAGAGACGCCAATGGCTTCGACAATCGGCAAGACGAACCGTCAATGGGTGCTGCGCCAGCGTCCCAAGGGCCTGATCCAGCCCGGCGATCTGGAACTGGTCGAGACGGCCATCCCTGATCTGAAGGAGAACGAGGTGCTGGTCCGCACCGTCTATCTGTCGCTGGACCCGACCAATCGCACCTGGATGAACGATTCCGAGGGCTATCTGCCGCCGGTCGGCCTGGGCGAGGTCATGCGCGGACTGACCCTGGGCGTGGTCGAAGCCTCGCGATCCAGCCGCTTCAAGGCCGGCGATGTCGTCATGCCGACCTCGGGCGGCTGGGCCGACTATGCGGTCGTGCCGGAAGGCGGTCTTCGCCCGGTCCACCGTGCGCCAGGCCTGCCGCTGACGGCCAATATGTCCGTGCTCGGCATGACCGGTCTGACCGCCTATTTCGGCGTCACCGATGTGTTGAAGGCCAAGGAAGGCGAGACCATCGTCATCTCGGCCGCCGCCGGGGCGGTCGGCTCCATCGCGGGGCAGATCGCCAAACAGCGCGGGTGCCGCGTCATCGGCATCGCGGGCGGCCCGCAAAAGTGCGCCTGGCTGACCGACGAACTCGGCTTCGACGCGGCTATCGATTACAAGAACGAGGATGTCGGTGAGGCGCTGGACCGTCTGGCCCCCGACGGCGTCGATCTGAACTTCGAGAATGTCGGCGGCGACATCATGATCGCGGTCTTCAACCGGCTGAAGGTCCACGGACGGATGGCGGTCTGCGGCCTGGTGTCCTCCTACAATGCGACCAAGGCGCCGCCGTCGCCGAACTTCGCGCGCATCATCACCCATCGCCTGCACGTCCAGGGCTTCCTGGTTCTGGACTACGCCCCGCGCGCTCGCGAGATGGTCGCGGAAATGGGCCCGTGGCTGGCGGACGGCCGGGTGAAGTGGAAGGTTCACGTCGACGACGGGCTGGAAGGCGCGGTGGGATCGTTGAATCGCTTGTTCACCGGCGATCACGACGGCAAGCTGCTGGTTCGCGTTTCCGAAGAACCCGCCTGAACCCAAGGTCTGCGCATGAGCGATCCGCTGCACGTCCATTTCGAAGACCTGGAGGTGGGGCAGGTCGTGCCGCTGGGCGCCTGTGCGGTCGATCAGGGGGCGCTGGACGTCTTCATCGAGCGGTTCTCGCCGGGCTGGGACGTGGCCTACGGCGCGCCGGACGCCATGGTCTATGTGTTGTGGAGCCGTCTCGCGGCCGACAAGTCCGGCGGCTGGGCCCAGACCAAGGTCCTGGCCGTCGATGGGCTGCGTTACATGCGCAATCCCCCGGCGGGCGAACTGCTGCGGGGTCGCATGACGGTGATGGGCAAGGATCCGGTCGGAGACGACAAGGGCATCGTCATCGCCTCGCATGACCTTCTGGACGAGGCCGGGCGTCTGGTCTTTTCCTGCCTGACCCGGGCGCTGTTCTCGCGCCGCTGAAACGACAAACGCCCCGCCGGCGAACCGGCGGGGCGTTGATCGATCGTCGACAGACGGGTCTTAGTTGACCGAGGTCGGGGCCTGGGCCTGACGCATCACGGCCATGGCGATCAGGCGGTCCCATCCGACCAGCGACACCAGGTGGGCGTAGATCTGGCCCAGGGCGCCGTTGTCGCGCAGCTCGACCAGCTTCTCGGCGGGCAGGGCGCGCAGCTTGTCTTCCGACACCGCATAGTATTCGGCCAGCTTCTGCGGCTGACCCGGCGTGCCGTCGGGATTGCGCGGCGTGAAGTGGGCTTCGCGGATGTCCAGCAGGTCCAAATCCTTGACCAAGGCGACGAAGCCCTCTGTGCGCTGGCGCTCCTGTTCGAAGTTGTTGCAGAACTCCATCGCCATGTTCGTGTAGTCGCTGGGCTGGCCGTCGACGAACAGCGGGTTCTGGCCGCCTTCGGCGACGATCGACGCGCCGCGGTCGATGCACAGGATCAGGCGCTGGTTCTGCTTGTCGTCGGCGAAGACGAACGGATAGCGGCGCACATAGGCTGGCACATAGGCGTCGGCGCGGAACTCGCCGTCGGGCGCGACGAACAGGTTCTCGTTGGAGCTCAGGCCCATCACGGCGACCGGCTGGCGGTTATCGCCGGTGAAGATGATCGGATAGGACAGGGCGGCGGCCGAGAATTCGGTGACCGTCAGCGGCACGATATTGGTCTGGGCCACGAAGGCGTAGGGCTTGTCGCTCGGGTTCACGCCCAGGCCGCCGTGGACGCTCTGATCCAGCGGTTCGGGGTTGGTGTAGAAGAGGACGTTGCCTTCAAGCGGCGAATTGTTCGTGTCGGTCATGAAGCGAGGACGCTCTGGTTAAAGATCGGAGGCGCGCCTTCTAGCCCAACGCCGCGCAACCGGCAAACCCGCGATGCGTCGGTTGCAGTGGGGGTCGCCAGCCATTAGCTGTGGCGTATGGGTTCCGCCTGCGATCACGACCATGACCATTCCGGCCTGAACGGCGGGGCGCTGGACCGCGCCCTGGCGGCGGCCGAGGCGCGCGCGGTCCAGCAGGGCGAGCGGATGACCGCCCAGCGCCGGCGCGTCCTGGCCCTGCTGCTGGAAAGCGGCGAGCCGGTGAAGGCCTACGATCTGATCGCACGCTTCGGCGAAGACGGCCAAGCCGCCAAGCCGCCGACCGTCTATCGGGCGCTGGAGTTTCTGGAACGGCTGGGCATGGTCCACCGCATCGCTTCCATCAGCGCCTATGTCGCCTGCACCGACGATGGCGAGGCCGCCCACGCGGCCGCCTTCCTGATCTGCGACTGCTGCGGCGCGACGCGCGAGGTCAGCGGCCCCGACCAGAGCGCCATGAACGCCGCCGCCTCAGCCGCCGGCTACGCCATCGCCCGCACGACGATCGAAGCGCATGGTCGCTGCGCCGCCTGTCGCGACGTCGCATGACCATGGATGCGGCGTTGATGTCCCCACCGCGTCGCCTGTCCGTGCCGATCGACAATCGCTGGGGCGCCGGCGAGATGGCCGTGCTGGATTTCGGCGATCCGAACCGGCCGGTCGACCTGATCTTTTCTCACGCCAACGGCTTCAACGCCGCCACCTACCGCAGCCTCTTGTCGCCGCTGTCGGCGTCCTTGCGGATCTGGGCGCCGGATCTGCGCGGCCACGGCCGATCGGCGCTGCCGACCTTCGCGCGGCCCAAGACCAGCTGGCTGGACCACCGCGACGACCTGCTGGCGCTGCTGGAGGCCATCGACGGCCCGCCCGTGGTCATGGCCGGCCATTCGATGGGCGGCACGGCCTCGCTTCTGGCGGCCGCCGTCCTGCCGGATCGGGTGTCCAGCCTGGTGCTGTTCGATCCGGTGATCTGGAAACGCTCGGCGGTCTTCGCCTTCAACCTGCCCTTCGCCCACAAGCTGATGAAGGCGATCCCCATTGCCAAGGCCACCCTGCGCCGTCGCAGCCAGTTCGACAGCCGCGAACAGGCCATGGCCGCCTATCGCGGGCGCGGCGCGTTCAAGGGTTGGCCCGACATGGTTCTGGCCGACTATCTTTCCGAAGGCCTGAGCGAAGGCGACGGCGGGTTCAGCCTGACCGCCGCGCCGGCCTGGGAGGCGGCCAACTACGCAGCCCAGGCGCACGATCCGTGGCGGGCCATGAAACGCTATCCCGGGCCGGTTCGCATCCTCAAAGCCGAATACGGCGCCCTGACCCATGTGCCGGTTCAGCCCCGCGGCCTGCCCAATGTCTCGGTCGAGGTCGTGTCCGGCGGCGGACACCTGTTCCCCATGACCCATGCTGACGTGGCGCGCGACGCCCTGTTCGACGCCGCCGTCTGAGAACGAATTCTGTAGGCGGAGCATGGGCGCGCGCTATAAGGGCGCCGCTGAGCATAACGCCCGCCGCCCGAGACGCCGCTTGTCCTTCTTCCACGCCGGTCCCGCGCCCAAAGGCGCCGGCCCCCGCTCCGGGGCGCTGCGCGACGGTTTGATCCTTGCTCCAGGCATGAAGGTCGGCCTGTTCGGCGGCTCCTTCAATCCCGCCCACGACGGTCACGCCCATGTCGCCGAGACCGCCATGCGACGTCTGGATCTCGACCGGGTCGTCTGGCTGGTCTCGCCGCAGAACCCGTTGAAGGACGCCCGTCACAGCGCGCCGCTGGCGGACCGCATGGCCTCGGCGCGCCAGCATGCGCATGGTCCGTCTATGATCGTCTCGGATTTCGAGAGCCGGGCCGGCGTCGCTTGGACGGTCGACACCCTGCGCCTTCTGGTCGCGCGGCATCCCGGCGTGCATTTCGTCTGGCTGATGGGGTCGGACAATCTGGCCAGCTTCCACCGCTGGAGAGGCTGGACCGACATCATGCGGCTGATGCCGGTGGCGGTCATCGCCCGGCCAGGTTCGCTGCTGGACAGCCGCACGGCGCCGGCCGCCGCCCGCTTCGCCGGTTTCCGCATTCCGGCTCAGCAGGCGGGGCTCCTGCCGACGCTTCAAGCGCCCGCCTGGACCTATCTGACGGCGCCGCTCAACCCCCTGTCGTCCACGGCGATCAGGACCTGCGCAGGCGTGCGCGCGACCTCGTGATCGCCGGATGATTCGGGCGGCGGTTCACGTTGCGGCCCATCCGTGCTAGAGGGCTTCTTTAGTCAACGCTCCCGGAGCCCTCCGCTGACCCCCTCGCCCGCGTATGATACGCAAGACGCCGCCGTCTCGAATACGGCGCACGAGATGGACCCTATCGAACCTCTCCATTCCGAAGACGGCTTTGAATCCGACGCCTCCCCGCGCGGCTTCGACGATTCCGCTCCCCGCCCCGTCGGCTCCACGCCGCTGGAAGAAGCCCTGCTGAGCCGCCTCGACGAGGACAAGGCCCAGGACATGGTCCTGATCGACCTGAAGGGCAAAAGCGCCATGGCCGACACCATGATCGTGGCGTCCGGTCGTTCGCACCGTCACGTCGGCGCCATCGCTGACCACCTGCTGCGCACGCTCAAGGAACAGGGCCTCGGCAAGGCCAAGGTCGAGGGCCTGCCGCACTGCGACTGGGTTCTGATCGACGCCGGCGATGTGATCGTGCACCTGTTCCGTCCGGAAGTGCGCACCTTCTACAACATCGAAAAAATCTGGGCGGTCGATTCCGCTCACCGCATGGTCCGCGACTGACACCATGAAGCTGAGCATCGTCGCCATCGGCCGACCGGGCCGGGGGCCTGAAGCGACGCTCGCCGACGACTACGCCAAGCGCGCCACCCTGTCGGGACGCGCGCTTGGCCTCGGTCCCCTCGAACTGGTCGATCTGGAAGCTCGCAGACCCGGCAAGGCGCCGGAGGCTGAGTTGATCTTGGCTGCCGCAGAGGGCGCGCACCTGATCGCCTGCGACGAACGGGGAAAGACCTATTCCTCGCGCGCCTTCGCCGACCACATCGCCAAACTGCGGGATCAGGGCGAGCGTCGCCTGGTCTTCGCTATCGGCGGGGCGGACGGGCTGGACGCCAGCGTGCGCGACGCTGCGTCCTCGACCCTGGCCTTCGGTCCCCAGACCTGGCCCCACGCCCTGGCGCGCGCCATGCTGGCCGAACAGCTGTATCGGGCCGTGACCATCCTGGCCGGATCGCCCTATCATCGCGACTGACATGCGTCGCGCCATACCCTTATCGCTGGCCCTGCTGACGGGTTTCGTCTGCGCCGCCCCGGCGATGAGCCGACAAGCGCCCGAGAGCGAACTGTCGCGCATCCAGGCCGAATACCGCGACGAGACGGTGCGCGCCCGTCGTCTGCGCGCCGACGCCGACGCCGCCAAGACCGAACTGGCTCAGTTGGAGCGCCGCCTGGCCTCGCTGCGGGCCGACGAACAGACCGGCGACCGTCAGATCGACGATCAGCGCGCCCGGCTCCAGCAACTGACCGAACGCGAGGCCGAACTGGTCACGGACCTGGCGCGTGAGCGCGGCGCCCAGGGGCGTCTGCTCAGCGCGCTGCAGATGATGAGCCGCCGCCCGCCGCCGCCCTTGCTGGTGCCCGCCGACAAGGCCATCGACACGGTGCGCGCCTCCATCCTGCTCAAGGCCATGACGCCGGATCTGGAAAGCCGCGCCAAGGTGCTGGCCGCCCGTCAGGCCGAGATCATGCGCATCCGCCGCCTCGCCGTCCTGTCCTCGGAGCGACTGCTGACGACCGAGAGCGAGCAAGGCGACCGGCGCGGAGAGATCGAGGGGCTGACGGCGCGCAAGACCGCCCTGACCGCCGTCCTGAACGCTGAGGCCCGCGCCGCCGAACGCGCCGCCGCCGTGCTGGAGCGCCGCATTCGCGAACTGGGCGGCGCGGTCCCGACCACCCAGGCCGAAGAGACGCCGACCGCTCGCCTTCCGGCCGGACGCGGCCGCCTCAGTTCGCCCGTCGCCGGCGCGCCCAGCCAGACCTGGGGCGCTGGAACCTCTGGCTGGCGCTGGCGGGCGGACCGCGCGGCCGTCACCGCGCCCGCCGACGCCAAAGTCGCATACGCCGGACCGCTGACGGGGTGGGGCAATGTCGTGGTGCTGGACCTCGGGCCCGGCTGGCGCGCCGTCATCGCCGGCTTGGAAAGCGTCGATGTCGGCCCGGACGCCCGGGTCTCGGACGGCCAGACCCTGGGGCGCAGCGGCCCGGACGGCGATGTCTATTTCGAACTGCGTCGCGACGAACGGCCGATCGATCCGGGACCGTGGTTGCGTTGAACCCGCAATAGTCCTTTGCATTCTCGTCTGACGCTGATTTTATCGGCGGGACGCCGCGTCGCCACGATTTGGTCGTGACGACGGGGCCTTAACCTTCCCACGGGCGCCCACAGTGATCGGCCCGACCGAAAGAGACCGAATGCGTAAACTGCTCCTCGTCGGCTGCGCCGCTCTGGTGCTCGGCGGATCCGCCGCTGCTGTCAGCAGCCAGACCCCGCGAAACGAAACCTTCCGCATGCTGGAGCTGTTCGGCGACGTGGTGGGCATCGTCGAGCAGGCCTACGTCGTCCCGGTCGACAACAAGAAGCTGATCGAGGCCGCGCTGGCCGGCATGATGACGGCGCTGGACCCTCACTCCAACTATCTGCCGCCCTCCAACTACGATGACCTGCGCGAGCGCACCGAGGGCCAGTATTCGGGCGTCGGCCTGACCATCAGCGCCGACGGCGGCATGGTGAAGGTCATCTCGCCGATGGACGACAGTCCCGCCGCCAAGGCCGGGGTCCAGGCGGGCGACGTGATCTCTTCGATCGAGGGCCAGAACGCGGCGGGCCTGACGGTCAGCCAGGTGTCCGAGAAGCTGCGCGGCGCCGTGGGCACCAGCGTCAAGGTGACCTTCCTGCGCGACGGCTCCGACCCGCTGGAAGTGACCCTGACCCGCGAGGTCATCAAGGTTCAGTCGGTCACAGGCCGGGTCGAGGGCGACTTCGGTTATCTGCGCGTCTCGACCTTCAACGAAAACACCGGCCGCGAGCTGAACGAGGCCATCGCCAAGATCAAGGCCGAGAAGCCGGGCGTGAAGGGCTATGTACTTGATCTGCGCAACAATGGCGGGGGCCTGCTGAACGCCGCCATTGATGTGTCCGACGCCTTCCTGGAACGCGGCGAGATCGTCAGCCAGCGGGGCCGCAAGCCCGAGCAGATCCAGCGCTATTCCGCCAAGCCCGGCGACATCACCGGCGGCCTGCCGCTGGTGGTGCTGGTCAACTATGGCTCGGCCTCGGCGTCGGAAATCGTCGCCGGCGCCCTGAAGGATCATCAGCGCGCGACCGTGGTCGGCCTGACCAGCTTCGGCAAGGGCTCGGTCCAGACGGTGATTCCGCTGCGTCAGGGCCAGGACGGCGCACTGTCGATCACGACCGCGCGCTACTACACCCCGTCGGGCGCCTCGATCCAGAAGATCGGCATCGAGCCGGACCTGGAGGTGGCGCGTTCGGAGGCCGAGGCGCGCATCGTCTCGCGCTCAAGCTTCATCTATTCCGAGGCCGCCTACGCCACGGCGCTGGACGCCTCCATCGGCGCCGAGCGCAAGGGCCCGCACACGCCGCGTGAAGCCCCCGGCGAGAGCTTCGACAAGGAAAAAGACTATCAGCTGGAACGGGCGCTGGACGTGCTGCGCGCCGGCGGCGACCTGACGAAACTGTCGGCTGCGCCCGAAGGCATCGTCGTCACCGAGCCAGGCTCCGAGCCCAAGCCCGACGCCGAGCCGGCGGCGGACGAACCGAAGGAAGAATAGGACATGGAAGGGCGGCGCGAGCCGCCCTTTTTCTTGCGCCTACGACAGACGGTCGCGGAACTCGGAGTAATCGAACTCTCGCACGATCTTCAGCGCATCCGTCTCGCTGTTCCACAGCACGATGGACGGCAGCGGCACGCCGTTGAAGGTGTTGGTCTTCACCATCGAATAGTGGGCCTGGTCCAGAAACGCGATCCGCGTCCCCGCCGTCGGCGCCGTCTCGAAGACGTAGTCGCCGATGATGTCGCCCGCCAGGCACGACGGCCCGCCCAGGCGATAGGTCACGCCTGTCTCGCCTTCGTTCAGCATGGCCGGACGATAGGGCGCCTCGATCACATCGGGCATGTGGCAGGTCGCGGAGATGTCGGTGATGGCGACCGCGATGCCGTTGTCGAAGGTGTCCAGCACCTCGCCGATCAGTATGCCGGCGTCCAGCGCCACAGCCTCGCCCGGCTCGATATAGACCTCAAGCCCATGCATCTCGCCCAGCCGGCGCAGGAAGGCGGCCAGGTCGTCGCGCCGGTAATCGGCCCGCGTGACATGGTGCCCGCCGCCCAGGTTGATCCATTTCAGGTCGGACAGCAGCGGCGCCAGCGTCGGCTCCACCGCCGCCCAGATCCGCTCCAGCGGCTCGAAGCCCTGTTCGCACAAGGCATGGATGTGCAGGCCGTCGACGCCGTCCAGATGTTTCGGCTTCAGTTGCGACACCGGGAAACCCAGGCGGGATCCGAACTGGCAGGGATCGTATTTGGCGACCTCGGCCTCGGAATGCTCGGGGTTCAGCCGCAGGCCGATGTCGAACGTCTCGCCCTCGGCGCGGGCCGTGGCGATTGCATCGGCGAACCGGGCGATCTGGTCCGGGGCGTTGAAGATGATCGTGTCCGACAGACGCAGGATTTCGGGCAGGTCCGCCGGCTTGTAGGCCGGCGAATAGGTGGTCAGGTGGCCCTGATAGAACTCCCGCGCCAGCCGCGCCTCCCATAGGCCCGAGGCGCAGACGCCGTCGAGGTATTCCCCAACGACGTCGGCCAGCGACCACATGGAAAAGGCCTTGAGGGCCAGCAGAACCCGCGCGTTTCCGCGAGCGCCTACGTCCTTCAGGACCGACAGGTTGCGACGCACCGCCGCCTCGTCCACCACGAAGGCGGGCGACGGGACGCGGTTCAGATCGAACCGGGCGAAGGCGCCCGGTCCGCCGGCTTGGGTCTGCATGGCCATGGTCTGAGCCTTAGAAGTCGAGAGGGGCGTCCAGGTCCTGAACCTTCCACGGCAGGCCGTGCTTGTTCAGCATGTCCATGAAGGGATCGGGATCCAGCTGTTCCATGTTGAACACGCCCGCGCCCTTCCACTGCCCGGTCAGCATCAGGGCCGCGCCGATCATGGCGGGGACGCCGGTGGTGTAGCTGACGGCCTGGTTGCCGGTCTCGGCATAGGCTTCCTGGTGGTCGCAGATGTTGTTGACGTAGACCGTCTTGGCCACGCCGTCCTTCACGCCCGTGGCGATGGTGCCGATATTGGTCTTGCCCTTGGTGATCGGACCCAGCGACGACGGTTCCGGCAGCAGGGCCTTCAGGAACTCGATCGGGATGATCTCGCGGCCCTGGAACATCATCGGCTCGATGGAGGTCATGCCGATGTTTTCCAGCACTTCGAGGTGCTTCAGATAGCTGTCGCCGAAGGTCATCCAGAAGCGGATGCGCTTGATCTCGGGATAGAATTTCGCCAGCGATTCCAGCTCCTCATGGTACATGAGGTACATGTTCTTGGGACCCACGCCCTCGAAGTCGAAGGTCTGTTTGTGGCTCAGCGCCGGGCCTTCGACCCACTGGCCGTTTTCCCAGTGACGCGACGGTGCGGTCACTTCGCGCAGGTTGATCTCGGGGTTGAAGTTGGTCGCGAACGGCAGGCCCGTGTCGCCGCCGTTGCAGTCCAGGATGTCCAGCGTCTCGATGGAATCCAGCAGGTGCTTCTTGGTGTAGGTCGCGAAGACCGAGGTCACGCCGGGATCGAAGCCCGAACCCAGCAGAGCCATCAGGCCGGCGTCCTTGAAACGGTCCTGATAGGCCCACTGCCACTTGTACTCGAACTTGGCCTCGTCGCGCGGCTCGTAGTTGGCGGTGTCCAGATAGTCGACGCCGGCGGCCAGGCAGGCGTCCATGATCGACAGGTCCTGGTAGGGCAGGGCCAGGTTCACGACCAGCGCGGGCTGAACCTGTTTGATCAGGGCGGTGGTCGCCGCCACGTCGTCGGCGTCGATCTTGGCCGTGTCGATGGTGACGCCAAAACGCGACTTCACGGATTGCGCGATCGCGTCGCACTTGGACTTGGTGCGGCTCGCCAGGGTGATATGCGAGAAGATGTCCGCATTCATCGCCATCTTGTGGACGGCCACCGAACTGACGCCGCCCGCGCCGATAACCAGCACCTTGCTCATCTGTGCTTCTCCCGAAGTCTGAAACCCTGGCGACAGCGCCGCCCCTATAAAGGGCGCGGCTCTTAGCACGATGATGACAATCCGCTAAATCCCTGCGCCGATATTGGCTCTTATAGCGTGACCGGATCGCTCCGGTTGCCTTTGTAAGGTTTTTCCGCCATAAGCCGCCGCTTCCGACGCAAGTGAACCTCGCGTCTCCACCCACACGACAGCTCTCCGAGGAGAGAACGAGGTGGGCGAGAACCCTCCGCCGACGTGATCGTCGCCGGGGGCCGTTGTCGTATGGAGCCGTTTCACCCGTCGCCATGAGGTAGTGAATGTTCGAGGCTCTGAACGAGCGGCTGACAGGCGTCTTTGACCGGATCACCGGGCGCGGCGCCCTGTCCGAAAAGGATGTCGCCGAGGCGATGCGCGAAGTGCGCGTGGCCCTGCTCGAGGCCGACGTCGCCCTGCCGGTCGTCAAGGAATTCATCGCCTTCGCCACCGAGCGCGCGACGGGCGAAGAGGTTATCCGTTCGGTCAAGCCGGCCGATCAGGTGGTCAAGATCGTCTATGACGGCCTGATCGAGATGCTGGGCGGCGAAGAGCCGGTCCCGCTGAACACCAGCGCCAATCCGCCCGCCGTGGTGCTGATGGCCGGCCTTCAGGGCTCGGGCAAGACCACGACTTCGGCCAAGCTGGCGCTACGCCTGACCAAGTTCGATCGCAAAAAGGTCATGATGGCCTCGCTGGACACGCGTCGTCCGGCCGCGATGGAACAGCTGGCCACCCTGGGCAAGCAGATCGAGGTCGCCACCCTGCCGATCGTGGCGGGCGAGAGCGCGGTCCAGATCACGCGCCGGGCGCTGCAATCGGCCAAGCTTCAGGGTTTCGACGTCCTGATCCTCGACACCGCCGGCCGCATCACCCTGGACGAAGGGCTGATGAACGAGGTGGCCGAGGTCGCCGACATCGCCAAGCCCGTCGAGACCCTGCTGGTCGCCGACAGCCTGACCGGCCAGGACGCCGTTCGCACCGCCAAGGCCTTCCACGAGCGCCTGCCCCTGACCGGCCTCGTCTTGACCCGCGCCGACGGCGACGGTCGCGGCGGCGCCATGCTGTCGATGCGGGCCGTCACCGGCCTGCCGATCAAATATCTGGGCGCCGGCGAAAAGGTCGATGCGCTGGACGTGTTCGACGCCCGCCGCGTCGCCGGCCGCATCCTGGGTCAGGGCGATATCGTCGCCCTGGTCGAAAAAGCCAGCCAGGATCTGGATCAGGCCAAGGCCGAGAAGATGGCCCGCAAACTGGCCAAGGGTCAGTTTGATCTGGATGACTTGGCCGGTCAGCTTCAGCAGATGAAGCGGATGGGCGGGCTTCAGGGCATCATGGGCATGCTGCCCGGCGTGGCCAAGATGAAGGGTCAGATGGCCGAGAGCGGCATCGACGACCGCATGATTCTGCGTCAGGAAGCCATCATCTCCTCGATGACCAAGGCCGAGCGCAAGAAGCCCGATCTGCTGAACGCCTCGCGCAAGAAGCGGATCGCCGCCGGCGCCGGCGTTGATGTGCAGGACGTGAACCGGGTTCTGAAACAGCACCGCCAGATGGCCGACGTGGTCAAGTCGATGGCGCGCGGCGGGCCCAAGAAGATGCAGCAGATGGCCGCCATGCTGGGCGGTCTCGGCGGCGGCGGCATGCCCGGAATGGGCGGCGGCGGCCCCGACATGGCCCGCCTCAAGGCGCTGGGCGGCGGCAAGATGGCCGAACCCTCCGCCGACGATCTGAAAGCCATCCAGGACCGGCTCGCCGGACTGGGCGGCGGACAACTTCCGGGAGGTCTTCCTGGCCTGCCGGGCTTCCCTCCCAAGAAATAACGACTTCCTAGAAAGAGACCTGAAATGCTGAAGATTCGTCTGGCCCGCGGCGGCGCCAAGAAGCGCCCCTACTACCACATTGTCATCGCCGACTCGCACTCGCCCCGCGACGGCAAGTTCATCGAGAAGGTCGGCAGCTACAACCCGATGCTGCCCAAGGACGGCGCCACCCCGCGCGTCGCCCTGAAGGTCGAGCGCATCGCCGAATGGCTCGGCAAGGGCGCCCAGCCGACCGACCGCGTCGCCCGCTTCCTGTCGCAGGACGAGACCCTGGGCCAGAAGGTCAAGTGGACGCAGTCGAACAACCCGAACAAGGGCGCTCCGGGCAAGAAGGCGCAAGAGCGCGCCGCTGAACGCGCCCAGCGCGAAGCCGACCGCCTGGAAGCCGAAGCCGCCGCCAAGGTCGAGGCTGCCGAAGCCGCCGCCCGCGCCAAGGAAGAGGCCGCCGCCGCCGCCGAAGCCGCCAAGAACGCTCCCGCTGCTGAAGAAGCGCCTGCCGAAGAGGCTCCGGCCGCTGACGCCGCCGCCGAGGAAGCCCCGGCTGCTGAAGCGACCGAGGAAAAGGCCGAAGGCTAAGCCTTTCGGTTTGACGATGATCAGGGCGGCGTCTTTCGACGCCGCCTTTTTCATGGGTTAAGAACACGCATGACCACGGACAGCAGATTGATCCTCGTCGGCCAGGTCGGCGGCGGCTTTGGCGTGCGGGGCGAGGTGCGGGTGACCGCCTTCACCGCCGACCCCCTGGCCCTGACCGCCTATGGCCCTCTGCTGCGCGCCGACGGGACCGTGGCCCTGACCCTGACCTCGACGCGGCCCGACAAGAACGGCGTCGTTGGCCGGGCCAAGGAGATCACGTCCAAGGAACAGGCCGACGCCCTGCGCGGCCTGAAGCTGCACGTCCCTCGCGCTCGGTTCCCCGAGCCGGACGAGGACGAATTCTACCTCGCCGACCTCTTGGGCGTTCAGGTTCGCGATATGGGGGGCGCGGTCATGGGCACGGTGAAATCGGTCCAGAACTTCGGCGCCGACGACATGCTGGAGATCGCGCCCGCCGCCGGCGGCCCGACCTGGTATCTGCCGTTCACCAAGGAAGCGACGCCGGAACTGCACCTGGCCGACGGCTGGCTTCTGGCCGTGCCGCCGACCGAGGTGGGCGAGCGCGAGCCGGACTGAAGTCTCGTCACCGCTCCCGTCGGTGTTGCGGATGGGCCGAACGGCGCCGACATAGGCCTATCGCAATAGCCGAGGCCGCACCCATGACCGACTTGTCCGCCTTCCCGATCACGCAACGCTGGCCGGCCCAGCACCCCGATCGCATCCAGCTGTATTCCCTGCCGACGCCCAATGGGGTGAAGGTCTCGATCATGCTGGAGGAGGTCGGCCTGGCCTATGAGCCGCACCTGATCGACATCACCAAAAACGAGACCTGGGGGCCGGAGTTTCTGTCGCTGAACCCCAACGGCAAGATCCCCGCCATCCTCGATCCCAACGGCCCGAACGGACAGCCGCTGGCCCTGTTCGAATCCGGCGCCATCCTGATTTATCTGGCGGAAAAGACCGGCAAACTGCTCTCGGCCGACCCGGCGACCCGCTACGAGACGATCCAGTGGGTCATGTTCCAGATGGGCGCGATCGGCCCGATGTTCGGCCAGCTGGGTTTCTTCCACCGCTTCGCGGGCAAGGAATACGAGGACAAGCGCCCGCGCGACCGCTACGTCGCCGAAAGCCGCCGCCTGCTGGGCGTGCTGGAGACGCGGCTCGCCAACGACGGGGGAGAGCCCCGCGACTGGCTTGTCGGCGACTATTCCATCGCCGATGTCGCCACCCTGGGCTGGGTCCGCAACCTGATCGGCTTCTACGAAGCGGGCGAAATCGTCGGCTTCGCCGACTTCCCGCGCGTCGCCGCCTGGCTGGAGCGCGGCTTGGCCCGCCCCGCGGTCCAGCGCGGCCTCAACATCCCGGCGCGCGACTGATCTGAACCTCGCCCCGTCGGTCGCGTTGTCTGCTCACACCAACAGGAGCGCGACCGATGGGCATCTTCTCTTCTATCTGGAACAAGATCACGGGCCACAAGCCGAAGGCGGCCCCCGTTCCGCCGCCGGCCTCGACGGCCGGAATTCCTGCGCCCAGCGCTGCGCCTGCCCCGACCGCCGCGCCGGCCTTGCCGCCCGTCGATGTCGAGGCGGTCCTCAGCGATCTGGCGGCGTCCAAGGGCGGCGGCGGCAACTGGCGCACCTCGATCGTCGACCTGCTGAAGCTGCTGGACCTGGATTCCAGCTTGGCCGCCCGTAAGGAGCTGGCCGAGGAACTGAACGTCCACGCCGGCGAGCACGGCTCGGCCGAACAGAACATCGCCCTGTCCAAGGCCGTCTGGAAGAAGCTGGCCGAAAACGGTGGTCAGGTCCCGGCTTCGCTGCGCGACTAGCCCCCTCAGCTGGATCAGGCCGGCGGTCTGATCCAGCGCATCGCGGCCAGCGCCGCAAACCCAACGACCAGACCCCAGAAGGCCGATCCGACGCCGAAGAGGGTGAGGCCTGACGCCGTCGCCGCAAACGTCAGCACGGCCGCCTCGCGCGATCCGACCTCCGTTATCATTGTCTGGAGCGCGCCCGTCAGCGGCGCGATCAGCGCCAGACCTGTCACCGCCGCCAGCACGGCTGTCGGCATGGCGATAAACAGTCCGGCCAGCGGCGCGGCGAACAGAGCCACGACTAGATAAAGACCGCCGTAGATCACGCCCACGATCCAGCGCCTGGCGGGGTCGGGATGGGCGTCCGGCCCGGTGCAGATCGCCGCCTTCCAGTCGAAGACGGGCGCGACCGGCTCCAGATGGCCGAACAGGCCGGTCCCTGCGGGCAGCGCCAACTGCCCCCGCATCGCCAGCACCGCAAAAGCCGCCGCCAGCACGGCGGGCAAGGCCCAGGTCGGCCACAGACGTCGGAAGATCAGGAAAGCCGCGATCAGCCCGACGACCAAGGCCGTCTCGTCCGGCACGATCTTGAACAGTCTCAGCACGAAGGGCAGCAGCACCCCCGCCAGCATGGCCGAGGCGATGGCCGCCGGGATCCGCGCCGCCAGCCGCCCCAGCACCGGGATCAAGCCGGTCAGGATCATCAGCAGGGCGGCGAAGACGAAGGCGCCAATCGCCGTCGGCCACGACAGGCCCAGGGTCGAGGCCGCCAGCAGGGCCGCCCCGGGCGTGGACCAGGCCAGAACGACGGGGATCTTCAGCCGCCAGGTTAGAAAGGCGCCAGGCGCCCCGATGCCGAGGCACAAAGCCGTCACCATCGACCCGATCTGGCCCGCGTCCGCGCCCAAGGCCTGGCCCGCCTGAACCACCAGGGCGGCCGTCCCGCCAAATCCGATCACCGTCGCCACGGCGGCGGACGAAAAGGCCGAGGCGGGCAGGGCGCGCATAGAAAAGGCCGGAGCAGTCATGCCCCGGCCTTAAACCGTCACCTTGGACGCAGGAAGAGCCGGATCAGGCTTCCCCGATCAACCTTCCCCGATCAACCTTCGATGTCTTCCGGCAGGCCCACGGCGTGGAAGCCGGCATCGACGTGGACGACTTCGCCCGTGGTCGAACGGCCCAGGTCCGAACACAGCCACAGGGCCGCGCCCGCGACGCCCTCCATCGAGGTCTCTTCCTTGATCAGAGAGAACTGCGCCGACTTGGAGTGCAAGCCGCGCCCGCCCGAGATGCCGGCCAGCGACAGGGTGCGCATGGCGCCGGCCGAGATGGCGTTGACGCGGATGTTCTTGGGACCCAGGTCGCGCGCAATATAGCGCGTAGCCGCCTCCAGCGCCGCCTTGGCTACGCCCATGGTGTTGTAGTTCGGGATGACCCGTTCCGACCCGAGGTAGGTCAGGGTGATCAGGCTGCCGCCGTTCGGCATCAGCTTGGCCGCGCGCTTGGACACGTCCACGAAGCTGAAGGCCGAGATGTTCATGGCCAGAAGGAAGCTGTCGCGCGTGGTGTTGTCCACGAAGCTGCCCTTCAACTCGTCCTTGTTGGCGAAGGCCACCGAATGGACGACGAAGTCGATCGTGCCGAAGGTCTTTTCCAGCTCGGCGAAGGCGGCGTCCATCGAGGCGTCGTTGGTGACGTCGGCGGGGATCAGCAGCTTGGCGCCGACGCTTTCCGCCAAGGGACGCACCCGGCGCTCCAGGCTCTCGCCCAGATAGGTGAAGGCCAGTTCCGCGCCCTGGGCCGCCAGCTGCGAGGCGATGCCCCAGGCGATGGAGCTGGAGTTGGCCACGCCCATGATCAGGCCCTTCTTGCCCTTCATGAGGTCGCCGGTCGGCATGTCCCAGCCTTCGGAAGTCGCCATGGTTCGTCTCCTGATGATTTGCGCGGAGGGTTAGCAGGGGCGGGCGTAAACCGGAACCCCCGCCGCCTTCCCTAGCGTCAGAGCAGGCCCGCGATCGCTTGGCGGGCCGCATCGCCCAGGTCGGGGCGTTTCAGGGCCAGGGCGACGTTGGCGCGCAGCAGGCCGATCTTGTCGCCGCAGTCGTGTGTGACGCCCGCATATTCGACGGCGGTGAAGCTCTGGTCCGTCATCAGTCGCGCCATGGCGTCGGTCAGCTGAATCTCGCCGCCCGCGCCCTTTTCCTGCGTCGCCAACAGGTCGAAGATTTCCGGCTGCAGGATGTAACGGCCCGAGATCGACAGGTTGGACGGCGCGGTTCCAGCCGCGGGTTTTTCGACCATGCCCTTCATGACGATGCGCGAACCGTCGCGGCTGACCGGATCGACGATGCCGTATTTGTGGGTCTGATCTTCCGGGACGGATTCCACGCCGATGATGTTGCCGCCGGTCTCGGCATAAACCTCGGCCAACTGCTTCAGGGCGCCGGGCTGAGAATCCACGATGACGTCGGGCAGGATGACGGCGAACGGCTCGTGGCCGATGATGTCGCGCGCGCACCAGACGGCGTGGCCCAGGCCCTTGGGCTGCATCTGGCGGGTGAAGCTCATCTCCCCGGCCGAGGCCAGTTCGGCGTTCATCATCTCCAGGATGTCGGTCTTGCCCTTGGCCAGAAGCTGGGCTTCCAGCTCGATCTGGTGATCGAAATAGTCCTCGATGGCGCCCTTGGAGCGGCCGGTGACGAAGACGATGTGCTCGATCCCGGCCTCGCGCGCCTCTTCGACGATGTAGGACAGGATTGGCCGGTCGACGACGTTCAGCAGTTCCTTGGGGGTCGTCTTGGTGCCGGGCAGGACCCGGGTGCCGAGGCCCGCGACGGGCAGTACGGCCTTGCGCAGGCGCGCGGGCGTTGTGGTCATCAAATCATCCTGACAGCTATCCCGCCCCTTCTAACCGGTGCGGACCGGCGAAAGAAGGGGCGGAACGGCGGTCGGGTTCCCCCTTACTTGGCGGGGCGGGCCATCGGCGTCATGGCGGCGATGGTCGCGCGCTGGGCCAGCAATTGGTCTTCCGGCAGCGGGATCAGGCCGCGGTCGGCCAGATAGCCGCCCTTGCCGGCGGCGCCTTCCGACAGGAACTCCTGCACGAACTGCTGCAGGCCCGGAATGACGCCGATATGGGCCTTCTTCACATAGATGTAGAGGCTGCGCGACAGCGGGTATTCACCGCTGGCGATGGTGTCGGCGGTCGGGGCCACGCCGTCGATGGTCTCGGCCTTCACCGTGTCCAGGTTCTGTTCCAGGAACGAATAGCCGAACACGCCCAGCGAACCCGGCGTGCGGGTCAGGGTCTGGACGATGGCGTTGTCGTTCTCGCCGGAATCGATCCAGGCGCCGTCCTCGCGCAGGGTGTGGGCGATGCCTTCAAACCGGTCCTTGTCGCCTTCGATCGCCTTGACCGCCGGCACCAGCTTGGCGCCCGGCGTCATGCCCAGCTCCAGGAAGGCGTCGCGCGTGCCCGAGGTGGGCGGCGGGCCATAGACTTGGATGCGCTGGTTCGGCAGGCCGGCGTTGACCTGGTTCCAGGTCTTGGCCGGATTGGCGACGAACTGACCGTTGGCGCCCGGCACTTCCTTGGCCAAGCCTTCGTAGAGGTCATTCAGTTCGAAGTTGAAGCCGTTGCCGTTACGGGCCGTGGCGATGACGATGCCGTCGAAGCCGATTTTGATCTCGACGATGTCGGTGACGCCGTTCTTGGCGCACAGGTCGAACTCGGACTGCTTCATCTGACGCGAGGCGTTGGCGATGTCCGGGGTGGTCGGGCCGACGCCCTGGCAGAAGGCCTGAATGCCGCCGCCGGTGCCCAGCGATTCGACACGCGGGGCCGCGCCGCCCGAACCGCGCGCGAAGGTCTCGGCGACCCGCGTGGCGAAGGGGAAGACGGTCGACGAACCGGCCGCCCAGATGCCGGAGCGCGCGCCGGAGGCGGAGCCGCCGCCGCCGTTGTCGCCACAGGCCACCAGGGCCAGAAGGGCGGCGGCCGAAGCCGCCAGTTTCAGTGTGCGGATCATCCAAGGCTCTCCCTGAGCATCGATTTCGCGATGCTTAGAGCAGAGGATTATGACAGTCCCGCGAAGGGGACCGCCGCCGCTACAGCAGGCGGCGGCGCATCACCTGCGACAGGGTGTCGATCAGGGTCACGGCGACCACGACGACGATCACGATGGCCGAGACGGCGCGGAAATCGAAGGCGTTCATGCTGTCGAACAGCACCTGGCCGATGCCGCCCGCGCCGATCAGACCCAGCACGGTCGCGGACCGGCTGTTGGACTCAAAACGGTACAGGGCGAACGAGGTCCACAGCGGCGCGACCTGAGGCAGGACGCCCCAGACGATCTCGTGCAGCTTGCCGGCGCCGGTGGCGCGCACGCCCTCGACCGGACCCTTGTCGATCGACTCGACCGCTTCCGAGAACAGCTTGGCCAGAACCCCGGCCGTGTTCAAGGTGATGGCCAGGACGCCCGCCAGAGGCCCCAGGCCCACGGCGGTGACGAACAGCAGGCCGATCACCAGATCCGGCACCGAACGCAGCAGGTTCATGATCCAGCGCACCGGCGTCACGACCCAGACGGGCGCGATGTTGCGCGCCGCCGCCAGACCCAGCGGGATACCCAGAATCACGGCCAGGAAGGTGCCCCACAGGGCGATCTGCACCGTCTCCCACATCTTGGCGACGAACATCTTCCAGTCGCTGAAGTCGGGACGCAGCAGGTCGTGGACGAACAGCTGAGTACTGTCATTGCCGGCGAACAGACGCGAGATGTTGCCCAGATCGACGGCGTCAATGCTGTACAGCAGGACGGCGGCGACGCCGCCCCAGACCAGGACGTCGGCGACCCAGGCGAGGGCGGACTTCTTGGGCGCCGCCGGAATCGCGACGGCGGGAGACGCGACTGCGGTCAAGGCCGGACCTCACGCAGGCTGCGCAGGCGTTGAAGCTCGCGCTCGGCGGCGGCGGCGGCGGCCGTATCGCCCTTGGCGCGGGCCTCGCCCAGTTTCTGGTCGGCGATCATCTCGCGGATCGGGTCCAGATAGCTGTCGTCGGCGGCGGTGAAGCGGGAATATTCCAGGTCCGCCAGAACCTTACGCTGCCGCTCGGCCTCGGCGCCTTCGCCCTGGCCATAGGTCAGGAAGAAGCTGCGGATCTTTTCCTTCAGCGCAGGATCCAGGTCCTCGCGCACGACGATGCCGCTCTCGGGGATCGGCGGCGAGGTCCAGATTTCCTCGATCTGGCCGGCCAGCTGCGGGTTCTCCTTGCGCATGAAGATGGTGTTCACGCTGTTGGAGGTCGCCACGTCGATCACGCCGGTCGCCACGCCGAAGGCGTTGGCCTGGTGGTTCGCCGAGCGCACGGTCTTGAAGCACTGGCTGGGGACCACGCCGCGCGGATTGAACAGGAAGGTCAGCGGGGCCAGGGTGCCCGAAGTCGACTGGGCGTCGCCGATGCCGAAGTTGTACTTCTTGCCGCACGCCATGACCTGATCCAGCGTGATGCCCGATCCCTTCTTGACGATCAGGGTCGACTGATAGCTGTCCAGACCCTCGCGGTTGACGGTGCGGGCGATGACTTCGGCCTTGGCGCGATCGATGGCCTCGACCTCAGGCTTGGCCGAGAACCAGCCCACCTGGGTGTGGTTGCCGCGCATGGCCTCGACCAGGACGGTGTAGTTCGAACCGAAATAGGGCTTCACCGGCACGCCGATGGCCTTGGACATGTCGTCCAGCAGCGGCTGCCACAGCGGGCCGGCCGAGGCTTGGCCTTCGGCGGACAGGATCGAGAAAGTGATCTCGCTGGGCGCGCCGCCCGCAGCCTTCTTGTCCTCGCCGCCGCCGCAGGCCGCCAGGCCCAGGATCATGACGGCGGCGCCGGCCGCAGCGATTAGACGGCGGGTGGGGGAAATGCGCGACAGGCTCATGCCTTGGTCTCCCAGAACGCGTCCTCGAACTCGGGACCGTAGATTTCGATCAGACGCTGTTGGTCCAGCGCCGTTGACGGACCGTCATAGACGATCTTGCCGCCCTGCAGGGCGATGACGCGGTCGCAATAGCGGATGGCGTAGTCGACCTGGTGCAGGGTGACGATCACCCCCATGCCGTCGCGCTTGTTCAGCTCGACCAGCAATTCCATCACCTTGCGGGCGGACACGGGGTCCAGCGAGGCGACGGGCTCGTCGGCCAGGATGGCCTTGGCGCCCTGCACGATGGCGCGGGCGATGGCGCCGCGCTGCTGTTGGCCGCCGGACAGGGTGTTGGCGCGCTGGGCGGCGTAGTCGCTGACGCCGACGCGGTGCAGGGCCGCCATGGCCTTGTCCTTGTCCGCCTGGGGCCACAGGCCCAGAAGGCCCTTCCATCCGGGCAGACGGCCCAGCGCGCCCAGCATGACGTTGGAGAACAGGCTCAGTCGCCCGACCAGATTGAACTGTTGGAAGATCATGCCCAGCTTGCCGCGCGCCTTGCGCACGGCGCCGGTGACCCGGCCGTCCTTCTGCACGGTCTCGCCGAACACCTGGATCGTGCCGGCGCCGGCGTCGATCGACTGCAGGCCGGTGATGGAGCGGAGCAGGGTGGACTTGCCCGAACCGGACGGACCGATCAGGGCGACCATTTCGCCGGAGGCGACGGAAATCGAGACGCCGTCCAGCGCCTTTCGCGATCCGAAGGTCTTCGACACGTCACGCGCCAGGACTAGCCCAGGGGCGGCGGCGGCTGCGGATGAACTCATGAACTCGCTAGGAGGCTATGGCGAAGGGGCGCCGCAATAAGCTGAAATCGCGCTCGGGCAAGTCCTAATCGCACGTCGGGCGCAATCTCGTCCAGACCCGAGCCGTTCAGGAGCCTTCTGCCGCACCCTTCACCCGGGCGTAGTCCGCCGGAATCGGCAAGGCGGCGCGCGATCGCTCAAGCGCCTGATCGGCCATCGTCCGGACTGTTGCGGCCAGACAAGGGATCGAGGCCAGCGCCCTCAAGCCTTTTTGCAGTCTGATGGCGACCGCAACGTCGCCGGCCCCGTAACGGGCGATCGGGCCGAACAGATCGTCGAGCAGATCGTCTTCGGAGACGCCCGGCATCATCAGGCGATCTCGCAGGGTCCGCTTCTCGTCTTCCGCGCCGTCTCGGGCCCAGATGTCCATCAACCTCACGCCGGTCGACACCACCTGAATGGCCGTTCCGGGATCGTTGATACCAGGCGACAGAGCCTTGGCGGCGATCTCGCCCAGAACGATCAGGCCGAAGCGAGGGTCTTGATCATAGGAGCGCGAGTCTCCGATCGCGAAGGCGGAGCAGAAGGCGTCCTGGGCCTCTTTGTCGCAGGCCGGCAGGCTGACCCGGGCGAGGACCTCCCCGCGTCGCACGAAGGCGCCCGGCGCAGCGACCACCTCGACATGGCAATCCCGCTTTTCGGCCATGGCCTGTAGGCGATCGGGATCGACGTTCTGAACATAGCCTGTTTCCGGCGCCGTCACGTCCGCGCCGTTTTGCAGATGGCCCCCGCGCCCGCCCAAAAACGGATTGTCGCGCCGCTGTTCCAGCGCCTCGCACGCCCGGGCCTCGACCAGATCGATCATGTGACCGACCCGCGCCAGGCTGGACAGGCGGTTGATCCAGGCTAGGAGGCGAAACGCCACCAGACCCACCATGGCCAGGCTGATCAGGAACAGGATCGCCCGACCGTTCTGTCCGTAATAATGGGCGTTGATCGCGGTGACGGCGACGATGGCGTACAGGAAGGCGCCGACGAAGGTCGCCAGCGACTTCTGGGTCTCGTCATCGCTGGTGACCAGAGCCGCCACGCGCGGACTGGCCGCCGACGACACCGACGTATAGGCCGTGACCATGGCGCCGACCGAAAAGGTCGCCACGCCCAATAGGCTGGACGCCAGGATCGTCAGGATCGATTCCACAGACTCGCCGCCCAGACGCTCGGCCATCTCCTGTGGCACCCAAGGGGCCAGGGCGGCGGCCAGCAAGGCTGCGGCGACGCCCGCGACCGCATAGGCCGTGGCGCGCACCCACAGCTGACGCCGCATTTTGCGCCAAAAAAACAGCCATCGATTCATCAAACCCTCCGAGCATCGCAACGGCGCAGAACGGTCAAGGTTGCCGTCGGATCGTGTCGTGGAGGGCGCAGGCCGGATTTGTGACAGCCAAACCTAAGCCCCGCCACGAAAAAACCTCTTTACATGACAGTCGCGCGTCCCCATATCGCGCTCTCCGGCGGACCCCGTAGGTCCTGTCTGCGCCGCTAACGCCGGTCTGGGTTTAACAATTAGCAGGGGGTTACGTGAATTGCGCACGTATCAGCTTCCCCTGGACCTGGTCCGTGAGCGGTCCCCTGAACGTCCCGTCGCCCTCGTGCGGCCGCGTTCGGTTTCCGTAGCGGCGCGCTGGTTCCAGGATAATCTAAAGGCCGACGTCTTCTACGCTGTGAAGGCCAACCCTTCGCGCTGGGTCGTTGAAACCCTGATCGAGGCTGGCGTTCGCGGCTTCGACGTGGCGTCCATCGCCGAGATCGAGCTGGTTCGCTCGGTCAGCCACGACGTGCGCCTGGCCTTCATGCATCCGGTCAAGAGCCGCTCTGCAATCACCAAGGCCTATTTCGATCACGGCGTGCGCACCTTCTCGCTCGACTGCATCGACGAGCTGAACAAGATCCTCGACGCCACCGGCGGCGCGGACGACCTGAACCTGATCGTGCGCATGGCCGTCTCGGCCGACGGCGCCGCCTATACGCTGTCGGGCAAGTTTGGCGTGTCGTCGGATCAGGCGCCGGCCCTGCTGATGGCGACGCGCCAGGCGGTCAAGGACGGCCTGATGGGCGTCTCCTTCCACGTCGGCAGCCAGTGCATGCGCCCGACCGCCTATCAGGCCGCCATGGCCCAGGTCGGCCGATCGATCAGCCGTGCGGGCGTGATCGTCGATATCGTCGATGTCGGCGGCGGCTTCCCCTCGGTCTATCCGGGCATGGTTCCGCCGGACATGAGCGAATACGCCGATGCCATCCATCGCGGCTTCAACGAGATGCCGGTGTCGGAAACGACCGAGCTGTGGTGCGAGCCTGGCCGGGCGCTGGTCGCCGAAAGCTCGTCGATCCTGGCCCGTGTCGACCTGCGCAAGGGCGACGCCCTCTATCTGAACGACGGCTCCTACGGCTCGCTGTTCGACGCGACCCACTCGCGCTGGCCCTTCCCGACCAAGCTGGTCCGGGATGGCGAAAGCGCGGGCGATCTTAAGGCGTTTCAATTCTACGGCCCGACCTGCGATTCCATCGACCATATGCCGGGACCCTTCTGGCTGCCGGCCGATGTGCGCGAAGGCGACTTCATCGAGATCGGCATGCTGGGCGCTTATGGCGTGGCCATGTCGACGGGCTTCAACGGCTATGGCGAACACGACATCGCCGCAGTCGAGGACGCCCCGATGGCTTCGCTCTACGGTCTGGCCCCGCGCTCCATCCCCACCGTGCGCACCACGGCGGAAGAGAACGCCCGCAAGGTCGTGCGTCTGTCACGCCCCAAGGGTAAGGCCGGTCAGCGCAAGTCGCGCCGGAAATAAGAGACTAAACGTCACCCTCGGGCTTGTCCCGAGGGCCCATGGTTGACGTCCCGACAAGGGATTGTGCGACCGACAGATGGGCCCTCGGGACAAGCCCGAGGGTGACGGTCTATGAGGAACCTCGGTCGCTCCGTCCCGACGTTCCCAACGGTCATGACGGGCGCTCAAATCAAAAGGGAAACCTCCGAAATGAACGCACCCGTTTCGTCCAACGCCAAGGCCCAACTGCTGCAGAATGTCGTCGAGCACGTCGACATCACCAGCTTCGATGCGCGCCCGATCATCGACTCGATGCGCAAGATGTCCTTCTCGTCGCGCGACACCGCCCGCGCCGCCGACATCTTCTCGATGGCCATTGAGGACAAGGACTGCTCGCCTTGGCTGATCCTGGCCGGTTCGACCTCGGCCGGCGGCTGCATGCACGTCTACCGCGACATGGTGAAGTTCGGCATGGTCGACGCCGTCGTCGCCACCGGCGCCTCGATCGTCGACATGGATTTCTTCGAGGCCCTGGGCTTCAAACACTATCAGGCGGCCGGCGAGGTGGACGACAACGTCCTGCGCGACAACTACATCGACCGGATTTACGACACCTATATCGACGAGGAAGAGCTCCAGGCCTGCGACCACACCATCCTGGAGATCGCCAATCGTCTGGAGCCGCGCGGCTATTCCAGCCGCGAGTTCATCTGGGAAATGGGCAAATGGCTGTCGGAGGGCAACGCCAAGAAGCCCGGCTCGCTGATCCAGACCGCCTATGAAGAGGGCGTGCCGATTTTCTGTCCGGCCTTCGTCGATTCATCGGCCGGTTTCGGCCTGGTCAAGCACCAGAAGGAACGCGCGGCCGCAGGCCAGCCCTATCTGATGCTGGACGCCATCGCCGACTTCCGCGAACTGACCGACATCAAGATCGCCGCCGGCGTCACCGGCCTGTTCATGGTCGGCGGCGGCGTGCCCAAGAACTTCGCCCAGGACACCGTCGTCTGCGCCGAAATCCTGGGTGTCGAGGCCGAGATGCACCGCTATGCGGTCCAGATCACGGTCGCCGACGTCCGCGACGGCGCCTGCTCGTCGTCCACGCTGAAAGAGGCCGCGTCGTGGGGCAAGGTCCAGACCACCCACGAACAGATGGTCTTCGCCGAGGCCACCACGGTCGTCCCCCTGATCGGCTCCGACGCCTACCACCGCGGCGCCTGGAAGGCCCGCGACAAGCGCCGCTGGAACAAGTTGTTCGAGAAGGACTGATCAAAGAAAAAAGGCCGGCGGATCGCTCCGCTGGCCTTTTTTGTCTGGCAGTCCACCTTTGAGATCAGGCGGCGCAGGCCTCGAAGCCGGCCTTCAGCGCGGCTTCGTCCAGATCGCGGCCGATGAAGACGGCGCGGCTCCAGCGGCGTTCGGCGGCGCCCCATTCGCGTTGCAGATCGCCCTCCAGGATCATGTGCACGGCCTGAAAGACCAAGCGGCGGTTCTCGCCCTTGACGTCGATGATGCCCTTCGCGCGCAGGATGTTCTGACCCTGCTCGCCCAGCAACCGGTCCAGCCAGGCGGTGAACTTGGCCCCGTCCAGCGGCCGGTCCAAGGACAGGGAGATGCCCTTGATGTCGTCCTGGTGCGCATGGCCGCGCGCGCCGTGCGAATGGTCATGATCGTGGTGATGATGATCGTGCCCGTGATCATGGTCATGATGCCCATGATCGTGACCGCAGGCCTCGTCATGCACATGGCCGTCCGCGCCGTGCGGCGGGTTCACGAAGTCCGGCTTGACCTCCAGGATTCGCTCCAGGTCGAAGGCGTGCAGGCCCAGCACCTGATCCAGCGGCACGTTCGAGCGTTCTGCGCGCACTATGGGCGCCAGCGGGTTCAGCGCCCTCAGACGCGCCTCGACCGCATCCAGTTCGTCCGCCGTCGCCAGATCGACCTTGTTCAGGATGATCCGGTCGGCGAAGGCCACCTGCTCGCGCGCCTCCTTGGAGTCGTCCAGACGCGCCATCACATGTTTGGCGTCGACCAGGGTCGTGACGCTGTCCAGCTGGGTCTTGGCCTTGACGTCCTCGTCCACGAAGAAGGTCTGGGCCACCGGACCGGGATCGGCCAGGCCCGTCGTCTCCACTATGATGGCGTCGAAGGCGGGCTTGCCGGGACGCTGGCGCTTCATCAGGCCGGCGACCACGCGGATCAGGTCGCCACGCACTGTGCAGCAGACGCAGCCGTTGTTCATCTCGAACACGTCCTCGTCGGCGCCGACCACCAGGTCGTTGTCGATGCCGATCTCGCCGAACTCGTTGACGATGACAGCGTAGCGCTTGCCGTGATCCTCGGTCAGGATCCGGTTCAGCAGCGTCGTCTTGCCCGCACCGAGATAGCCGGTCAGGACGGTGACGGGGATCTTGCTGTTGGCGGAAGCGGTCGAGGCGGGGGCGGCGAGGGTGTCTGTCATAGGCCGCTAGATGGCGGCTGCACCGGCGCTTGAAAAGGGGGCCGATGAAAAGGGGGCTTAGGCCTTCTTCACGAACTCGGTGCGCAGGACCAGGCCGCGCACCTTCTCGACATTGGCCTCGATCTCGTCCGTGTCGCCGGTCAGGCGGATGTTCTTGACCAGGGTCCCGCGCTTCAGCGTCACCCCGCCCGAGCCCTTGACCTTCAGATCCTTGATCAGGGTCACGCTGTCGCCGTCAGCCAGGATGTTGCCGTTGGAATCTTTGGTCACGTCGTCGGTCATGGCCAAGCTTCTAGCGGCGCGTCTCCTCCCCATGCAATGGGGAGGGGGACCACGAAGTGGTGGAGGGGTTCTTCTACCCACACAGCCAAGAGCCCCTCCGTCTCTCCGCTACGCTTCGAGCCACCTCCCCGCAAAGCGGGGAGGAGACGGTCAGTCCGGCACGTTCGCGTCCAGCTCGTCCAGCCACACCCTCGCATTGCCGTCCGACGGCGCGCGCCAGTCGCCGCGCGGCGACAGCGATCCGCCGGTGACGACCTTGGGCCCGTTCGGCAGGGCCGAGCGCTTGAACTGGGCGGTCTGGAAGAAGCGGATCAGGAACTTCCTCAGCCAGCCCTTGATCGTCGCCAGATCGTATTCGACCTTTTCGTCGTCCGGCGTATTCGCCGGCCAATGCCCTGCGCCCGCATCGCCCCAGGCCTGATGCGCCAGGAAGGCCACCTTGGACGGCGTCATCCCGAACCGGCTGATGTAAAAGAGGAAGAAGTCGTTCAGCGCATAGGGGCCGACGGTCCCTTCCGTCGACTGGATCACCCCGTCCTTGGCCGGCACCAGCTCGGGCGAAATCTCGGTGTCCAGAATGGCGTGCAGCGTCTCTCTCGCGCCCGCGCCGATCAGGTCGCCCGCCGCCACCCAGCGGATCAGATGCCGGATCAACGTCTTCGCCACCCCGCCGTTGACGTTGTAATGGCTCATATGGTCGCCGACGCCGTATGTGGCCCAACCCAGCGCCAGTTCCGACAGGTCCCCGGTCCCCAGCACGAAGGCCCTGTGCTGGTTCGCCAGCCGGAACAGATAGTCGGTCCTGAGGCCCGCCTGCACGTTCTCGAAGGTGATGTCATGCACCGGCTGACCCTCTGCGTAGGGGTGGCCGATGTCCTTGAACATCTGTTCGGCGGCGGGGCGAATGTCGATCTCTGCGCCCGTGACGCCCAGCGCGGTCATCAGCGCCCAGGCGTTGGATTTGGTCCCGTCCGAGGTCGCAAACCCCGGCATGGTGAAGCCCAGGATGTCTGTCCTCGGCAGATCCAGCCGGTCGAAGGCGCGACAGGCCACCAGCAGGGCCTGGGTCGAATCCAGCCCGCCCGACACGCCGATCACCAGCGACTTCGCGCCTGTCGCCGTCATGCGGCGCATCAGCCCTTGGACCTGGATGTTGAACGCCTCGTAGCAGTCCTGATCCAGCCGCCCGGCGTCGTCGGGCACGAAGGGGAACCGGTCCAGAGGCCGAATCAGCTCGCTGGCCTCATGGTCCTGGCGCGCCATGAAGGGCACGACCGCCGCCGGCTCGCCTTCGTTTCTCGCACATTCGGCGAAGGTGCCGTTGCGCAGACGATCCAGCCCGATCCGGTCCACGTCCACGTCGGCGATCGTCAGGTGGCTGTCCAAGGCGAACCGCTCGCCCTCGGCCAGCTTGGACCCCAGTTCGTGGATCGTCGCCTGCCCGTCCCAGGCCAGGTCGGTGGTGCTCTCGCCCCAGCCAGAGGCGGCGAAGACATAGGCCGACAGGGTGCGGGCCGAATGGCTGGCGCTCAGCATCGCCCGCTCGTCCGCCTTGCCGATGACGATGTTGGACGCCGACAGGTTCAGCAGGATCCGCGCCCCCGCCAGCGCCGCCCGCGTCGAGGGCGGCAGCGGCGCCCAATAGTCCTCACAGATCTCGACCGAGAAGACGAAGCCCGGCCGATTGACGGCCTCGAACAACAGGCCCGGCGCGAAGTCCACCGTCTCGCCGTTCAAAGCGATCACGTCCTCGGCGCGCGCCGTCGCCGGCGCGAACCAGCGTTTCTCATAGTATTCGCGGTAGTTGGGCAGATAGGTCTTGGGCACAACGCCCAGAACCTCGCCGGACCCGATCACCACCGCGCAATTATACAGGGCGTCGCCGTTGCGGATCGGCGCCCCGACCACCGCCACGACATCCGCCTCGGCCGTCGCTGCGGCCACTACGGCGATCTGTCGCTCAACCTCGTCCAGCAGCGCCGCCTGCATATGCAGATCGTCGATGGCGTAGGCCGAAAGCGACAGCTCGGGGAACACCATCAGGTCCACGCCCTGCTCGCCTGCCTGACGGATCAGCGCGACGTGCTCTTGCCCGTTCGCCCTAGGGTCGCCCACGTGGCTGACGGGCGTCGCCGCCGCGACGCGCACGAAGCCGTGGGTCTTGGGAGAATGGAACAGAGCATCAGCCATCGGATCGTCCGCATCACCCGGCCCGCGCCGGTCGTCGGCCTTCATATAGGCGCGAATGATGAAGGGACGGAATCTCTCCTTCACGCGCCTATGCGCCCCGCTTCTCGTCCGGCCTCAGGGTCAGGACCCGCACGCCCTCCTTCGTCACCGCCACCGTATGTTCGAACTGGGCCGACAGTTTTCCATCGGAGGTGACCACGGTCCAGCCGTCGTCCTCGGTCAGGACCGTGCGCACGCCCTGGTTCAGCATCGGTTCGATGGTGAAGGTCATGCCTTCGCGCAGGGTTACGCCGGTCCCGGCCTTGCCGAAATGCAGCACCTGCGGCTCTTCATGCATCTCGCGCCCGATGCCGTGCCCGCAATAGTCGCGCACCACCGAATAGCCGGCCTTCCTGGCGTGTTTTTCGATGGCGAAGCCGATGTCGCCCAGTTTCGCGCCCGGGCGCACCGCCTGAATGCCCTTCCACATCGCCTCATAGGTGGTGCACACCAGCCGCCGGGCCTGCGGTCCCGCCGAGCCGATAAGATAGGTCTTGGAGGAATCGGCGATGAAGCCGTCCTTCTCCAGCGTGATGTCCAGATTGACGATGTCGCCGCTCTTCAGGATATCGCCCGCCGCCGGCACGCCGTGGCAGACGACCTGGTTGATCGAGCTGTTCAGTACAAAGCCATAGCCATACTGACCCTTGCTGGCCGGCCGCGCCTTCAGCTCGTCGACGATGAAGCCCTCGACCCGTCGGTCGATTTCCAGCGTGCTCAACCCCTCCAGGGTCATCGCGTCCAAATGGGTGAAGACCGAGGCCAGCAGTCGCCCCGCTTCGGCCATCAGCGCAATCTCGGCCGGCGTCTTGATCATGCGGCGGCGCCCGTCGGGACGGACGCATCGACGCCCGCCGCCCGCAACTCGCGCGCCACCAGTTCCTGGAACGTCACGCCCGGATGCGTCTCGCACAACATGCCGATCCTGATCCAGAACGCCGCCTGGGCGTTGATCGATCGATAGGACGCCTTGGCGGCCCGACGCAGCTGCTCATGCAGTTCGTCCTCGATGTTGACGATGCCCATGATGCTCTCGCTCTTTATGAAACGTATACGTTGCGCATATTAAACGCGCCTCAGAAAGGCAAGAAGGCACGTCCTCCCTTTCGTCATCCCCCGGCGCGAAGCGACCGGGGGATCCAGCGGGCGCGCGTGAGCGCGAACCTGTCGTGCACGTCAGGCTTCAAACATTCGCCCACCATACGCATCGCCTTCGGCGCCGCTGGGTCCCCCGGTCTGCGCCGCAAGCGGCTTGCCGGAGGATGACGAAAGAAAAATGACGACTAACCGCAGGCTCCAAACGTCGCGCTTTCAACGGCTTGCCGATTTCTAGCGGCCTTCCGCCATCGTCGATTTTGCGAGGGTCTATAATCCTCGTCTTCGCGCTCACGCTGACAGGGAGGTCTCGATTTCAGACCAATTAGACGAATTAGACGGTGTTTTTGTCGCCGACCGTCTGAAACGTCGCGGACGACCTTCGCGAATGCGGATGACGTTGGCCTTCGCCCCCGCTAAAGCCATGGCATGAACGACACGCCGAAAAAGGGCTGGTTCCAGCGCCTGTCCGCTGGGCTCTCGCGCTCCTCCAAACAGATGACCGATCAGGTCGTCGCCACCTTCGTCAAGGAGCCCCTGTCCGAGGCCTCGCTGGAGCAGCTGGAAGAGCATCTGCTGGAAAGCGATCTTGGCCCCGCCGCCTCCGCCCGCATCGTCGAACGCTTCCGCAGCCTGAAGTTCGGCAAGGACGCCCAGGAGCATGAGGTCAAGGAGGCGCTGGCCGAGGCGGTGGCCGCCGAACTGTCGCCGCGCCAAGCGACCTTCGATCCCCTGTCCGGCCCCAAGCCCTATGTCGTCCTGTTCGTCGGGGTGAACGGTTCGGGCAAGACCACGACGCTCGGCAAGATCGCCGCCGATCTGACGGGCAAGGGCGCCAAGGTGATGATCGTCGCCGGCGACACCTTCCGCGCCGCCGCGCGCGAACAGCTGAAGGTCTGGGCCGAGCGCGCGGGCGCCGACTTCGAAAGCCGTCGCGACGGCGCCGATGCCGCGGGCCTCGCCTTTGACGCCTATACCAAGGCGCGAGCCGAAGGCTATGACGTCGTCCTGATCGACACCGCCGGCCGACTGCAAAACAAGTCCGCCCTGATGGACGAACTGCTCAAGATCGTCCGCGTGCTGAAGAAGGTCGATCCCGAAGCGCCGCACGACACTCTGCTGGTGCTGGACGCCACCGTCGGTCGCAACGCCCTGGCTCAGGAACAGATCTTCGGCCGGACCGCCTTCGTGACCGGCGTGGTCATGACCAAGCTGGACGGCACGGCGCGCGGCGGCGTGCTGGTGCCGGTGGCCCAGGCGTCCGACGCCCCCCTGATGCTGATCGGCGTCGGCGAAGGGGTCGAGGACCTGCAACCGTTCGACGCCCGCGCCTTCTCCCGCTCGCTGGTGGGACTGGAAGACTGACATGACCGAGACGCCGAAAAAGGCTTCCAACATCCGCCAGGCCGTCGATTTCGGCGCGCTTGTGGCCTTCATGGCCGCCTATGCGGTCAACCGGTTCGCGCGCGGTCTGGACGGGCAGGAAGCCCTGGTTCAGGCGACGTGGGTCCTGGTCGGCGCCTCGCTGATCGCCCTGATCGTCGGCTATGTGGTCGAGCGTCGTCTGGCGCCCCTGCCGCTGCTGACCGGCGGCTTCGCCTTGATCTTCGGCGTGCTGACCATCGTCTTCCACGATCCGAACCTGTTGAAGATCAAGCTGTCGATCCAGAACGGCTTGCTGGCGGTCGTGCTGTTGGGATCGCTGCCGCTGAACCGCTATCCGTTCAAATATCTGCTGGGCGAGGCGATCCGCATCACCGACGCGGGCTGGCGCGGGCTGACCCTGCGTTACGGCCTGTATTTCGCGGCCGTCTGCATAATCAACGAGATCGTCTGGCGCACCCAGTCCGATGATGCGTGGGTCGCCTTCCGCGGCGGCCTGTGGATCGCCTCGGCCGTGTTCGGCGTCTGGCAGGTCTTCTTCATCATGAAGCACCTGATCAAGGATGAGGAGCCGGCCCCGGTCTCGCCTGATACCGGGCTCTAGGGACCAAGCGGAACTGTCACGGAACCGACGCGCTTTCCCCGTCAAATCGTAAAGCAGAGCTGATACGTGTTCGGACGAAACTTCAGGGGAGCGGCGCGATGGTGAAGGCGGGAAAAGCGGCAAGGAAGGTCGGGCCCCTGGCCACCTCGCCTAGCCACCTGATGCACCGCGCCCTGCAGCTGGCGCTCGACATCTATGCTGAGGAGACCGGCGCCGACGGCCTGACCCAGCGCCAGTTCGCGGTGCTGGAGGCGGTGTCGCTCAAGGCCGGTCTGACCCAGACTGAACTGGTGCGGATGACCGGCATCGACCGCTCGACCCTGGCCGATCTGGTCACGCGCATGACGACCAAGGGCTTGCTGGAGCGGGAACGCTCGACTCTGGACGCGCGCGCCAAGGCGGTGCGTCTGTCGGCTGAGGGCGCCGCCCGTCTGGAGGCCGCGCGGCCGCTGGTCGAGGCCGCCGACAAGCGGATCATGGCCCTGCTGCCCAAGGGGCAGCGCGAGACCTTCCTCAATCAGCTGGCCGATCTGGCCGCCGCCGCCGACGCCGCCCCTGACGCCGCAAAGGCTGAGGCCAAGGCCGCCAAGAAGGCGCTGAAGGCGGTCGAGAAAGAAGCCAAGAAGGCCGAGAAAGCCGCCAAGAAGGCCGACCGCCCGACCAAGCCCGCCAAGGTCAAGAAGCCCAAGCTCAAGGTCGTCGAGACGGCCTGAGACTGAGGTTTGGGCCTTACGCTGATGCGCCGCGCCCTGACGTCTCGGCCTCTAGCCCATCCGCATCGGCATCCGGATCGCGACCCTGGCTGCGGTCGAACCATCGCATGACCGGCGTGACGGTGATCCCATGCAGCAGGATCGACATCAGGCAGATCAGACCCACGATGGCCCATAGGCGGTCGCCGCCCTCAAACGGCGCGGCGTTCAGCCCATAGGCCAGATAGTAGAACGACCCCACGCCGCGGATGCCGAAGAAGGCCAGGATCAGCTTCTCGCGCAGAGGTCGCTTCCAACCGATCAAGCCGATCATGCCGGTCAGGGGTCGCACGACCAGCACGATCACAGCCGCCACCGCCGCATCGACCGGCCTCAACGGCGCCAGCAGACCCGACACCAGCGCTCCCCCAAAAAGGACCAGCACCACCATCATCGCCATGCGTTCGATCTGCTCGATGAAGTCGTGCATCTGGGCGTGGAAATCGTGGTCCCGATCGGCATGCCGGAACGCCAGCGCCGTGATGAAGACCGCCAGAAACCCGTAGCAGTGCAGCATCTCCGTCACCGAATAGGAGATGAAGGTCGCCGCCAAAACGATGAAGCCGTCGCGTGTCGCGGCCAGTCGCGAGCGGACCGGGATTGCAAAGGTCAACCACCCGAACAACCAGCCGATCGCCCAGCCGATACCCAGCCCCGCGCCGATCTCCCACAGCACGCTGACGGTCAGCCATTCCACGAACCATTCGGTTTTCTGGCCCGACGCCACCAGCGCCAGGGCGATGGCCAGGTTGACGAACGGAAACGCCAGCCCGTCATTCAGCCCCGCCTCGGACGTCAGGCCGAACCGAACCTCGTCTTCTCGCCCTTCGCGCGGCGCTCCCACCTGGATGTCGGAGGCCAGCACCGGATCGGTCGGGGCCAGCGTCCCGGCGAGCAGGATCGCCCCGGCCAGCCCAAGTCCCAGCACCGTCCAGCCCAGGATCACGATCGCCGCGATCGACAGCATCATGGTCACGCCCAGTAGTCGCCAGGTCACCCCCCAGCGCCGCAGGTTGAAAATCCTGTCGATCTTCAGACCGGCGCCCATCAGGGCGATGATCACCACGAACTCGGTCAGACGCTCGGTGACGTCGGGATAGGTCTGAGGCAGCGGATCGAACCCCACCTGCGGCAGGGCGAAGATCACGGCCCCGAGGATCACGCAAACGATCGGCAGCGACAGTGGCGCACGCCGGAACACCAGCGGCAACCACGCCACCAGAGCGACCAGCGCCCCCACCACGAACAGCATCAGGATATAGGGATCGGGCATGGCTCTCCGGGGGGCCGTCGACGAGACCGTGCTTGCCTAATGCGACAGCGCCCAGAAGGTCGCTGACGCCGCGCAATAGCGTCATCAGAGAGAGCCCGCCAACCCCTCCACCGCCGATGCAAACGACCCTTCTGCGCTGCCTAAAGCGGCCGCCGCAGGGCTCCACAGCCTCGTCTGCTTTCCATCCCGACCATAGGCATGTCCGTTTGCAGCGTCCGCGCTCCGCCTTGCCGGTAAAGGTCTATCCTCATCATTTCAGGGCGAGAACGACGGCTGAAAGAAGGGTCTATCTCTTCTTGCGCAGTCGCTTCGCGTTGGCCATTGCCGTCTTGTGGATCGGGGCCAGGGCCTCGGTCTGGGCCTTCAGAAGTTCGCCGTTCAGGGTCATGGCCTGGGCCGCCGCCCGACTCCACCAGCCCATGGCATAGCTGAACTGGGCCTCGGCCGCTTTGGCCGGGGTGCGGGCCTGGGTGACGGCCGCCGCCGCTCGCAGGGCATGGGCGCCCTCGTCCATCGCCACACGCCCAAGCCGCTGACCGATGGCCCCGGCGCTGGCGGCCAAGGCGTCGGCGGAGGCGGACAGCGCCTCGGTCTTCTCGGAGCTCATCAGCGACAGCTCCTTGAAGTCCTGCCCCTTGGCGCTGGTCAGGCCCTGCGCCATCAGCCCGGTCCGGGCCGCGATCACCTCGGCCGAGGCGGCCAGGATCTCGGCGCCGACGACGGCTGCGCTGGCGGCTGTGGGGGTTTTGCGGGTCAGTGAGGACCTCCAGGTTGGGTCTCTGCGGCGAAGGCCGCGATGTCGCTCAACAGGGCGGGGATCGCCGCGTCGATGATCTGCTGGCCCTTCTCGGGGCTGGCCTGGGCCGGGTCCGACCCGATCCGGCCGTCGGGGAAACGGGCGCGATAGTCCAGGGCGTCGCGGATCGGCCCGTTCGGCGCGATCTGCGGGCTGTAGTCGGCGGTCTTGATCCGCTCGGGATAGGCGGCCTGCGTCACCGCGATCTCGGATGGGGTGGCGTGCATGCCGTGGCCGGTCGGAAACAGGCGGTTGCACAGGCCATTGACGCCGGGCAGGTCCCACCAGTTCTTCAGCTTCAGGATGAAGGGCGGGCTGTCCTCGACGAAGCTCCACTCAGCGTAAATCTCCGAGATGGTCGCCTCGATGGTCGCGACGTTCCCGCCGTGCCCATTCAGGAAGTAAATCCGCTCGAACCCGTGACGGCTCAGGGACGACACCCAGTCCGTGATCGCGGCCATGAAGGTCGAGGGGCGCAAGCTGATGGTGCCGGCGAAGGCCAGGTGATGCTGAGCCATGCCGATGTTGAAGGTCGGGGCCACGATCAGGTTGGCGTCGGTCTTCTCGGCAGCATGGGCGATGATCTCCGGGCAAAGCCAGTCGGTGCCCAGAAGCCCCGTCGGCCCGTGCTGCTCGTTGGAGCCGATGGGCACGACCACCGTCCTGGACAGCGGGCCGCCGTCGTTCAGTCGGGCGTCGATTTCGGGCCAGGAGGACAGGTGGATCAGCATGAAGGCGGTCTCAGGCGACAGGGTGGGACGACTGTAGCGCGCCGGGCTCAGGAAGTCTTGGCGGCCGTGGCGGGCGGATGGGCGGCCATGAAGATGCGCGCGGCCTCTCTGGCGCGGCCTGCGCGTTTGTCAGCCTCCAGCTGCGGCACGTCCAGCATGGCGCGCAGATGGCCGTGGCCGAGCACAAGGCCGGCGAACATCTCAGCCGCCTCTTCCGGATCGGCGACGCTCATCCGGCCCAGCCGCGTCTGTTCCGCCAGCCAGGCGCCCAGTTCGCGCAGGCTGCGACGCGGGCCGGCCTCATAGATGGCGTGGGCGATGTCAGGCGCCTCGACCGAGACCAGGGCAACCCCGCGCATCGAGCCGACCTTGTCGCCGCTGCACACCCGGTTCAGCAGCGTCAGGGCCAGGGTCTCCAGCACCGTCTGCGGATCGCCGGCGCCGCGCAGGGGGGCGACGATATCCTCGACGCGCTTTGACGCCAGGGCCTGGGCGATCTCCAGCTTGGAGGCGAAGCGGTTATAGACCGTCTGTTTGGAGACGCCGGCCAGTTTGGCGATTTCGTCCATCTTGGCTTGCAGCCCCTTGTCGGCGAACAGGGTCGCGGCGGCGTCCAGGATCGCCTCGCTCTTTCGCTCATCGACCTGTCCGCGACGGCGCGCCATCAGTGGACGTCCGAGGGCGGTGCGCCAGCCTGGGCCTTCACCGGCTGGGCGGCCAGGGTGACGAAGGCCGCGCCTGCGCACAGGATGGCCAGCAGGGCGAAGGCGTCGCCGAACGCCATAGTGGTCGCCTGTTTCTGCAACATCCCATAGATGGCCTTCATCGCCGAGGCGGCCGGGTCGATGGAGCCGGCGAACCGCTGGGCCATGCCGGCCATCATGTTGCGCATCGCCTGGTCGCCCTGACCGATGGCGCTGGTCAGTTCGCTCATGTGCAGGGCCGTGTTGGACGTCAGGCTGGTGTTCAGGATCGCCAGGCCGAAGGCGCCGCCGACGTTGCGCGACAGGTTCACCAGCCCCGAGGCGTTCTTGACCATGTGCGGCGGCAGGGTCGCCATCGTCACCTGCTGCGACGCGATCATGGCCAGCATCACGCCGACGCCGCGGAAGGCCTGGACCGAGGCGAAGTTCCAGAAGCCCCAGTCATCGGTGACGACGCGCGCCTCCCACATGCCCCAGGCGCACAGCATGAAGCCGCCGAACATCAGCACCCGCGCATCCAGCTTACGCACCAGTCGACCGGCGAAGGGGCCGGTGGCGAACATGGCCAGCCCCGACACGACCATGGTGGTGCCGACCTCTGACGACGAATAACCAAGCACGCGGCCCAGGAAGAGCGGCAGCAGGAAGGTGCCGCCGAACAGGGCGAAACCGACGATGAAGGTCATGATGAACCCGACCAGGAAGTTGCGATTGCCAAAGGCGCGCAGCTCCACGATCGGCTGACGATAGGTCAGGGACCGCCAGATGAAGATCGGTCCGGCGACCGCCGCCACGACGGTCAGCAACAGGATGTGGGTGTCGTCGAACCAGTCGTTCTTGGCGCCCTCTTCCAGCACGAACTGCATCGACATCAGAAAGGCGGCCATCAGGCCCAGGCCCCACCAATCGAAGCCCTTGGCTAGCGACGGATCACCCTTGTCGAAGTTGCCGTAGCGACCGACTAGGAACAGCACCAGCAGGCCCGGCCCGACGTTGATGAAGAACAGCCAGCGCCAGCTCAGCCACTCCGTCAGGTGCCCGCCCAGCGTGGGGCCGACGGTCGGCGCCAGGGTGACGATCAGGCCCATGACCACGCTGGCGGTGACGCGCTTGTCAGGCGGAAAGGCGGTGAAGGCGACGGCGAAGACGGTCGGGATCATGGCCCCGCCCACGAAACCCTGAATGGCCCGGAACAGGATCATCATGTCGATCGACGACGACAGGCCCGTGGCGATGCTCATCAGCACGAAGCCGGCGCACGAGACCAGAAACAGCCGCTGCGTCCCCCACAGCCGCGACAGGAAGCCGGACAGGGGGATCATCACCACCTCGGGGATCAGATAGGCGGTCTGGATCCAGCTGATCTCGTCAGCCGAGGCGCCGACCCCCGCCTGGATCTGGGGCAGAGAGGCGGCGACGATCTGGATGTCCAGAATGGCCATGAACTGGCCCACCACCATGCCGGCGAAGCCCAGCAGCAGCATGGTCCAGTTGATCTCGGGATGGCCGGCGACGGGACCCTTTTGCGCGACAGGGGCCCCGCCATCTGCGGCGGGGTTGGCGGCGGTCACTGACCTGCGGCTCCGGTCGTCGTGGCGGCTTCGGCAAAGCTCTGGCCGCCCTGGCTCTTCAGGTCGATCTTGACGTCCACCGACAGGCCGGGACGCAGGGCCAGGCTTCGGTCTGCGCCGCTGACGACGATGCGGACGGGCACGCGCTGGGTGATCTTGGTGAAGTTGCCCGTGGCGTTCTCGACCGGGATCAGGGCGAACTCGGACCCGGTGGCGGGGGCGAAGCTGTCCACGCGGCCCTCGATCTTGCGGCCGGGGAAGGCATCGGCGGAAATCTCGACGCTCTGACCCAGGCGCACCTTGTCCAGCTGCGTCTCTTTGAAGTTGGCGACGATGTAGGTGTTGGTCAGGGGCACGACCGACAGCAGTTGCGTGCCGGCGTTGACATACTGGCCGGGCCGCACGCTGCGGGCGCCGACGACGCCGGCGACCGGAGCGCGGATGACGGTGCGCTCCAGCGCGATGCGAGCCTGATCGACGACGGCGCGGGCCTGTTCTACAGCGGCGACGCTCTGCTGGCGGGTCGAGCCCAGCACGCCGGCGGTGCGTTGTTCGGCGACCAGGGCGGCCTGGGCCTGCTGGACGCTGGCGGCGGCGGTGGCGGCCGAGGCGCGCTCGGTCTGGATGCGCTGTTGCGAGACCCAGCCCTGTTCGGCCAGCTTGCCGTAACGATCGACCTCGGCGCGGGCCAGGCCGGCCTGGGCATTGGCCTGGGCGACGGAGGCGGCTCGGGCGGCGATGGTGGCCTGTTCCTGCTCGGCCTGGGCGTCGACATGGCCGACGGCGGCGATGGCGGCGGCCAGATTGGCCTCGGCCTGAGCGAGCTGAGCCTTTTGGTCCGAATCGTCCAGCTTGACCAGGATCTGGCCTGCCGCGACCCGCTGGTTGTCGCCCACCAGAACCTCGGTGACCCGGCCGGACAGTTGCGGGCTGACCAAAGTGGTGTCGGCCTGGACGAAGGCGTTGTCGGTGCTTTCCCAACGCTGGCCGTTCACCCACCAGACGATGCCGCCCACGATCAGGGCCAGGCCGACGAGGGCGGCCGCGAACAGCGGCAGGCGTTTCTTAAGTTCAGGCGACATGGAAAATCCGGGGGAGGTGCGGCGTTTTGAAGCGGCGCTAAAATGGACCCCGCCGTCCAAAAATCAATAGGCGATAGGGACGGCGCCGATCACGACCGGTTTTCGTGTATGTCCTAACGCCATGAACGCCCGCATCTCCGCCTCCCAGCCGCTGCCGTCACAGGTCGATGTCGTGGTGATCGGCGCAGGCGCCGCCGGCATCGCCGCAGCGCGCCGTTTGCTGCGGCCCGGCCTGTCGATTCTGGTGCTGGAGGCCCGCGACCGGATCGGCGGGCGCGCTTGGACAGTCCGGGCCGAGGGCGAAGGGCTGGATATGGGGTGCGGCTGGCTGCATTCGGCCGATGACAATGTGCTGGCCGGACGGGTCCAGGCCGAGGGGCTGACGCTGGACCAGACGCCGCCGCCCTGGCGCACCCAGGCCTTCGACCACGAGATGACCCGCGCGGATCAGACCGAGTTCGGCGAGGCCTTCGCCGCCTTCGACCAGCGGGTGACCGAGGCGGCGGCCCTCGTCCGCGCGGGAGTGGGCGAGGATCGTCCGGCGTCCGATTTCTTCGATCTCGACTGTCGCTGGAACCCGCGCATGGACGCCATCTCCGGCGCCCTGAACGGCGCACGGTTCTCCGAGGTGTCCAGCCTCGATTACGACGCCTATGGCGACAGCGGCGTGAACTGGCGGGTGCGCGAGGGCTATGGCCGCCTGATCGCGCGGCTGGGCGAGACTGTGTCGCCCATCACGATCACGGACTGCGCCGTCAGCCGCATCGACCGTACCGGACCCGTGCTGCGGCTGGAGACCAATCGCGGCGAGCTGACCGCGCGGATCGTCATCCTGACCGTGCCCAACAGCCTGATCTCCAGCGAGACGATCCGCATCGATCCGCCGGTTCCGGCCCTGCTCGAGGCGACGACGGGCGTGCCGCTGGGCCTGGCGTCCAAGGTGCATATGACCGTGCGCGGCGCCGGCGATTTCCAGCCCGATACCCAGTTGTGGACCCGCACCGATACGGCCGAGACCGGCGGCTATCACCTGCGGCCCTTCGGGCGGCCGATGATCGAGGCCTATTTCGGCGCCGACCTGGCCTGGGGGCTGGAGGCGCAGGAGCCGGCCGCCCTGTTCGACTTCGCCGTGTCCGAACTGGTCGCGGCCTTGGGATCGGACATGCGCCGGCGGCTGGAGGCGGTCGCGGTCAGCGGATGGGGCGTCGATCCCTGGTCGCGCGGCGCCTATTCCCACGCCCTGCCGGGCCATGCGGCGGACCGGGCCAAGCTGCGCACGTCGGTCGAGGACCGCATTTTCCTGGCCGGCGAGGCCACGGCGCCGGTCTATTACGGCACAGCCCACGGCGCCTGGATGGAGGGCGAGCGCGCCGCCGACGCCGCCCTGACTGCCTTGGGTCTTGACCCACGTCGTCCCGAGGACGACAGCGAGGCATGAAGCCCGCCAAGGCCCGAAAGCCCGCCGCCAAGCCTGTCAAACGCCCGGCCGTGATGACCGGGGCGGCCATTCCCGTGCTGCGCTGGCCGCCAAATGAGGACCGTGTCGAGGCGATCTTCGAACGCCTGTCCAGCGTCATGCCGGAGCCCAAGACCGAGCTGGATTTCTCCAATCCCTTCACCCTCGTCGTCGCCGTCGCCCTGTCGGCCCAGGCCACGGACGTGTCGGTCAACAAGGCGACTGAGCGGCTGTTCAAGGTCGCGGACACGCCGGAGAAGATGCTGGCCCTCGGCGAGGAGGGGCTGATCCCCTACATCGCCTCCATCGGCCTTTATCGCGGCAAGGCGCGGAACGTCATCGCGCTGAGCCGCATCGTGCTGGAGCAGCATGGCGGCGAGGTCCCACTCAACCGCGCCGATCTTCAGGCCCTGCCCGGCGTGGGTCGCAAGACGGCCTCGGTGGTGCTGAACGAGCTGGGGATCGAGGCGGCCATCGCCGTGGACACCCACGTCTTTCGCGTCTCGCATCGGCTGGGCCTGGCCAATGCCGGGACTCCGGACAAGGTCGAGGCCCAGTTGTTCGAGGTCGTGCCGGAGGACTGGCTGCCCAAGGCGCACCACTGGCTGATCCTGCATGGCCGCTACACCTGCACGGCGCGCAAGCCCAAATGCCTGTCCTGCATCATCGCCGACCTGTGCCCATCGCGGGCAGGCCTGATGGCGCTGGGTGAGACGGCCTAGGGGCGGGCGGGCGCGTCCGGACCGGCCGCCAGTCTGGCCGCCACGGCGTCCAGCACCCTGAGCGCGGCAGCCAAGTCGTCTTCGGACACGCTCTCGAACACCCGTTGGCGCATGGCGGCGGCGTGAACTTCGAACGCCTCCATCTCCGCGCGACCGGCCGGCTCCATGACGATCAGCCAGGAGCGTCCGTCGCCGACCATCCGGCGCCGACTGACCATGCCATCCTTCTCCAGCCGTTGAACCAGCCGGGTCAGCGACGCGCCGGACAACTCCATGCGGCTCGACAGTTCCGACAGTGTCAGGCCTTTGGGCTGGTCAACGAGATAATAGAGGACGAGCGTGGGCGCGCCGGTGTGGCCGGCGTCACGAAACTTCTCCGCGACCCAGGATTTCCATCGTCGTGCGGTCAACATGACCTGCATCGCGACTTTGAGCTGCAACGTCTCGCGCGAGACCTCTGCTGATTTTGATTGGTTCGGAGCCAAGACGATCTCTTCCGCCATTCAAAAGGCGGTCTGTTCCATGGGGAGGGTGGAGACGCGAAATAATAAACGTCTAGGTTGAGCGTTAGCGTGCTAACCAAGATCGCTAATATTTTAAACGGCTTAGGTGGCATTAAGCTCCCAGATTCACCTGAGAGGTTATCTGCCGATGCGTATTTTTAGTAAGCCGAGAGACGACAGTAAGCTTATTGAACTGCGCAGCATGTTGGCGGCGGTCGATCGCTCCCAGGCGGTGATTCAGTTCGATCTGGACGGCACGATCCGGGACGCGAACCAGAACTTTCTGTCGGTCGTCGGCTATGCGCTCGGCGACATCGTGGGGCGGCATCACCGGATGTTCGTCGATCCGGCCGAGGCGCAGACGCCGGCCTATGCCGAGTTCTGGCGACGATTGAACGCCGGCGAGTTCGTGGCGGACAAGTTCGTGCGCTACGGCCGGGGCGGCAAGCGCGTGGTGATCGAGGCCAGCTACAATCCGATCCTGGACAGCGACGGCCGCCCTTACAAAGTCGTCAAGTTCGCCATGGACGTGACCGCCGTCGAAGAGGAGCGCGAACGCCGGGCCGAAGCGGACCGTCAGGCCGCTCAGGTTCAGGCCGCCGTCGTCGAAGGCACGGCCAAGGGCCTGTCGGCCATGGCGGCGGGCGACCTGTCCTATCGCATCCAGGATGAGTTCCCCGGCGATTACGCCGTCCTGCGCGACAACTTCAACCAGGCCATGGGCGCTCTGGACGAGGCGGTCGGGGTGATCGGCACGAACGCCGAGTCAATGCAGTCGGGCGCGCATGAGATCAGCAGCGCGGCCGAAGACCTGTCGCGTCGCACCGAACAACAGGCCGCCAGCCTGGAGGAAACCGCCGCCGCGCTGGATCAGATCACCGCGACCGTGCGCAAGACCGCTGAGAACGCCCAAGCGGCCGACACTGTCGTCACCCAAGGGCGCAGCCAGGCCGAGACCGGCGGCGCGGTTGTTCAGAAGGCCGTCGCGGCCATGGGCGAGATCGAACGGTCCTCCAACGAGATCAGCCAGATCATCGGCGTGATCGACGAGATCGCCTTCCAGACCAACCTCCTGGCCCTGAACGCCGGGGTCGAGGCCGCGCGTGCAGGCGAGGCCGGTCGCGGCTTCGCCGTCGTCGCCTCCGAGGTCCGAGCGCTGGCCCAGCGGTCGGCGGAATCGGCAAAGGAGATCAAGACGCTGATCTCGGCCAGTTCCAGCCAGGTCAAGGACGGGGTGGTTCTGGTGCGTCAGTCGGGCGAGGCTCTGACCGGCATTGCGGGGCGGATCGAAGAGATCACGACCCTGATGAGCGAAATCCGCGCCTCGACTCAGGAGCAGGCGGTGGGTCTGGCCGAGGTCAACACCGCCGTGAACCAGATGGATCAGGTCACTCAACAGAACGCGGCCATGGTCGAGCAGTCGACCGCCGCCAGTCTGAGCCTGAGCCGCGAGGCCGCCGAACTGGCCGATCTGGTCGGCCGCTTCGAGACCAGCCAGGTCGCCGCGGCGCCGACAGCCGTCCACAAGGCTCAGGCGCGGGTCGAAAGCTTCGCCCGCGCCCACGCCGCCCCTGCGCGAGCTCGCATGGCGGCCGGCGGCGGCGGAAGGGCGGCTGTGGCCGCAGTTCAGTCGGATTGGGAAGAGTTCTGATGACGAACCGTGCGCCAGGCCAGCGTGAACTGGTCGGTTTCCGCGTCGGGGACCAGGCCTTCTGCATCGACATCACCTCGGTGCTGGAGATCCGGGGCTGGACGGCGACCACGCCTCTGCCCGGAGCGCCGGCCTATATGAGGGGCGTGGTCAATCTGCGCGGGACGGTGCTGCCGATTATCGATCTGGCGGTCAGGCTGGGCCTGCCCACGACCGAGCCGTCCGCGCGCCACGCCATCGTCGTCGTCCGCTGCGGCGAACGCACAGTCGGCCTGTTGGTCGAAGGCGTGTCGGACATCATGCAGTTGGACGATGCGGCGCGTCAGGACCCGCCGAATATGGGCGAAGCTCAGGGTGCAGGCGTCGTCTCCGGCGTCTTCGCCGTCGACAGCGCCTTGATCAGCCTGCTCGACCTGGACAATCTGCTGCCGCCCGTGCGCGACGCGGCTTAAGGCTCAAGCCGCGCTTTGACGGCCTCGGCGAAGCCGGCGCCGTTCGCGGGGTCGTGGTCCAGGTAGAAGTCCGGTTCGATCAGTTCGGCCTCCATCAGCACCCATCGACCGGCGTCGTCGCGGGCCATGTCGATGCGGGCATAGAGCAGCGGTTCGTCGATGGCGGCCAGCACCTGCTCGGCCAAGGCCATCGCCGCCGCATCCGGCGTCACGGCCGTATACAGGCCGCCGAACTGGACCTGGATGCGGAAGTCGCCCGCCACCGGCCGTTTGTTGACCGCATGGCTGAACCGGCCGCCGAAGAACAGCAGCGAGGTCTCGCCCTGGGTTTCGATCGACTTCAGATAGGGTTGGATCATCGCCGCGCCCTCGGGCGCATCGCTCAACACCTCGCCCGGAGCCAGGCGCAGGGTGCGAAACGCCCCGGCCGACACCGTGGGTTTGACGATCAGCACCGGTGCGCCCGTCTCGGCGAAGGCGGCGTCCACCTGATCCTGGGTCACGCGGTCGGTCCAGCGCGTCGGCGGGATCGGCGCGCCCCTGTCCGCCAGCCGCGCCAGATAGGTCTTGTCGGAGTTCCAGCGCAGCACCTCGGCCGGATTGGCGACCGCCAGGCCAGCCTCGCTCCACGTCGCGCAAGCCTTCAGCCAGCGGTCATGATCGCGGTGATAGCCCCAGGCGATGACCGGCAGGATCAGGTCGTAGGCCGCCAGACCCGAGGCGTCCTCCGCGTGATCGGTCCAGGGCGTCGGCGAAACCGTCGCGCCGGTGCTTTCCAGCGTCGCCTTCAGCCGCTCCAGCACTTCGGGCCAGCGGCCGATGTAGGATCGGTCGGACGGATCGGGGATCAGGACGGCGATCTGGGTCATACGGCTCTCATACCGAAGTGTCGCCAGGCATATAAGGGCTTCCTTATGTGATTTCGGATGACGCGCCGTCATTCAACCGCTAAGGCGCGACCATGACCCAGAACACCGCCCAATATGACGTCTGCGCCGTCGGCAACGCCATCGTCGATGTCCTAAGCCCTTGCGACGCCGCCTTCCTGACCGCCCAGGACCTGGCCCCCAACTCCATGCAGCTGGTGGACGCCGAACGCAGCGCCGCCCTGTATGACGCCATGGCGCCGGGCGTCGAGGCCTCGGGCGGTTCGGCTGGCAACACCGTGGCGGGCGTCGGCTCGTTCGGCGGTCGCGCGGCCTATATCGGCAAGGTCGCGGACGACACCCTGGGCCAGGTCTTCACCCACGACATCCGCGCCGCCGGCGTGCATTTCGACACGCCTGTCCTGACGGGCGGGGCGGATCAGGGCTTCGGCACCGGCCGCTGCCTGATCAATGTGCTGTCGGACGGCGCGCGGACTATGGCGACCTTCCTGGGCGCCGCAAACCAGCTGTATGCCGACGACATTGACGAGGCCCTGATCGGCGCCAGCGAGATCGTCTATCTGGAAGGCTATCTTTTCGATCCGGCGCCCGCCCGCGCCGCTTTCGAACGCGCCGCCGCCGCCGCGCACAAGGCGGGCCGCAAGGTCGCCATCACCCTGTCGGACACCTTCGTCGTCGCCCGCTGGCGCGCCGAACTTCTGGACTTCATCACCCAGTCCGCCGACATCGTCCTGGCCAATGAGGCCGAACTGGGCGCCCTGTTCGAAACCGAAGACTTCGACGCCGCCGCCGCGCAACTGGCCGCCATCGTCGAGATCGCCGCCGTCACGCGCGGCGAGCACGGCTCGGTCGTGATCAAGGGCGACGAGCGCGTCGTCGTCGCCGCCTATCCGGTCGCCAAGGTGATCGACACCACCGGCGCCGGCGACCAGTACGCCGCCGGCTTCCTGCTGGGCCTTGCGCGCGGCCTGACGCTTGAAGAGGCCGGCAAGCTGGGCTCGCTGGCGGCGTCGGAAGTCATCGCCCACTGGGGCCCGCGCCCGATGGTGAAGCTGGTCGATCTGGCCGCTGAGCACGGGCTGAAGCTCTAAGGTCGCCGCCATTCCATCAGGACCATGGGGTCGGTTTCGGTCGTCGCCTTGGCCAGGGCCGCGAACGCGTCGGGCGGCGTCAGTTGTGACAGCGCCCAGACAGCCGCGCTTCGCACCAGGGGCGAGCGGTCGGTCAGCAGGGCCTGCGCCGGGGCGATCAGGGACGCATCGCCGGAGTTGCCGACGGCGTAGAGGACGTTCCTCAAAAACCGGTCACGGCCGATCCGTTTGACCGGGCTCTTGGTGAACAGGGCGCGGAAGGCGGCGTCGTCGAGAGCCAGCAGGTCGTGCAGGCGCGGGCTTTCGAAGGCCTCGCGCGGCAGAAGCCGGATCTCGCGCGCTTCCTGGGCGAACTTGTTCCACGGGCAGACCGCCAGACAGTCATCGCAGCCATAGATGCGCGATCCGGTCAGGGTGCGGAACTCCACCGGCCAGGGATCGGCGAACTCGATGGTCAGGTAGGACAGGCAGCGCCGGGCGTCGAGCTGGAACGGGGCGGGGAAGGCGTTCGTCGGACAGGCGTCGAGACAGGCGGTGCAGCGGCCGCAATGTTCGGTCTCCGCCGCGTCCGGCTCGATCTCGGCGGCGGTCAGTATGGTCCCGAGGAACAGCCAGTTGCCGTGGGTGCGGCTGAGCAGATTGGTGTGCTTGCCCTGCCAGCCCAGGCCGGCGCGTTGGGCCAGGGGCTTTTCCATCAGGGGGGCGGTGTCGACGAAGACCTTGATGTCCGCGCCATTGCGGGCGGCGATCTGGCCGGCCAGCTGTTTCAGCCGGCCCTTGATGACCTCGTGATAGTCGTCGCCGCGCGCATAGACCGAGATGTATCCGGCCGAACGGTCGGCCAACTGGTCCAGCGGGTTCTCCTCGGGGCCGTAGTTCATGCCCAGGACGATGGCGGTCCTGGCCTCGTCCCACATGGCGGTGGGGTGCTGGCGGCGATCCAGCGTCGTCTCCATCCATTCCATGTCGCCATGCCGGCCTTCGTCCACGAAACGCCGCAGCCGCTCGCCCGCCGGCCAGGCGTCGGCCGCCGAGGCGAACCGGCAGACATCGAAGCCCAGCTCGGCCGCGCGCTGGCGGATGAAGGTTTTCAGGCGGTCGGACACGAGGCGGGGGATAGCATGAAGTCTCATTTGCACGCAGTGGCTGAGAGACGTCTTTGTCAATCGCTGGATGCCGCATCGCCGTCGAACAATTCGAGAATCTCGGCCCGAATGTCAGTGGGCCAGGGGGCGATCAGGGCGGTCAAACGGTCGCGATCGCCCGCGAACAGGGCGCGGCTGGCCTCTTCGAAGTCGGGGGCGTCGCCGGCCATCTCGACCATGAAGCCGTAGGTGGCGTCGGTGCGGCGGCGGCGCGCATCGTCGTGGGCGCCGGTCTTGCGCGCCTGCTCCACCAGACGGCGCAGGGCGGCCGAGGCGCCGCCCGGCTGGGTCGCCAGCCAGTCCCAGTGACGGGGCAACAGCGTGACCTCGCGCGCGGCGACGCCCAGACGCGGACGGCCGCGCTTTGGAGCCGGAGCCGGTTCTTGTTCGCGGAGGGCCAGGTCGACCGGTCGACCGGTCGCCAGATCGAACACGCGCAGCGCGGCTTGAGGCGAGGCCGCCAGGGCCTTGCGGAAAGCGGCAGCCACGGCGGCGTCCGAGCCTCTGGCGATGCGGCGGGGACCGTCGAACAGGACCAGATCGCGATCTTCATCGTTCATGTATTTACCCGGATAAAATTGTCTGTCATGTTTATACCCGGATAAATAAGAGAGCGCCATGACTCCGACAAATCGCAAGAGCCTGATCGCCGAATATAAGGAGCGCGCGACCATCGCCGGGGTCTATGCCGTGATCTGCAGCGCGACAGGTCAGGCCTGGGTCGGCAAGAGCCGCCACATCGACACAGAACAGAACGGCCTGTGGTTTGCGCTGCGCCACGGCGGCAGTCCGTATCGGTCGCTTCAGGCGGCGTGGAAGGCGCACACGCCCGAGGATTTCCGCTTCGAACAGCTGGACCGCCTGCCGGAAGACATCTCGGACATGCGGCGCAAGGACCAACTGGTCAGTCGCGCCAAGCTGTGGATCGCCCGGTTGGGCGCCGAGGCGCTTTAAAAATCCAGATCGGCGTACCAGGCCGAGGGCGGCACGCCGACGAAGCGATCGCCGAGCAGGGGGCGGAAGCAGGGGCGGGATTTGAGCTTGGAGTACCAGGTCTTCAGACCGGGCCAGGTCTTCCACTGGATTTCGCCGAAATAGTCCAGCACCGACAGGTGGGCGGCGGCGATCAGATCGGCCTGGGACAGGCGGCGGCCGGCCAGCCAGTCGCGCGCGGCGACCAGGTCTTCCAGCATGGCGAGGTGGGATTTCAGCGCGTCGCGCCCGTCGCGCAGGGCGCGGGCTTCGGGCGGGCCCAGCTTGAGCAGCGGTTTTTCCATCCGCTCGTGCAGCAGGACGGCGTCGACCTCGTCCATGAAGCGGCGCTCGAACCAGCCAGTCAGTCGGCGCGCCTCGGCGCGTTCGGCGAGGTCGGCGGGCAGCAGCAGCGGCCCCTTTTGCTGATCCTCGATCCAGCCCAGGATGGCGGGCAGTTCGCACAGCACCAGCGGACGGCCGCGATCCATCGTCTGGATCACCGGCGGCAGGCCGGACGGATTGAAGTCATTGACCGGGCAATCGTCCTCCCACGGACGGACCGGGGTGTCGGTCCATTCGATCCGCGCCTCTCCCAGCGCCAGTCGCGCGGCGCGCGAGGCGGGCTGGAAGGCGAAGTGGAAGAGAACGCAAGGGTCGGCCATCTGCGGTTGATGCGCCCCGACCCGTTAATGCGCGTTTACTGCATTGAAATTGGACGCAAGGTCAGGACCAGGGCCCCTTGGGCGCGGGGCCGGTCGGGGCGGGGCTGGCTTGCGGATCGGCGGGGGCAGCAGCCGGGATCGCGGGCAGCGGACGGGCGTGGCCGCGCGGGTCGGCGTGGATCAAGATGTCGGCGGCGGGATACTGGGCCAGCACCCGGTTCTCGGCGGCGACGACGATGGCGTGGGCGGCGTCCAGCGTCTGGTGCGCGTCCAGATCGACATGCATCTGGATCATCATCACCTGACCGGACATGCGGGTGCGCAGCTGGTGCACGCCGAAGACCTGGGGGTCGGCCAGGACGGCCTTGGTGATGGCGGCGCGGTCGGCCTCGGGCACGGCGCGGTCCAGCAGGTGATCGGCGGCGGCCTTCAACATGCCCGTCGCGCCCCAGAACAGCCAGACGGCGACGACGATGCCTGCGGCCGCATCCAGTCCCGGCGCGCCCAGGAAGGCGCCTGAAATCACGCCGATCAGCACCACGACGTTGGCGGCGAGGTCCGCCGCATAGTGGGCGCGGTCGCCGGCGACGGCGACGGAGCCGGTCTTCTTCAGCGCCTGGGTCTGCATCCACACCAGCCAGGCCGTGATGACGATGGTGGCGACCACGATCCCGCTCGCCCACAGGCCGGCGGTTACGGGAAGGGGATCGAAGATGCGCTGCACCCCCTCCCAGGCGATGAAGATAGCCGAGGCGAAGACCAGCCCGGCTTGGACCAGGGCGGACAAGGCCTCGCCCTTGCCATGGCCATAGCGATGGTCCTCGTCAGCCGGCGCGGCGGCCCAGCGCACGGCGAAGAAGGTGGTCAGGGACGCCGCCAGATCCAGAACCGAATCCGCCAGGGTCGCCAGGATGGAGACCGATCCTGAGGCGCCCAGCGCAAAGGCCTTCATCGCGATCAGCACCACCGCGACCCCGACCGACAGGCGGGTGATGCGGCGCGTGGCCAGATGGGCGTCGTCGAGCGAGGCGGGGGCGGGGGCGGGCGTCGTCATTGTCGCCTTCTTCTCGCGCAATCGTGGCTGAAAGCCAACCGCTGGCCCAAACGGGTCGTTCCGTCAGAAACGATCATGCTCTAGGGGGAAGGCATCCGGGCGCGGCGCGTTCCGGGCGCATTGGTTTTCGAGGGTCTCATGTCGGACTGGCTTGCCGCCATTATTCTGGGTCTGGTCGAGGGGCTGACCGAGTTCATTCCCGTCTCGTCCACCGGCCATATGCTGCTGCTGGGCCATTTCATGGGCTTCGAGAGCGCGGGCAAGACGTTCGAGATCGTGATCCAGCTGGGCGCATTGCTGGCCATCGTCAGCGTTTACTTCAAGAAGCTGTGGACCCTGGCGACACGCTGGCCCTTCGACGCCGAGGCGCGCCGGTTCCTGATCGGGCTGCTGGTCGCCTTCGCGCCGGCTGTCGTGATCGGTTTCCTGGCCTATGACTTCATCAAGACGGTGCTGTTCGAGACGCCGCAGGTGGTGTGCATCGCCCTGATCGTCGGCGGGGTGATCCTGCTGCTGCTGGACCGGATGGACAAGAAGCCCAAATGGCTGGACGCCGAGGCCTATCCGATGCGGATCTATTTCCTGATCGGCCTGTTCCAGTGCCTGGCCATGATCCCCGGCGTGTCGCGTTCCGGCGCCACCATCGCCGGCGGGCTGCTGCTGAAGACCGACAAGCGGTCGGCGGCCGAGTTCAGCTTCTTCCTGGCCCTGCCCACCATGGGGGCGGCGGTGGCCTATGACCTGCTGAAGAACCACAAGACGCTGGATTTCAGCGACATCGGCCTGATCGTCGTGGGTTTCGTCGTGGCCTTTATCTCGGCCCTGGCCGTGGTGCGGTTCCTGCTGGATTTCGTGTCCAAGCGCGGCTTCGGCGTCTTCGCCTGGTGGCGTATCGTGGTCGGGGTCGTGGGTCTGGTGCTGTTGCAGGCGGGGTTCTGAGACCATGACCACGCTTCTGTACGGCCGCCCGCCGGTCGTCTTCGATCCGCCCGGCGATGCGACCCAGACATCGCCCCTGATCCCGGACTCGGCTGCGCTGGAGGCGCAGGACCCTGGCTCGGCCGACAGCGTCACGATCTGCGCCCCGCCCGGCGTGCTGGAGCGGCGCTATGTGCTGGCCCTGGCGTTGAAGGCGCTGAAGGTCGGCGGACGGCTGGACGTCATGGCGCCCAAGGACAGGGGCGGATCGCGCCTGGGCAAGGAGTTGAAGACGTTCGGCCTCGACGCCGCCGAGACCGCCAAAGCGCACCATCGCCGCTGCATCGTCATTCGACCCGAAACGGTCGAGGGGCTGGACCAGGCCATCGCCGCGGGCGGTCCGCAGATCGTGCCGGGGTTGGAGGCCTGGTCGCAGCCCGGCGTATTCGCTTGGGACCGGATCGATCCGGGTTCGGCGCTGCTGGCCGAACATCTGCCGGCGATGAAGGGCGAGGGGGTCGATCTGGGCTGCGGCTATGGCGCGCTGTCGATCGTGGTGCTGCGCTCGCCCGCCGTGAGCAAACTGAAGATGGTCGATCTGGATCGCCGCGCCATCCAGGCCGCTCGCCGCAATATCGAGGACGACCGCGCCAAGGTCTGGTGGTCGGATGCCCGCACCCTTGAGGCCAAGGGCGACAAGGATTTCGTGGTCAGCAATCCGCCCTTCCACGACGGTGGGGCCGAGGACCGTCGGCTGGGTCAGGCCTTCATCCGCAAGGCGGCGGAACTTCTGAAGAAGGGCGGCGTCGCCTGGGTCGTCGCCAACCGGCACCTGCCCTATGAGGCCGAGCTGAACGCGGCGTTCAAACGGGTGCGGCTGGTCGCCGAGGCGGGCGGCTACAAGCTGTTCGAGGCGGTGAAGTGACCGCGCTCAAGCAGTCCGAAGGGCGATAGCGCATGAAGAAAACCCCGACGTCGAGGGTCGATCGTCTGCTGGGCTCGATGGGCTATGGATCACGCGCCGAAATGGCGCGGATGGCCAAGGCGGGCGGCATCGTGCTGGACGGGGCGGACCTGACGGACGTGTCCAAACGCATTGCGGTGACGCCGGACCTGCCCACGCGAATGGAGATCGACGGCGAGCCGCTGGACCCCGTGCAGGGGCTGGTGATCCTGCTGAACAAGCCGCTGGGCATGACCTGCTCACACAAGGAAGAGGGGGCGCTGGTCTATGACATCCTGCCGGGACGGTGGCGGGCGCGCGATCCCGCCATCTCGACCATCGGACGGCTGGACAAGCAGACGACGGGCCTGCTTCTGCTGACCGACGACGGCGATCTGCTGCACCGTGTGATCAGTCCCAAACGCCATGTGGCCAAGGTTTACCGGGCGGGTCTGGCGCGGCCTCTGACGGGCACGGAAGGCGCGCTGTTCGCCTCGGGCGAGCTGGTCCTGGAGGGTGAGGACAAACCGCTTGCGCCGGCGGTGCTGGAGGTGGTGTCGCCGACCGAGGCCCTGCTGACGGTGACGGAGGGGCGCTATCATCAGGCGCGCCGGATGTTCGCGGCCGCCGGCAACCACGTCGAGACCCTGCATCGCGAACGGCTGGGCGGACTGGTCCTGCCCGCCGATCTGGCGCCCGGTCAGTGGCGGCTGGCGACGGCGGATGAGGTCGCATCGATCTTCACGGCGCCCGAGAGCCTGGGTTGAAGCTCTTGACGCCTGCGGGATCGGACGCGCAGGTCGAAGGATGACCACCAAGATCAAGATCTGCGGCCTGACCACGTCGGACAAGCTGGACGTCGCCCTGCAGGGCGGGGCGGACTTCGTGGGGGCGGTGGTGTTTCCCAAAAGCCCGCGCCATCTGGATCCCGAAACCGCCGCGGCCCTGTTCGAGCGGGCGCGGGGGCGGGCGAAGATCGTGGCGGTGACGGTCGATCCCGACGACGCCCTGCTGCAACAGATCGCCCTGACGCTGAGGCCCGACTTCATCCAGCTGCATGGGTCTGAGGCGCCGGTGCGGGCAGAGCGCGTGCGGGCGCTGACGGGGGCGGGTGTGATCAAGGCCCTGCCGATCCGGCAGGCGGACGACTTCGCCGCCGCCGATGCGTGGCATGATCATGCCGATCATCTGATGTTCGACGCCAAGCCGCCGGAGGGGTCGGCGCTGCCCGGCGGGGTGGGACACAGCTTCGACTGGACCCTTCTGTCCGGCCGCGCCTTTCTCCGTCCGTGGTTCTTGGCCGGGGGTCTGAACCCGGACAATGTGGCCGAGGCGCTGAGGATTACGGGCGCGCCCATGGTCGATGTGTCCTCTGGCGTGGAAAGCGCGCCGGGTGTTAAGGACGCCGACCGGATCGCGACCTTCATCCAAAACGCGCGCCGGTCGTAATTGCGACGCCTCTCCGCGTGAAAGTCGAAACCGTGAACGCCCAAACTCCCATCGTGGCCCCCATCCAAGCCGCCGATTCCGCCCAGCCGCTGTCGAACGCCTACGCCTGGCCGGATGCGCAGGGTCGCTTCGGTCCGTATGGCGGTCAGTTCGTGGCCGAGACCCTGATGCCGCTGATCCACGAGCTGGACGCGGCCTATAAGGCGGCCAAGGCGGACCCCAGCTTCCAGGCCGAGCTGGACAGCTTTCTGACCCACTATGTCGGTCGCGAAAGCCCGCTGTATTTCGCCGAGCGCCTGACCGAACATTTCGGCGGCGCCAACATCTGGCTGAAGCGCGAGGACCTGAACCATACGGGCGCGCACAAGATCAACAACTGCATGGGCCAGATCCTGCTGGCCCGTCGCATGGGCAAGACCCGCATCATCGCCGAGACCGGCGCGGGTCAGCACGGTGTCGCCTCGGCGACCGTGTCGGCGCGCTTTGGCCTGCCCTGCACGGTCTATATGGGCGCGGTGGACGTGGAGCGGCAGCAGCCGAACGTGTTCCGCATGCGTCTGCTGGGTTCGGAGGTCTTCTCGGTCACGGCCGGCGCCGCGACCCTGAAGGACGCGATGAACGAGGCGATGCGCGACTGGGTCACCAACGTCTCGGACACCTATTACATCATCGGCACGGCGGCGGGTCCGCACCCCTATCCGGCCATGGTGCGCGATTTCCAGTCGGTGATCGGCAAGGAGATCAAGAGCCAGTCAATGACCCGGATGGGCAGACTGCCGGACGCCGTGGTCGCCTGCATCGGCGGCGGCTCGAACGCCATCGGCGCCTTCCACCCCTTCATCGAGGACGAGGGCGTGCGCCTGATCGGCGTCGAAGCGGCCGGCCATGGGCTGGATACGCCCGATCACGCGGCCTCGCTGAAGGGCGGGCGGTCGGGCGTGCTGCACGGCAACCGGACGTACCTGTTGCAGGACGAGGACGGCAACATCGTCGAGGGGCACTCGATCTCGGCCGGGCTGGACTATCCCGGCATCGGGCCGGAACACGCCTGGCTGCACGACATCGGCCGGGCCGAATACCGCTCGGCGACGGACAATGAGGCGCTGGAAGCCTTCCAGCTGTGCTCGAAGCTGGAAGGCATCATTCCGGCGTTGGAACCGGCCCACGCCCTGGCGCGGACGGGCGAAGTGGCGCGCGAAGTCGGCAAGGGCGGCGATGTCGTCCTGCTGATGTCGGGGCGCGGCGACAAGGACATCTTCCAGGTCGCCAAACATCTGGGAGTGAACCTGTGATCCGTACCCTTCTTGCGGCGACCGCCGTCCTGAGCCTGTCCGCCGCCGCTGCGCAGGCCCAGACACCTACCCCGACGCCGGCCCCCGCTGCGCCGCAAGGCGGTCCGGCCGACGTCGGCCTGCTGCCCGGCGCGGAGCTGTCGCCCGATTGCGGAGGGCTGAACAATCTGACGGGGCGGGCCTATTGCGTGACCGCACAGCTGGGCCAGATCGGCGCCCTGGCCGACGCCTATATGGCCGATCTGGAAACCAAGAACTGGCTGGCCGCCGGCGGCGACGACAACCGCGTCGTCTTCATCAAGCGCCGTGAGGCCGGCGGCTGCGACGGCATGCAGATGGTCGCCTTCTACGACACCACCAAGACCGCCGTCGCCGAACTGCCCGGCTATCTGGGCTTCGCCACCATTCCGGGCGACGTCTGCGCCGCTGCTGCGGCCGCGACACCGCCCGCCGCAGGTACGACGCCGCAATGATCCTGGCGTCTCTCGCCGCTGCTGCCTTGTTCGCGTCGAAGGCGGATTGGCGCGATGATTTTGTCCTGCCGGAGATTGAGGATGCCGTTGTCGGGACCGAGTGCCCTCCTTCAGAGGAAGGCGGCGACCGCTATTTTTGCCTGACATATCCACGAGAAAAAGCGAGAGCAGTGCGGGAGCAATTTACATCTGCGTTGCAGCAGCAAGGCTTTATGGTCGGTCCCGCGCCCGAGGTTAGCTTTGGTTTTCTGCGGCTCAAGGGTGCCGATCCGAACCAGCCTGAATTCTGTGAGAGCGGGCTGGTTTCGATCTTTGCTGTCGAAGGCGAACCGGACTCCGCAAAGACGGCTGTCATGGTGATCGCCTTGGCTAGAGATACCTGCGGAGAACCCGCGATCGAGGGCAATGACCAATGACCACCGCCCGTATCGACGCGCGCTTCAAGGCGCTGAAGGCCGAGGGCCGTGCGGCCTTTATTCCCTATGTGATGGGCGGCGATCCGTCGCGTGAAGAGGCGCTGGCGATCCTGAACGGCCTGCCCGCAGCGGGCGCGGACATCATCGAACTGGGCTTTCCGTTCAGCGATCCGATGGCCGAGGGGCCTCCGATCCAGCGGGCGGCGATTCGGGGCATGGCGGCGGGTTTCGGCCTGCGCTCGACCATGGATCTGGCCAAGGAATTCCGTAAGGGCGACGACGCCACGCCCATCGTGCTGATGGGCTATCTGAACCCGATCGAGAGCCTGGGCTATGACGCCTTCGCCGCCTATGCCGCCGACTGCGGCATCGACGGGCTGATCGTGGTGGACTGTCCGCCGGAAGAGGCCGGGCCGCTGATCGAGGCGCTGGATAAGGTTTCGATCTCGCTGATCCGACTGGCGACGCCGACCTCGGATGACGAGCGGCTGAAGATCGTGGTCCAGGGCACGTCGGGCTTCGTCTATTATGTCGCCGTCGCGGGCGTGACGGGCGTCAAGGAAGCGAACGCGGATGTGGTGGCGCCGGCCGTAGAGCGGGTGCGCAAGGCCTCGGGCCTGCCGGTCGCGGTCGGCTTCGGGGTCAAGACGACGGAACGGGCCGCCGAAATCGCCCGCGTCGCCGATGCGGTGGTCGTGGGCTCGGCCCTGGTGGACGAGGTGGCGGCGGCGCTGGAGGCGAACGAACCCGTCGCGCCGCGCGTTCTGGCCCGCGTGAAGGCGCTCGGCGATGCGGTTCGATCCGTCGCCGCTAGTGCTTCCGTGGCGGAAACCGTCTAAGAGCGCGCGGATGAACGACAAGACCAAGCCTCAGGAAAAGCGCGGCGGCTGGCTGAGCCGCTTTGCGCCCGGCGTCCGCAAGATCGTGTCGCGCCGCGACACCCCGGACAATCTCTGGGTCAAGGATCCCGACAGCGGCGAGATGCTGTATCGCTCGGATCTGGAGGCCGCCCTTTGGGTGACGCCGTCGGGCCGGCACATGCGCATCGATGCGCCGACCCGCCTGAAGGCCACCTTCGACGGCGGCGTCTTCCAGTCCATCGATACGCCGGATGTGCCGGAAGATCCGCTGAAATTCTCGGACGGCAAATCCTACAAGGATCGCCTGAACGCCGCGCGCAAGGCGGCGGGCCGCAAGGACACCATGGCCATCGGCTATGGTTCGGTCGGCGGTCAGGATGCGGTCGTGATCGTTCAGGACTTCACCTTTATGGGCGGGTCGCTGGGCATGGCGGCGGGCGAAGCCTTCATCAAGGCGGCGCGCGAGGCGGTGAGCCGCAAGGTTCCGCTGGTCTGTTTCACCGCCGCCGGCGGCGCGCGGATGCAGGAGGGCGCCCTGTCGCTGATGCAGATGGCACGCACCACCTTGGCCGTTGAAGAGCTGAAGGATGCCAGACTGCCTTACGCCGTGGTCCTGACGGACCCGACGACGGGCGGGGTGACGGCCTCCTACGCCATGCTGGGCGACGTCCACATCGCCGAGCCGGGCGCCCTGATCGGCTTCGCCGGACCGCGTGTGATCGAGGCGACCATCCGCGAGAAGCTGCCGCCCGGCTTCCAGCGCGCCGAATATCTGCAGGAAAAGGGCATGGTGGACCGGGTCGTGACCCGCGCTGACCTGCCGCGCACCCTGGGTCAGATCCTGTCCATGCTGATGGGCGAAACCCGCGCCGCCGCCTGAGACCGTCTGAAGGGCCAGTCGATCGCGGTCGAGGCCCACAGGCACCACCACACGATGACCGGCTGAAACAGCAGGCGCGGGCCGTGATAGGCCCAGCCGACACCTGCGCCTGACGTCATAAAATTGAGCGCATGCTGGATGTTGGCCGGATAGACGCAGACGGCGTAGGCGGCCAGCGCCCATCCGGCGGCGACGCGCAGGCGCGGGATCGTCAGACCCGCCGCGCCCAGCAGTTCGGCGATCCCCGTCAGGGCCACGACCAGGGCCGGCTGCGGAACCCACGCCGGCGTAATCCGCACGAAGGGGCCGGGGACCATCAGATGCAGCACGCCCGCGCCCAGGAAGACGGCCGCGAGGACGAGGCGCGCCGCGGTTCTGATCTGCGGCCTGGAAGTCATGTCGCGGTTCTCGAAATCAGGGGGTAAAGGAGGCGGATGGATCCCGTCTCCGAACGACTACGCGCGCGCCACCCCCAGCGGATCGACCTTTCGTTGGAAAGAATGCGCGTGCTGTGCGCGGCCCTTGGCGATCCGCAGCACAAGCTTCCGCCGGTGATCCATGTGGCGGGCACCAACGGCAAGGGATCGACCGTGGCCCTGATCCGCGCCATCGCCGAGGCGGCGGGGCTGAAGGTGCACGCCTACACCTCGCCCCATCTGGTCCGGTTCAACGAGCGGATCCGACTAGCAGGAACGCTGATCGAGGACGATCATCTGAACGCGATCCTGGACCGGATCGAGGCGGTCATGGCCGAGACGGACAGCGAGGCCACGGTATTCGAAAGCACCACCGCCGCCGCCTTCCTGGCCATGTCCGAGACGCCCGCCGATCTGGCCATCATCGAGGTGGGTCTGGGCGGGGTGCTGGACGCGACCAATGTGATCGAGCGGCCGCTGCTTAGCGTCATCGCCCCGGTCGACTACGACCATGCGGAGTTCCTTGGCACGGATCTGGCCGCCATCGCCTCGGAAAAGGCGGGTGTGCTGAAGGCAGGCGCGCCGGCCGTGATCGCGCGACAGAAGGAAGAGGCGATGGCGGCCATCGAACGGCGCGCCGCCGACGTCCATGCACGGCTGACCGTGCTGGGTGTGGACTTCGACGCCTGGGCCGAGCGGGGCGGTCTGGCGTTCCAGACGGCCGAACTGTTCATGGACCTGCCGGCGCCGGCCCTGGCAGGCGCGCACCAGATCGACAATGCGGCCCTGGCCGTGGCGGCGGCGGTCGAACTGGACCTGCCCGAGGCTGCGATCGCCGAGGGACTGAAGCGCGTGCGCTGGCCCGCCCGGCTGCAGAGGATTTCGGCGGGTCCATACGGCGCTGCGGCCGAGGCGGCGGAGGCGGAGCTGTGGCTGGACGGGGGGCACAATCCTCACGCGGCGCGGGCGCTGGCGGCGTTTCTGGCCGAGCGTCAGGCGCGGGCGCCCCGTCCCCTGGCCTTGGTCTGCGGCATGTTGAACAACAAGGATGCGGGCGGTTTCTTTGCCGCGCTGAAGGACAGTCAGGCCACCGTCTTCACCGTCGGCTTCGACGGGGCCGCAGCCGAGCCGACGGCCCTGGCGGCCGTGGCGCGCGGGCATGGGCTGGCGGCGACGCCGGCAGGTTCGGTTTCTGAGGCGCTGGACCTGGCGCTGCGCTTGGGCGCGGGCCGGGTCGCCATCTGCGGATCGCTGTATCTGGCCGGCGAGGTCTTGGGCGCCAGCGAGGAAACCTGGCCGGTCTAGAGCCTGATCGGTTGAGATGGAATCGCTTCGCGATTTCATCGATGCCGTGAATCAGGCTCCAGAGTCATGCTGGACCGAACTCTGGGTTCGGATGGACTGCGTCCGACCAAACCCAGAGTTCGGTCTAGCGCGTCATCCAGGGCTTGGACTTGCCGGCGGCGATGCGGGCGGCCTGTTCGCGCTGGAAGCGACCGCCGCGCGGAGGCTTGGCGCGCGCATCCAGCCTGGCGTTCTTCAGGCGCAGGGCCTTCTGGACCGGGGTCTCGCCGGGGATGTCGTCAGCCGGGTTCGAGGTGTCTTCGTCGCTCATGGCGCCATCCTAGCATGAAAAACGCCCGCCGGTCGGACCGGCGGGCGCTTGAACCGACAGGGTCGAAAAGGCTCAGGCCTTGACGCCGGCCTCGGCCAGCCATTCGACGATCTTGCCCTTGGGCATGGCGCCGACCTTCATCGAAGCCATCTGGCCGTCCTTGAACAGCATCAGGGTCGGAATGCCCTTCACGCCCAGCTTGGACGGGGTCATGGGGCTGTCGTCGATGTTGATCTTGGCCACGGTGACCTGACCGCCCAGTTCGTCTGCGATCTGTTCCAGCGCCGGGCCGATCTGTTTGCAGGGGCCGCACCATTCGGCCCAGAAGTCGACCAGGACAGGGGTCGAGGATTTCAGGACGTCGGCGTCAAAGCTCTCGTCGGTGACTTTTACAGTCGCCATGAATGGCTCCTTGGGGCGCTATCGCTCGGCGCGCGGCGCCTCGCTGCATGAGCGCGTGTTGGTGTTGGCCGGATGTGTCCGGGTTCGATGGCAGATGTGGGAGCGAATCGCGGGCAATTCAACTGCCCGCGAGCGCCGCCGCCAGCAGGGTTTCCGGAATGGGCATCAGCTTGGGCCCGTCAGTCCAGACCAGGGCGGCCTCGACCAGGCGGTCGGGATAGAGGCGCTTCAGCACGGCGACATAGACGGCGGCCTGCAACACATAGGCGGGATCGACCGACTCGACGGCGTCTGGCGCGGGGCGGTTGGTCTTGTAATCGACGACAAGAACCTTCTCCGGCGTTACCACCAGCCGGTCGATACGACCGTTGATGGCGACGCCGGGCGGCAGGTCGGGCGCGGACCCCGTCAGGGCGACTTCGGCGCGGGAGCCGGGACCGAAGACGGGGGCGAAGCGGGCGTCGTCCAGCACAGAGAAGGCGGCGGCGATCATCTCGGCGCGCTGGGCCTCGTCCAGATCGGTCTCGCGCGCCAGAAGGCGCCGGGCGGCGTCGGGGCGGTCGGCGGGCGCGATCTCGGGCAGGCGTTCCAGCAGCCGGTGGATCAGGTCGCCGCGCCGGAACCGGCCCATAGACGCGCCGCCGGCCGCGCTGCGGGCCAGGGGCGAGGGGGCGGGGATGCGGATCGCGCCGCCCTCCATCCGCGACGGCGAGGCGAAGCGGGCGGCGGCGTCGGCGGGCGGCGCGGCGGCGGTCCAGGCGGGCAGGGCGGCGGCGCAGGCGATCGCAGCGGCCTGTGTCGGGCAGCGTTCGGGATCGACGCCATAGCGGCGCACGCCGTTGTCGATCTCACGCACCTGATCGCCCAGCCGGTCGAAGGTCTCTTCGATGATCGACCACCAGCTGCCGGCCTCGGCGCCTCGGCTGGAGGCGCGGCCCATGACGATGACGCGGTCCCGCGCGCGGGTCAGGGCGACGTAAAGCAGGCGCAGGGTCTCGTCGTCGGTGCGGGTCTGGCGCGCGGCGCGGGCGTCGGCCGAGGCGGGGCAGTCGTCCTTCGCCGAGCCGGGCGCCATCAGCCAGGCCTCGCCTTCGCCCTCCGGCGTGACCGCAGGCATCAGGGACGGCCCCTGCGCCTTCGCCTTCATGGTCGTGTCGGGCAGGATGACGATGGGCGCCTCCAGCCCCTTGGCGCCGTGGACGGTCATGACGCGGACCTCGCCGCGCGCGCCTTCCAGTTCGCGCTTCACCTCGACGTCGGCGCCCTCCAACTGGGCCAAGCAGGTCTCCAGATCGATCGCGCCACGGTTCTCGGCCGCCAGCACCTGGTTGAGGGTCTCGTCGATAGCCTCTTCCGCCTCGCGGCCCAGCCGGGCCAGGATGCGGGCGCGGCCAGATCGGCCCGTCTCGTCCACCCGGTTCAGGGCCTGAGAGAAGAAGGCGAAGGGATCGCCGCCGCGCGCGCCGATGGCGGCCTGCAGCGTGTCGCGCGCGCGGGTCCACTCGGTGCGTTCGTGGGCCCGGTCGCGCAGATCGCGCCATAGCTGGCCAGCCTTGCGGTTCTCGCGCCCGGCCAGCGCATAGAGGCCGTCCTCGTCCACATCGCACAGCGGGCTGCGCAGCACCTCCGCCAAGGACAGGTCGTCGTCGGGGAAGAGGGCGAAACGCGCCAGGGAGATCAGGTCGTCGAAGACGATATGGCTGGACAGTTTCAGCCGGTCGGCGCCGGCGACAGGCACGCCCTCGGTCTTCAGCGCCCTGATGATCTCCTCGAACGTCGCGTCGCGGCGTCGGACCAGGACGATGTAGTCGCCGTAGCCGGCGGGGCGCAGGTCGCGGTTGCTGCGATCGAAGACGGCGACGCCGCTTTCGACCTGCCGGCGGATTTCGCGGGCCAGGTCGCGGGCCAGGCGCTTCCGGGCGCTGCCGGCGCTTTCCTGATCGACCGGATCGTCCCAGGCGTCGGTCTCGGGCGCGAGCTCGTCCAGGAACAGTGGCCACAGGTCCACCGACCCGTGCTGGCCCATGCGCGCGGGGATGTGGCGGGCGATGTCGCCTTGCGGGCCGGTCAGGGCGCGGGTGCGGTCGGGATCGGCGAAGACGGCGTCGACGAAGGCCAGCACCTCTTCGGTCGAGCGATAGGAGGTGTTCAACTCCGGCCCGGCGAAGGGCTCGCCGGCGCCCTCGGCCAAGGCGAGGAAGGCGCCGCGTTCCTGGCGCAGCCGTTCGGGTCGCGCGCCTTGGAAGGAATAGATCGACTGTTTCTCGTCGCCGACGGCGAAGACGGTGCGGCCAGATTTTTCGCCAGAGTAGAACTCGCCGGTCAGGGCACGGACGATGGCCCATTGTTCGGGGGCGGTGTCCTGGGCCTCGTCGATCAGGACGTGATCGACCCCGCCGTCCAGCTTGTACAGCACCCAGGCGGCGGCCCCGCTTTGGGTCAGCAGGGCGGCGGCGCGCGCGACCAGGTCGGGAAAATCCAACGCCCCGCGCTGGGCCTTGGCGGCTTCGTAGAAGGCGGCGTGGGCGCGGGCCAGGGTCAGGACCTTGACCGTATCGTCGGCGACCTTGGCCTTGCGCAGAGCCTCGCGCGTGGCGAGGAACTTGGTCTGAAGGTCCAGCAGCCAGCCGACCGCCCCCTGGGGCGCCGACTTCGTGCCCATGCTCTTTCGCGGTTCGCCCGCCTGGGTGCAGAAGACCCCGGCCAGGGCCGCGAACCCGGCATAGGGAGGGGCGGCGACGCTCATGGCGTCGGCGATCTTCTTGTCATTGGCCGAGCCGGTTTCCATGGCTTCGGCGATGCGGTTCCATTCGCCGGGATCGATGAAGGCGACGAAATCGCGCTCCAGATCCTCCGGGCTGCGATCGCGTTCGGCGCCGGTCAAGGACCAGGGATCGGGCGCGGTCCCGGCCTCGGCACGGTCGATATAGTCCAGCAGATCGGCGCGCTTGGCCTCGATCATCGACAGCAGGGCCTGGAACCGCTGCCAGTCCAGCTCGACGGCGAAATGGCTGTAGGCTTGGCCGATGGGGCCTTCCGGATCGGCGACGGCGGCGCGGGCCAGGTCTTCGCGCGCGGCGTGGCTTAGGGCGGTCGCAGCCTGGTCTTCCAGCACGGTGAAGCGGGGCGAGACCCCAGCCTCCAGCGGGAACCGGCGCAGCAGCTTTTCGCAGAAGGCGTGGATGGTCTGGATCTTCAGGCCACCCGGCGTCTCCAGCGCCCGGGCGAACAGCTTGCGCGCGCGGGAAAGCGCGGCGTGATCCATCGCCTGCGGGTCGCCGTCGTCCAGCCGGGCCAGTTCGCGCGACAGCGCGGCGTCGTCCAGCACGGCCCAGCCGCCCAACTGGTCGAACAGCCGGGCCTGCATCTCGGCGGCGGCGGCCTTGGTGTAGGTGACGCAGAGGATGGCGCCGGGATCGACCTGATCCAGCAGCAGCCGCGCCACCCGGTTGACCAGGGTGGTGGTCTTGCCCGAACCGGCGTTGGCGGTGACGAAGACGGTCAGGCGCGGATCGGCGGCGACGATCTGAGGGGCGATGCTCATTCTTCGTCCCCATCGCCGATCACAGACCATTCCCAGACGCGGGCCAGATGATCGTAGTTGCCGCCCTGGTTGCCCATGAACTGAGGCGCGGCCCAAGAGACGTAAGGCGTGTTCTCGTCGTCGAAGCGCGCGACGCGGCGCATCAGCCCGTCCAGCGCCGCCTGGGCCAGGTCGGCGGCTTCAAGGCCCGAAGCGCGGGTGACGACTTCGCCTGCCGTTTTTCGCCCGACCACGCGGACATAGGTCAGTTCGTCGGGTGTGACCGGGCCGTTGGTATCCTTGAACCCGCCGTCTGCCAGGATGGCGGCGGTCAGGGTCAGCTGCGGGGCGAAGCCGGACTTGACCTGTTTGGCGGACGGCGCCGCCCCGGTCTTGAAGTCCATGACCGCCGCCCCGTCGGACGCCAGCTCGATCCGGTCGGCGAAGGCCTTGACGGTGAAGGGGCCGGCGGGGGCGTCGAAGGTCATGGCGCCCTGTTGCTCGACCAGGATGTCGACGCCCCGTGCGCGGCGGCGACGCTCGAAATCGGTCAGCCAGCGGGCGCAGTTGCGGGCGAGGGGCGCCTCGCGGGCCATGGCCGCATCCTCGAATCCGCGTGCGCCCAGTTCGCGCAGCAGATGGTCATGCAGGATGGCCTCGCAGTCGTCAGGCAGGTCATTGGGCCAGTCCAGCGTCAGCCGCTCGATGGCGGCGTGGACGGCGTTGCCGCGTGCCAGGGCTTCGGCAGACGCGCCGGGCCGCTCCATCGCCTCCAGCCCCAGCACCCACAGGGCGTAGATGGCGTAGGGGTCGCGCACCCAGCGTTCGATGCGGGTGACGTACAGGCTGCGCGGACGGCGATGCACGGGCGGGCGCGGCTCTGGGCGTTTGGCGAACTGCGGCGGGCCGGGCGGCGGCGCATCCAGGGCGCGGGCCCAGTCGATGACGGCGGCCGGGCGGGCGATGGCGACGGGCGTTTCGACAGCGTTCGCGCCGCGCGTCAGCATCTCCAGCCGCCACAACCAGCGCGAGCGGACGGCGGGCTGGCCGCCGCGCCGGTCGCTGTGGATCAGGATGACCTCGTCGGCGCAGGCGGCCTGGACGAAGTCCTGGGCCGTCTGGCCCAAGCGGCGTTCGGGCGGGGGCAGGCCCAGGGCCTTGCGCATCGGGCGCGACAGGAAGGGGTCGGTCGGCGCGGCCTGGGGCCAGACGCCTTCCTCCAGCCCGGCCAGGATCATCCGGTCGGCGCGGACCAGGCGGGCCTCGATGGCGCCCAGAATCCGCAGGGACGGATGGGTCGCTCCGCCGGTTCGCACGACGTTTTCCTTGACCAGGGATGTGACTAGTTCGGCCAGTTCCGCGCGGCGGATACGGCCCAACGAGGCCCCGCCTTCGATCAGGCTGGACAACAGGGCGGCGGCGGCTTCGCCGTCGGGGCCGGCCCAGGCGTTCTGGCCGGCTAAGGTTTCGATCAGCCGGGTCAGGGCCGAGGCGGCGACGTTCAGATCCGCGCAGGGGGTGAACACGGCGGTCGCGCCCTCGACGGCGGCCTGAAGCTGATCAACCAGACGGGTCGCGGCCGACAGCCGGACCTGTTTCCATTCCGGCGGCGCCTTGCCGCGCCGGTCGGGCTGTACCGCCTCCAGCAGGCGGCGATGGATGGCGGCGAAGTCGCGCGGGCGAGGGCCGCGCAGGGCGTGTTCCTCCAGCGCCGCGACGGCTGCGGCCTGAGACGTGGAGTGAGGGGCGTCGCCCAGGTCGAACCGGGCCAGCGGATGTTTGACGACGGCGAGCAGCAGATGGGGCTGGACCGGATCGGCGATCCAGCGGGCGCACAGATCGACCAGGGCGCCAGCGGGCAGGCGCGACAGGGGGGCGCCGGCGGACGAATCGGGGATGACGCCCCAGCGTTCCAACCGGGCGGCGACGCGGCGACCCAGGGCCTGATCCGGGGTGACCAAGGCGCACGTCTTGCCCGGCGTTTCCAACGTCTCGCGCATCATCAGGGCGATGGCGGCGGCGGCCTCTTCCTCGGCGCGCACGCTCAGCAGCGACAGGCCCTGCAGACCCTCGGCGATGGGATCGCGCGCCTCGCCGCGCCCGGCGGCGGTCGAGCGGATGTCGCGGATGGCGCGGCGCCAGTCGTCGGTGGCCTCGGCCGGACGCAGGGCCTCGTTGACCAGCCGCTGGCGCGCCAATCCGCGCGCCTCGACAGCCGGGGGGACGGCGGGCCGGAACCAGGGGCGGACGCTCTCGCGCGCGATCTCGCAGCGGTCCAGCAGCCGCTTCATCGCGCTTTGCGGATGCTGTTCGTCCAGCCGGTCCCAGACGCCCGCGTCCAGATCGAGGTCGAGGCCAGGCAGGACGACGCAGCCCAGCGGCGCCCCGGCCACGGCCTTCAGCACGTCGCCGGCGGCGGGGACGGTGCCGGTCGAGCCGGCGGCGATGACGGGCTGGCGCGGCGGCTCGCCGTCCCACAGGTTGGCGAGGCGGCGCAGCAGGGTCGCGCGACGCCAGGCCGGATCGACCAGACCCAGTTCGGCCAGACGCTTCGGCCAGGCCTCGACCGCCAGACCCAGAAACTCGGCCGACCGTTCCCAGTGTTCGGCCATTTCGCCGTCGACCAGTGTGGCGATCCGCTCAGGGTTCTGAATCTCTTCCAGTTGGCAGGAATCGAGGAAGCCGCCCAGCGCATCGGCCAGATCCAGCGCGCGCATCGGGCTCAGGGACGCATCGAACTGGTCGACGATCATCCGCGCCATCTCGAACCGGCGGGTCAGGGCGGGGATGGCGGGCGGCAGGTCCAGGCCCAGGGCGCCGGGCGTAAACGGCGGCTCGTCCTCCTCCAGATCGCCCAGCGGCCGCACCTGAGGCAGCAGGATGGGGCGACCCTGCGACAGCTTGGACAGGGCGCCGGTGAAGGCGCGCGCCGCCCGGCGGTTGGGCAACAGGATAGTGGCGTCCGACAGGGTTTCGGGCGGCAGATCGCCCAGCCAGGCCAGCACCCCGGCGGCCAGATCCTCAAGAAACGGCCGGTGCGCGGGGATGGCGTACCAACGGGGAATAGCTCCCAGGAAAGGTTCGAAGCCGCTCACGCCTCTCCCGCCAGTTTCGCCTCGGCCTCATCGCGCGCCTGCGGGTCGCCGACGTGCATCCAGTCGCCGTCCAGGACACAGCCGAACAGACGTCCCTCAGCGGCGGACTTGCGCCAAAGGGGGCTGAGGGAGAAGGGGCCGTCGGGGCCGTGGTCGGCGTAACCGGGGCGGGTGATGTGGACGCCCATAAAGGCGAACGGCGCGGACGGGGCGTCGCCGCGGAAGGTCAGCGTCCCGTCGTCGGCCATGAAGAAATCGCCGTCGCCCTCAAAGCCGATGGAGCCTTCGCGGCGGGCCAGCAGCAGGGCGGCGTCCATCGTCTCGGGATTCCACAGGCGGACGAGGTCGGCGAGCGCATCGCCGCGATCGATCCAGACGCTGTCGATGTTGGCGACGAACACGGGATCGTCGCCCAGCAGGGCGTGGGCCTTTTTTAGCCCGCCGCCAGTCTCCAGCAACTCGGCGCGTTCATCGGAAATCACGATTTCGGGGCCGCATCCTCGCGCCGCCAGATGCGCTTCCAGCCGGTCGGCGAACCAGTGGACATTCACTACCGCTTTTTCGACGCCGGCCTCCGCTAGACGGTTCAGCACATGGTCGATCAAGGCGCGGCCCTGCACCTCGACCAAGGCCTTGGGTCGGTCGTCGGTCAGGGGGCGCATGCGCGTGCCCAGGCCGGCGGCGAGCACCATTGCGGTCTTGGGGGCCGTCTTCGGAGCGGTCATGCGCGCACCTCGGCAGGAACGTGACGGTCGAACCAGCGGGCGACGGGCGCCAGGGCCGGCTGGTCCAGATTGGTGTTCAGATGCCGCCACATGCGCGGCAGAAACTGGCGGTATCGCGGTTTTCCATCGCGCGCGATCAGCCGGGCGAAGATGCCGATGATCCGCGCCTCGTTCAGGGCGGCGAGGCCGGCGTAGTCGGCCATGAAGGCGACGCGGTCGACGCCGGGGCGCAGGGCGAAATAGCGGTCCAGGGCCTCGGCCTCCAGCGCCGGCGACACGTCTCGGCGGGCGTCCTGCAACAGGGAGTGCATGTCCCAGGACGGGTGGGCGCGCACCGCGTCCTGAAAATCGATCATGCCGACGCGGGCTGGGCCGTCGCGCTGGGGCAGCCAGATCAAGTTCTCGGCGTGATAGTCGCGGTGGGCCATGACCGAGGCCCCGGCCGCGCCGGAGGCGACGATCGGCGCCCAGGCCGTGCGCCAGTCGGCGATGGCGGCGTCGTCGACGCTGACGCGACCGTCGAGTTTCGGCAGCCAGTCGACGAAGAGATCAGCCCCGCCCTGCAAGGCCGTCTCGTCATAGGTCAGCAGCGGCCAGTCGCCGCCGGGGCCGTGCAGGGTTTCGGGCGGAGCGCCCGCCTCGTGCAGAACGGCCAGGGCCTCGATGGCGGCCAGATACAGCGGCGTTTCGTCTGCGCCGTCTTCGATGACGCGGGCGAACAGGTCGTCGCCGAAATCCTCAAGCAAGGCCAGGCCGTTGGCGGCGTCCAGGGCCGGGATTTCGGGAGCGGACAGGCCCAGAGATTTCAGGTGGGCGGCCACGGCGGCGAAGGCCTCGATCCGGCCGGCGGACAGGCGGGCCACGGCGTTCCAGCCGGCGGCGTGACGCTGCTCGGGCGTCCAGCGCGGATCGCACGGCTGGCTTTCGGCGGCGGGCGCCTGATCCATCAGCATCAAGGTCGGACCGGTCGTCGGCGTCAGCCGCTCATACCGCCGCGTCGAGGCGTCGCCGGGCAGGGGGGCGCGCACCGCGTCGCCTAAGCCTGCGGACGCCAGGAAGTCGAGACGAAGCTGTTCGCGATCAGAAACGGACATGGTCGATCAGCTCTTTCCATCGGCCTACGCCGGAAACGGTCGCAAGGCGGCCTTCGCCCTGTTCCGAAATCGTAACGGTGAGTTGGTCAGGCCCCAGGAACCGGCCCGGTTCCTCGCCCAGCCGTTCGGGCCATTCGATGACGGCGCAACCCTCGTCCAGCGCCTCGTCCAGACCGATCTCGAACGCCTCTTCCGGTCGGGTCAGGCGATAGAGATCGAAATGGGCGACGGGCGGGTCGCTCTCATAGAATTGGACCAGGGTGAAGGTCGGGCTTGGCACGTCCTCGTCCGGCGTGGTCAGGGCGCGGATCAGGCCGCGCGCCAGGGTCGACTTGCCCATGCCCAACGGCCCGTAGAGCAGCAGGCTGTCGCCCGGCGCCAGCAGGGGGGCGATGGCCTGGCCCAGGGCGGTGGTGGCCTCGGTGTCGGGGAGTTCGATCTTCATGGGAACACCGCGTCAGGATCGGCGGCCAGGGTGCGTTCGGTGAAGGCCTTCAGCGCCTCGGTGGCCTTGGCCGCGTCCACGTCCAGCCGGTCGGCGGGAATGGGCAGGCCGACATCGACGCCGAACGGCTTGCCCGTCTTGTTCAGCAGTTCGTGGAACAGGGTCACGTCGCGCAGCTCCTGCGAGACCTTGTCGAACAGGTGGAACAGGCGGCTGTAGGGGCCGGTGACGTGCATGGGTATCACCGGCGCGTCGTATTTGCGGGCCATCGAGGCGGCGGTCGGGGCCCATTCGGGATCGGTCAGGACGCCGTTCTTTTCGCGCGCCAGACGACCGGCGGGGAACATGACGACGCAGCGTTCGGCCTCGAACGCGTCCTTGGCGGCGTTCAGGGTGGCGCGGGTCTTTTCGCGGGTGCGTTTGGCGTGGACCCATTCGACGGGGATGATGGTCTCGTTCAGCCGGGGCGAGACGCGGATGGCGTCGGCGTTGGCGAAGAAGATCATGTCGCTTCGTCGCTGCTTGATCGCGTCGAACACGGCGACCCCGTCGGCGATGCCGGTGGGATGGTTGCACACGACGATGCAGCGGCCGGTCGCGGGCAGGCGCTCCAGGGTCGTCGTCGTCACCTTCAGCCGCAGCAGGTCCGAGACGTAGTCGAAGGTGTCTGTCCCCGACAGGTCGCGGATGGCGTCGGCCATCCGCACCGCCGCCCCATAGCCCAGCACGCCGTAAAGCGCCGGCCGCACGACCGGCCACAGCGGCGAGGCGGTCAGGCGCGGCGCGCGTTCGGCGATCAGCACATCGACGATGTGGGGCTGGCTGCGGGCGGGAAGGGTGGCGGCGGTCATGGAAGATCGCTTGTCGCCGGTTCGGTCGGAGGGGGCAAGATGCGCGGCGACCTGTGCGCTTGGCGATCAGACGGACGGCCCCTATCAAGGTCTGAAAACCTGTGGGGATTGAAACATGACGCGTTCACGCTGGATGGCGGCCGCCGCCTTCGGAACCCTGATGCTGGCCGCCGCGCCTGCGTTCGCTCAGCAGGCGGGGCCCGCCGCCGCAGAGACGCCGGCGACTCAAGCCCAAGCTCAGCCGCGCGGCCTGTCGCTGAAGGACCTGGCGATGATGGAGCGGGTCAGCGAGCCGCGCGTCTCGCCGGGCGGCCGCCAAATCCTCTACGCCGTGCGCACCACCGACTGGGAGGGCAACAAGGGCGTCAACGGCCTGTGGCTGGCGGACGTGTCGGGCGGCGAGCCGCGCAAGTTGGCGATCTCGGAAGGCGGCGCCTCGGGCGCGCGCTGGGCGCCGGACGGCGGGGCCATCTATTTCCTGTCGTCGCGGGGCGGATCGAACCAGGTCTGGCGCACGGATGCGGCCGGGATGGAGGCGGCCCAGGTGACGACCCTGCCTTTCGACGTGTCGGGCTTCCGCATCGCGCCGGACGGCAAGTCGCTGGTCCTGGCCGTCTCGGTCTTCGTCGATTGCGACACCCTGGCCTGCACCAAGACCCGGCTGGATGCGCGGGGCAAATCGACGACCCAATCCTATGACCGTCTGCCGCTGCGCGACTTCGACCACTGGGTCGATAAGCGCCGCACCCATCTGTTCGTCCAGCCGCTGAACGGGTCGGGTTTGAGTGGCGGCGAACCGCGCGACCTGCTGGCGGGTCTCGATGCAGATGTCTCGGCGGGCGATTCCAGCTTCGACATTTCGCCGGACGGCCGGACCCTGGTTTACGGCACCCAGACGCAAGGGGCGGGCGAAGCCTTCACCAGCAACAGCGACGTCTTCCGCGTGTCGCTAGATGGCGGGGCGCCCGTCAATCTGACCGAAGCGAACAAGGGATCGGACGGCAATCCGGTCTTCTCTCCGAACGGTCGCCAACTGGCCTGGCTGTCGGCGCCGCGCGAGAACGTCGGCGGGGATCAGGCGGCGGTCTGGGTGGCTGACGCCGACGGCTCCGGCGCGAGGAAGCTGACCGACTGGGATCGCGGCGCGGGCGGCCTGCAATGGCGCACTGACGGCCGGTCGCTGCTGGTCTCGGCGGCGGACGAGGGCCAGAACCGGCTGTTCTCGGTCGACGCCCGCACCGGCCGGATCACACCGCTGACCGGAAACGGCACGGTCGGCGCCTATGAGGAGAAGGCCGGGGTCCTGGCCTATGCCCACGAAAGCTTCGTCGCCCCGACCCAGATCTTTGTGCAGACACGCGGCGAACCCCGCCAGATCAGCCGCCAGAACGCTGAGGTGCTGGCGCAGCTGGACCTGCCGAAAGGCGAGGCCTTCACCTTCGCCGGTTGGAATAACGAGCCGGTGCAGGGTTGGGTGTTCAAACCGGCGGGCGCGGTCGAGGGTCGGCGCTATCCGGCGGTCTATCTGACCCACGGCGGGCCGAAATCGCCCTGGACCGAAAACTGGTCCTACCGCTGGAATCCGCAGGTTTATACGGCCGCGGGCTATGCGGTGGTGATGATCAACTTCCACGGCTCGCCCGGTTACGGCCAGGCCTTCACCGACGCGATCAACGATCACTGGGGCGACCGGCCGCTGGAGGATCTGGAGAAGGGCTGGGCGGCGGCGCTGTCGAGCAATCCGTGGATCGACGGCGACCGGGCCTGCGCGCTGGGCGCCTCCTACGGCGGCTATATGGTCAATATGATCGCCGGAAAGTGGAACGGGCCGTGGCGCTGCCTGGTGAACCACGCCGGGGTGTTCGACGTGCCGCAGCTGATGAACGCCATGGATATCGGCAACTTCATCTGGGAGTTCGGAGGACCAAGCTGGGAGCGCAAGGCCGTCTATGACGCCTTCAATCCTGAGACTTACGCTGGCGATTGGAAGACGCCGATGCTGGTGCTGCATGGCTCCAAGGACTTCCGCGTGCCGATGGAGCAGGGGCTGGCGACCTTCTCGGCGCTTCAGCGTCAGGGCGTGCCTAGCCGCTTCGTCCATGTGCCGGACGAGAACCACTGGGTGCTGAAACCTCGCACCTGGGTCGACTGGCAGCAGGAAATCCTGGATTGGGTGGGCCGCTATACGGCGCCGGCGGGCTGAGCGACCCATTGACGCGCCTTGGCAGGGTGCTACGCCTCGCGGCCAGAAAGCTTCGCGAGGAAGATCTTGATGCGTCACCGTTCCCTTCTGTCCGCCGCCTGCGCGGCTGTTGCGCTGATGAGCGCCGCGCCTGCCCTGGCCCAGGTGCCGCCCGCGCCGGTTCCGGCCGCGCCCGCGACGCCTGACGCCTTCACCTATCAGGACATGATCTCGGCCAACCGGCTGGGCGATCCGCAGGTGTCGCCGGACGGCCGCTATGTCGTCTATTCGGTCACGACCACCGATGTTCAGGCCAACAGCCGCGCCGGCAGCCTGTGGATACTGGACCTGAACGCGCCGGACACGGCCCCGCGCCGCCTGGCCATCTCGGATCAGGGCGCCAACACCGCGCGCTGGGGCGGGGACGGCAATCTGTATTTCCTGTCGGGCAAGTCGGGCGCGAGCCAGGTCTGGCGCGTGGCCTCGCCGACGTCGGCGCCGGTTCAGGTGACGAACCTGCCCACCGACGTGAACGCCTATCGGATCAGCCCTTCGGGCGACAAGGTGGCGGTGTCGCTTGCCGTTTATCCGAACGCGGCCGACCTGAACACCTCGGTCCAACAGGGCAAGGCCATTGCCGAGCAGAAGACGACGGGCCAGGTCTATGACCGCATGTTCGTGCGTCACTGGGACACCTGGAACGACCACACCCAGAACCACCTGTTCGTCCAGTCGATCGGTCGCGACGGCAAGGCCACGGGGACGCCGACCTGGATCACCAAGGGCTTTGACGGCGACACGCCCTCCAAGCCGTTCGGCGACGAGAGCGAGTTCGTCTTCACGCCGACGGGCGACGCCGTGGTCTTTTCGGCGCGTCTGGCCGGCCAGACCGAGCCGTGGAGCACCAATTTCGACCTGTGGAAGACCAACGGCCTGTCGGGCGACGGCACCTTCACCAACCTAACCGACGACAACGACGCCTGGGACACCGGCCCGGTCTTCTCGCCGGACGGGCGGACCTTGGCCTATCGCGCCATGGCGCGGCCGGGTTTTGAGGCCGACCGCTACCAGATCGTGCTGATGGACGTCGAAACGGGCCAGAAGCGCGAGATCGCCTCGAACTGGGATCGCTCGGCCGACACGCTGCAATGGTCGCGCGACGGCCAGACGCTGTACACGACGGCAGGCGACGTCGGGTCGACCAAGCTGTTTTCGGTGGATACGCGCAACGGCGTGGTGACGCCGATCACGGGCGCGGGCCACGTCTCGGCCTTCCAGCAGACGCCCTCCGGCTTCGTCTTCGCCCAGGACAGCCTGCGCGAGCCGGGCGACCTGTATTTCAAGACCTATCTGGGTCGCGAGATGCCGCGTCGCCTGACGCAGTCCAACCCCGCCTTCGCCGCCAAACAGTTCGGCGAGTATGAGCAGTTCAGCTTCGCCGGCTGGAACAACGAGACGGTCCACGGCTATGTCATCAAGCCGGCCGGATACGTCGAGGGCCGCAAATATCCGGTCGCCTTCCTGATCCACGGCGGGCCGCAAGGTTCGTTCGGGGACGGCTGGTCCTATCGCTGGAACCCCGAGACCTATGCGGGCGCGGGCTATGCGGTGGTGATGATCGATTTCCACGGCTCGACCGGCTACGGCCAGGCCTTCACCGACGCGATCAGCCAGCACTGGGGCGACCGCCCGCTGGAAGACCTGCAGAAGGGCTGGGCGGCGGCTCAACAGAAGTACAGCTTCCTGGACGGCGACAACGCCTGTGCGCTGGGCGCCTCCTATGGCGGCTATATGATCAACTGGATCGCCGGCAACTGGTCGAACGAATTCAAGTGCCTGGTCAACCACGACGGCGTCTTCGACACCTTCGGCATGGGCTATTCGACCGAAGAGTTGTGGTTCACCGAATGGGAATACGGCGGCACGCCGTGGGACAAGCCTGAGGGCTATCAGAAGTTCAACCCGGCCAACCACGTCGATAACTGGAAGACGCCGATGCTGGTGGTTCAGGGCGACCGTGACTTCCGCATTCCGACCGCCCAAGGCCTGTCCACCTTCACCGCCCTGCAACGGCGCGGCATCGACAGCCGCCTGATCGTTTTCCCCAACGAAAACCACTGGGTGCTGAAGCCGGCCAACAGCCTGCAATGGCACAATGAGGTGTTCGGCTGGCTGAACAAATATCTGACGCCGACGCAGTAAGAGACGTCCGTCCAGACGACAAAAAGGGGCGCGGTCCGATGACCGCGCCCCTTTCTTCATGCCCGTTTGTTCAGGATCAGAGCGCCGCGCGCTGCATCGGCGCGCCGGCCAGACGGTCATACTGATGCGCGGTCATGCAGCGCGGCGCGGCCCAGCGCTGGCCCGACTGATAGGCGGAGACGGCCTGTTGAGCCGTGACGAAGCTCGGCGTCGCGCCGTGGTCGCGCTGGTAGGCCGTGCGTGAGGCCACGTCGGTTCCGCAAACCTTGACGGTTTGCAGCACGGCCGCGCGCTCGGCGGGGCGCGGACTTTGCGCCAGCGCCGGCGTCGTTGCGGCCGCCAAAGCTGCAGCGATCAGGGCGGGGGTCAGGAAACGGGTCATCGGCAGTCCTCCACGGCCTGAATTAAGATCAGGACTCTGACGAATTATGCGCCGATCTTGGAGTTTGTAAAGGTTATGCGACAGCTTCGCGTCAGATCGACGACAAGCTGACCCCGCGGCGCCAAACCGGGGCTGGTGCGTTTCCTTTGGCTGACGGAGACGAGCGATTGTCGAACCCACGGAATTGGCGCACTTTTCGGGCCGACCTGAACCAGCGGGCGTGGGCTCCGGCCGGGGCGCGTTTGCGCACTTGGCGCGACTGGGTGCGCGACAACGATCCCGTCTATGCGGCGGCTCGACGACCGGGGACGGCGGAAAAATGGGCGGCGGGCGTGGTGCTGGTCCTCGTGGCGGCCGTCGTTCTTTTCGTGGCCCTGTTCGATTGGAACATGCTGCGCGGGCCCATCGGCCGCTGGGCCTCGGTCAAATACGATCGCGAAATCGCCCTGACCGGCGACCTGGACGTCAATCTGTTCAGCTGGACGCCGTCCGCCGTGGTGCGGGGGCTGAAGATCGGCGGGCCCGACTGGGCGCGCGATCGCGACACGGCCGACGTCGATGAGGTCCAGGCCTCGGTGCGCCTTCGAAAGCTGCTGGCCGGTCAGGTTGAGATGCCCCTCCTGAGCTTCACTCGGCCCCGGGTCGTGCTGATCTCCACCAAGGACGGCCGCAAGAGCTGGCAGTTGAATCCCAACAAGCCCGACGACGGCGAAGGGCTGAACCTGCCGGTCATCCAGCAACTGGTCATCAAGGACGGGCAGCTGATCTTCGAGGAGCAGCGGCGCGGACTGACGCTGGAGGCGGCGGTCAATGCGCGCGAGGCGTCCAGCGGCCAGGCCGGTTTCGTGCTGGACGGGCGCGGCGATGTGCGCGGCGCGCCCATGACCGTCAGGATCGAGGGCGGCCCCTTCATTAACATCCGGCGCGACCGTCCCTATCGGTTCGAGGCCGATGTGACCGGGGCGGACTCATCCCTGGTCGCCAAGGGGTTGATCACTCGGCCGTTCGATCTGGGGCGGTTCGACGCGACCATGACGATCCAGGGACGCAATATGTCGGACCTCTATCTGCTGACCGGGGTCGCCCTGCCAAATACGCCGCCGTACCGGCTGTCGGGCGCGCTGAACCGCGATCGGCGGATCTGGACCTTTAAGGATTTCGACGGGCGCGTCGGCGCTTCCGATCTGTCGGGTGAGGTGAAGGTCCAGTCGGGCCAGCGTCTACGCGTCGACGCCGACCTGACCTCGCGTCGTCTGGACATCGACGACCTGGCCGCTGTCCTGGGCGCGAGGACCCGGACGAATGCGGCGGGCACCGACACCGACGCGCCGGTCGTGGTCGGCGGCAAGCTGCTGCCGGACGCCAAACTGCAGACCGAGCGTCTGCAGACCATGGACGGCTCCCTGTCCTATCGGGCCGGATCGGTGAAGGCGAACGCCTTCGACGTGCGTCAGGTGAACCTGGGCGCTGATCTGAAGGACGGCATCTTGAAGCTGGACCCGATCAGCTTCGACTTCAACAGAGGTGCGCTGAACGGCACGGCGCGGATCGATGCGACGAAGGACACCCCCTACAGCACGGTCGATCTGCGTCTGGCCGGCTATCCGCTGGAATCCATCATCCCGGCCCGCAACGGCTCGGCGCCCGTCACCGGCAGGGCGCTGGGCCGGGCGAAGCTGGAGGGGCCGGGCGCCTCGATCCATGATTTCGCCGCCGCGTCGAAAGGCTCGCTCAGCCTTGTGGTGCCGAATGGCAAGATGCGGGCAGCCTTCGCTGAACTGCTGGGCATCAACGCCAGCGCGGGGCTGCTGAAGCTGTTGAGCGGAGATCAGTCCGAAAGCCAGATCCGCTGCGCCGTCGCCGACTTCAACGTCAGCGGCGGCACGGCGACCGCCCGCACCTTCGTCATCGACACCGATGTGGTCCTGGCCCAGGGCAAGGGCAGCATCAACCTGGGCGCCGAGACGATGAACCTGCGGATCGAGGGGGAATCCAAGAAGCCGCGGCTGTTGCGCCTGTGGGCGCCGATCACCGTCTCGGGCCCCCTGACCGCGCCCAAGGTCGGGGTCGATGTCGGTTCGGTGGTGTCGCAGGGCGGTCTGGCGGGCCTGTTGGGTGCGGTCGTGGCGCCTGTGACTGCCCTGTTCGCCTTTGTCGATCCGGGGCTGGCCGAGGACGCCGACTGCGGCCGGCTGATCGCCAATGCCCGCTGATCGTAGATGACGACCGATCCGGCGATCCGAGCGTATTGTGGGTGATGGAGCCTTTTGCATGACCCGCCGTGGACTGTTCGCGCCTGCCCTTGGGCTTCTCGCCGCCGCCTGCTCGCCGCTGAGCCTGCTGAACACCCTGGGACCGAGGGACGGCGGCGTGCGACGCGTCGCGCGCGACATTCCCTATGGCGACGATCCTCGCCAGCAGATGGATCTCTACGCGCCGACCGCGCCTGGCCCCTATCCGACGCTGGTCTTCTTCTATGGCGGCGGCTGGGATTCAGGCTCGCGCAGCCAGTATGGCTGGGCGGCGCAAGCCTTGACGGCGCGCGGATTCGTGGTCGCCCTGCCGGACTACCGCGTCGTGCCCCAGGTCGTCTTCCCGGCCTTCATCGAGGACGCGGCCGCAGCAACGGCCAAGGCGGCAGAGGTGGTCGGTCAATACGGCGGCGATCCGGCGCGGCTTGGCGTGCTGGGCCATTCGGCGGGTGCGCATCTGGCGATGATGATCGCCTTGGACCGACGCTATATGGCCGCCGTCGGCCGTCCGGATCTGATCAAGGCGGCGGCAGGTCTCGCGGGCCCCTACGACTTTCTGCCGTTCGACGTGGCGGCGTCGCAGAACGCCTTCGGCCGTGCGCCGGACCCGACCCTGACCCAGCCCGTCACCTTCGTGCGCGCCGACGCCCCGCCGATCTGGCTGGGCCACGGCACGGCCGACACAGTGGTCCACGACGAGGACACGGTCATTCTGGATGATCGGATACGCGCGGTGGGCGGGCGCTCGGAGGCCAAGCTCTATCCGGGTCTGGACCACGCCGACCTGATCGCGACCTTCTCGCCGCTGTTCCGCAAGAAGGCGACGGTGCTGGCCGATGTGACGGAGTTCTTCCACCGCCAGCTGGAGTCGGGCTCGCCAAGACAAGCCTGATTATCTACCTTGCCAAGGTCGTGTTTTTCTTCACAACTTCCATTTCAATGGAGGTTTCCCGATGAATTCCCTGATGCCTCAATCCTCCATCAAGGCTTCGCAGCAGTCCAGGCAGCGGATCGCCTATAATACGGCTCTTAATCTGGAGCATTTCAGCGACCCTGCCTTCATGGCGTCGATGCGAGAGATATTTCACCATCTGGCGCTAAACTACGCCGACTATCCTTCGGGCAACGAGGTGGCCAAGGTCTGGGAAGTGGTTCAGGCGGTTCGCGGTCTGAGGGACTTCGGCGCGTTGACGCGCAGTTCAGATGTGCTCGGCGTCGCGGCCGGCCATGAGCATACCGTCTTCTACCTGACCAACTATGTCGCCCGCGTCTTCGCCACCGATCTCTATTTCGGCAATGAGGACTGGAACGAAGCCAAGACCGCCATGCTGGTCTCGCCCGAGAATTTCGCCATTCCGGGCATGGTCTGGAACCCCAAGCGACTGGTCGTCCAGCATATGGATGCGCTGAACCTTCGCTACGACGACAGCACCTTCAACGGCATCTTCTCCTGCGGGTCGCTCGAACATTTCGGCACGCTCCAGAATGTGGCGCGCGCGGTGTCCGAGATGGCGCGGGTCCTGAAGCCCGGGGGGATACTGACCTTGTCGACCGAGTTTCGGATCAGCGGGCCTGACACCTTCGGCTATCCCGGCACGCTGATCTTCACGCCTGACATGCTTATGGAGCATGTCATAATGCCCAGCGGCTTGGCGCCGGTCGACGATTTCCAGGGCGATGTCAGCGTGGCGACGGTGGCGTCCGCCTATCCGATTTCTGAAGCAATCGAATCCGGTACGCGGTCGCGGTCGATCGCTCTACAAAACCACGGCTTCATCTGGACCTCAGCGTCGCTCTGCTTGCGCAAAGACTAGCCGGTCAGATGGTGCGGGCGGCCGGGGTCGAACCGGCACTCCTTTCGGAACTGGATTTTGAGTCCAGCGCGTCTACCAATTCCACCACGCCCGCAGCGGAAGGACCGCCTCATGCCACAGAGCGGTGAGGCGGGTCTAGTGCCCGTGATCTATCCTTGGACGTTGAACGTCATTCGTGTGGTGAATGTCCCGCCAGCCTGGATCGGTCTGCCATCAATCTGACGGAGCCGGCCTGTGCGGATTGCCTGAAGGGCGTAACGTCCGAAGCCTGAGCGAGTGGGTTGCTCATCGAGCAGTATGCAGTTTTGGGGACGTCCCCGAGAGTCCACATTGCACTGAATGAGAACGTTAGCGCTAGTGACCGACGGCATGGGCGACGGCACGCCCAGTTGTGGCGGTCTGTCCCAAACCACGGCCGAGACGCTGGGATCGTAAGTCATGTCGGAGGCGCTTTGCAGCGGAACTCCGCATTCGGTCATAACCGTCGTGAGCAGAGTAGGATCGGCAGGCAATGCCAGTTCGTAACGGCGGGCGGGCGTGGAGCCCTCGCCTGGCACGCGGACAGTAAGCTGCGATGTGTTCAGCAGACGACGGGCGTATACAGCAGGTGCTGTGGAGAGAGCGGTGGTTCGTTCACCTATAGGTGAGACCACCCAATCGCTCGAACGCAGAGTGTCATCCGACAGATTAACCTCCAGCTTCCTGTAGGTAGCGTCGGGTGGCGCTGTAGGCAGGCCGGTTAGCGATAGTATGAAGCTGCGATTCCGGCAGATTGCTGACACCGTTACGCCTACGTCGTATTCGATGTAGGCCATGCTCAGACTGTCCCGCTTTGCAATCGACCAAGCCAGATTAGGCGCTGCGGTCTGAGCCAAAGTCAGCAACAGGGCGGTGATCACGCCGCGACTTCCACGTGGCTGTCCGTGCCGCCGGACTGGATGCGGCGTGCGCGGATGTACATTTCGACACGCTGCATCACGATCAGGCCCATGGCGAAGACCAGGAAGGCGTCAGTGACGGCCAGGGCGTTCAGGTGCCAGGCGGCGGCATGGCTTTCGATCAGGTCGCGCAGCAGCGACCGGCCGGCGAACAGCACGACCAGCAGGATCAGACCCAGCGGCGAGGCCTGGGCCATCAGGGAGCCGTCCGGCTCCTTTTCGATGGTGACGGTCTTGCCGCGATACCAGCCGGCGACGCCGCCCAAGATCCCGCCGATGGCCAGCACCGCCCAGGCGTCGGGACCGAACGGCGCATGGGCCATGTTCGGGTTCTGGGCCGTGCCCCATAGCCCCAGGCCGATCAGCGGCAGGACGATGGCCGGCATGACCCACAGCAGTTGCGGCTTCAGTACCCGCTTCCGACGGTTCTTCAGCAGCACGACCACCAGCATGATCGGGATCATGAGCAGCGGGATCAGTTTTTCAGGCGGCACGTCGTCTCTCCCCAAAGACCGGATGCGGCCTCCCCCGAGACCGCTCTCAGCACCCTAGCGGCGTCAATCCGCGCTGGATAGCGGCGCTACGGTCTGTTCGATGGCGCCGAAGATCGAATGATGACGCTCGTCCAGCATCTCGATGCGCACCGTGTCGCCGTGTTTCAGGAAGGGCGTCTCGGCCGCGCCGCGCAGGATCGTCTCGACCGTGCGGACCTCGGCGATGCAGGAGTAGCCCAGGCCGCCTTCCGAGACCGGCTTGCCGGGGCCGCCGTCGGCATCCTTGTTCGACACCGTGCCTGAACCGATGATGGTTCCGGCGCCCAGCGAGCGGGTCTTGGCCAGATGGGCGATCAGGGTTCCGAAGTCGAAGGTCATGTCGACGCCGGCGTCGGCCTTGCCGAAGTCCTGGCCATTCAGCTGAACGTTCAGCGCGCCGTGCAGCTTGCCGTCCTTGAAGCGATCGCCCAGGGCCTTGGGCGTGACCAGAACGGGCGACAGGGCGCTGGCGGGCTTGGACTGGACGAAGCCGAAACCCTTGGCCAGTTCGGCAGGGATCAGATTGCGCAGGCTCACGTCGTTGACCAGGCCGACCAGGCGAATGGCATCGAGCGCCTGTTCGCGCGTCGCGCCCTGCGGCACGTCGCCGACGACCACCACGATCTCGGCCTCCAGGTCGCAGCCCCAGGCCTCGTCGGCTAGCGGGATCGGATCGCGCGGCGACAGGAAGCTGTCGGAGCCGCCCTGATACATCAGCGGGTCGGTCCAGAAGCTCTCGGGCATTTCGGCGCCGCGCGCCTTACGAACCAGTTCGACGTGGTTCACATAGGCCGAGCCGTCCGCCCACTGATAGGCGCGGGGCAGGGGCGAGGCGGCGTCGCGTTCGTGGAAGCGGCCGCGCGGCACGGCCTCATGCTCCAGGCTTTCGGCCAAGGCCTCGAGGCGAGGACCGCAGCGGTCCCAGTCATCCAGCGCCGCCTGCAGCGTCGGGGCGATCAGGAAGGCGTCGGTGAACCAGTTCAGGTCCTGCGAGACGACAACGAGGCGGCCGTCGCGGCCGTGCTTGAGCGAGGCGAGTTTCATGACCAAGGCCTAGACCGGATTTGCGATGTTGGGAACGGCGGAATCAGTCGGCGGCCGTCAGCAGGGCGCGGGCCTCGGCGCCGGTGCGGGCGGCGCGGTCACGGACCTCGACCTCGACGATGACGCCGCCTTCGGGCTCGACGGCCCACAGGTAGCGGCGCTCGACCTCGACCGTGCGGCCGGAGGGGGCGAAACCCTCGTAGCTGTCGCCCCAGGGCGTGATCTTCCTGACCTCGACGAAGGGCATGGCGCAGGCGGCGTCCAGCTCCTCGTTGGCCATCACGGTCAGTTCGTCATCGGAAGCAGGCATGGGTCTCGGTCTTGGAAAAAGAGAGTCTAATTCGTCTAATTGGTCTGAAATCCACTTTCGTCATCCTCCGACAAGCCGCGCCAGCGGCTCAGATCGGGGGACCCAGCGGCGCCGAAGGCGATGCGTCCGCTACGAGAACGGAAAAGGCTCGTCCGCGACAGGTTCACGCTCTCGCGCCGCTGGGTCCCCCGGTTCCGCTGCGCGGCCCGGAGGATGACGAAAGTACAAGGAGTTCACCTTTCGTCGGCGTAGATGGCGACGCGGGCGGGGCCGGTCGAGGAGATGGCCCCTCGATACATACCTGGCGTGTTCATGTGCAGCCAAGCTTCACCGCCGCGGGTCATGACGATAACCCCTCCTGAGCCGCCCATAGCCGCAACCTCCCGGAGTTCGTGGTCGATGACGATAAAATCGGGATTGCGTGGATGAGCGAGACAAATGTCGTGGTGGGAACTCGGCTGACATCGCGACGATCGTGCCTGACGGTCGGCCCGCAACTCAGGTGACAAGGCCGCCTCGGCGGCGATGCCCGCGCAGATGTCGCGGGCGACGGTGGCGCGGATGAAATATTCGCCGTCGCCGGTGGCGGATACCGCGCAGCCGTCGGCGTTTGAGGCGTAGGTGCCAGCGCCGATGATCGGCACGTCCCCGACCCGTCCCCAGCGTTTGGCGGTCATGCCGCCGGTCGAGGTGGCGGCGGCGAGACGGCCCTGGCTGTCCAGCGCCACGGCGCCGACCGTGCCGAACTTCTTTTCGTTCAGGGGCGGGGCGATTTCGGCCTGAGCGCCCGGTAGAGGCGCGCCGACGGGGCGTTCGGGGATCGGCTGTCCGGCCTCGGTCAGGGCTTTAACCAGTCCCTGCCAGCGGCGCTCGGTGAAGAAGAAGGCCGGATCGACCTGCTCCAACCCGACCGAGGCGGCGAAGGCGTCGGCGCCGGTTCCGATCAGCATGACGTGGGGCGACTTCTCCATCACGGCGCGGGCGGCGGCGACGGGGTGACGGGTAGTGGTCAGGCCGGCGACCGACCCGGCGGTCAGGTCCGATCCGTTCATGACGGCGGCGTCGAGCTCGTTACGGCCGGCCGCGGTGAAGACCGCGCCGCGCCCGGCGTTGAACAGGGGATCATCCTCCATGACCTGAACGGCGGCCTCGACGGCATCCAGCGCCGAGCCGCCGCCTTTCAGCACAGCCGAACCGGCGTCCAGCGCGCCTTGCAGCGCCGCGCGATAGGCCGCGTCCTGTTCCGGCGTCAGGCTGGACCGCTCGATCACGCCCGCCCCGCCGTGGATCGCCAGGGACCATTGCGGCGCGGCGTCCTGGGCGTACGCCGAGGAAAAACACAGTGCAAAGAGTGCAATCAGTGCCGAAAAGGCGATGCGCATCGTGAACCTCCTCCGCGCCGAAAACACAGTGCAATCGGTGCACTTTCCTCAGAGACGCCGGTCGGTCGCAGTGTAACGCCGCGTTCGGGCGTGTCAGGTCGATTGGCTAAAGAAAATCGGAAGGATTGAAAGATCAGTGGGTTGGTTCGTGCGATAGGATGGTTTGCCGACCCGGGCCGAAGCCGCCCGATTCGAACTGCTGCTGCGTCAACTGTTTGGGCAGCGAAGATACCCTCGGACGGCGTAGTAGCCGATGGTTGTGGCATCTTTCGGTAGGCCTATGGTGCTGATCTCGGCGTAAGGCCAGCACCGTTCCGGATCGATAGTTGCCGAAACCGCGGTCGGAAGCAGGTGGACGCGTTGTCCGCAGATGCCGTTTTCGGTGACCTGGGGTTTTGGTATCTCAACCAGCAAGCCGTCCGCAGTGCAGAAGCTCAACGGCGCAATATCCGGATTTCTTGTCCGACTAGCCACCGTCTGCGGGTGGGTCAGCGTATGTTCCGCAATAAGAGCGCGCTGCGCCGACTCGAAGCTGCTGGGCAACGGACCGTATGTGACGGTGGGGACGCAAGACGCGAGTATTACAGACGCAGCAACTGCAAAGACCGGGCCAACCTTGTTGACTCTGCGCCCCAGGGGCTTTGCATTCGCCATGAGAAACCTTCGCTAGAAATGGTCCGCTTTCCACCCATAGCAGGTTCCAGTTTGGCCTGCTCCTCGCATGGTCCAAACCGCCTGCCTCACCCCCGGTGGTGCAGCCGCTTCCACACCTGATAGCCGACGATGGGGGCGAAGCCGCAGAGGAGGGCGGCGATCAGGACCATCCAGAAGCCGCCGCCCAGCCAGTATTCGCCGGCCAGGGCCCCGGCGCCGGCCGCCAGGACCGGGCCGAGCCAGGGCAGCCAGGTCGGCGGCCGCATCGTCATTCAGGCGTCGACCTTGATGACGCCGCGACGGATCTGGTCCAGCTCGATGGAGTCGAACAGGGCCTGGAAGTTGCCGTTGCCGAAGCCTTCGTTGCCCTTGCGCTGGATGATCTCGAAGAAGATCGGGCCGAAGGTGTCCTGGGTGAAGATTTGCAGCAGCAGGCCTTCCTCGTCCGAACCGTCGATCAGGATGCGGTTCTTGCGCATCCGCTCCACGTCCTCGCCATGGTTGGGCAGGCGTTTGTCGATCAGTTCGAAATAGGTCTCGATAGTGTCCTGGAAGGCGACGCCGCGTTCCTTCATCGCCTCGACCGTCTCGAAGATGTTCTCGGTCGTCAGGGCGATGTGCTGGATGCCCTCACCGTTGTAGCGACGGATGAACTCCTCGATCTGGGAGTTCTCGTCCTGGCTTTCGTTCAGCGGGATGCGGATGGCGCGGTCGGGCGCGATCATGGCCTGGGAGAACAGACCCGTCGCCTTGCCCTTGATGTCGAAATACTTCTGCTCTTCGAAGTTGAAGATCGAGTTGTAGAAGCCCGACCAGGTGCGCATCTGACCGCGCCGGACGTTGTGCGTCAGGTGGTCCAGGATCTCCAGGCCCATCGAGTTCTTGCGCTCGGCCTCTTCCCAGCCCTCGATCTCGTCCCAGGCGTCATAGAGCGAGCCGGCGTCGCCGTACTGGTCGATGACGTAGAGCAGCGAGCCGCCGATGCCTTGCAGAATGTAGGGGTAGTCGTCGCCCAGCGCGCCGCCGGCGGCGTCCGTCGAGGCGACGGCGCCGCGGGCCAGGGCACCCTCATAGGCGGCCTTGGCGTCGGTGGTGCGGAAGGCCATGCCGTTGGCGGATGGGCCGTGATCCTTGGCGAAGTCGGCGGCCTGACCCTTGGGCGAGCGTTGCACCAGGAAGCTGATATCGCCCTGCTTCAGGCGCACCACGTCGGTCTTGGGGTTCACGTGCGTCTGGGTGAAGCCCATCAGCTCCAGGCGCGAAATCATCGCCTCGGGCTCGGGGCCGGTGAATTCGACGAACTCGAAACCGTCGACGCCGAGGGGGTTTTCGAGGTCGATCTGTTCCGCCGTAGCCTGATCTTGGGCCTGGGTCATGTCGTTCATGGCGCGTCTCCCGCGTGATCTTGAGGGCGGTCTGGCCGCCGATTGGCGCGGAACCTAGTCACAGAAGACGACGGAGCCAAGACGAAGCCACGGGGTCGTGATGACGGGCGGCCCTCAGCGCGTTGCGCTCAGCGCAGGACGGGCTCGGGATCGACCAGCCGGACGTCGTGCATCTGATCCAGATAGGCCTCGTAGTAGCCCTTGTGCGAGGCGCCGACGATGGTCAGCATCCGCGTGCCCGGATAGAGGCCAAGGACATCGCGCATATTGGCGACCATGCGCAGATTGCGGGTCTCCCAATAGCCGAGGTAGCGCCGGCCGAAGGCCTGCGGCGACGGCTCGACCAGGGTGGCGCCGAAGTCGGACTGATAGGTCAGGGTCGGCGTCGTCGGCGCATTATAGGCGCGGTACATGCGCAGCACGCCGTCGGGCTGATCGAGGGCGGCGCCCAATTCCGCGTCCTGCGTTCGCCGGGTCTGGCTGGCGGGATTGTTCCATGCGCCCATGATGGCGTCGGCATAGGCCTTCTTCTCGACGGGGTCGGTCGGGTCGGGCGTGTCGGCGGAGTGGTCGTCGACGCTCCACAGCCGCTCCAGTCCCAGCCGTGCGGCCAAAGGCGCAGAGATCAGATAGGTCTCGTTGGCCCGGTCCTTGATCCGGTTCAGCACGGCGACCAGGGCGTCGTTCAGGCCGTCGCCAACAGTGCGGTCCTCCGGCGCGAGTCGAAGCCATTGGACCAGAGCCGATCCTCGCTCGCCGGCCGCCAGGAAGACCGCCGCCAGATGACGTCTCTGGGACGCCGTGGGCTGGGCGGGCCACTCGGCCAGCAGCCGCTCGGCCTCGGCGTTGGCGGCGGGTACGTCCAGACCGGTCGCCAGGGCGGCGGGAGCGGGATCCCAGCAATAGGTTTCGACCGTCTCGGCATACCGCGACGGATAGCGACGCAGACTGTCGCATTGCAGGCCGGACAGGTCCTCCGTCGCGATGGCGGTCGGCTTCCACGCCGCCAGCCGATCCAGCAGCGGCGACAGGCTTTCGACCTTGAAGCCGTCGCCCATGTTCGACAGGTGCGGCGTGCCCAGCACCAGCACCTCGTTCAGCGCGCCGGCGGGCGGTCCCTTCAACTGATCGGGATGGAAGGGTTGGCGGTAGTCTTGGGCGGTTGCGGGCAGGGCGACGGCCAGCAGCGCGCCGACGGCGACGAACAGGATGCGGGAGGAACGAAGAGGCAAGGCCATGACACGCCGTGAAAGGAATTTGAGAAGGATCGACCGTCGGTCGGTCACGCCACCTTCCACGGATCACCGCCCGGGCGCCCGTTAATTCTTGGACATCTAAGGCTACGCTTGCAGCGTTGAAACCTGTGTCTGCGTCAGCCCGGCAGCCAGCGCGTGGCCCATTCGGCGCCCATCAGAAGGCCGGTCCCGAGCGCGCCCAGGATGGTCAGCCACACGGTGGTTACGGCGCAGCCCGCGAGGACGAACAGGCCGTCGCGCTGGATCAGGCCGACCGACAGCAAGGCCAGGGCGATGGACGGGATGGTGTTGGTCAGCGGCATGACGATGGTGACGGTCGCCAGGATCATGAAGACGGCGGCCAGCTTCTCGCCCGGCCCATCGGCGAAGCGGCGCAGGCGGGGGCGCGACAGCCGGTCGATCCAGCCCAGTTTGGTCTCGGCGAAATCGGCCATGGCCTTCAGCCACGATCCTTTGCACCGCAGGTTCAGGAACCAGCGCGGCAGCCAAGGCTCCTCACGCCCGACCAGCATCTGGCCGGCCAGCAGGATGACGATCAGCCCGACCACCTGCGGCACGCCGTAAAGGCCCGGCACCAGACAAGGGATGGAGAGCAGCAGGATCAACAGGCCGTAGGCGCGCTCGTCCAGCCGGTCGCGGATTTCGTGCAGGGTCAGGCCTGCGTCGCCGCCGTCGTCGGCCAGCCGCCGCAGCAGCCGGGTGACGTTATGGCTGACGTCGTCCTGCTGGACCGTGGACGGGGAAGCGGCGGGGGTCGTCATTCAGGCGCTCTAGCAGGTGGACGTGACGGCCGAGGATGACGCAACGCCGCAGGGGTGCTAACGCGCCGTACCGCCTTAAGGATCGCCATGCTGCGCAAACTCTATGACCGCGTCTTCGACCTGGCGCGCAGCCGCCATGCGACTAAGGCCCTGGCGGTCGTCTCCTTCGCCGAGAGTTCGTTCTTTCCGATCCCGCCCGACGTGATGCTGGCGCCCATGATCCTGGCGCGGCCGCAGAAGGCGTATTTCTACGCCGCCGTCTGCACCGTGGCGTCGGTGCTGGGCGGGATTCTCGGCTATGCGATCGGCTATTTCCTGACCGATTTGGGTCTGGCGATCATGCGGGTGCTGGGCCATTCGGACGGGCTGGAGCAGTTCCGCGTCTGGTTCGATCAGTGGGGCCTGTGGGTCATTCTGATCAAGGGGCTGACGCCCATTCCCTACAAGCTGGTGACCATCGCCTCGGGCCTGGCGGCGTTCAGCTTTCCGGTCTTCATGGCTGCGTCGGTCGTAACGCGAGGCGGACGGTTCTTCCTGGAGGCGTGGATCCTGAAACGCTGGGGGCCGGCCATGCTGGCGCAGGTCGAACAGCGGCTGGCGATGTGGAGCGTGATCGGACTGGTCGCGCTGGTCGCGCTGATCGTCGTCCTGAAGCTTCTGTAAGTCGACGGCGCGTTCGGGGCGGGGTAAGACCGTTTCAAGATGATCGATGTCTATCGCCTTCTGACCCGTTGGTGGACCGCCTTCGCCCTGGCCGCGTCGTTGGCCATGCTGGGCGCGGCCCATGCGTTCGAACGGTTCGGCGGCCTTGCGCCCTGCAACCTGTGTCTGAAGCAGCGCGAGGTCTATTGGGGCGCGGTGGTCGTCGCGGTGCTGGCCACGGGTTGGACCCTGTTCAGCGGCGGACGCCGGGGCACGCCGCGCATCGCCGCCTTCCTGCTGGCGGCCGTGTTCGCCACAGGCGCCATCACGGCCATCTTCCACATGGGCGGCGAATACAAATGGTGGGCGCTGCCTGCGACCTGTTCGTCCGTCGGCGGCTCGGTCGATATGGACAGTCTGACGGCGCTGGCCATGGGCACGGGGCCGGTGACCAAGGTGATTGGCTGCGGCGATGTGGCCTGGAGCTGGCTGGGTCTGTCGATGGCAGGATGGAACGCGATCATCGCCTCGGCGCTTGCGGTGTTCAGCCTGTTGGCGGCGAAACGTCCCAAGGACGCCCGCGCGCCCCGGATCGAAAAGGCCTGATGCGATGAGCCATTCCATTCCGCTTCCCCGTCCCGGTCAGGGCGCCGACAAGGCGCGGATGGACGAAATCCTGCGTGTCGACCACGCCGGGGAATATGCGGCCGTCCTGATCTATCGCGCCCAGAAGGCGGTGTTCGAAGGGCGCAAGGGGCGTGACGGCATCGCCCAGGACCTGGCGGAGATGCAGGACCAGGAGGCGGTGCATCTGGCGCGCTTCGAACGGCTGCTGAACGAGCGGCGGGTGCGCCCCACGGTCATGACGCCCCTGTGGCGCATCGCCGCCTCGGCCCTGGGCGCCGGCACGGCCCTGATGGGTGAAAAGGCGGCGCACGCCTGCACCGAGGCGGTCGAGAGCGTGATCGAGAAACACTATGCCGACCAGATCGCCGAGATCGGCGACCGCGACCCGGCCCTGGCCGCCGAGCTGAAACAGTTCCGCGACGAGGAGCTAGCCCACCACGACCACGCCATCGAACACGGCAGCCGCGAAGCGCCCGCCTATCGCCTACTGTCCGGCGTGATCAAGGTGGGCTGCAAGGCGGCGATCAAGATCAGCGAGCGGATCTAAATCATCTCCTCCCTGTGGAGCGGGGAGGGGGACCGCGAAGCGGTGGAGGGGCTATTGAAGTCCCATAGACGTTTGCGATGCGGCGAAGAGCCCCTCCGTCTCTCCGCTTCGCTACGAGCCACCTCCCCATGAAATAGGGAGGAGACAATTGGTTTCTCTCAATAGATCTCGAACAATCCCGCAGCCCCCATGCCGCCGCCGATGCACATGGTGACGACGCCGTATTTGGCTCCGCGACGCTTGCCCTCGATCAGGACGTGGCCGGTCATGCGGGCGCCGGACATGCCGTAGGGGTGGCCGATGGAGATGGCGCCGCCCGAGACGTTCAGGCGGTCGTCGGGAATGCCCAGCGTGTCTTGGCAATACAGAACCTGGGCCGCGAAGGCCTCGTTGAGTTCCCAGATGCCGATGTCGTCCATCGTCAGGCCGTGGCGCTTCAGCAGTTTGGGCACGGCATAGACCGGGCCGATGCCCATTTCGTCCGGCTCGCAGCCGGCGACGGCCATGCCGCGATAGGCGCCGAGCGGTTGCAGATTGCGCTTCACCGCCTCTCCGGCCTCCATAACGACGCAGGCCGAGGCGCCGTCGGACAGCTGGGAGGCGTTGCCGGCGGTGACGAACTCGCCCGTCTGGATCTCCTCGCCGCCGCCGAAGACGGGCTTTAGGGCCTTCAGTCCTTCCAGCGTCGTGTCGGGACGATTGCCCTCGTCCTTGGAGAGTGTGACCTCTTTCGATGAGGCCTGGCCGGTCGCCTTGTCCATGACCAGCATGGCGGTGGTCATGGGCACGATCTCGGCGTCGAACCGACCGGCGTCTTGGGCGGCGGCGGTGCGCTGCTGGGACTTCAGCGCATATTCATCCTGGCGGTCGCGGCTGACGCCGTAGCGGCGCGACACCACCTCGGCGGTCTCCAGCATCGACATATAGATGTGGGGCGACAGCTTCAGCAGCGCCTCATCCTTCATCCGGTACAGGTTCATATTCTGGTTCTGGACCAGGGAGATGCTTTCGAGCCCGCCGCCGACCGCCATCTTCTGCTGATCGAAGACGACCTGTTTCGCCGCCGTGGCGATGCCCATCAGGCCCGAGGCGCACTGGCGGTCCAGGCTCATGCCGGGAACAGAAGAGGGCAGGCCGGCGGCGAGCGCGATCTGGCGCGCGACGTTGGTGCCGGTCGAACCCTGCTGCAGGGCCGCGCCCATGATCACGTCCTCGATCTCGGCCGGATCGACCCCGGCGCGCTGGACCGCATGTTTCACCGCATGGGCGCCGAGCTGCTGCGCCTGCGTGTCGTTAAAGGCGCCGCGATAGGCGCGCCCGATGGGGGTGCGGGCGGTGGAGACGATGACGGCTTCGCGCATGGATGCTCTCTTCGCTTGGCCTATCGCGCTTTGCGCTGCTTGAGGCCGTTCCTGTTTGGCCTGCCGCGCTTTCGCGCTGCTTGATGCCGGTTTCCTCTGAAGCGAAGTTAGGCGCCTCACGTCGCGTCAACGCAAGGCGCCTTGTTGTTCAACCGCCGTGCGCCTTCTGGGCTTTTGTCAGTTCGATCATGCCCTGGGCGGCGCCCATCTCTGGGACAATCTCGCCCGCGCGGTCCGAGATGGCGTCGAAGCGGGCGGCGACCTGTTCGGGCGCATCGTCGCCGGTGACGAAGTCGCCTTGGGTCAGGGTGATATAGGCGCGCTCGAATCCGCCGGCGCCGGCGGCCAGAATGGCGCGGCTCGGCGCCTCCTGGCTCACCAGGTAAAGTAGGCCGGGCGTGACCAGGGCCGGGGCGAGCGCCTCCAGCGGCAGGACGGCGCCCAGATCCTCGGTCATGCGGGTGTGTGCGGTGGGCGCCAGGCAGTTGACGCGGATGTCGTTCTTGGCTCCCTCGATCGACAGGGTCTGCATCAGGCCGACCAGGGCCATCTTAGCCGCGCCATAGTTCGACTGGCCGAAGTTGCCATACAGGCCCGACGACGAGGTCGTCATCACGATCCGGCCGTAGTTCTGCCCGCGCATGATCTCCCACACCGCCTTTGTGCAGTTGACCGCCCCCATCAGGTGGACGTCGACGACGAAGCGGAAGTCCTCGATCTCCATCTTGGCGAAGGTCTTGTCACGCAGGACGCCGGCGTTGTTCACCAGGATGTCGATCCGGCCCCATTTCGCCATGGCCTGATCGACCATGGCCTGGACTGCGGCAAAGTCCGTCACCGAGGCCGCATTGGCGATGGCCTCGCCGCCGGCCGCCTCGATTTCAGCGACCACCGATTCCGCCGCCGTCGCCGAACCGCCGGAACCGTCGCGGGCGCCGCCCAGGTCATTGACCACCACCTTGGCCCCGCGCGCCGCGAGAGCGAGCGCGTGTTCGCGCCCCAAGCCGCCGCCGGCCCCCGTCACGATCGCCACCTGTCCGTCAAACCGCATCGCCATAATCGTTTCCTTTCGCCGGCGCCCAATGTGTTGAAACGGCGCCACAGTCGACACAATCGTAGCTCAGGCGCGGAACCGTGCGCCAGCCACGCCGTTCGGTCCCGTGAATGCTGTGCTATTGCGCAGCTTCGCGCATTCACACAGTGAGGAAGCTATGAAGCTCAAACTTCTCGCCTCCGTTGCCGCCGCCGGACTGTTCGCAGCCGGCGCCGCATCGGCGGAACCCAATGGTTGGTACGGCGCCATCGACGCCGGCTACCACATGATCGACGATATCAACGCTGAATCGTCCACGACCGGCGCCAACTGGAACTGGGAAGTGAACGACGGCTGGGCGGCGTTCGCTCGCCTCGGCTACCGTNATGATCGACGATATCAACGCTGAATCGTCCACGACCGGCGCCAACTGGAACTGGGAAGTGAACGACGGCTGGGCGGCGTTCGCTCGCCTCGGCTACCGTTTCAACCCGAACTGGCGCGTTGAACTGGAAGGCGGCTACCGCTCGGGTGACATCGGCCGCGTTCGCGCCGTCTCGGGCACCCAAGGCCTGTGCAACCTGACCCCGGCGACGGGCGGCTGCTTCTCGCCCGAAGGCGACATCGAATCCGCCACCCTGATGGCCAATGTCATCTATGACTTCGGCTTCGAATACTGTGGCTGGAGAGCCTGACATGGCGGCAC
>NZ_LMNC01000004.1:0-316894 GCF_001422455.1 Brevundimonas sp. Leaf280 | reverse complement strand
ATTGGCCGGGCCGGTGTCGTCCGAGGCGTAGATGCCGATGGTGCCGAAGTCGATCGTGGTCGAGGCGTTGCCGGTATAGTAGGCGCAGTCCGTCGACACAGCGCCCTTCAGGGTGAAGGTCGCGCCGTCGTTGTTCGAAGCCGTGCCGTTGTTCGCGGCCGAGCTGCCCGAGATCGTGATCAGCGAGGTGTTGCTGTTCAGGCCAGGGTTCAGCAGGTCGGCCACCAGAACGGCAGCCGTATTGTTGGTGGTGTTCTGGACAGTCACCGGGCCGATGAACGGGATGTTGACCGTCGTGTTGGTGGTCACCGATCCCTGATAGACCGTGCCAGCCATCGCGGGGGCGGCCATCATGGCGAGCGCGGCGGCGCCGGCCATCAGTGAAGCGAACTTCTTCATTTCAGTCTCTCCAAGCGAATGATTTCGCGAAAAATAGTCGATCGAGGCGGCAGTCCCTCCCCGTCCGATCTCGTCCAGTTAATCTCCCATTAACAACCGGTCAACAGTAAAAAACGCTGTTAGCTACGATTCAAGCATGTATTCGCCTAGCGCGCGAAATCTTCGTTTTGCTCATACAAAGCAAAAGTGCGTCTGCTTCTTCTTGAAACAAACGCGACATCTATTCAGCATGCACGATTAACTTGATTGACGACTTTCAGACGCGAGGCGTTACCGTCACGGTCAAGGTTTCAGTGTATTGACCAGCCAGAAGACCCGCCCCCGCAGGCTGACGCGTGCGGAATTCGATCTTGCCGCCGCCCGCGGCGATGCCGTCGCCGCTGCTCAGCATTCCCATATGGTCGACACTGCTGAAGCTGGCCTGTACCGTACGCGGCTCAGGCCGAAGCGTCGGAACGGTCAAGGTGACATCGTAGGGCAGCACGCCCGCGAACGGTCCTTCGCCCTGCGGCTTGGTGACGTGAGCCAGACCACCCCGCGCCGAGGTCACGCCCAGGTCAAATGGCACGTTGCAGTTCAGACCAAAGAGCGCGGTGGCGCGTTCGCCGCCCGTCAACTCGCCGAAATCGATATCTCCGCCGCCCTGGATTTCACACCGCGGCACGATCTGGCCGACAACGTTGACATTGAGCGTCTTGCCCACGTCGAGGTTGTCAGCGACAGGCTTTGCTAGGGTCGGCGATGCGACGGCGGATACGATCAGCGCAACGGCGCCGCTCAGCCGGCGGACCGACGCGCGCAAAGGCCTCGAAGAATTCTGCATTGCCCAACCCCGTTTCCGTCCCCAGGACGGCCCGTCACCCCTGACGGTTCGCCCCACCCCTTCCAAAAGCCATGCCACTCCGAATCGAGACGTTCGGCGACGGGCAGGCTTTGGTTAACAATCAGTTAACGGAGGCCGCTTTACGCCTAAGAGCGGCGGTATGCAATGTGTTTGCTGAACGGCGTTGTGCGTCAGGCCGCCGCAAGGGCGCGGCGTTCGCCGAACTTCGTCATCGTGTTCGGTGCAGGTCGGGCGACGACGTCAGGCAGGGTGTTTCGGCGACGATCAAGCGCGTCCCCAGCGTCCTATTGCGGGACAACCACCGCTAGCGCACTGTTTCACAATGGCACACAAAATAGAGTGGCTAAGCGCGTAGCACCGGTTCGTGGCCAATGCGGCAACGCTTTATGGATCGGGCGTGGAGCGGGTGAGGGGAATCGAACCCCTGACATTCAGCTTGGGAAGCTGACGTTCTACCTCTGAACTACACCCGCACAGAAAAAACGCCGGAGCGGCGTGCGCGCGCTCCGGCGTTGGTTGTTCTAGCCGCCGCAGCAGCCGCGCTCAAGGCAGAGGTTATTGCGCCGCCTCGACCGTTACGCCGCGCTTTTGCAGGATGGCCTGGACGCTGTCGTCGCCGGTCAGGTGGGCGGCGCCGACGGCGATGAAGGCGGTGCCGGAGCCTTCGAGCAGGGTCTGGATCTGGTTGGCCCAGTCGGTGTTCCGATCGACCAGAACGGCTTGATAGAGCGCCGGCGATGCCTCCTTCATTTCCGTGATCGTGACGCGGTCCAGCGTCGCGACGTCGCCACGGGCCCAGGCCTCGACCATCTCATCCAGCTTTTTGGCGGCGTTCTCGTAGTCCTTCAGCGTCTCGCGCAGGAAGACCAGTTGCACGTCGTCGGGCATGCCGGCCAGGATGCCGACCTGTTTGTCGATGGTCTCGAAGCCGTGGATCGGCTTGCCGGCCGCCTCGGCGCGCGCCTTCAACACCAGTTCGACGCCCGACTTGGGGTCGTAGCCGGCCTTGATCAGCGGCGCGACCGACAGGCTGAGCGCCGCCAGCCAGGGCTTCATCGGCTGAAGCTGGGCGGCGGAGGCGCCCATGGCCTTGGCGGCCGCATCCAGTTCGGCGTTTTCTTCCGACGTCAGGCGGCTGGACAGGGGCGTCTCGGGCGACAGACCGTGCTGCTGGATCAGCGGCATGATGGCGGCCTGGTCATCCGGATTGCTGATCTCGAACCAGATGTCCGAGGCGCTGTCGAAGGCGGCCTCGACGCGGGGGCTGGCCCATCCGGTCGTGGGGCGAAGCACATGGACCGAGCCGAACAGATACAGCGTCGAGTCCGCATCCTTGACCACCCACAGAGCGGGACCTTCGCCTTGGATCGGCGCGGGGGCGGCAGGCGCGGCGGTCTGGGCCAAGGCGTCGGCTGGGACGCCGGCGATGGCGACGAATAGCGCCAGGCCGCCGGCGACGCCCACGGCGCCGCGCGCCAGGCTGGAAACGGACGACAGAAGGCGATCGGTGAAGGTCATGAGAGGTCTCGTTGTTGTCGAAAATGAAGGAGAAGAAGGACGGATCAGGCCTGATCGTCCGAGAAGATGGATTCGATGGGCTGGCCGAAGACGCGGGCGATCTTGAAGGCCAGCGGCAGGGAGGGGTCGTAACGGCCGGTCTCCAGGGCGTTCACGGTCTGGCGCGACACGCCCAGATGTTCGGCCAGCTGCGCCTGGCTCCAGTCGCGCTCGGCGCGCAGGACCTTGAGACGATTGTTCATGGGTCAGCCCCGCATCCGCGCCAGCCACCACCACGCCCAGACGACGGTGTATCCGATCAGCATGGGAGCGATCATCAAGGCGGCGCCGGCGGACACGTAATCGATGGGCGAACCGCCCGAGCCGATCTCGCGCGCGATAATGTCGCGCCACGGCCCAGCCGAGGACAGGATCAGGGCGACGCCGCTGACGCACATGCCGGCCGTGCCGCCCCAATACCAGGCCGCCTTGTGCGCCTCCCGCGCGGCCTCGTCGATCACGCGCATCCATTCGGCGCCGATCCACAAGGCGCCGGCCATGATGGCGGCGGCGAAGACTGCGGTCACGATCAGTTCGCCCATCTCGGGCGCAATCCATCCCGAACTGGAGGCGTAGCCGACCGCGATGCCGCCGAGGAAGGCGAACAGCAGGCCGCCGCCGAACGTGATCACCGTCGCCTTGATTACCGGCCGCCACTTGCGCATCAGTCAACACCCCTTGTCCTTTTGACAAGCTACATTGACATCACGACCACAGCGCTGTCAAGCGCCCTTTCCACAGAAAGACGCCCTAGTCGACCTTGGCGGCGGCGATCAGTTCGGGACGGGCGATGGCTCGGGGCGCGGTTTCAACCGGCGTCAGATCCGTCAACGCCTTGCCCTCATGGTCGACCTGCAGATCTTCGAACCGGCGGGCGGAGACCATGACCTGGCTCTCGAGCGAGCCGACGAACTGATTGTACTTGCCGACCGCCGTATCCAGCGCGCGTCCGACGGCTGAAGCATGACCGCCCATGACCGACAGCCGCTTGTAGAGCTCGCGGCCAAGGGCGGCGACCTTGTCGGCGTTGGCGGCCTGTTCTTCCGCGCGCCAGCCATAGGCGACTGCCTTGCACAGGGCGAACAGGGTCGAGGGCGTGACGATGACGACCCGGGAGGCCATCGCCTGGGTCATCAGGTCCGGCTCATGGTCCAGCGCCGTGACTAGAAACGCATCGCCGGGCACGAACAGGACGACGAAATCGGGGCTGGGCTTGAACTGGTCCTGATAGGCCTTGGACGACAGTTGGCGAACGTGGGTTTTCAGGCTGGCGGCGGTGCGCAGGCCGACCGAGCGAGCGCGCGCCTCTTCGTCGCCCTCCCCGTCGTCGAAGGCCAGCGGGACCTTGGCGTCGATCACGAACATGCCGCCGCCGGGCAGGCGGACAATGAAGTCGGGCCGGTTCTGGCGGCCCTCGTCGTCGGCGCTGGACGTCTGCTCGGTGAAGTCGAACCGCCCCGCCATGCCGGCGGCCTCCAGCACATTGCGGCAGGTCTGCTCGCCCCAACGGCCGCGACGGCCCGTATTGCCGCGCAGGGCTTCGGTCAGCTTGCGCGCCTCGTCGCGCGTGGCGGACGAGGCCGTCATCAGCTGGGCCAGTTGCTCGCGCAGCCCCCCGGTCTCTTCGGACCGCGTCTTCTCCAACGCGGCGACATGCTCCTGGAACTTGGTCAGGGTGTCGGCGACAGGTTTCAGCTGGGCGGCCATCCGCTCGCGCGCCAGCTGGTCCTGAGCGCGGAAGGTCTCGGTCGCGCGACTGACCATCTGATCCGCCACGACCTGGGCCGACTGCGCCGCCTGGGCCTTGAGCAGTTCGCCCATGGTCACACGGCTTTCCTCGACCAGATCGATGCGCGCCTCGGCCGCCGCCAGCGCGCCGCTCGTCTTCTGCCAGCCCATATAGGCCCACAGAAAACCGCCCGCGAACGCGGCGGCCAGGACAGCAAGGATCGGCACAAGCATGTTCATGCTCCGTTCCTAACGGGAGTCGCCTTCAATGAGAAGCGGGGCCGTTCCGGCGCCGCTTGTCCGGAACGTCGCCGTTGCGATGACGTTGGTGTCTCAGCCATTTGCACGAAGGACCCGCCCATGACCCCGGAAAAGCCCCACCGCCACGACACCGCCGCCGATGCGGTGCACGACGGCCGGCCGGTCGACGCCGAACTGGTGCGCAGCGGCCGCAAGAACCCGCGCATCGCCGTCATCCTGGCGGTTTCGACCCTCGCGGCCGCAGTGCTGCTGCTGGGACTGTGGTTCGTGACCAACGGCGCTTTCAACGCCAAGAACGCTGAGACGGGTCCTGAGGCCGCCGCCGCCGAGACCCAGGCGTTCGCGGGCGACAGCCAGACGCCGCCCGCCGCCGACGCGCCAACGGATTCGACGGGCCGCGCCGTCGCCACACCGACGGGCGAAGCGCCGAACGTCAACGCCCCGACGGTGCCTTCGAACTAACTCGGTCAGGCCGGGCGGCGGGCGCGAAGGGCCTGGACGATGGTGCCGTCGTCCAGCCAATCCAGTTCGCCGCCGACCGGCACCCCGCGCGCCAGCGAGGTGATCTCCACATCCGGCCCGGCGATCCGCTCAGCGACATAGTGGGCGGTCGTCTGCCCATCGACCGTGGCCGGCAGGGCCAGAACGATCTCGCGCACGCCCCCGCCCCTGACGCGCCCGACCAGTTCGGTGATCCGCAGATGCTCGGGCCCGACACCGTCGAGCGCGGACAGCAGTCCGCCAAGCACATGGTATTTGCCGCGAAAGGCGCCGGATCGCTCCATCGCCCACAGGGCGCCGGCCTCTTCGACCACGCAGATCAGACCATTGTCTCGCGATCCGTCCGAACAGATGGCGCAGGGGTCGCGCGTATCCGGCGCGCCGCAAACCGAGCACGACACGACCTTTTCCGCCGTCTCGGCCAGCGACGCCGCCAGCGGCACCAGCAACTGCTCGCGCCGCTTCAATAGAGCCAGCGCCGCACGCCGCGCCGAGCGTGGGCCCAAACCCGGCAGTTTGGCGAGAAGGGAGATCAGCCGTTCGATCTCCGGCCCGGCGGAGGCGGCCATCAGAACAGTTTCGGCATTCCGGGAATGTTCATCCCGGCCATGGGGCCTGCGGCCTCGCGCATCAGGGCGTTGTTCTGCTCATCCAGCTTGCGCTTGGCGTCGGCATGGGCGGCGACGATCAGATCGGCCAGTATCTCGCCCTCGCCCGGCGTCAGCAGACTGTCGTCGATCTTGATGGCCGTAATCTCGCCAGGGCCCTTCAGGGACACCGAGACGAGGCCGCCGCCGGAAGAACCCTCAGCGGTCGTTTCAGCCATCTTGGCCTGGGCGTCCTGCAGCTTTTGCTGCATCGCCTGGGCCTGCTGCATCAGTTGGGTCAGATCTTTCATGCCCTCTAGATAGGGCGAACAAAGCCCGGGCGACAGAGGGGTTGTGCTCGGTGCGCTATATCGAAACCGAGCATTTCGGGATTGGCGCTTGCGGCTGTTGCGAAACACCCTAATTAGCACCTGTACTCGTTGCTATTTAAGTCAGGAACGCATTCCCATGGCCTATGACGCTACTCATCAACGCGACGTCCCGCTGTCGGACGCCGCCCTGTCGCAACTGTTCACCGAGGCGCGCACGCGCAACGGCTGGACCGACCGCCCCGTCGCGCCGGAACTGCTGCGCAAGCTGTATGACCTGACCAAGTTCGGGCCCACGGCGGTCAACGGATCGCCGGCCCGCTTCGTCTTCATCACCTCGCCCGAGGCCAAGGCCCGCCTCATCCCGCTGATGAGCGAAGGCAATCGCGACAAGACGCAGCAGGCCCCGGTGACGGTGATCGTCGGTCAGGACATGGACTTCCACGACCATCTCGACGCCCTGTTTCCCCACGCGCCGGGCGCCAAGGCCTGGTTCGCAGACGAGGCCGGCCGGCGAGAGACCGCCTTCCGCAACGCCTCGCTGCAGGGCGGCTATCTCACCATCGCCGCCCGCGCGCTGGGCCTGGATGTCGGGCCGATGTCCGGTTTCGACCCCGCCGGCGTGAAGGCCGAGTTCTTCCCCGACAGCAATGTCGAGCCGAACTATATCCTCAACCTCGGCTATGGCTCGGACGAGAACTTGTTTGCGCGCTCGCCGCGCCTGTCGTTCGACGAGGCCGCGCAGATCCTCTGAGCCGAGCGCTCAGCCCGAAACGAAGAAGGGCGGCCCGTCGGCCGCCCTTTTGTCGTTCATCGCCGGAACGATCAGGTGTTGGGCGGCGCAGACGCCGTCGCGGCAGGCGGGGCCGCCGGGGTCGCCTGAGACGCGGCGGGGGCGCCGGCGGCCGGGGTGGTCCCGGTCGCTTCGGTCGCGGCGGCGCCTTCGGTCACCGGGGCCTCGCCCGTCGCAGGCGCGCCGGCGGCCGGCGCGGCCGCGCCAGGTTGACGGGTGGGATCCGGTGCCGGGATGGCGAAGCCGCCCGAGCCCTGAGTGCGCAGCCAGGCGATCAGATTGATGCGCGTCTGGGTGTCGCGGATGCCGGCGAAGGACATCTTGGTGCCGGGCACATATTTGGCCGGGGCCGTGATGAAGCTGTTGATCTGGTCATAGCCCCAGGTCGGCGCCTCGGCCTTGTGCTTGGCCATGGCGTCGGAATAGGCGAAGCCCGGACGGTGCATGACCGGCCCGCCGACCACGCCCCACAGGTTCGGACCGATCTTGTCGGCGCCGCCCTGATGCGCGTCATGGCAGGCCTGGCAACGTGCGAAGGCGGCCTCGCCGGCGGCCAGATCGGCGGTCGGCAGCACCGTGCCCCAGTCGGGCGCCAGTTCGGCGGCTTCACCGCCGGCGGCCTCTTCCGGCGCATCGACGAAATAGCCCATCTTTTCGGGGGCTTCCGAATGATAGACGAGGCCCGAGGCCTGCTGGACGACCAGGATGACGAACGCCGTCCCCAGAGCCGCGCCGAAAATCTTGTTCCACTTAAGATCGCCGCTCATACGCCTGGTCGTTTCCCTCTGCCGGCCGGGCCCCTCGAAAACACGCCCCGGACATAATCTTGCTTTGGCGTCTCTGGCACGGTAGCGCCGCCTTCGCAACCGGCCCAACGCGCGACGGGCCAGACAGGCGTCAGGGAAGTCGATGAATCCGTTGATAATGATACCCGCTCGCATGGCGGCGACCCGCCTGCCGAACAAGCCCCTGGCCCTGATCGGCGATGCGCCGATGATCGTGCGCGCCTATCGCCAGGCGGAAGCCTCGGGCCTGCCGGTCGTGGTCGCCGCCGGCGATCCCGAGATCGTCGAGGCGGTCGAGGCGGCGGGCGGCCGGGCCATACTGACCGACCCGGCCCTGCCCTCGGGTTCGGACCGGATCCGCGCCGCCGTGGACGCCATCGACCCGGAGGGCGATTTCGACGCGGTCATCAACGTCCAGGGCGACATGCCCTTCGCCAGCCCCGGCCTGGCCGTCGCCTGCGCCGCCATCCTGCATGGAGAGCCGACTTGCGACATCGCCACCCTGGTCGCGACGGAAGCCGACCTGTCGGACCGGACCAACCCCGACGTGGTCAAGGCGGTGTTGGCGTTAGGCGAAAACGAGCGTCAGGGCCGCGCCCTCTATTTCACCCGCTCGACCCTGTATGGCGATGCGCCCATCTGGCGGCACATCGGCGTCTATGGCTATCGCCGCGAGGCCCTGAACCGCTTCTGCGCCGCCCCGCCGTCGCCGCTGGAGACGCGCGAAAAACTGGAACAGCTGCGCGCACTGGAAATGGGCATGCAGATCTGGGCCGCCGTCATCGACGAAGCCCCCCTGTCAGTCGACAATCCGGCCGATCTGGAAGCGGCGCGCGCGCTGGCGTGACGGCGAAGTTGCACTGCTAGAAAATGGTGCAATGGAGTGCAATTTCGACGGAGATAGCTGTTTCTATTGTAAAATTTAGTTGCACCAAATTGTACTGGTGCAACTTTTCTTCGCAAACTCGGCTGCGCGACGATGTCAAAGACCCGGCGGCGATTATAGGCCCGTTCAGACCGGTGTATGGAAAATGGTCGATGCGAGGCCGCAAGCCTTTGAAACGGCGTGGGTTCGCTTTCTAAAATAGGATGGAAGACGAACTTTTCCCTCCCCGCTTCGGGGAGGGTGACCGAGCGGAGCGAGGTCGGGTGGGGGCGGCCAGGCGACGCCTCACCGATCGGTCATGCATCAGGTTAAAATGCGGCCCTGCTGGGCCGCCCCCACCCGGTCGCTGCGCGACCACCCTCCCCGGAGCGGGGAGGGAGAAAACCTGACTAGCCCTCCTCGACCCAGGCCTGGATCAGGCTATGGGCGATGGCGAAGGGGGGCGGGGCCTGGATGGTCGGATGGTCGCCGGCCAGCACCGCCCGTGCCTCTGCCCGCGTCAGCCAGGCGACCGATTCCAGCTCGGTCTGGTCGGGCCGGGCCTGGTCGTCCGACACCTCGGCGATCAGGCCGATCATCAGTTGCGACGGGAAGGGCCAGGGCTGGCTGGAGTGATAGGCGGTGGCGATCACGGTCAGGCCGGCCTCTTCCTTGACCTCGCGGGCGCAGGCCTCCTCGATGGATTCGCCGGGCTCCAGGAACCCGGCCAGGGCCGACATCCGCCCCTCGGGCCAGGCCGCTTGCCGGCCCAGCAGGCAAATCGGCTCGGCGCCGCCCTTATAGACCGGCAGCATGATGGTGACCGGATCGACGCGTGGGAAATGCTCGGTCCCACAGGCCGGGCAACGGCGTTTCCATCCGCCCGAGGCCGTTTCGCTCAGCGTACCGCAGTTGGCGCAGAAACCGTGTTTGCGCCGCCAGTCGAACAGGCTCTTGGCCCCGCCCGCCATGGCCGCGTCCGCCGCCGGCAGGATCGCCGCCGCCGAGCGCAACTCATGAAAGGCGCCGACGCCGGCCAGCGGCCCGTCGGTCGGATCGATGGAGCCTTCGAACTCGATGGCGAAGACGGGCGCCGCGTCCCACAGGCCCAGAAAGACATCGCGATCCGGCACGATGTCGCGCGCATGTTTCAGCGACAGCCAGGCCAGGCGCGGGCCTTCGGTCGTCTCCTCGATCAGGGGACGCCCCTCCCACAGGACCATGGCCTGGGCCTCGGGATCAGCCTCCTGCCGGGCCAGCCATTCGGGATCGTTGCGCAGGTCGCCGGCGCGATCGAGCGGATTGCCGGCGAAGGTGTTCTGATGGGCCATGCGGGTTTTGTAGCTCTTGATTCCGACGGCCGCACCCGTCATATCTCCGCTCGGAGATCGCGGGCGAAGGTTTCGCCAACTTGGTCAGGGCCGGAAGGCAGCAGCCACAACGAATTCCCCTTCGGGTCGCGGTCTCTACTTCTCTCTTTTTGGTGCGCTAACGCTCGCGACGCGGTCGCTCGCTGTTGGAGCGCGTTTGTGCGCTAACGCTCGCCGCGCGACGGTTTGCTGCGTGAGCGCGTCTGGTTCGCCTCCCTTCTCCCCTCGGGGGAGAAGGCGGCTCGCGGAGCGAGACGGATGAGGGGGTTGCCGGATACGGGCCCGCTCTCGGCGTCAGCGAGGCGGACAGAACACCCTCATCCGAGCCCTCGGGCCCATCTTCTCCCCTCGGGGGAGAAGGGAGATGGGAATCGCTTCTACCCGCCCCTCACCCGCTGTAAGACTTCCATCCATGACGGACAGCGACACGAATCTCGACGGCCCGCCCTGGGAAGAGGACGACGTCGTCCAGCGCGACGAGAACACCGACGACATGTTCGGCGCGCCCGCTGCGGCGCCTGAGCCGGTCGCGGCACCCGTTGCGCCTGTCGTGGCTAAGCCTGTCACCGCCCATGCCGATGTCGAAGCCCATGTGGACGACGGGGCGGCCTATCAGGTGCTGGCGCGTAAATACCGGCCGCGCACGTTCGAGGACCTGATCGGGCAGGAGGCGATGGTGCGCACCCTGACCAACGCCTTCGCCACCGGCCGCATCGCCCACGCCTTCATGCTGACCGGGGTGCGGGGCGTCGGCAAGACGACCACCGCCCGCCTGCTGGCCCGCGCCCTGAACAACGAGACCGACGTCATCGACCGGCCGTCCCTGACCCTGACCGCCCACGGCCGGCACGACGCCGCCATCATGGCCGGCCAGCACATGGACGTGATGGAGATGGATGCGGCGTCGCACACCGGCGTCAACGACATCCGCGACATCCTGGAAAGCGTCCGCTATGCGCCGGTCGAGGCGCGCTACAAGGTCTATGTGCTGGACGAGGTCCACATGCTGTCGACGCAGGCGTTCAACGCCCTGCTGAAGACGCTGGAAGAGCCGCCGCCCCACGCCAAATTCATCTTCGCCACCACCGAGATCCGCAAGGTGCCGGTGACGATCCTGAGCCGCTGCCAGCGGTTCGACCTGCGTCGGGTCGAGCCGGAAATCCTGGTCGAGCATCTGGGCCGGATCGCCGACCGTGAAGGCATGAAGATCGAGACCGACGCCCTGGCGCTGATTTCGCGCGCGGCCGAGGGGTCGGTGCGCGACGGCCTGTCCCTGCTGGATCAGGCCCTGGTCCAGGCAGAGCGGGGCGAGACGGTCAAGACCGAGACCGTGCGCGACATGCTGGGCCTGGCCGACCGGACCCAGACCATCGCCCTGTTCGAGAGCATCATGGCCGGTCGCACGCCGGAGGCGCTGGAAAGCTTCCGCACCCTTTACGGCTTCGGCGCCGATCCGGTGCAGGTGACGAACGACCTGCTTGAGCATTGCCATGCGGCATCCGTCGCCAAGATGCTGGGGCCGAACGCGACCCGCCTGCCTAACGACCAGGCCCAGAAGCTAGCGGCTCTGGGCGCGGCCATCCCGGCGGCCACCCTGTCGCGAACCTGGCAGATGCTGCTGAAGGCGCTGGACGAGGTGCGGCGCGCGCCCAATCCGGCCGATGCGGTCGAGATGGCCATCGTGCGCCTGGCCTACGCCGCCGACCTCCCCGGACCGGAGGAGGCGCTGAAACGGTTGCAGTCGAGCGAACCGCTGGGCGGCGGCTCGGCCCCGCGTGGCGGCGGTGGTGGAGGTGGCGGAACCTCGGCGCAGCTGGCGGCGCGGCCGGTGATGGCCCCCGCCCTGCCCGATCCACAAACCTTCGAACAGGTCGTCGCCCTGATCGGCGAGAAGCGCGAGGTCGGGCTTCAGATGGATGTGGAGCGGTATGTGAAGCCGGTCTCGTTCAAGCCTGGCGCCATCGTCTATGAAAGCGTCCAGGGCGCGCCCATCGAACTGGCCCGCAAGCTGTCGGCCCGTCTACGCGAATGGACCGGTCGCACCTGGCTGATCGCCGCCAACGGCCAGGGCGGGGCCGAGACGGTCATCGAGATCCAGAAAAAGGCCCGCGCCGCCGAACGCGCCGAGGTCGAGGCCAACCCCTTCGTCCAGGCGGTGCTCCAGGCCTTCCCCGGCGCCAAGCTGGGCGAGATCAAGACCATCGCCCCGACCGTGGTCACCCCTGAAATCCCCGACGTGGTCGAGGACGACGACGAGGATTGAGGGTTCGGCCTATCGCGGCGCGCGCTTGGCCAGGATGCGTTGCAGGGTGCGGCGGTGCATGCCCAGGCGGCGGGCGGTTTCCGAGACGTTGTGGTCGCACAGTTCATAGACGCGCTGGATGTGCTCCCAGCGGACGCGGTCGGCGCTCATCGGGTTTTCGGGTGGTTCGGGCGAATCGCCGGTGGCGAGCAGGGCCTTGACCACATCATCCGCGTCGGCGGGCTTGGACAGATAGTCGACGGCGCCGGCCTTGACCGCGGCGACCGCCGTGGCGATGGCGCCGTAGCCGGTCACCATGACGATGCGGGCGTCCTCGCGCTTCTCACGCACCGCCTCGACGATCTTCAGGCCGTTGCCGTCCTCAAGCCGCATGTCCAGCACGGCGAAGGCCGGAGCCTTGTCGCGCAGCAACTGCATCGCCTCGGCGACGGATTCAGCGGTCGTCACCTGAAAACCGCGCGCTTCCAGCGCCCGCCCCATGCGGGTGCGCAGGGCCTGATCGTCATCCAGCAGCAGCAGGGACTTGTCGGGCAGGGCGGCGATGCGGGCTTCGAGTTCTGACATGCGTTTCTCTCCTGCCGTTCCAAGTCGGGACGGGTAGCGCGCGGGTCAAGGCCAAGGTTCCGCCTGCGACGCTTCGACCCAATCGCCTCATGCCGCGACCTCCAGCGCCGGCCGCGCCCAGCGCACCGCCACGCGCGCGCCACGTGCCGAACCCTTGGCCTCCGATTGCGGCAGCCCCTGGCCCACGCTGACCGACCCGCCGGTCCGCTCCAGCAGGGTGCGGGCGATGAAGAAGCCCAGGCCCATGCCGCCCTGGCTGGGGGCGATGGGCGGCTCGACAGTTGCGCGAGGCTTGGAGGGTCTGGCGGCGGCGGCGATCTGGGCGGCCAGGGCCTGGCGCGCCTTGCCCTGCGGCCGACTGGTCACATAGGGCTCGCCCAGCCGCGGCAGGATGTCCCCCGCAAAGCCCGCGCCATCGTCCAGAATCTCGATCTCGATCCAGCCGGCGTCCACCACCGCCTGGACCCGCACCGTCGTCTTGGCGAAATCGGCGGCGTTCTCGACCAGGGTGGACAGGCCGTGGATCACCTCGGGCATCCGGCGCACGCGCGGCGCGGGCTGACCGGGCGGCGTCTTGACCAGCACATCAAAGGCCAGGTCGAAGCCCCGGTGGGGCTCCACCACCTCTTCCAGCAGGGCCTTCAGCGAGACGTCGGCATACAGGGCGTCGTCGCCCTCGGGCTGTTGCGACAGCTGTGTCAGGATGCCCCGGCACCGTTCGGCCTGTTGCAGGATCAGGGCCGCATCCTCGGCCGCGTCGCTGTCGGGGGCCGAGGCGCGCTGAAGCTCTTTCGCCACCACCTGAATGGTCGCCAGCGGCGTGCCAAGCTCATGCGCCGCCGCCGCCGCCAGTCCGCCCAGCGCCGCCAGCCTTTGTTCGCGTTGCAGCACGTCCTGGGTGGTCGCCAGAGCCAGTTCCAGCTTCTCCGCATCGGCCGCCACCCGCCAGGCGTAGCCGGCGGTGAAGACCACGCCGGTCACCAGGGCCATGGCCATGCCGAGGCGATACAGCGTCGGCAGGTGGAAGTTCTCGTGCGGTCGCCACGGCAGAGGCTCGGACCAGAAGAACAGCACCCCGACCGCGATCAGCGCCAGCACGCCCAGCATTAGAGCCTGACGCGCCGGCAGGGCCGCCGCCGCGATGGTGACGGGCGCGACCAGCAGCAGGCAGAACGGGTTCTCCAGCCCGCCGGTCAGACCCAGCAGCACGCCTAGCTGAAAGATGTCGAAGCCCAGATGGATCGCCGTCGTGCGCCCGTCCGGCAGGCTGGCCTCCAGCCGGCGCACCCGCGCCATGGCCCCCACATTCACCGCCGCGCTGATGGCGATCACGATCAGGCAGGGCCAGAGCGGCAAGGGGAAATGCAGCCCCTGATGCGCCGTCAGGATCGCCGCGCTCTGGCCGATGATGGTCAGCCAGCGCAGAACGATCAGGGTCCGCAGTGAAAACCCCCGGCCGCGACGCGGCGCATCGCTCCAGCCGTTCAACGGCTCCGAAGAGGATACGCCGTGCGGCGCCATGCGGGCTTCTGTCGAGGTCACACGCCTTCTATAGACCGATCACATCCGTTTCGTGAGAGGCCGTCATGCCGCGTCGTTCCATCCTGCTGTTCGCGGGCGCCTGCATCGCCATCGCCGTGGCGCTCGCCATCATCACGGTCGTGGTGGTCAGCGGTCGTGCGCCCACGTCGGACGGGGCCGAGGTGACGTCGACCGGCCAGCCCCTGGTCGGCGGCGACTTCAAACTGGTCAATCAGGATGGGCGGCCCGTCGATCAGACGATGCTGAACGGCAAATGGAGCCTGGTCTTCTTCGGCTTCACGTATTGCCCCGAGTTCTGCCCGACCACCTTGGCCGAGCTGGGCGCGGTGCAGCAGCGGCTCGGCGACAAGGCCAAGGATCTGCAGATCGTCTTCGTCAGCGTCGATCCCGAACGCGACACGCCCCAGGCGCTAAAGGACTATCTGTCGTCCGACGGCTTTCCCAAGGAGACCATCGGCCTGACGGGCACGCCCGAACAGGTGGCGACCGCCGCCAAGGCCTACCGCGCCTTCTATCAAAAGGTCGGCGAGGGCGAGGGCTATACGATGAACCACTCCCTGACCGTCTATCTGATGGGCCCTGACGGCAAGTTCCGCACCGCCGTCGCCTATGGAATGGGTCCGGACAAGACGACCAGGATCATCGAACAGGCGATGGCGCGGGGTTAGCAGCGACCCCATAATCCTTTTGCAGGGTGATGCATTATATGTTGCCCTGCACAAACGGCGCTCGGCCGTATCGGATCGTCATGCTCTACGCCTTTCATGAACTCGCCTACCAGTCGGCCCTGCCGTTCCGGGTCGGCGCGCAACTGGCCCGCAGCTTCTGGACCTCGCCTTTCAACCCGGCGGCCGACACCGCCATCGGCCGCACGGCCTACGCCTCGGCAGAACTGTTCGAGAGCGTGACGCGGCGCTACGGCAAGCCGGCCTGGAAGCTGGAAACCATCGACATCGGCGGCAAGCCGGTGCGCACCACCGAACAGGTGATCTGGCAGAGCCCGTGGTGCCGCCTGGTCCGCTTCGCCCGCAACATCGGCGACCTGAAGCGCGCCAAGAAGCCCGCCTCCGGCCCGGCCGTCCTGATCGTGGCCCCGCTTTCGGGCCACTACGCCACCCTGCTGCGCGGTACGGTCGAAGCCTTCCTTCAGGACCACGACGTCTATGTCACCGACTGGGTCAACGCCCGCCAGGTGCCGATGCTGGAGGGGCGGTTCGATTTCTTCGACTACATCGACCACGTCCGGCTGATGCTGGCCGCGATCGGCGGCCGCGCCCACGTCGTCGGCGTGTGCCAGCCCGGCCCGCCGGTGTTGGCCGCCGGCGCGGTGATGGCCGAGGACGAGGACGAAAACCGTCCCCTGTCGATGACCTTCATGGGGTCGCCCATCGACGCACGCCTGTCGCCGACCGTCACCAACCAGCTGGCCGAGGAAAAGCCCTTCACCTGGTTCAAGTCGAACATGATCCACACCGTGCCCCTGCCCTACGCGGGGTTTGGCCGGCGCGTCTATCCGGGCTTCGTCCAGCTCTACAGCTTCATGTCGATGAACGAGGATCGCCACCGCGACGCTCACTGGAACTATTTCACCAGCCTGATCGCCGGTGACGGCGACGAGGTCGAAAAGCACGAGGAATTCTACGACGAATATCTGTCGGTGCTGGACCTGACCGAAGAGTTCTACCTCCAGACCATCGACATCGTCTTCCAGCAGCATCTGCTGGCGCGGGGCCTCTTGGAACATCGCGGGCGCAAGGTCGATCTGAGCAAGATCACCGACATCGGCCTGATGACCGTCGAGGGCGAGAAGGACGACATCTCCGGCGTCGGCCAGACCCAGGCCGCGCATGGCCTGTGCCCCAACATTCCCGAAGATCGCCGCGTCCTCTACGTCCAGCCGGGCGTGGGCCATTACGGCGTGTTCAACGGTCGTCGCTTCCGTGACGAGATCTATCCCCGCGTGCGCGATTTCATCGCCCAGAACGAGGCCGCCGGTGGCGTACCGCAACGGTCAGCGGCTGCCGCTTGACGAAAGCGGGGCCGGCGCCGGTCCCGTTCTAAGACTTTCGGTCAATCCGCGCGCGCGACGCCTGTCCGTGCGGATCGACGCGCGCGCCGGTGAGGCCGTGGTCATCGCCCCGACCGAGCGCGGCCTGAGCCAGGCCGTCGCCTTCGCCCGATCCAAGGCCGTCTGGATCAGCGAACGCCTGGCCGTCCGCCCCAAGAGCCGCCCGCTGGAACCGGGCCAGGTAATCTCCCTGCGCGGCAGGCCTGTGCGGCTTGAGGCCGTGCCCGGCGCGGGCGCCGCACGCCTGGTCGAGGACGGAACGATCATCCGCTCGGGCGGCGAAGGCGAGGCCTACGCGCGACGGGTCGAAAACCTGTTGAAGCGCGAGGCGCGCGATACGCTTCTGGAACGCACCGACCACCACCTGCGCGCTCTTGGCCAGGGCCCGGTCAAGATGGGGATCGCCGACACCCGGTCGCGCTGGGGCTCGTGCAGCCCGCACAACCGCACCATCCGCTACTCCTGGCGCGTCATCATGGCCCCGCCCCCGGTCATCGACTACCTCGCCGCCCACGAGGTCGCCCATCTGGTCCACGCCGACCACAGCCCGGCCTATTGGTCCGTCGTCGAACGCCTGGTCGGGGATCACAAGCCCTGGCGCAAATGGCTGAAAGATTACGGCGCCGCGCTTCACGCCGTCGGGCGGTAGATGACCACAGTCTCCTCCCCATGAAATGGGGAGGGGGACCGCGCGCAGCGTGGTGGAGGGGCTCTTGAAGTCCCACCGGCGCCTGTGATGCGTTGAGAGCCCCTCCGTCACGGCGCAAGGGCGCCGCAGCACCTCCCCATCGCTGCGCGACAGGGAGGAGACTGTCGTCTTCAGAAGAACAGGGCGTCACCCTTTCGCTCCTGCGCCGGGCGGCCCTCCGGCTGCTGCGGGTTCGGCGCATCGCGATAGCCGCCCTTGGGCGACGCGGGACTGGACGGCTGCGGCGACGGCGGCTGCGTCGGCGCCTCGTCGTCCGGGACATAGGGCTCGCCCGCCAGGGGGTCGACGGGTTCGATGGGCAGGCCGTTCTGATCCAGCCCGCTCATCAGATCGCCGACCGGGTCGGGCGCCATCCACCCCTCCGGCATGGGCGGACCGTTGGGGATGGCGGGGGCGTCCAGGCGCGGCAGGGCCGCCTCCATGAAGCCCTTCCAGATGGCGGCCGGCGACGAGCCGCCGGTCACGCCGCGCATGGCGCTGTTGTCGTCCTTGCCCACCCAGACGGCGGTGACGAAGCCGCCGGTATAGCCGACGAACCAGGCGTCCTTGTAATCCGAGGTCGTGCCGGTCTTGCCCGCCAGGTCGCGGCCCGAGATCGCCGCCGACCGCCCAGAGCCGCTGGTCACCACGCCGCGCAGCATCTGGTTCATGTAATAGAGCGACGGATTGTTGATCGCCTGGCCGCTCTGGCCCGACTGGCGCTGATAGATGACGCGGCCCTGGGGCGTGCGGATGCGGCTGATGCCATAGGCGTCGACGCGGCGGCCGCCATTGGCGAAGGCGTCATAGGCGGTGGCCATCTCGATCGGCGAGACCTCCACGGCGCCCAGCGCCATCGCCGGCTCCAGACCGATGCGGCTTTCGATGCCCAGACGCCGCGCGGCGCGCGCCACGCTGTCGCGCCCGACCTGATCGGCGACATAGGCCGCCACCGTATTGGTCGACTGGGCCACGGCCTGGGCCAGGGTCATGTTGCCGCTGAAGGTCCCCGAATAGTTGCGGGGCGACCAGTTGCCGATGGTGATCGGCTGATCGACCACCGGGGTCTGGGGCGTATAGCCGGCCTCGACCGCCGCCAGATAGACGAAGGGCTTGAAGGCCGAACCCGCCTGGCGCTTGGCGTCGACGGCGCGGTTGAACTGGCTGTCGGCATAGGAGGATCCGCCGATCATGGCGCGCACCCGGCCGTCGCCGTCCAGCGCGACCAGGGCCGCCTGCTGCACGCCCTTGCCGGCGTCACGGTCCAGGATGCGGCGCACCGACCGCTCGGCCGCCGTCTGCAGCGTCAAGTCTAGGGTCGTCTCGACCACCATGTCCTCGGTCGGTTCGCCGACCAGGCTGCGGATCGACTTGTCCAGCCAGTCGATGAAATATTGGGCGTGCTGGGTCGCAAGCGTCCGCGAGACGATGACCGGCTGGGTCACGGCCTGTTCGCGCTGGGCGGCGGTGATGACGCCGGCCTCTTCCATCTCGTTCAGCACGACGGTGGCGCGGGCGGCGGCGCGTTCGCTCTCGGACACCGGCGAATAGCGCGAGGGCGCCTTCAGCAGGCCGGCTAGCAGCGCGGCCTCGCCGACCGTCAGGTTCTTGGCCGACTTGTCGAAATAGCGTTGCGACGCCGCCTCGATCCCATAGGCCCCGGCGCCGAAATAGACCCGGTTCAGATACAGGGCCAGGATCTCCTTCTTGGAGAATTTCATCTCCAGCCAGACGGCCAGCATCAGCTCCTGCACCTTGCGGCGCATGTTCTGGTCGGGCGTCAGGAACAGGTTCTTGGCCAGCTGCTGCGTCAGGGTCGAGCCACCCTGCACCACCCGCCCGGCGCGGACGTTGGTCGCCATCGCCCGCATCATGCCGATGGGGTCAAAACCGGGGTGGTGATAGAAACGCCGGTCCTCGATCGCGATGAAAGCGGCCGGCACATAGTCCGGCAGGGCGTCCAGATCGGCGGGCGGCGCCATCTGGGTGCCCCGCGTCGCGATCAACGCCCCATTGCGATCCAGATAGGTGATCGAGGGCTGGCGATCGACCTGATACAGGCTGGAGGTGTCCGGCAGGCCGCGCGCGAAGACGGCGAAGAAGACGACCAGGAAGATCAGCCCCCAAACGGCAAGCACGGCGCTCCAGTAGAACAACCGTCCCAGGGCCGACCGGCGGGGCTTGCCCTGCGCCTGTGGTCCGCCCGCATTCACCGGTCCCGCCATGTCCGTCCTTCAGATGCCGCCTTGGGCGAGTTCTCGTTCATCGGCTGTGTATCGCGTATGAACGCCCGCCGAAACGGTCCCGCCGACTTCACGGGATCGTGAGCGGCTATTTCGCCGAAAGAAAGGCGCGCCCGGCCAGCCAGACGTGGGTGTCCGCCCCGTCGTATTCGACGGTCATGCCCACGTCGGCCTTGTCCTGATAAAGGCCGACGATCCGTTTCGCGGACGGGTGGGTCACGGCGTTTATTTCGCCAGGAAGGCGTCCAAGTCGGCGTAGAAGGCCTGCGGCTGGTCGAACATGATGAAGTGGGCGCTGTCGTCGATCCGCTTCAGCTGGGCGTCCTTCAGATTGGCGAACGACATCCGATAGATGCTGTCGGTGATCTGGGGCGTCATGCGCGGATCGTTGAACTTGACGTACAGCACCTCGGTCGGGGCGGTGATCTTGGACAGTTCGGGACGCAGGTCCGTCGTGATCAGCTCGCGGAAGGCGGCGGCCGAGACCTTCTGATCGCTTTCGCGCATGTCTTCCAACGCCTCGGCGCGGCGGCTTTCGGTGTTGATCATGCCGTTGATGCTGGTGGTCGCCTGGGCGACATAGGCCTCGCGCGGGCTGTTGGCCTGGGCGGCCCAGATCTGGTCCGCGACCGGGGTCACGCTTTCGGCCGAGGAGCCCGGCGCGGCGAACATCGCGCCCATGAAGGGGATCATGTCCACGACCATCAGCTTGCCGACCGCATCGGGATGGCGCGCGGCCAGCATCATGCCGATGGTGCCGCCCATCGAATGACCCACGACGACCGGCTTCGTCAGGCCCTTCTCACGGATGTAGCGGGCGATCTCTTCCGCGACCGGCGCGGCGACGGGCGACGGCGTCGCGCCCTGCGCATTGCCCTCGGCCGGCGCGCCGGCGAAGCCCTGGACGTGGATGCGATGCACGCGCCAGCCGGCGCCAAGATGATCCACCGTCCCCTGCCAGATCTCCGGCGACGAGCTGAGGCCGGGGATCAGGATGATGTCGCGCCCGCCGGCGTCCCCGTCGACGCGGACGTGGATGCGGTCGGACTGGAAGTCGGCGTGCTGATGGCCGGGGGCATGGCCGCTTTCGGCATGGGCGCCGTGCCCGTCCTGCGCGAAGGCCGCTGGGGCAACAGCGATCAAGACGGCGGCCGCTGCGGCGCCGACGGTGCGGTTCAGAATGGATGCGATGGTCATGATCAAACTCCCCTTTGATGCCCGCTTATGCTGCACTAACTTTGATATGTAAAGTTCTCTGTCAGGTGACATGAGACAGGCGGCGCGCGGCTCTGTTAGACAGTCGGCATGAAGCCCGCCGACGCCGCTCCCGTCCAGTCCCCCCAGCTCGAACCCGCCCCTTCAAAAGCCGGCGCGCAGCCGTTCGGCAAGGGGTTCGTCACCGACGCCTGGTATTTCGTCGCCCTGGGCCGCGACGTCGCCCCGGCCAGCCTGAAACGCTACGAGATCATGGGCGAGCCGGTGCTGATCGGCCGCACCCGCGCGGGCCAGGTCTATGCGATGCGCGACATCTGTCCCCACCGCGCCGCGCCCCTGTCGGCCGGCAAGCTGGTCGAAAAGCCCGGCGAGGGCGAGACGGTCGAATGCCCCTATCACGGCTGGCGCTTCCGGCCCGACGGCGTCTGCGCCGCCATTCCTTCGCTAGTCGAGGATCAGGCGTTCGAGGCGAACCGCATTCGCGTGCGGTCCTATCCGGTGCGCGAGAGCCAAGGGATCGTTTTCGTCTGGATGGCGTCGGACGCCCGCAATCCGATGGAGCCGGACCATGAGCCGCCGCTCTTCCCCGGCGTGGTCGGCGGCGAGGCCAAGCTGGTCGAGGCGATGGATTTCGACAGCCATATCGACCACGCCGTCGTCGGCCTGATGGATCCCGCCCACGGCCCGTACGTCCACCAGCAGTGGTGGTGGCGGTCCGAACATTCGATGCACGAAAAGTCCAAGGCCTTCGCCCCGACCGCGTTCGGCTGGGCCATGGTGCGCCATGCGCCCTCGTCGAACAGCCGCCTTTATAAGATCCTGGGCGGCGCGCCCGCGACCGAGATCACCTTCCGCTTGCCGGGCTTCCGCTGGGAGCACATTCAGGTGGGCGAAAAACAGGTCTTGGCCCTGACCTGCCTGACGCCGATCACCGATACCAAAACGCGGATCACCCAGATCTTCTGGTCCGACCACTGGGTGTTCGGCCTGGCCAAGCCCTTCTTGCGGATGGGGGTCGTCGCCTTCTTGAAACAAGACGGCGGCATGGTGAACCTGCAGAACGAAGGCCTGCGCTACGATCCCGCCCTGATCTGGATCGACGACGCCGACAAACAGGCCAAATGGTATCAGCAGCTGAAGCGCGAATGGGCGAAAAGCCGGGCCGAGACGCGGCCGTTCGTGAACCCGATCCAGCCGGTCACGCTGAGGTGGAAGAGCTGAACGTCTGGCTCAGCCGGTAGGCCTAAGGTCACCCCATCGCCGTGCCGACGCCCGATCCGCCGCCCGGCACCTTGGCCACGTCCAGCAGTTTCAGGCGGAAGATCAGCACCGAGTTGGCGGGGATCTTCGGATTGCCCTGCTCGCCATAGCCCAGCTCGGGCGGGACATAGAGCAGCCATTCGTCGCCGACGCGCATCTTCTGCAACGCCTCGGTCCAGCCCTTGACCACTTCCTCGGGCGTGAACACCGCCGGCGCGCCGCGTGCGAAAGAGCTGTCGAACACGCTGTTGTCGACCAGCTTGCCCTCGTAGTCGACCTTGACCAGGTCGTTGCGGTCCGGGCTGACGCCGCCGGCCGGTCCCGCCTGAACCACCTTGTATTGCAAGCCGCTCGGCAGGGTCTGAACGCCCTCCTCCTTGGCGTTCTTGGCCATGAAGGCGGCCGCCTCGGCCTTGCCTGCGTTCGGATCGACCGGCTCGGCCTGGCCGCAGCCCGCCAGCAAGAAGGCCGCGACGATCGCCGCCTTACCCCATCCGAAGTTCATAGCCGCGTTCCTTCAAGGCCTCGCCGATCTCGTCGGCGTGGGCGCTATCGCGCGTTTCGACCATGATGTCGAACTCGGCGCCCTTGGCCGGCACGTCCAGCGCCAGCCGGTTGTGAACCACGTCGATGATGTTGCCGCCCAGGCCGCCGATCACCGCCGCCATGGCCGACAACATGCCCGGCCGGTCGTCGCCCAGGATGCGATAGACGATCAGTCTCCGTTCACGGACCATCTCGCGGTTCAAGACGACCGCCAGCATCCGCGCATCGATGTTGCCGCCGCACAGCTCCAGCCCGACCTTCATCCCCTTGAACCGGTCGGGGTAGGCCAGCAGCGCCGCCAGACCGCCCGCGCCGGCGCCTTCGGACACCGTCTTCTCATAGGTGACATAGGTGGCGACGGCCCGTTCGAAGTCGGCTTCCTCGCAGACGAAGACCTCGTCCACCAGCGGGTCGGCCAGGGCGAAGGGAATGTCGCCCACCGCCTTGATGGCGATGCCCTCGGCGATGGTCTGGCCGGTGCAGACCGGCGGCTTGCCCGCCCGTCTGGCGGTGAAGGACGGATAACGGGCGGCCTCGACGCCAAAGATCTTGATGTCCGGCTTCATCGCCTTGGCCGCGATGGCGCAGCCCGCAATCAGCCCGCCGCCGCCGATGGGGATGATCAGGGCCTCGACCTCGGGCGCATCCTCCAGAAGCTCGATCGCGCAGACGCCCTGGCCCGCCACGATGCCTTCATCGTCGAAGGCCGAGACGAAGACATAGCCCTTTTCGGCCTCCAGCCGCTTGGCCGCCTCGGTCGAGCCGGTGAAGTCCAGCCCCTCGATCACCACAGTCGCGCCGTGCGAGCGGGTGCCGTTGATCTTGGCGAAGGGCGTGCCCTCGGGCATCACGATGGTCACCGGCACGCCTAGCCGTCCGCCGTGATAGGCCAGGGCCTGGGCGTGGTTGCCGGCGCTGGCTGCCACCACGCCGCGCTTCATCTCCTCGGGGCTCAGCATCAGCAGCCGGTTCAGGGCCCCGCGCTCCTTGAAGCTTCCGGTGAATTGCAGATTGTCGAACTTCACCCAGACCTCGGCCCCCGTCAGCTGCGACAGCTTCCTGGAATAGCGGGTCGGGGTGCGGTCGACCGCGCCGGCGATCCGGGTGCGCGCGGCTTGGATATCGGCGAAGGTGACGGTCATACGGGGCGTTTCCGAGCTGTCGCGCCTCGACGACTGGGCGCGTTGTCGGGCCTGTTTCGCGCGTTGTCGGGTCCGGGTCCAGAGGGGGAATCTTGAGCGTGGAAGTCGCCCGGCCTGTCGTGCGATAGTGGGGGAAGTCGTCCCCCACGACCCCGAAATCCCGGAGGAAGCCCCATGTCGATCCGTTCGTTCGCCGCCCCTGGCCTGGCTCTCGCCCTGACCGCCGCAGCCCTCTCCGCCTGTGCGCCCACTGCCGGCGGCGGCCTGCCGAACGGGGGCCCGGCCGCCTTCAACGAGGCCGATTTCGGCTGGTCCCAGATGCCCGGCCGCAACAGCATCCAGGGCCAGATCGCCTTCGCTCGGGACGGCAAGGCCTTCGATTGCGTCGCCAGCGTCGGCCTGACGCCGGACACCCCCTACACGCGCGCCCGCATTCGCACCCTGTATGGTTCGACCCAGCGCGCAGCCGTGCCTGCCGCCGTCGTTCGCGCCCGCACCGTCGCCGACGCCAACGCCGACTATCGCACCTATGTCCGCTCCGAGCGGTGCGAGAACGGCCGTTTCCGCTTCGACGGCCTGCCCGACGGCGGCTGGTTCCTGATCGTGCCGGTCACCTCGGGCGATGCGCCCTTGGTGCTGATGCAGTCGGTGCAGACGCGCGGCGGCCGGGTCGTCTCCGTCACCCTGTGACCCGCATACCCCTTCTCACGAAGATGCGACCCCGGTAACGCGGATCGCCATCTTCTGACCACGAGCGCCCCGGACTGATCGCTGCTTCTGTGCGAGAGTTCGGGGAGCTTTTTTCTTGTCCCAACACAATATCATAGGATCCGAGGCCTTTACGCGAGGGCCTTCGGTCATCATCCGCAAATACAAGGCGGGCGGCATGCGGCGTCGCCGGTCCAAGACCATCGCCACCTTCATCGCCGGCGCGGGCGCCATGCTGGTGGTGGGCGCCGTCGCCGTCGCGGCCGTCTACGGCCCCGCCCTGGCGGGCGGCTGACATTGCGGGCTGGCCGTCAGGCCAGCCACACCATCATGCGCGTATCGGCCTCGGCCCGACGCGCCCGGCTCCACGCCCGGCGCGTCTCGCCGGTGTAGAGGAAGCCCGCCTTTTCCAGCACGCGGCCAGAGGCCGGATTGTCGGCGAAATGCCCGGCGACCAGGGCCCGGCGCTTACACTTGCGGCTGGCCCAGACCAGGGCGGCGTCCAGCGCCTCGGTGGCGAAGCCCCGACCCCAGTATTCACGCCCGATCCAATAGCCGGTTTCCGGCACCCGGTCCTCGCCCTCGAACAGGCCGATGACCCCGACGGGCCCCACGTCCTCATGGTCGATGACGAAGGTGTTGGCTCGTCTTGGGTCCTGCGAGGCGACCTGCAACACGAAGTCGTCGGCGTCGCGCATCTGGAACGGATGCGGCATCCGCTTGGTCATGCGCGCGATGTCCAGGTCGTTGGCCAGGGCGGCGATGCGCGGCGCATCCTGGGGCGCGGGCGCGCGCAGGATCAGGCGCCGGGTCTCGACGACAGGAGAGGTTTCGATGACGCACATGGGCGTTGCCTCGGATTGTCGACCATCTCCTTGAAGGGCTCGGATGGTCTTCGAGGCGGGGAAACGCAAACGGGGAGCCTGGTGATCCAGACTCCCCGCGGATTATCATCCCTGGTCCGGATCGGCTGCTGGCAGGAGCAACGCGATCCGGGACGGTCCAGACTGCGTTACTCGGCGGCCATCGCCTGAGCGGCGTCGTCGTTGGCCGCGAGAATCGACACGTAACAACGGCCGCCACGTTTGGTGGTGAATTTCACGGCGCCGTTCGTCAGGGCGAACAGGGTGTGGTCGCGGCCCATGCCCATGTTCTCACCGGCGTGGAAGGTGGTGCCGCGTTGGCGCACGATGATGTTGCCGGCCAGCACGCGCTCGCCGCCATACTTCTTCACGCCAAGGCGCTTCGACTCGGAGTCGCGACCGTTACGCGACGAACCACCGGATTTCTTGTGAGCCATCTTGCCGCTCCGTACTTTCTTGGTGCGCTACCGGCCTTTCGGCCTACTTGAGCGCGTCCGTAACTTAGGTCTGGCGCCGAGGCGCCGGTGAATGTCTTAGGCTTCGTCGCCGGCGGCTTCAGCCTTGGGCGCAGCCTTCTTCTTGGCCGGGGCCTTCTTGGCGGGAGCAGAGCTCTCGACCACGACGCCCTTGACCTCGGCGCCGTCCACGTCGGTCACGACCGTCTCGGTCGAACCCAGCGAGGACGTAGCGTCACGAGCGGCCAGGTTGCGAGCGCGCAGGTTGATCTCGGCCTTGGTGGTCAGATCGACCTTGCCGTCCCACTTGGCGGTCTCGCCGGCGCCTTCGATGCCGGTGATGCGCAGGACCGATTCCATCTGGCGATGGCCGTTCGTGCGGCGATAGCCCTGGCGACGGGTCTTCTTGAAGATCTTGATCTTCTCACCCTTGCGGGTCTCGACCAGCGTCGCGCCGACGAAGGCGCCGTCGATCAGGGGGGCGCCCAGAGTCACACCCTTGTCGCCGCCCAGCATCAGGACGCTGTCGAACTTCAGCTCAGCGCCGGCGTCGCCGTCGAGCTTTTCGACGACGATGGTGTCGCCCGGTTGGACCCGGTACTGCTTGCCGCCGGTCTTGATCACCGCGTACATGTTGAAGCCTCAGCGCAAACGCAAAAAAAGATACGCCCCCGGAGAGGGCCCCGGCGGCGAAGAGCGGCGACATATACGGAAGGGTGTCGGAGAGTCAACGCCGAACCGGGCGGAAATTCAGCCCCGGACGGATTATCCCCGCTGTCGCCGCGCCTTGAACTCAGTCCAGGGCGCAGATGTCCGGCAGGCCCCTTAGCGTCCCGGCGTGGTCCAGGCCATAACCGACCAGGAAGCGGTTGGGCGCCTCCCAACCGACGAAGTCCGGCTCGGGCGCGCGGGGCTTGGGCCAAGGCTTCCTGGCGAAGACGCAGGTCAACACTTCGGACGCGCCGGCGTCCTTGGCGATGCGCACGGCCTCGGCCAGCGACAGGCCGGTGTCGAACACGTCGTCCAGTATAAGGACGCGGCGGCCCGCGATCGGGCGCTGGAACGGCGCATAGACGTCGATTCGGCCCCGGCTGGTCTGCTCGTCGCCGTAGGAGGCCAGCCACAGGGCGTCGAAACGGACGTTGCGGCCGACGCGCGACAGGGCGCGGGTCAGGTCGGCGGCGAACCACAGGCCGCCGGTCAGCAGCACGGCGGCGACCGTATCGTCGTCGATGACGGGCGCGATGCGCTGGGCCAGGTCGGCGACGATGCGCGCCACCTCGGCCTCGGACAGAAGAACGGTCGGCGTCGGGGAGGGATCAGCCATGATGCGAGGCCGATACCGCCTCACCATGCCCCTTGTCCACAGCCCCGACCGGCCGCGCGTCGATCGGCGCGGCCGTGTTCGGCGCCTCGGCGCCGGGCGCCGTCGCCGAGCGCAGCCCCTGCGAGGTTTCGGCGGCGGGCTGCGCCGCATGCGCGGGCGCGGCCTTCGCATCATGTCCGCCGTGTTCAGCTGGGGGTTTGGCAGGCGAAGGGCTGGCTGGCGCGAAATCGACGCCGATCCCGGCCCCGTGGCCGCCCGGATCGGGGATCAGGGCGGCGAAGCCCTGGACCTTGCCCGGCAGGACCGGCGCCGCGTCGATCTTTACGATCTTGAACCCGACCTCGGCGCCGGCGGCGTCCAGCAGGGCCACGCGAATCGGCGGCGAGACGATCTCGACGTCGCGCACATTGCGGATAGCGCCGGACACCACGACCATGCCGGGATGGTTCGGCGCAGCCTTGGCCGTCAGCGCCTCGAAATCCAGCCCGACCGGATTGACCGGCGCGCCGAAGAATTTGTAGGCCGAAGCGGCTCGGGGGAAGGCCTGAACGATCTCGACACGGAACAGGAAGGCCGAAACGATCAGGCCGATGAAGACGCTGGCCAGACCCGCCCAGATCACGCCTTGGGTGGCGGCGCGGCGCAGCTTCTTCTGGCGATCGGCGCGAGCGCGGAACGCCCGGGGCAACTCCGGCGCCGGCGTTTCGGCCAGGCTGGCGGCGGTCGGTGCGGGATCGGGTTCGGGCGGGGTTGCAGGCGTGGCGGCGGCGGCGACCGCCGGGTCGGGCGCCAAGGTCAGTTCCAGCGGCTCGTCGGGCGTGGCGCGCCAGACTTCACCGCACGATTGGCAGCGCACCTTGCGGCCTTCGGGGCCTATGGCTTCGTCACGAATGAAATAGCTGGTGGCGCAGGCGGGGCAGGTCAGTATCATGTGGCTGACTGCGAGGCTGTCGCCCCCTCCCGTAAGGCGCGACGCCGCGCCCTGTTCCTGAAACACATACCATGCCGTCCTCGCCCGCCGAACCCGCCGCTATGACCGAGACCGTTCGCCTGTCTGGCGTCGGCTTCGGCTATGTCGGCGCGCCCGACGTGCTGCGGGACGTTAACCTCATTTTGCCGCGCGGCTCTTTCCACTTTCTTACCGGGCCGTCCGGGGCCGGAAAGTCTTCTCTGCTGCGTCTGCTGACGCTGGCGGACCAACCCCGAACGGGAACGCTCCGCCTGTTCGGATCGGATGTCACGCGCATCGATCGTCGCGACATCCCGGCCTTTCGGCGGCGGATGGGTGTGGTGTTCCAGGATTTCCGCCTGCTGGATCATCTGTCGGCCTTCGACAATGTCGCCCTGCCCCTGCGCCTGGCGGGCGGATCCGAGGCCGAGTACGCCGATGACGTACGCGAGATGCTGAAGTGGGTGGGCTTGGGTCGCCGCATGGAGGCCCGTCCCCCCGCCCTGTCCGGCGGCGAGAAGCAGCGGCTGGCCATCGCCCGCGCCGTCATCATCCGGCCCGGCCTGATCGTGGCCGACGAACCGACCGGCAGCGTCGACGCTGTCATGGCCGACAAGCTGCTGCGGCTGTTCCAGTCGCTGAACAAGCTGGGGGCCACCGTCCTGATCGCCAGCCATGACGAGGCCCTGGCCCAGCGGTCGGGCGCGCGCGTCTTGAGGCTGGAGGCCGGACGGCTCAGCGAACCCTCGCGGGCCGCCGCATGATCCGTCTGTCCGATTTCAGCCTGTCCAGCCGCCGGCCCGGCCTGCTGCCGCCCGCCGCAGCCGGCGAGCCGTGGCTGATGACCGTCATCGCCGTCCTGTGCTTTTTGGCCTGCCTCGCCGCCGTCGCCGCCTCCGCCGCCGACCGCGCCGCGCATGGCTGGGCCCGACAGCTTGGCGCGGAGGCCACCGTGCAGGTCCGTCCCCGCGTCGGCGAAACCGGCGACACCGCCGCCGCCCGCGCGGCCGAGACCCTGTCGGGCATCGATGGGGTGGAGGAGGCCGCCGCCCTGAGCCGCAAGGCGGCCGAGGATCTGCTGCGCCCCTGGCTGGGCGACGCGGTGCTGCCCGATCTGCCCCTGCCTCATCTGGTGACCGTGCGGCTGAACCGCGACGCCCCCGCCAGCGCCGTCACCCTGAGCCGCGCCCTGGCCGAGGCCGGGCTGGACGCCACGGTGGACGATCACAGCCTGTGGCGCGGCGAAGTCGAGCGGTCCGCCGGCATGATCACGGTCCTGGCCGGCGCCGCCTTCCTGGCCGTCGCCTTCGCTGCGGCCGCCGCCATCGCCTATGCGACCCGGGCGGGCCTGGCGGCCGGTCAGGGGGTGATCGAGACCCTGAGCCTGAACGGCGCGACCGACGGCGCCATCGCCTGGCTGTTCCAGCGGCGGTTCGGCCTTATGGCGGCCGGCGCGGGCGCGATCGGCGCCGGACTGGCGGCGGTTCTTCTGATCCTCCTGCGGTTCATCGGCGGATCGGGCGGCCTGACGGCGGCCCTGCCGATCAGCTGGAGCGACCTGGCGTTGCTCTCGCCTTGCCCGCTGCTCGCGGCTACGGTTGCGGTTCTCGCGGCGAGATTCGCCGCCATGCGAATGCTGGCTTCAGGACGGCCGACAGAGGGAGGGGGCGCATGAGACTGTTGAGCGTCATCTTCATCGCCGGTCTGATCTGGCTGGTCGGCCTGTTCGCCTTCGCCCACCGGGTGCGTGAACTGACGCCGGCCGACGACCCCGCCGGCGCCGACGCCATCGTGGCCCTGACCGGTCCGTCGTCCGAACGGGTCAACACCGCCATCCGCCTGTTGGAACAGGGCAAGGGCGAGCGGGTGCTGATCTCCGGCGTCAATCGCGAGGTGCGCCGTCAGGAGCTGCGCGAGCTGACCCCCGGCTCCAGCCGCCTTTTCAACTGCTGCGTCGATCTGGGTTTCGAGGCCGAGGACACCGTCGGCAACGCCCAGGAGATCGCCGCCTGGAGCCGCGCCAAGGGTTATCGCAGCCTGATCGTCGTGACCTCCGACTATCATATGCCGCGTTCGCTGGTCGAAATCCGGGGCCAGCTGCCGGGCGTGAAACTGACGCCCTACGCCATCTCCACCCCGTCGCTGGACAATACGCGCTGGTGGCGGGCGGCGGTGACCGCGCGCCGGATGACGCTGGAATATATGAAATACCTCGCCGTCCTGGGCCGTGAGGGCGTGCGCCGCATCACCCGCGACCGGCCCGCCGCCGTACAGGCCGAGAGCGAAACCGCCCCTGACGAAAAGGCCGCGTCCTAAGTGAACACCCTGCGTTCCCTGATCTTCACCGCCTGGCTCTATTTGTCGATGCCGATCATCGCCATCGGTCTGTCGCCGGTCCTGCTGCTGCCGCACCGCTATGTGCAGGGCGTATGCAAGCTGTGGGCGAAGATCGTCCTGTTCGGCCTGCACTGGATCGCGGGGGTCAAGGTCGAGGTGCGCGGTCTGGAGCACGCCCCGTCCGGCGCCGCCCTGATCGCATCCAAACACCAGGGAATGCTGGACATCGTGGCCCTGCTGGCCGTCCTGCCCGACGCCTGTTTCGTGATGAAGAAGGAGCTGATGCCCCTGCCCTTCTTCGGGTGGTTCGCCTGGAAGGCCAAGATGATCGCCGTGGATCGCGCGGGCCACGCCAAGGCGCTGAAAGACATGACGCGACAGGCGCGCGACCGCCTGTCCGAGGGCCGCCAGATCGTCATCTTCCCCGAGGGCACACGCAACGATCCGGGCGTGCCGGGCGACTACAAGCCCGGCGTCGCCGCCATCTATCGCGATCTGGAAGGCCCCTGCTGGCCCGTCGCCACCAACTCCGGCGTCCACTGGCCGGCCCACGGCTTCCGCCGCTATCCCGGCACGGTCGTGTTCGAATTCCTTGAGCCGATCCCGGCCCAGCTGAAGCGCGGGGCCATGATGGCGTTGCTGGAAAGTCGCATAGAGACGGCGTCGTTGGCGCTGCTGGAGCCAAAGGCCCAGCTTGCGCATTCTGAACCGGCCTGACCTCCCCGCTCGGGCGCCATCCATGGAAACGCCCGATGCTTCGCCCTCTTCTGCTCTCCGTCGCCTTCGCCGCCTTCGCCGGCTCCGCCCTGGCTCAGTCGCAACCCTATGAGCAGATCAGGCCCGTCCCCCAGAACTGGACCGTCGATCTTGGCGCGGGCGTCCTTTATCGCAACGACTCCAACGGCGACACGGGCTCAAAGACGACGGTAGCCCCTTGGGTTTCGGCCAACTATCGCGACCTGGTCTATCTGACGCCGGTCGACGGCCTAGGCTGGAACGCGATCAAGACCGACGACTTCCGTGCCGGCCTGCAACTGCGCCCGCGCTTCTCGGCCGATGATATCGAAGGCCTGACGCTGGATCGTCCGGGCTTCGGCGCGGACCTGGCCGCCTACGCCTACAAGCGTCTGCCCGGCAATGTGGTGGTCGGCGGTCGGATCAGCCGCGACGTGTCCGACGTCAGCGAGGGCACGGAATATTATGCCTCCGTCGGCCATCAGCGCGTGACGTCGGTCGGCCTGCTGAACGCCTCGGTCTACGTGCGTGGCGGCGATTCCAAACTGGCCGACGCCTACTATGGCGTCAGCACCGCCGAGGCGGCCGCCAACGGCATCAGCGCCTATTCCCCCGGCGGCGGTCTGCAGGGCGCGGGCGCCAGCCTGGTCCTGCTGGTCCCGATCGGCGACAAATGGGGCGCGGGCGGCCTGATCAACTACGAACGCCGCCTAGGCGACGTGGCCGACAGCCCGCTGTCGCAAAGCGACGACGCCGTCCGCACCGGCGTCTTCATCGCCCGTCGCTTCGGCGGCTGATAGCAAGGCGGCGGCTGCGAATGCGGCCGCCGCTTCTTGCCCTTGGATCAGGTGGCCGCGAACTCGCTGAGCGCGTCGATGACGGCGCGGTTCTGGTCTTCAGTGCCGATGGTGATGCGCAGGGCCTGAGGCAGGCCATAGCCGCCGACCGGGCGGACGATGATGCCCTTGGTGTTCAGATAGTCGTTGGCGGCGGCGGCGCGCTCGGCGCTGTCGAAGAACACCAGCACGAAGTTTCCGGCGCTGGGCAGGACGTTCAGCCCAAAGCCGCGCAGGGCCTGGGTCAGGCGCGGCTTCCAGTTCGAGATCAGATCGCGCGACGCCGTCTGGTGCGCCTCGTCCGACAGGGCGGCCGTCGCGGCCTCAAGCCCCGGCACCGAGACGTTGAACGGCAGGCGGATACGGTCGATGGCCTCGGCGACCTTCATCGGCGCATAGCCGAAACCTATCCGCAAACCGCCCAGTCCGTGGATTTTCGAGAAGGTGCGGGTGACGACGATGTTCTCGGCGTCCTTGGCCAGCGGGAAGGCGGTCTCCCAGTCGGCCTCGGTCACATATTCCGCATAGGCCTCGTCCACGACCAGGATGATGTGGGCCGGAAGCGCCGCGTGCAGGCGGCGGATTTCCTCGCCCGTATTATAGCTGCCGGTCGGGTTGGACGGATTGGAGACATAGACGATCTTGGTGCGGTCATCGACCTGGGCCAGAAGCGCGTCGACCTCGGCCTTGAAGTTCGGCTCGGGCGCCAGCTTCACCTGGGCTTCGCAACCCAGGGCGCTGATGCGGTAGGCGAGGAAACCGTACTGGCCGCAGACGATGTTGTCGCCCGCCGTCAGATAGGTCTGGTTCAACAGGGCGAAGACCTCGTCCGAGCCGTTGCCGAAGATCAGCCGCTCGGGCTCCAGCCCGTGCAGTTCCGACACCGCGTTCCGGAGCTTGGTCGCCCGGCCGTCGGGATAGATGTGGATGTTCTTGACCGCCGCCTCATAGGCCGCACGCGCCTTTTCGCCCGCGCCCAGCATGTTCTCGTTGGAGGACAGCTTCATCGGTTCGGCGACGCCGGCGATGGACGACTTGCCGCCGACATAGGGGGCGATGTCGAGGATGCCGGGCTTGGGGGCAGGGCCGTGGGTCGCGTCGGTCATGGAAAGCCTTGATCTCAGAAGATGGGGGCGGCGCCGATCACGCCGCTCATTCGTCCGGGCGCGCTCTTCAGCCGCCCGTCATCGACCTGCACATAGCCCGTCAGCATGAACAGCTTCAACCCGCCCGCCGCCGCCAGCGGATCGGCGACCAGTCCCGCGTCGCCCAGGGCGTCCACGATCTTGGTCTCGGACCAACCGCTGTCAGTGACCCAGAAGCTGCGGTCGTCGCCCGTGGGGCCGGACATCTCTTTGGATACGACAAAGGCCTGGGGCCGGCCGCGCCGGTCGTCCGGCAGGGCGGCGACGATCTTCAGTTCGGGCCGCGCCAGCAGGCGGCCCCACCACGGCCGGTCGGGCGACAGGTCGATCACGGCGCGCGAGCCCGCCTCAGCCGCCTTCAACGCCTCGTCGGCGGACAGGGGCCGCGACCGCAGACCATAGCGGTCTGTCGCCAGGGCCTGGGCTAGGCCGCCACAGACGACCAGCGCGGGTCCGGTCGCCACCTCGCTCCGGCCCCACACCGCCTTGACCGCCGCAGCCTCATCGGCCGAGGCGCCGTCCAGCAGTTGACGCAGCGCGATGGCCGAGGCGTCGGCCCGGTCGCGCGGACCGGCGGCGACCCGCGCCCGCACCGCCTCGACCAAGGCGCGATCCAGCGCCAGCAGGGCGTCGTCGGCTTCGGGTTCGTCCAGCAGGGCCATCAGAACAGCTTGGGCGCCGGGGCCAGCGGGAAGGGGCCGAGCCAGGTGCGGCCGTCGCGGAAGACCAGCGTCAGCGGCAGCTGCTCCTGTCCGGTCGCCTCGGCCGCGCCCGCTGCTGCGGCGGCCCCGGCCGCGCCGATCCGGTTGACCGGCCCCTGACGCGTCGCCATCAGGCCGGCCAGGGCGGGCAGAGGCTTTTGCGCCTGAAGCTGGACCTGGCCGGTCAGCCGGCCGTTCGCATCGGCTCTCAACACGTCGCTGGAGAGGGTCGCACGGCTGTCGCCGGCCTGCAGATCTCCGCGCACATTGCGGAACGTCCCGCCCGCCTTGGTCCAGGCCGAGAAGACGCCCGCCGCGTCGCCGCCGGTCTTCAGCAGGCTGGCCTGGCCGATCTCGGCCTCCAGCTGGGTCGTCAGGCGGCCGTCCTGGGCGAAGCCTTCGACGGGGCCGTCCGCCCGCCCCTGCCCGTCCACCAGACGAAACATGACATCGACGTCGTCGGTCGGCGCGGTCGAGGCCTCCAGATGCGGCCGGGCGTAGAGTTCGATCCGCGCGGCGCGGGCGATGGGGAAGGGTTCGGCGCCGGTCTGAGCCGTGAAGACCGGATTGACCATCTCCAGCGCCAGATTGGGCCAGCGCTGGTCGATTCCGCTGGCGCTCATGCGGATGGCGTCGCCCTTGACCGCGACCTCGCCCTTGCCGGCGCGGGTCAGCATCAGGCCTTGCGGGGCCACCACCACCCATTTGGTCGGCTGATAGGCGTTGGCCTCCGCAGTCAGTTCGGTCGCCTTGATCGCATGGCCCGACGGCGCCTGAACGATCAGGTTCGTCAACGCCACATAGGTGCGAAACGGCCAGCCGTTGATGGTCTTGTCGGCGAAGCGGATGTCCCAGCCGTCCTGACGCAGGGTCTGGACCTGGGCCTCCAGCCGCGTGTCGATCTGGCGCGTCAGGAAGATCCACCATCCTGTCCAAGCCGCCAGCGCGATCAGCACCAGGATGAAGGGCGCATACAAGCCCTTGCGGCTGTGTCGCTTGGTCGTCGAGGCGTCGGTCATGCCGGACCTATAGCGCGCCGCACCTCGCGCTTCTAGGCGGTCAGGTCGGCCAGCACTGCCTTCGCCGCCCGACGCGCATCCTCCGGCGCCAGACCCAGCAGAAGCCCGCGCTGACCGCCATTGATCAGGACCTGATCGAACAGGATGGCGGTTTCGTCCATCGCGGTGGGCACGGCCTTTCGCTGGCCGAACGGGCTGACCCCGCCGACCTTGTAGCCGGTCAGCCGTTCGGCGTCGGCGGGCTTCATCATCTGAGCCGACTTAGCCCCCAGCACCGCCGCCAGCTTCTTCATGCTGACCTCGCAATCGGACGGCACGATGACGCAGGCCGGGGCCCCGTCCACCAAGACCATCAGCGTCTTGAACACCTGCTCTGGCGCCACGCCCAGCGCCTCGGCGGCCTGCAACCCCACGCGCGGCGCGTCGGGATCATAGTCGTAGGGAAACAGATCGAAGGCGACGCCGGCCTTGGTCAGGGCGACGGTGGCGGGCGTGGTCTTGGACATCCTACGTCGTCTCGGGGTTCAGGAAGCTGCGGGTCAGTTCGACCGCATCGGCCAGGCCCATGCGCTGGACCTCGGTTCCCGGCGGCAGGCTGGCGAACAGCCGCGTCGGCGTGGCGGCGTCCAGCATCAGGAAGACCCCCTTGTCGTCGCCGCGCCGGATAAGCCGCCCGAAGGCCTGGGCGATGCGGGCGCGGGCCAGGGCATCGTCATAGCCCTTGCCTCCCAGCCGTTCGCGCCTCGCCTTGTGCAGCAAATCCGGCCGAGGCCAAGGCACACGGTCGAAGGCGAGCACCCGAAGCGACCGTCCCGGCACGTCCACCCCGTCGCGCACGGCGTCGGTGCCCAAGAGGCAGGAATTCTCCTCGACCCGGAACATATCCACCAGCGCCCCGACCTCCAGCGGATCGACGTGCTGAGCGTAGAGCGGCACGCCCGACTTCGCCAGGTCCGGCCCCAGCCGCTCATAGACTGCCTTCAATCGGCGAATGGCGGTGAACAGGCCCAGGCCCCCGCCGCCCGCCGCCAGGAACAGTTCGCGCATCGCCGCCGCCGTCTGGCGCGGATCGTCCTTGACCAGGTCGTTGACGACGATGACCCGGCTGTTGGCCGCATAGTCGAACGGGCTCTCAACCTTCAGGGTGCGGGGCGGCTCGATCAAACGCGCCGAGCCGGTCCGCAGCCGCGCCAGGTCGAACGGGTCTTCCTGCAAGGGATCGGACAGGGTGGCAGAGGTCACCAGCACACCGTGCGACGGCACGATCACGGCGGCCTCCAGCGGAACGGTCGGGTCGATCCAGTGGCGACGCAGGGCCACGTCGTGGATGCGGCCGAACGCCGTCTCGGCCGACAGCCAATCGACGAAATCGGGATCGGGCTGATCGCTCCCATCCTCCAGCGCCGCCAGCATCGACCGCCATCCCGGCAAGGTCATGCGCGCGCGCCGATCCAGTCCGCGCAGCGCCCCTTCGATGCGCGACCGCTGCGACCCGTCCAGCTCGGCCGCCTCGTCGTCGAGGATATCCTCCAGATGCCGCGACAGGGCCAGCAGCGGCGCCTCGATGGCGGCCAGGGCCTGGGCCGCCGCACGGGCGGTCTCGGCGACCGGATCGGTCACGGGCTTCAGCGCGCACTCCATGCCGAACTCGGGCCCGCCATAGGTATTGGTCTCGGCCGTGCGCGCGCGCAGCTGGTCCAGGGCGGCGGCCAGGAAGGCCTCGATCGGTCCGATGGGATTGACCTCGCCAGACGCAGGCGCGACGCGGCCCGACACGCCTTCGCCCGGCAGGGCGGCAGAGGCGCGGATGGCGTCCTGAAGCGCCTTCAGCGCCGCCTCATTGTCGCCGACCATGTCGCCCAGCCTCTGCTCCAGCCCGCGACCGCGACGCCCCCGCCCCTCCGGCCCCCGGATCCAGCGGCGCAGCTCAGCCGCCTCCTGCCCCGAGAGGCAGGCGGAAAAGGCGCTGTCGGCGGCGTCGAACAGGTGGTGGCCCTCGTCGAAGACGATCCGCTTCAGCGCCGCCGTCTCACCGTCTGACTTCTGGCCCCGCGCCGAGCGCGCGCCGTCGAACGCCGCCTGGGTCAGGACCAGAGCGTGGTTGGCGATGACCAGATCCGCGCGGCGGCTGGCGCGGATCGTCTTTTCCACGAAACAGGTGCGGTAGTGGGGACAGGCGGCGTGGACGCACTCGCCGCGCCGATCCACCAGATTGGCCGCTCCCGCCGCATGGGCGGCCGGCATGGCGAACAGGCCAGGCAGCCAGCCGGGAAAATCCCCGCCCGTCATATCGCCGTCGCGCGTATGCAGCGCCCAGCGCCCGGCCAGCGCCAGGCCGATCAGGTCGCCATTCCCCAGCTGGGCCGCCTGCACCATGTCCTGCAGATTAAGGACGCACAGATAGTTCTCGCGCCCCTTGCGGATCACCGCCTTCTTCCTGCGCTCGGCCGGATCGGGCCACAGCGAATGGCTCTCGCGGTCGATCTGGCGTTGCAGCGCGCGGGTATAGGTCGAGATCCACGCCGCTCCCTGGTTCCGCTCGGCCCACAGAGAGGCGGGCGCCAGATAGCCCAGGGTCTTGCCCGTGCCGGTCCCCGCCTCGGCCAGTAGCATGCGCGGCCGCCCCTCTTCGTTCCTCGGCGAAAAGGCGAAGGCGGCTTCGGCGGCGTAGTCCGATTGGGTCGGCCGCGTCTCGTCCAGACCCGAGGCCTGAAGCAGCTTCTCCAGCCGGATACGGGCGCTCTCGCTGTCGACCGGCGCCGATCCCGCCTCGCCGCGCGGCGCCTCGTCCTCCCATTCGGTCAGCCGCGACCAGACATCCATCCCCGACCCGCGATGCTGGCGCGCCCGCACGCTGCCGGCCTCCAGCGCCTGAACCACCCGCTCGCCCCAGGCCCAGCCAGCGCGCTGCATCGTCAGCGCCAGGACATAGGCCGCCTCGCGCTCCGGATAGGCCGGATCGGCCAATTCGCGCAGCAGCAGTCCCGCCGCCTCACGCAGGGCCGCCGCCTGTTCCTCCGCCGACTTCGGCTCGGCCAGACCCAGCGAGAGCGCCAAGCCCGTCGGCGACGGCGCACAAAAGCGCGCCGGTCGCACGAAGGCGTAAAGCTCCAGCACATCCATCAGATCAGTCGATCGCGGCGGCGGCGTCAGCCCCAGCCGGCGCGCCGTCAGCGAGGCATGCGCCACCATCACCGGCCCGGTGCTGAAGAACCCCTCGGCCGCTCCGCGCCCGATCTTCCTGGCCCCCGCCTGGTCGCACACCGCCCCTGCGCCCGGCGGCGTGGCGAGCGCCGGCGACAAGTCCGCCCACGGCTGCGCGCCGGTCAGGCGGGTTTCGGAAATGACGGATTCGTCGGACACGTCCGATAGATAGCGAGCCTGGGGCTGAAACGGAACGGGAACATGCTATATCCCGTCCGTGACGACCGCCGCCGCTCCCGCAACGCTTCCGCCCCTGTTCGCCGACTGGTTCGCGTCGCGCGGCTGGGCGCCCCGGCGGCATCAGCTGGAGATGGTCGCGGCGGGGGAGGCCGGCAGCCACGCCCTGCTGGTCGCGCCGACCGGCGGGGGCAAGACGCTGGCGGGGTTTCTGCCCAGCCTGATCGACCTGGCCGAGCGCGGACCGAAGCCGGCGACCGGGGCGGGGTCGGGGGTGCATACGCTTTATTTGTCGCCGCTGAAGGCCCTGACGACGGACGTTGAGCGCAATCTGATGACCCCGATCCGCGAGATCGGGCTGAACATCCACGTCGAGACGCGCACCGGCGACACCAAACAGTCCAAACGCCAGCGACAGCGCGACTTCCCGCCCGACATCCTGCTGACCACGCCCGAGCAGTTGGCCCTGTTCTGCGCCTGGGAAGGCGCGCGTTCCTATTTCGCCGATCTGAAATGCGTGGTGCTGGACGAGGTGCATGCGATCTGGAGCGGCAAGCGGGGGGACCTGCTGTCGCTGGGTCTGGGGCGATTGCAGAGCTTCGCTCCCGAAATGCGCCGGGTGGGGCTGAGCGCGACCATCGAGGATCCCGATCTGATCCGGGGGTGGTTGGCGCCGGGCGATGCGGAGACGAAGAACCCCTCCCCCGCTTCGCGGTCCCCCTCCCCGCAGAGCGGGGAGGAGACGCTGGCCGACCTGTCTCCTCCCCATGCCATGGGGAGGGGGACCGCCGAAGGCGGTGGAGGGGCTCTTGACGCGGTGACTCTCGTCCGCGGCGACCCCGGCGCGTCGGCGGTCATCGACGTGCTGATCTCAGAGGGCAAGGTCCCGTGGGCGGGCCACACCGGCCAGCACGCAATTCCAGAGGTCTACGCCGCCATCCAGCGTTCGACCCTGGCGCTGATCTTCGTCAACACCCGCTGGCAGTCGGAGTTCGTGTTCCAGCAGCTCTGGGCCATCAACGACGAAAATCTGCCCATCGGCCTGCACCACGGCTCGCTTGCCGCCGAGCAGCGGCGCAAGATCGAAGCGGCCATGGCGCGCGGCGATCTCAGGGCCGTGGTCTGCACCTCGACGCTGGATCTGGGCATCGACTGGGGCGACGTGGATCTGGTCATCCAGATGGCCGCGCCCAAGGGCTCCAGCCGCCTGGTCCAGCGGATCGGCCGCGCCAACCACCGGCTGGACGAGCCGTCTCGCGCGCTTCTGGTGCCCGCCAGCCGGTTCGAGATGCTAGAGTGCCAGGCGGCGCGCGAGGCCGTCGCCGACAACGCCTTCGACTGGGAGCCGGTCCATATCGGCACGCTCGACACCCTGGCCCAGCACGTCATGGGCGTCGCCTGTTCCGAGCCGTTCGACATGCAGGTCCTGTATGACGAGATCACCGGCTGCGGCCCCTACCGCGCCCTGACGTGGGAGCAGTTCGAGGAGGTGGTCGATTTCGTCGCCACCGGCGGCTATGCGCTGCGCACCTACGACCGGTTCGCCAGGATCGTGCGCACGCAAGACGGCCGCTGGAAGGTCCGAAACCAGCATATCGCCCAGCGCCACCGCATGAATGTCGGGGCCATCGTCTCTGCAGGAACGCTGAACGTACGCGTCGCCAGCCGTCGCGGCGGCGCCTCGCGCCAACTGATCGGCGGCCGCAAGGTCGGCGAGGCCGAGGAGTGGTATTTCGAACAGCTGACGCCCGGCGACACCTTCCAGTTCGCCGGCCAGACCTGGGCGTTTCAGGGCATAACCGGGACCGACGCCCTGGTCACCCACGCCAATGACAGCGACCCCAAGATTCCGTCGTGGGGCGGGTCGAAGTTCCCGCTGTCCACGTCGCTGGCCGACCGGGTGCGCACCATGATCCACGACCGCGACCACTGGCGCGTCCTGCCGCCCGACGTGCAGGAATGGCTGGAGTTGCAGGAAACCCGCTCGGTCATTCCCGACGCCGAGTCCATGCTTGTCGAAACATTCCCGCGCGGCAGCCGGCATTTCCTGGTCGCCTATCCGTTTGAGGGCAATCTGGCCCACACCACCCTGTGCATGCTGTTGACCCGGCGGCTGGACCGAATGGGCGTCGGGCCGCTGGGGTTCGTCGTCACCGACTATTCGCTGGCCATCTGGTCGATCAAGCCGATGGATGCGATCGACCTGGACGCCCTGTTCCAGCCGGACATGCTGGGCGACGATCTGGAAGCCTGGCTGGAGGAAAGCTTCATGATGAAGCGCTCCTTCCGCAATTGCGCCCTGATCTCGGGCTTGATCGAACGCCGCCAGCCCGGCGCCGAAAAGACCGGCCGGCAGGTGACCTTCTCCACCGACCTGATCTACGACGTGCTGCGCCGCCACCAACCTGACCATCTGCTGCTGAAGACCGCGCGCGCCGACGCCGCCTCCGGTCTGCTGGACGTCGGTCGTCTGGGCCAGATGCTGACGCGGATCGAGGGCCGCATCCGCCACCAACCCCTGAACCGCGCCTCGCCCTTCTGCGTGCCCGTGCTGGTCCAGATCGGACGCGAGCGGGTCAGCGGAGACGCCGCCGAAATGATCTTGGACGAGAGCGCCGACCTGCTGATCGCCGAAGTCATGGGCGACGCCGAGCCGCCAAGCCAGTCGGGGGCCGCCGCATGAACGCCGCCCTGCGTCAGACCCTGTCCCCGGCCCGCAAGATCTGCGGTTCGCTGAGCGTGCGGATCGCGGGCGAGGCCTGCGTGCTGCGCTGTTCCGGAGCGATGTGGGTTCCGGCCCACGGCGCCCTGATCGTCGCAGACCTGCATCTGGAAAAGGGGTCAGCCTTCGCCGTGCGCGGCCAGCTTCTGCCGCCCTATGACAGCCGCGCCACGCTGGACAGGCTGGAAGCCGAGATCGTCGAACTGAACCCCGCCATGGTCGTGCTGCTGGGCGACAGTTTCCATGACACCAAGGCCATTCCCCGTATGGCGGCCGACGACCGGGCGCGTCTGGATCGTCTGGCGGCCGGGCGCGATTGGCTGTGGCTGGAAGGCAATCACGACCGCGAGGCGCTCGCTCGCGATGCGGACACGGCATCCCGCCTGCCCGGCCGGATCGTCGGCGATATGGCCTTGGGCGCGCTGCGCTTGACCCACGAACCGGAGGCGCTGAGCGCCAACGACGACCGTCGTGGCGAGGTCGCGGGCCACCTGCACCCCGCCGCCAAGGTCGCCGCCTATGGACGCGGCGTGCGCCGCCCTTGCTTCGTCACCGACGGATCACGCATCGTCCTGCCGGCCTTCGGCGCCTTCACCGGCGGGCTGAACGTGCTCGATCCCGCCATCGCCGACCTGTTCGCCGCTCCGCCGCTGGCCGCCGCCCTGGGACGCGACCGTGTCCACGCCCTGGATTGGGCGATCCTGCGATAGTCTGTTCGTAAAGCGTTCAGCACGTCGCTTCACCGCATCTTGGCGGACGGCGATGCAGGATGACGGCGGATCAAGGTCACGGACACCCGCCTCATGCTCACGCCCCGCCGCATCGTCATGGCCGCCCGCCTCGGCTTCGCCCTGGCGGCCTTGGGCATGGCCGTCTTGATGCTGGGACCGTTCCAGGGTCTGGAACAGGTCTTCGGCCTGAATGACAAGGCCGCCCACGTGATCGCCTTCTATGGCGTGGCCAGCGGCCTGTTCCTGATCGCGCCGAACCAGCGCCGCGACGACCTGGCCCTCTATGTCATCGCCGCCGCCTTCGGGGCGGAACTGCTTCAGGCCCTGACCGGCCGCAGCGTCTCCGTCATCGATTTCCTGGCGGGCGCGGCCGGCGTCGCCGCCGCCTGGGCGCCGGGACGAATCGAACAGTTGCGCCAGGCCTTCCGCCGCCACCCGGGTATGACTCTGGCCGAGATCGACCGTCTGGATCGCCGACTGCGCCGTCGCCGCGTCGAAACCAGCCGCCCGGGCGTCGCCGTCCTGCGCCCCTAGGGCTCCAGCTCGATGTCCCAATAGAGGTAGTCCAGCCAGCTCTGGTGCAGATAGTGCGGCGGGAAGCGTCGGCCGGCGTCCTGAAGCTGCCAGGCGTTGGGGCGATAGGGTTCGCGGCGGATCGGCATCATCGCCTGGCGCGGCGTTCGCCCGCCCTTGGCCAGATTGCAGGGGCTGCAGGCCGCGACGATATTGTCCCAGGTCGTGCGTCCGCCCTGTGAGCGCGGGATGACGTGGTCGAAGGTCAACTCAGCCGACTGACCGCAGTACTGACAGGCGAAGCCGTCGCGCAGAAAGACGTTGAAGCGGGTGAATGCGGGGCTGCGGTCCTGATCTACATAGCTGCGCAGCGCGATCACGCTGGGAAGCTGCATCTCCATCGACGGGGAGCGGACGACCTTGTCATACAGGGACACCACGTCCACGCGGTCCTGATAGACCGCCTTGACCGCCTCCTCCCACGGCCACAGCGACAGCGGATAGTACGACAGCGGCCGGAAGTCGGCGTTCAGCACCAAGGCGGGAAAACCGGAGGGCGGTCGATGGAGAACCTGCATCAGGCCCTCCCGCGCGGACGGGGGGATTTTGAGGCGACAGAGGTGAGGACACGTCTCCTTCCCTAGTCTTGTGAGATCAGCCTACCCCTGATTCCCGCTCATCGCCATGACCAGTGTGCAGCGTTTTCGTGACGTCCTGCCTCAGACCCGGCGCGCGTGGGTCGGGAACCCCGGCAGGGTCCAGCCCCAGCGCAGGGCGGCGGCCCGCAGCAGGAGGCCCGACAGCGCCGCAACGATGGCGGCAGGCCAGACGCCAACGCCCGGCGCCCTCAGCACCATATAGACCGTCGCCGCCAGGATCGCGGCCGTGACGTTGATTTCTCGCCGCAGCAGGATCGACGGCTGACCCGCCAGGGTGTCGCGCACCACCCCGCCGAAACAGGCTGTCAGCGTGCCCATGACGATGCATATCAAGGCCGGCGCCCCGGCCGCCTCGGCCTTGGCCGCCCCCATGACGCCATAGGCCGCAAGACCCACGGCATCCAGCCACAGCAGGGCGCGAAACCGCCAGTCGCGCTGCCCCACTAGCCAAAGGGCCGTCGAGGCGAACAGGCACACCGCCAGATAGCGCCAATCCTGCACCCAGAAGACCGGAAGGCCCAGCAACAGGTCACGCAGCGTTCCGCCGCCCACGCCGGTGATGGCGCCGAAGAAGGCGAAGGTGACGACATCGTGCTTCTCGCGCGCGGCGGCCAGGGCGCCGGTGGCGGCGAAAACCGCCACGCCGGCGAAATCCAGCGCGGTCAGCACGGTCTGCGGATTGCGCAGCGGTTCGGTCAGAGCGGGATCGAGCGGGGTCATGCCGACGCATCCAGCGCGATCTCGCCGCGCTTCACGCCCGTGTACCAGGCCCACAGCAGGTGGGTGGCGACCGCACGATAGGGCCGCCAGATCTCGGCGCGAGCATAGGCGCCCTTCTGATCGGGCCGCACTTCTGCGCCGTCCGCCCAGCGGATCGCCTCCTGCAGGGCCACGTCGCCGCCCGGGAAGACATCCAGCCGCCCCTCGCACATCATCAGATAGGCCTCGGCCGTCCACAGGCCCACGCCCTTCAGCGCCGTCAGGGAAGCGATCGCCGCCTCGTCGTCCAGATTGGCCAGATGCTCCAGATCGATCTCGCCCGCGATCTGCGCCCGCGCGATGCCCTGTCCATAGGTCGCCTTCTGTCGCGACAGACCCATGCCGCGCAGTTGATCCAGATCGTGCGCCAGCAACAGCTCGGGCGTGATGCCGCCCATGCCTTCACGCAGCCGCGCCCAGACCGAAGCGGCCGAGGCCACCGACACCTGTTGCTCCACGATCATGCGGAACAAACCTTCGAACCCGCCAACTCTCAACCGCCACTCCAGCGGCGGCGTCTGGGCGTCCACGCGAACGAGCGCCGGATCAGCGGTGACCAGCACCCGGCGCGCGGCGGCGATATCATCAGGCGTGGGTGCGAGCGGCATACGCTATGCTTACGGCCCGTCGCGCTTGTCGGAAAGAGCGGGGGCGCCGTTGAGGACCGCAAACCGCTAAGGAGCGTCGTGATGTTCGCCACCCGCTTCGCCCCCTCGCCTACCGGCCGCCTGCACAAGGGCCACGCCTTTTCGGCCCTGACCGCCTGGACGGCGGCGAAGTCGGCGGGCGGGCGGTTCGTGCTGCGCATCGAGGATATCGATCCGACGCGATGCCGGCCGGAAGATGAGGCCGACATTCTGCAGGACCTGGCCTGGCTGGGTCTGGACTGGGAGACGCCGGTCCGGCGCCAGTCGGATCATCTCGGAGAGTACGCCGCCGTGATCGAAAATCTGCGGGCGCGCGGCCTGCTGTATCGATGTTTTCGCACGCGCAAGGAGATCCTGAGCGCCATCGGCGACGCGCCGCACGGGGCGATGGAGGCGGCGAGGCCCGGTCCGCATTCAGCGGAGGAGGAGGCGCACCTTCTGGCCTCGGGTGCTGCTTTCGCCTGGCGGCTGTCGCTGGACAGGACGCGGGAAACTCTGGGCGAGCCGGCCTGGAATGGCCTCAGTTTCGTCGAGGAGGGCGAGGGTCCGAACGGCGAAACCGGCGTCGTCGCCGTCGATCCCGAGGCAGCGGGCGATGTCGTTCTGGCGCGCAAGGATACGGGCGTCGCCTATCATCTGGCCGTGACCCATGACGACGCCCTGCAGGGGATCACCCATGTGATCCGGGGTCAGGACCTGTTCGAGGCCACGCACGTGCAGCGGCTGATCCAGACCCTGATGGACTGGCCGGCGCCGACCTATCGCCATCATGCCTTGCTGACAGGGCCGGACGGGCGGCGCTACGCCAAGCGCGATCGCTCAATCACCCTGGCCGAGCTGAGGGCCGGCGGATTGACGGCCGAAGCCCTGCGCGCCGAACTGGGCTTCAGCTCCGCCGGCTGAAGATGCGCGAGGCGCCATAGCCTGTCAGGGCGGCCAGGACGACGCACAGCACGCCGTACAGCCACGGCCGACGGTGGGCGAACTCATAGATGTCGCGCTCCAGTCCGACCTTTTCGACCGTCAGGGTCAGATTCGACACCGACTGCGGCTCGCCGTCCTTAAACAGCCAGACCTCGGCGTAGTATTTGCCGGTGGGCGCCACGGTCGGCAGCTTGACCTCGGCGCGGAACAGGCCCCGGTCGACGAACTCGACGCCTTCGGAATCGGTGTCATAGAGGGCGGCGGCCTCCTTCAGCCGGATCACCGCGCGGCGCCAATCCAGATAGTCGTCGCCCAGACGGCTGACGACCACATCGCGCACGCCGTAGCGGGTGACGGTGCGGCTTTCCTCGGGCGCGTCGATGCGCAGGTGATCGACGCCGACGCCGAGGCGGCGCAGCTGGCCGAAGTCCGCGATATCACTGAGCGGGCGCGTCGAGGCGGTCATGTAGAAGCCGGGCGCACCCTCGAACAGCACGGGCCGGCTGTTCAGCCAGACACCGGACGTGCGCGTCTTCTTGACCAGGCGGATCGGCGCGTCCGGCCCGCGCACCACGACCACGACATCCGCAGGTTCGGGCGTCGGATTGAACACCGCGCCGTATAGGACGATGGACGCGCCCCGGAAACTGCTATCGACCCGGACCTGGGCGTCGGTCAGGGCGGCGGCGACGCGCAGGTCGCCGGTCGTTGCTTCGGACCGATCGAGCGGCGGGGCTGCGACGGGGGGCGGAGGAGGAGGAAGCGCCTGCATCAGTCGGCGATCCCCGGCGCGATCATGAAGATGTCGTTGGGCCTCACGAACAGATCCAGGCCCATCTGGATCCCGACCAGCAGCACGATCAGTCCTAGCGCCGCCCGCAGTTCCTCGGCGCGGAACCGCCCGGCGAAGCGTGCGCCGATCTGGGCGCCGACGACGCCGCCGAGCAGGAGAATGGTGGACAGCACGATGTCGACCGTCTGGTTACGCCCAGCCTGAAGGATGGTGGTGATGGCGGTGGTGATGATGATCTGGAACAGGCTGGTGCCCACCACCGCGCCCGCCCTCATGCGCAGGATATAGAGCATGGCCGGCACCAGGATGAAGCCGCCGCCCACCCCCATGATGGCCGACAGGACGCCCGCGAAGACGCCCAGGCCGAACGGCGGCAAGGCGCTGATATAGAGGCCCGACTTCGGGAACTTCATTTTCAGCGGCAGACCATAGAGCCACATCGGCCGCCGACGCTGCTTGTGCGGCGCGGGCAGCCCTCGGCGGCGGCGCAGGATCTCGGTCAGGCTCTCGTTCAGCATCAGAATGCCGATCGCGCCCAGGAAGACGAGATAGGACAGGGCCACGACGAGGTCGGCCTGGCCCAGCAGGCGCAGGTAGCGAAACAGCTCGACCCCCGCCAGGGCGCCGGCCGCGCCGCCGGCCGCCATCACCGATCCCATCTTGAAATCGACCGACCCCGCGCCCGCATAGCGGATGACGCCCGACGTCGAGGAGGCCACGACGTGGCTGGCCTGGCTGGCGACGGCGACGGTCGGGGGGATGCCCAGGAAGACCAGGATCGGCGCCATCAGGAAGCCGCCGCCGATGCCGAACAGGCCGGACACGAATCCGACCACCGCCCCCAGGATCACCAGGGTCGGCCAGTTCACCGAAACCTCGGCGATCGGCAGATAGATGTCCAAAGGACGCGCCTTCGGCTGGAGCGGACACAAGAATCGCCGTCAGGCGGGCGAGGTCGGGGACGACCGGGCGACCGATAGCCGCCCGGCGCCTGGGAATCTAGCCTGTCGCCTGGGCTTGGGCCTGCGACTGGGCCACGAAGGCGTCGGCGGCGGTGCGGGCCGCGCGCTGGGCCGTGGCGCTGGCCGTCGGACGCAGGCGCGTCACGGCGGCCTGGGCCTCCGCATCCCCGCCGCGCGCGGCGATCATGTACCATTTCAGCGCTTCGGTCGGATTCTTGGCCACGCCGTCGGCGCCGGTCTCATAGATGCGCGCGACATTGTACTGGCTGTCCGGCAGGCCGCGCTCGGCCGCGTTCAGCAGCCAGGTCAGGGCCTCGGCCTGATTGGTCGCGCCGCCGTCGCCTTCATAGAGCTGCATCCCATACAGATGCATCCCGCGCGGATCGCCGCCCTCGGCCGCGCGACGGCCCCACTGACGGCTTTGAGCCGGGTCGGCGGGCACGCCGTTGGCGCCGTCCAGATACAGCTGACCCAGATAGGTCTGGGCGGGGGCGTAACCCAGGTTAGCGGCGCGCTTCATGCCGTCCAAGCCAGAGTTGTCGCCGGCCTCCAGCTTGCCGATCGCCGCCTCATAGTCCGCCGCGCCGGGGCCGCCGATGTCGAAGGTCGCTTTCGGACCGGTCGGCGTCACCGCCGACGCGGCCAGCGGCATGGCGCCGTTTGTCGTCGAGCCGCCGCCGAAGCTGGGCATCTCGAAGTCCGGGGCGCCGCCGTCGGTCAGGGACAGATAGCCATATACGCCGCCGGTCAGGGCGACCGCCGTAACCGAAGCCAGAAACGCCTTCTTGACCGTCGATCCGTCCTTGGACGCCTGTCGGTCCAGCCGTTCCTGCAGCTTGGACTTGCCGCCGCGCTTCAGGCCGAAGCCTGACCGGGGCGCAGGTTCCGGTTCAGCCGGCGCGGTGATTGCAGCACGGGCGGCGTCGATGGTGCTGCGGGTCGAGGCGGCGCGGCCGGCGGCGGCGGCGGCTTCCATGCTGGAGCGCAGCCGGCGCGGATCCACGAACTCGGTTTCACCGCCGAAATCGTCGTCGTCCGCGTCCAGGACGGCGGCGTCACGCTTTTCGGCCGGTGCGGTCGAGAAGCCCGGCGACGTCGCCTCCAGCGCATCGTCGACATCGGCGCCGCCGAAACCGCTGAAGGGCTGGATGATGGGTTCGACGCCGTCGGGATCGACCTGGCGCATCGGCATCTCGTCGGCCAGCGCCTCGGCGGGCTCGGCCTCGGTCTGGACGACGGGCGCCGACGGGAAGGGCGCAGCGGTCGCGACTTCGGGCGTCACCGGATCGCTGGACCAGGCGTCCTGGTCGGTGAAGGTCTCATCGGGGAAGGCGGCGGCGCGCCAGTCGCCTTCGATGGATGCGGACTGGATCGGCGCCTGTATGGTCGCCGAGGCGGCGCGTTCCAGCACCTGTCGCGCCGGGGTCCACGCCGGCTCATTGTCCAGCGGCTTGTCACGGATCGGCGTCGGCGCGCGGGCGTCGATGCTTTCGCGGGCCTCGGCCAGCAGACGGGCGGTGCGCTCCTCGCTGAGACGCATCCGCTCGGCCAGTTCGCCGGACGCGCGGTCGTAGCGCTGCTCGATCTTGTCCGAGCTTTCCGACAGGCGTCGGCCGATGTCTTCCAGCGCCTGCTGCGAGCGGCGCTCGGACTGGGCGATGCGATCGCTCAGTTGGTCCGAGATGCGGGTGATTTCGCCGCCCAGCTTCTCCAGCGCGATGGCGTGGCGATCGTCGCTGGCGGTCAGACGTTGGTCGACGCGGTCGACATGACGGGCGAACTCCTGGTCCAGACGCGCGGCGCGGCGGGCGACTTCGGTTTCGATGGTCTGGCTGACGACGTCGGCGGCGGCGCGGGCGACGGCGTCGGCGCGACCGTCGTTGTCCGTCTCGACCTTCTTGACCCGCGCATTCAGGTTGCGGGCGATGCGCAGGACCTCGCGGCCCATGGCCTCAAGGCCGATGGCGCCCTTCTCTTCGGACGCCTTCAACTGATCGCCGACGGCCTGGACGGCGCGTTCGATACGGTCGATGCGCGCGCCGGTTTCGGCGGCGTCCAGACGCTGCATCATCTCGGCGCGATTGTTGTCGATCTGACGCGACAGGCTTTCGGCCAGTTTCTCGAAACGGGCCAGGTCGCGCGCGCCTTCCGGCTCGACGCGGCTCTCGGCCGTGCGCATTCGCTGGTCCAGCGCGGCGAACGAGCGTTCCAGCGTCTTCAGAGCTTCGGTCGTGCGGTTCTGGGCCTCGTCCAGACGCGCGCTGACCTGGGCCAGCATTTCCGTGCCGACGCCGGGGCCGGCGGCCTTCTCGACCGCCTCCATCCGCTCGCGCAGATCGCTGACGCCCAGACGCTGGCGTTCCTCGATGTCGTACAGGCGCCCGGTCAACGCGCCCAAGGAGATCTCGATCTTGCCGAAGGCTTCCTGGGTCGACGGGCCGGTGTCGCGTTCGAAGGCGCGCAGGCGGCGATGTCCTTCGCGCAATTCCTCGGCGATGTCGTCGATGCGGCGGGCGGCGCCCTGGGCCTCGGCCTCCTGGCCGTCCAGCCGGCGCATCAGGCCCGCGACGGCCTGATCCACGCCCTGAATGGCGACGGTCGAGCGGCGTTCGGCGGCTTCCAGCCGTGCGGCGATCACATCGATGGAGGCGCTGATCCGCTGCTGGCTGTCTTCAACCTCATAGGCGTCGTCCAGACGGCGGCTGCGGTTGCGGCGTTCGTATTCGGCGGCTTGGGAGCGACGCGGCAGGGTGGCGTAGCCCTCCTCCTCGTCTTCCATGATCATGGAGTTGAGCCATTCGCCCAGCGTCATGCCGGACCGGCGCGCCAGATCCTTGGCGACCTCGCGTGCTTTGGGATCGATTCCCTTAACGCTCCACGGCGCTGCAGCGCTCACTGATTCGTCTCCCAGCCCATGCGACGAAGGCTATACCGTCAATATCGAGGGTGTAAACTGATGGTTAACCGCAATATCTAGCGGCGATATCCCAATCCTGTGGACATCACGCCAGACAGCCGGATTTGTGAATCATCTCGGTTAACGCGGCATGAAGATTAACCTCCCGGCAAGGGTTCGCTTGCCAAGCGGCGCGGCTTTCGCCACCTGCGGCGCATGAGCTTGACCACCACTCTCGTCCTGCTGGGCGTCGCCCTCGCCGTCATGGTCTTTTGCGGATGGCGCGGCGCCCGGCCGCCAGATCCGTTCAAGGGACCGCGCCTGATGCCGTGGCGGTTCCTGATGGTCGGCGCGGCGGCGATCGCCATGCTGCTGCTGATCCACCTGGCGACGCTATTCGGCGCCGAGCGTGCGCCCTGGATACCCGGCGCCTAGAGGCGGGAACCCGATTGGGGCCGGTCGGTTGAACCTTGCGAACCACTTAAGGAGAGATCGCGTGTCCGACAAACTGACCCCCGCCGAGGCCGAGAAGGAATTCTGGAAAAGCCTGAAGGAGTCCAACACCGGCATGCTGGGCATCGATCGCCCCGGCTATCACCACCAACCCATGACCGGTTTCGGCGAGGACGAGACGGGCACCATCTGGTTCTTCACCCGCGACGACACCGATTTTGCCCATGACGTCGCCGGCGGCGGCCAGAACGGCATGTTCTGCTACCAGGCCAAGGACGGCAAGGTTCAGGCCTGCATCCACGGCCGCCTGGCCATCGATCAGGACCGCAGCCGCATCGAGAAATACTGGAACCCGGTCGTCGCCGCCTGGTACCCGGACGGCAAGGACGACGCCCACCTGACCCTCGTCCGCTTCGACGCCGACGACGGCCGCGTCTGGGTGTCCGACAAGGGCGCGCTCGGCTTCGGCTACGAAGTCCTGAAGGCCAACCTGACCAAGAGCATCCCGGATGTCGGCGGCGTGTCGGACGTGAAGCTGTAAGAAGACTGATTACTAATCTGTCGTGATCTGGAAAAGCCGGGGAGCGATCCCCGGCTTTTTACTGTCAGCAGCCAGATATCCGCTCGACCCCGGATATTCGCGAGCGGTCCACTCCCAACGCATCGAGCCGATCGGCACACTCCAGAAAAACATGATCGTTCGAGGCCAAGCGGACGATCGCGTCGTCAGCTGACGGCCAGAACTTGGCTCTTATAAATCCGACGTTGACCTGCTGGCCTTGGCGCAGCCCTCTGACCAGCGCCAAATCAACGCAGGCCTGGTCACGATCATAAGGGTTGCATCGCGACGCGTGATTGCGGCCCTCTCTGTCAGTGATCACGAGCACCGGCAGCCCTTTGTAAGACGATATGCCGACGCGACCTTCAACGGTGACGGCTTCATAAAAGAACTTGCCCGGATCAAGCGTCGGCGCCGCCGCGGTGAAGAGCGCGAAGGCGCCGACCGAAACAGCCAGAAGCATTACAACGACAAACCAGAAGCGCGACGCGGTCGACATCGCCTTCCAGTCCTCCAATGTCATCCCCCGAAGCACCAGGCCAAAACGGCCTTCTGGGCGTGGATGCGGTTTTCGGCCTCGTCCCAGACCAGAGAGCGCGGCCCGTCGATGACGGCGTCGGTGACTTCCTCGCCACGGTGGGCGGGAAGGCAATGCAGGAAGACCGCTTCGGGATCGGCGAGATCCATAAGGGCTTCGTCGACGCCGTAATGTTCGAACGCCGCCAAGCGCGCCTCATAGTCCTGATCCCCCATGGAGACCCAGGTGTCGGTGACGACGACGTCGGCGCCCTTGACCGCCTCGCGCGGATCGCTGGTCAGGGTGACGGCGTCGCCGCCCTTGGCCAAGTCGCGAAGGTCCGGGTGGTATTCCGCCGGGCAGGCGACGTTCAGATGAAAGCCGAACTTGGGCGCCGCGTGCATGAAGCTGTGGCAGACGTTGTTGCCGTCGCCGATCCAGGCGATCGTCTTGCCGGCGATTGGTCCACGATGCTCCTCGATCGTCTGCAGATCGGCCAGGATCTGGCACGGATGCGACCGGTCGGTCAGGCCGTTGACGACCGGCACGGTCGAGACGCGGGCGAACCGCTCGACATCCTCGTGATCGTTGGCGCGGATCATCACCGCATCCACCATGCGCGACAGGACGCGGGCGGTGTCCTCCACCGGCTCCCCGCGCCCCAGCTGCATGTCCGAGGCCGTAGCGATGATGGACGAGCCGCCCAGCTGGCGGATCGCCGCGTCGAAGCTGAACCGCGTGCGGGTCGAGTTCTTCTCGAAGATCATCGCCAGAACGCGGTCCTCGCCCGGCGCATCGGCGTCGGCGCGACCTTGGGGCCAGCCCTTGCGGGCGGCCTTGCGGGCGTGGGCGTCGTCCAGGATGGCGCGCAGATCCGCCGCGTCCAGCCGGTGGATGTCGAGGAAGTGCCGGACCATCAGGCCGCCAGCTTTTCGCGGGCGACCTCGCAGGCCGCCTCGAAACGGGCCACGGCTTCGCGGGCCTCGTCCAGCGTCAGGTTCAACGGCGGCAACAGCCGCACGCAGTTGTCGCCCCCGCCGGCGATCAGCAGCTGCTGCGTGTCGCGCGCCAGGGCCATGAACTCGCGATTGTTCGGCACCATCTTGATGCCGATCAGAAGGCCCTTGCCGCGCACGTCGGCGATCACATCGGGGAAGCGTTCCTGAAGGCCCGCGAACTGCTGCTTCAGATAGCCGGCAACCTCGTTGACGTTGTTCAGCGTCTCGGGGCTGTTGATCAGGCTCAGCGCCTTCTGGCCCACGGCCATGGCCAGTGGGTTGCCGCCGAAGGTCGAGCCGTGAACGCCGACCGTCATCCCCTTGGCCGCCTTGGCCGAGGCCAGGCAGGCGCCGATGGGGAAGCCCCCGCCCAGGGCCTTGGCCACAGCCATGATGTCCGGCGCCATGCCCGCCCATTCATGGGCCCACAGCTTGCCGGTCCGGCCCATGCCGCACTGGACCTCGTCAAAGATGATCAGGACGCCGTGTTCGTCGCATAGGTCGCGCAGCCCCCGCAGGCACTGTTCGGGCATGGCGCGGCAGCCGCCCTCGCCCTGCACGGGTTCGACGATGATGGCGGCGGTCGTGGGGTTGGCGATGGCGGCCTTGATCGCCTCGTGGTCGCCCCACTTCAGCTGGTGGAAGCCCTGCATCGGCGGGCCGAAGCCCTCGGTATAGCTGGGGTTGGCGGCGGCGTTGATCGCGCCATAGGTCCGACCGTGGAACGAGCCGTCGAAGCCGTAGATGTCGATCCGCTCAGGCGCGCCATTGGCCGAGTGATATTTGCGCGCCGTCTTCAGCGCGCATTCGACGGCTTCGGTACCCGAGTTGGTGAAGAACACCACGTCGGCGAAGCTGGATTCGCACAAGGCGTCAGCCAGGGCTTCCTGACCCGGAATGCGGAAGATGTTGGAGACGTGCCACAGCTTCTCGGCCTGATCCTTGACCGCCTGGACCAGTTCGGGGTGGGCGTGGCCCAGGCCGTTGGTCGAGATGCCGGCGACGCAGTCGAGATATTCGGTCCCGTCGGTCGCCCACAGACGCGCGCCTCGGCCGCGTTCCACTTCCAGCGGCGCGCGATTGTAGACACCCATCAGATGTTCAGTGGACACGGGACCAAGACCTCCAAAAGCGAGACGGCCCCGGCGCGAGCGCGACGGAGCCGGATCAATACGGTCAGGCGTTGTCGGACGCGCGCGGGTCTTAGTCAACACCGTCGCTCCGCAGGGGTTCTACTGTTCGGAGGGCGCCGAGGTCGCCGGCGCGGTTTCGGCGGCGACGGCCGCATCCTTGGCCTGGATTTCGACCAGCTTTTTGTCCAGCGCCAAGCCCAGGTCGGCGATGAACAGGCCGAAGCGAGCGACGTCGACGCCCTTCAGATACGACAGCTTGTCCTCGGTCGAGTGGATGCGCTGGAAGACGGGCGGGACGAAGCCTTCCTTCAGGCCGTTGTCCTTGCCGCCGTTGAAGGCCAGCCACATCTGGTGGGCGCCGACCGCATCCTGAGTGCCCATCGACACCACCGGCACGCCCGCGGCCGAGAAGGCGCGGTCGTCGCTGGGCGGATAGGTCGGATAGGGCATGCAGTCGAAGCCGCGTTCGGCGCACAGGCCGCGCAGCGTCTCCAGCACGAAGGCCGACTGCGGCCCATTGTTCTCGCCATACATGACCGTCTGGCCATAGGCGGCGACATCGGCGTTGATGACGGCGGCGATCCGGTCCTTGCCGTGTTTCTCAAGGAAGGCCTTGGCGCCCAGAAGGCCCAGCTCTTCCTGGTCGGTGAAGACGAAGACGAAGCGGTGGGCGACCGGCTGACCTTCCAGCGCCATGTCCAGCGTCTTGGCCGCCTCCATCATCGCCATGACCGAGCCGACGTTGTCGACGATGCCCTGGGACAGCGTGCCGTCGCGCAGCTTCACCGCATCATAGTGGGCGGTCAGAACGATGTCCTTGTCGCCCTCGCCCACCGTGACGACGACATTGGCGCCTTCCATCGGGCCGGTGGCCTGGTTGCCGCCTTCGAACGTCTGAATTTCGGGCGTGAAGCCCAGCGTCGTCAGGAAACCGACCAGGACCTGGGTCCGCTCTGCGTTGGTGGGCTTGATGAACTGGGCGGCGCCGGCGGCGATGTCGGGGCGGTCGCCGGCTTGGGGCGTCGCTTCCTGAGCGAAGGCGGGCCCAAAAGCGGATGTGGCGGCGAACAGGGCCGTGGCGGCGACGAGCGAACGAAACAGCATGAAGCGGACCTCTCGGGGGAGCGATCCGCAACAGGTAGCGATCTAGCTCTTAAGACGCCAGCCCGAGCGGAACACCAGCCAGCAGACCACGCCCATGACGGCCATCAGCACGGCCGACCCTATGACGCCGACCGTCAGATTGCTCTCGGCATGGCCGATGAACCCGTAGCGGAAGCCGTCGATCAGATAGAAGAAGGGGTTGTAGCGGCTCAGCGCCCGGAACGGCTCGGGCAGATTCTCGACCAGATAGAAGGTCCCCGACAGGAAGGTCATCGGCATGACGATGAAGTTCTGGACCGCCGACAGGTGGTCAAACTTCTCGCTCCACAGCCCCGCCAGCACCCCGGTCATGCCCATGATGAAACAGGCGGCCAGGGCGAACCAGACGATGGCGAAGATGTTGGCGAGACCCAAAGGCGCGAACGGCAGCACGCAGATCGCCGTCACCAGACCGACCGCCAGCCCACGCGTCGCGGCGCCTAGCGTAAAGCCCAGCGTCAGCTCCAGCGGGCTGAGCGGCGGGGTCAGGAAATCGGTCGCGGTACCCATGATCTTGGCCTGGATCAGGCTGGACGAAGCGTTGGCGAAAGCGTTGTTCAACATGGCCATCATGATCAGGCCGGGCGCGACGAACAGGGCGAACGGCGTGCCGTGCAGCGGCGGCCGCGCGTTCTGAAGCGCCACCACGAACACCAGCATATAGAGCAGCGTCGTGACCACCGGCGCCGCCACCGTCTGGGCGCCCACCTTCCAGAAGCGCCGCACCTCGCGCAGATACAGGGTCTGCACCCCGATCCAATTGATCCCCGGATAGCGACGCGGCTGCGGCAGGCCGGCAGGCCGGGTGGAGATCAGATCGGGCGTATCGGTCATGGCCCGCCAGATGCGCTTTGAGGACTTGCTACGCAAGGCCGGGTGACTGGTGAATGGTGAATCGTGACTTCCGAAGGGCGCAGCAGGGACCCAGGACCCAACTCACCACTCACCACTCACCACTCACCACTCACCACTTCGCCTTAACCTTAACGATGATTCAATATCTGGTTTCTGTGGACAGGATGATTCGCACATCTTGCGTCTCTTAACGGCTGGTTTACGATTAGTTGTAGGTCAAGACCCCGGAGGGGGAGCCTGGACCTAGATATTGAATCCAAACTCGCTGGAGGGTGGCATGACCGCAGGCTGGACCGACGACCGCGTAGGCGCGCTAAAGAAGCTCTGGCTTGAGGGCCAGTCCGCGAGCCAGATCGCCAAACAACTGGGCGGCGGGGTCACCCGCAACGCCGTGATCGGCAAGGTGCACCGTCTGGGCCTGTCGGGCCGGGCCGCCCCGTCGCAACCGGCGCGCACCGTCGCCGCGACCTTCCGCACCGCGCGTCCGCGTCCGGCGCCGGCCGCTCCGGCGCAGCAACCTTCGGCCCCGCGCCGTCTGGAAGCCGTCCAGCCCAAGCCGGTCGAACCCGCCGCGCCCGTCCCCGCCCCGATCCCGGACCTGCCGGGCACGGCGACCGTGATGACGTTAGGCGCCCACATGTGCAAATGGCCGATCGGCGATCCGTCGTCGCGCGAGTTCAGCTTCTGCGGCCGCCGCTCGTCGGAAGGCGTCTATTGCGTCGAACACGCCCGTGTCGCCTACCAACCGCAAGTCCGTCGCGGCTCCAAGGAAAGCGGTTCCGACCTGGCCCGCAGCCTGCGTCGTTACATCTAAGGGCGCTACCGCGCTTCGCGCTGCTTGAGCGCGGCGCTTCGCGCAGGGCGCACGACTGCGCTCAAGTCGCGAGCGACCGCGTCGCGAACGTAGCGCCAAAAAGATGCTCCTTATGGAGCCGACTTCCCCCTCGCCGGTTCGCGCAAGCGGCCGGCGAGACTTCAGGGGCGGGGCTGCGGTTCATCCGGGTTGACGCAGCCCCATCCGCCCTTCGATCAGTTCAGCACCCGCCGCGCATCCGGCGTATCCAACGAGAACGCCGGAATCTGCGCCTCGAAACTGCGCCCATCCGCATCCGTCATATAATAGGCGCCCACCATCGAGCCGCTGTCGGTGCCCAGCGGACAGCCCGAGGCGTAGGCGTAGCTGCCGCCCGGTTCGATCACCGGCTGTTCGCCGACGACACCCGGGCCGCGCACCTCTTCGATATGGCCGTGGCCGTCGGTGATGGTCCAGCGACGCGCCATCAGCTGCACCGTCGATCCCGTCAGGTTCACGATCTCGATCTGGTAGGCCCAGACCCAGCGGCCTTCGTCTGGATCGGACTGGCCCGCCAGATAGCTGGGCCGCACCCGGATCAGGATTCCGTTCGTCTCGGCGGTATAGGCAGGACCATCGTGCATGGGCTATATGCTCGCCCCGCCGCGCGCGGGCTGCAAGCGCGACTTGGAGACAAGTCGTGAAAACCGTGTGAGACAGACGCCATGAGCTCCTTCCAAGCGCCCCGTCCCGGCATCCTGCCCGCCCAGTCCATCGAGACGTTGATCGCCGCCGGCGCCGTCACGTCCGACACGCCCTTCGACCACGACCAGGTCCAGCCGGCCAGCCTGGACCTGAGGCTGTCGGATCAGGCCTGGCGCGTGCGCGCCTCCTTCCTCCCCGGCCGGCGCAAGGTCGAGGACCGCATCGCCGACGTGGCCATGCACGCCATCGAGATCACCGAGGCCGGCGTCGTGCTGGAAAAGGGCTGCGTCTATATCGTGCGCCTCCAGGAGCGGCTGAAACTGCCCCAGGGCCTGATCGCCCGCGCCAATCCGAAAAGCTCGACCGGCCGCGTTGACGTCTTCGTGCGTCTGCTGACGGATCAGGGCGCCAGCTTCGATGACGTCGCCGAAGGCTATGACGGCCCCCTCTATATGGAGGTCGCGCCCCAGACCTTCTCCATCCTGGTCCGTCCCGGCACGCGCCTGAACCAGCTGCGCCTCAAGGCCGGCGATCCGCCCAAGCTGGAGACGCGCAGCGTCGGCGTGGACCTGCAGGGCGGCGATATCGTTGGCTTCCGCGGCCGTCGCCATGCCGGCGTGGTCGATCTGGACCACATCGACGGCCACGACCCGCGCGACTTCTGGGAGCCGCTGTCCTTGCGTCGCGGCGAGCTGCTGCTGGATCCGGGCGAGTTCTACATCCTGGCCTCGTCCGACGACGTGGAAATTCCCGTTGATCAGGCCGCCGAAATGACCCCCATCGACCCATCGGTCGGCGAGTTCCGCGTCCACTACGCCGGCTTCTTCGACCCCGGCTTCGGCACCGACGAGGCGCATGGCGCGGGTTCGAAAGGCGTGCTGGAAGTCCGCACCCACGACACCCCCTTCCTGCTGGAACACGGCCAGATCGTCGCCCGCCTGGTCTACGAACCCCTGACCGAACGCCCCAGCCGCCTGTATGGCGAAAGCGGCAGCCACTATCAGAACCAGGGCCTGAAACTGTCGAAGCATTTCAAGGCGTGGTGAGTCGGCTCTGACCGTCTCCTCCCCATCTGATGGGGAGGTGGCTCGTAGCGCAGCGGAGAGACGGAGGGGCTTTTTACCGCATCGCTAGAGCCTGCGGGACTTTAAGAGCCCCTCCACCGCTGCGCCGCCCCCTCCCCACTTTGTGGGGAGGAGACGCGATCGTCACGTCAGTTTGTCCGCCTTCCTCAGCCCCGGGAACATCGTCGCCCAGGCCCCGGTCGCGGCCAGCGCGCCGAACCCGCCGAACACCGCCGCGCCGACCGCACCCAGCAGCCGGACCATGACGCCGGAATAGGCCTCGCCTAGTTCGTTCGAGGCGCCGATGAACAGCATGGATACCGACGACACCCGCCCGCGCATGTGATCGGGCGTGGCCAGCTGGATCAGGGTCTGGCGCACATTGACGCTGATCATGTCCGCCGCCCCGCCGATGAACAGCGCCAGGCCCGACAGCCAGACGATGCGCGACAGGCCGAAGATGATGGTGCACAGGCCGAACACCGCCACCGCCGCGAACATCCAGCGCCCGCCGTTCTGACGGATCGGATAGCGGCTCAGATAGATGGCCATGACCATGGCCCCCACGCCGAACGACGCCCGCAGCAGGCCGAACCCTTGCGGTCCGACATGCAGGATGTCGCGCGCGAAGATCGGCGTCAGCAGGGCCACGCCCGCCAGCAGCACCACCACCAGATCCAGTGAGATGGCGCCCAGCACGATCTTGGTCTTCCAGACATAGGCCAGCCCCTCCTTGACCGAATCCACCGGCGACAGCGGATTGGCCTGGGGCGCGGGCTTGCCGCTGGTGCGGATCAGGATGAAGGCCGCGACAGCCAGCAGGAACATGCCCAGCGACACCGCATAGGCCAGGGGCACGTTCACCCCCACGATCACCCCGCCCAGGGCCGGGCCGGCGATGGCCCCGGTCTGGAAGGCGATGGACTGGGCGGCGATGGCCGGCGGCAGGGCCTTGCGTCCCACCACCATCGGCAGGAAGGCCTGGCTGGCCGGCGCCAGGAAGGCTCTCGCCGCGCCGAACAGGGCCGCGACCGCCAGCAGTCCCCACAGGGGCGGATTTCCGTGCAGGGCCATGGCGAGGAACGACCCGGCACAGGCCGCCTCGACCAGGATGGATATCCACACCGTGCGCTTGCGATCGCGCCGATCCGCCATGGCCCCGGCCGGCAGGGTGAAGGCCAGCAGCGGCAGGAACTGACACAGGCCGACCAGGCCCAGATACAGGCTGGCCTCCTCGATCGGATGATCCCGACGCGCGATCTCATAGACCTGCCACAACAGGGCCGACGACTGAATCTGGATCGCCAGCACCGCCACCACGCGGCCGAACCACAACAGACGGAAGTCGCGAATGCCCCACGGGCTGGACGGGCCTTCTGGCCCCCCAGATGATGGAGACGGCGGAACGGGCGGGGCGGCGGGGCCGGCAGCTATGGATTCTGTGGTCACGTTCTTCTTGGGTATTTCGGATAGGGCGAGCCGTCGCGGTGGAAATAGCCGTCGACGCCGGCGTGCAGCACCATGTCGATGTCGGGATAGTCGGCGGGGGTGATCGTCGGGCTGCGTGTGCCGACTTCCAGCAGAACCGCCTCGCGGCCGGATCGGTTCTCCAGCCTATGGCCGTTCGGCACGCCAGCCTTGAACCCGGCGCAGTCGCCGGCGCGCAGAACCGTCTCGCCGTCGTCCTCGATCAGCACCACCTCGCCCTCGACCACCATGACGAACTCGTCCTCTTCGGCATGCCAGTGGCGCTGGCTGGACCAGGCGCCGTCGGGCAGGCGCAGCAGGTTGACGCCGAACTGGCTCAACCCCGCCGCATCGCCCAGCCGCCAGCGGCGACGCGGCTTGCACGGGCCGGCGTATTCCTCGGGATAGGTGGTGCCGTTCGTCGTCGGCGCGCTGTCGATGTCGATCTTGGGCATGGGCCTTCTCGCCTCCGCACGATTTCCGTAAAGCATAGCCGCATGAGCCGCGCATCAACTCCCGTTATCGATCCTGTCGAACTGACCCGCGACCTGATCCGCATTCCGTCCGTCACCCCCGCCGACGAAGGGGCGATGGATGTGCTGGAGCGGCATCTGACGGCGCTGGGCTTCACCTGCCGCCGCCTGGCCTTCGAGGGACCGGGCGGCGAGGGCGTCCATGCGCGGATCGAGAACCTGTATGCGCGGCGCGGGACCGCCTCGCCCAACCTCTGTTTCGCCGGCCATACGGATGTGGTCCCGACCGGCCCGTCGGATCAGTGGTCGTCGCAACCCTTCAACGCCGAGGTCAAGGACGGCGTCCTGTACGGTCGCGGCGCGGTGGACATGAAGGGCGGGATCGCCGCCTGGGTCGCCGCCGTGTCCCAGGTGCTGGCTGAGGGCGAGCCCGCTGGCTCCCTCTCCTTCCTGATCACCGGCGACGAGGAAGGCCCCGCCCTGCACGGCACCAAACGGGTGGTCGAGGCCCTGGCCGCCGAGGGCGAGGTCATCGACGCCTGCGTCGTCGGCGAACCCTCGTCGTCGCAACAGCTGGGCGACATGATCAAGGTCGGGCGGCGCGGCTCGTTGAACACCTGGATCACCGTCCACGGCAAACAGGGCCACGTCGCCTATCCCGAGCGCGCCGCCAACCCGGCCCCGGTGATCGCGAAGCTGATGGCCCGTCTGAACGATCATGTTCTGGATGAAGGCTACGAGAACTTCCCCCCGTCGAACCTCGAAATCACCACCATCGACATCGGCAATCCGGCCACCAACATCACCCCGGCCCAGGCGACGGCGCGGCTGAACATCCGCTTCAACCCCAGCCACACCGGCGACGCCCTGATCGACTGGCTGAACCGCGAGGCCGGGGCCATGCAGGCCGAGACCGGACTTCAGATCACCCTGGAGCACCTTTGCTCGGGCGAGGCCTTCCTGACCGAGCCGGGCGCCTTCGTCGCGGCGGTTCAGGACGCGGTCGAGGCCGTGGCGGGCCGCCGCCCCGAAGCCTCCACCACCGGCGGCACCTCCGACGCCCGCTTCATCCGCGCCCTGTGCCCGGTGCTGGAACTGGGCCTGGTCGGCCAGACCATGCACCAGATCGACGAACGCGTGCCGACGGCGGAGCTGGAGACGCTGACGGCGATGTATCGCCGGGTGATCGAGACGGTGTTTGAGCGGCTGTAAAGCCGGGGAAATAGACTCGATCCCCTATGAAAAAAGAGAGTCTATTCCGTCTAATTTGTCTATTTTGCGCGCGGTGAGCCGGGGGCGTGGGGTGTGTGGGGACTGGGTTGTCAAAGACCGAACGGAGAGTATCGCACGGTTTTGGGGCGTGATGGGTTAGGGGCGTTTGCGGGCGGTAGAGGGCGGAAAAAGCTGGGGTTTGGTTGAAGAATTAGGATGGAAAGCTGGTTCGTAGCGGCATCTACGCAAGCTTTCGATCTGTGCCGATGCGATCAGGACCACACCTAGTCAGCCTCCACTACCATTGACGACGATGGTGAAGCTGGTGCAACCGAGAGCTGAGATGCGTCGGGGGAAGCATGGCGAGGCGTAAGTCGACTGGGGCTGAGGCAGGTTGTTTCGGCATCCTCATTCTGATCGCCATTCTGGCGGTGATAGGTCCGCTCGCTTTGGCCTGCTGGTGCATCATCGCTGAACTCCGTGCCCTCGGACATCGCGGCGCTCGATCCGTGCATGAGGTGCTGACCCCGCAGGAGCAGGCCGAACTTCTGTGGGCCGACCGACAGCTCGAGGACGCCGATGTGGCGGTACAGAGAACCATTCAGTCTGGTCTGGCCGCAGGCCTCGTCACACGTGCAGACGGCATGTTCGACGAGAGGAAATATGCCGCCAGAAATTTGAACATGGTGCTTCAGGACGGCCTTCTGCGTCAGTCCTCTGCCATGGCGCAGCGGGAGGCAATCTATTCGCGCCTAGGTGGTCGTATGGATGCTTGGCTGAATGCACGGGCCGGGGTGGTCGGGGCGCGTGCGGGCATCATCAGCTTTGTCGTCGCATTCGTGATCATGGTTGCCGTCCAAGATGGAAGCTTGCAACCCGCGGCGCTTTTATTCGGAACGGGTCAAGATGCCGCCTCCAGACTAGCGGCCAGCCTTACGGCAATAGCGTGCGCAGTCGTTGTCTTGTTGATCACCCGCTCAACGGCGAGAGCGTCCCTTGCCGCGTAGCGCCTTCTCCAACAGCCGTCGGCCTGTATCGTCTGCCGGCTTGGTCCTTTTCCGCATCACTTTAGTCGCCGAAAGGCCGGTGCCGGGCAGTCCGCCGGTGATCTGTTTACCGCGCGAGCCGATCGTCGCCTTAAGCCCTCGAACGCCGACGGTGGCGGAGATGCTTCGTTTAGAAAGGTTGAGCCAGAGGCCTGGCACGATTCGAAATCGACGAAAGAAATTTAATCGCACGCCCGCCTCCCTAACCGTTCGGCCAGATCCTGCCAGGCTTCAGCCTAGAGTGAAATCATGACTGATCACTACGCCGTCCTCAATGTCAGTCGTGACGCTGAAGATGTGGTCATAGAAGTCGCTTGGCGCGCGCTGATGAAGCGCTATCACCCGGACAAGATGCAGAACGACCCCGCCGCATCTGAACGGGCCAAAGCCATCAATGCCGCATTTGATGTTTTGAAAGATCCTGGGTCCCGCGCCCGTTATGACCGGACACTTGATGCTGAGGCAAAACCAGACTGGACAGAACCAGACACTCCAGACTGGCGGGCGCCTCAGCCGACGCCCCCACCCCCGACAGCAACATCGGCCACAGTGGCCTCGTCAGCGGCGTCGCGCGGGAATTGGGCTCATCTCTTCTTCATAGGCTTGTCAGTATTGGTCGGTGGCGGCGCAATCGGCTCGTTGATGCAGCCGCGCGCGCCAACGCCCAAAGCTTCGCAGTCGGATGCGCTGCCGGACGCTGTCAGCGCCGATGAGACGCAGACTAGGCGCGAGCCCAGTCAGACGCGAAAGGTCGAACAGGCGGGGCTGGGGGCCTCGGCGCAAGAGGAAGTCGCTGCTGTAGAGGATCCCTGCGCCTCGTCAGTAGGTGCGGTCACTTATCTCGTTTGCGCAGACCCTACCGTCAGTCGAGCTAGGAGGCGTGTCGACGAGGCGTTCAATGTTCAGCTGGCCAAGTCATCGGACCCAACGCGGTTGCAGGAGGCGCAGACGGTATGGCTGAGCCGTCAAGATGCCTTGCCTGCGGACAAGGACCGGCTGATTGCCGCTTTTGATCAGAGGGTCAGGGAGATCGAGGCCGACGATCTAACGGGGTTGTATTAAAGTCAAACTAGCCGAGGCTGTCCGCCGCACCGAGTCCGGGGCAAGAGCCCCTCCGTCACGCCGCTGAAGAAGCGCCGCGCCACCTCCCCGCCAGGCGGGGAGGAGACAGGTGGCGGGCGACTCAACTCCGCTCCAGGAACCGCAGCGCCGTCAGGACGTGCGTCTTCACCCCCAGCGGCAAGACCTTCTCGTTCGGTGAAAATTCCGGCGAATGGTTGGGCGCGGAGGTCGCGGGGTCGACGCCGTCGGGACTGGCCCCGAGATGGTAGAAGACGCCGGGGATGACCTGCTGGAAATAGCTGAAGTCCTCGGCCACCGTGGTCGGGGGCGTGGCGGGGTTGACGTTCCCCTCGCCCGCCGCCTCGGTCAAAACCGGGGCCAGCAAGGCGGACAGGCCGGGGTCGTTGAACACCAGGGCCGCGTTCTGTTTGACGCCGAACTCGGCGGTGGCGCCGTAGGCCTCGGCGACGTGGTCGATGGCGGTCTCGGCGCGGGCGACCAGGGCGTCGCGCTGGGCCGTATCGAAGGTGCGCAGCGTGCCTGACAGCGTCGCGCTGTCGGGGATGATGTTGTAGCGGACGCCGGCGTTGATCGTCGCGATGGTGAAGACGGTCGGGGTCGTGGTCGGATCGACCGTGCGCGCCGTCAGCGTGTTGACCGTCTCGACCACCTGGCCCGCCACAGCGATCACATCGACCCCGCGCCATGGCCAGGCGCCGTGCGTCTGCTTGCCCTTCAGGCGGATATCCACGCGGTCCGAGGCGGCCATGAACCCTTCCGGCCGATAGAAGACGCTGCCCGGACGGCCCGGCACGACGTGCAGGCCAAAGATGGCCTCGGGCTTCGGATCGTTCAGCGCCCCTTCGGCGATCATCAGGGCCGCCCCGCCCTTGGGCTCTCCCGGAGGCGCGCCCTCCTCGGCCGGCTGGAAGACGAAGACCACCGTGCCGGCGATCTGGTTCTTCATCCCGGCCAGGACCTCGGCCGCCCCCATCAGCATGGCCATATGCATGTCGTGGCCGCAGGCGTGGGCCACCGGAACCGTATTGCCCATGTATGTCCCGGTCGCGGTCGAGGCGAAGGCCAGGCCGGTCGCCTCCTGCACCGGCAGGGCGTCCATGTCGGCGCGCAGGGCGACGACCCGCCCCGGCCGTGCGCCACGCAATATGCCGATCACGCCCGTCTTGCCGACCCCGGTGCGGACCTCCAGCCCCAGCGATCGCAGATGGTCGGTGATCACGCCGGCCGAGCGAGTCTCGGCGAAGCCCAGTTCGGGATGCTGGTGAAAGTCGCGCCGCCACGCGACGACCTCGGGCATGACGCGCTGCACGGCGGCGTCCACGCTGGCCGTATCGACCTGAGCCTGAGCGGCGCCGGCGGCAAGCAGCAGCGCCAGTGTGGAGGCGGCGAACAATCGGCGCATGTGAAGGTCCCGTGAAATTTTCAGCCCGACGACAGGTGACGGCGCCGCACCCGCTTGTGCAAGCGGTCGCGAACGCCGATTTCTGTCCGCATGGGTGAGAAGGCCTTCAAGAGCGCAAAGACCGAATGGCGCGACGTCGTTCTGGTCTGCCGCAAATGTTCGAAAAAGCTGAACGGCGGCTTCGGCCCCGGCGGCGATCTGACGTTGAAGAAGGCGCTGCGAAAATATCTGCACCTGAAGAAGGGCAAACAGGGTCGCAAGGGCGAGCTGACGGTCGTCGGCGCCGACTGTTTCGATATCTGTCCAAAGGGCGCCGTCGTCGCCGTCAACACGGCCCAGCCCAAGAAGCTGCTGATCATTCCGGCCGGCGCCGATCTGTTCGAGGTCAAGACGCGGCTGGCGCTGGACGACGGACGGCGGTTGAAGCGGATCGAAGCGGCCGACTGAGGCTCGGCGCCTTTCTTCCGGCGGCCAGCCGTGTCAGAGCGAAACCATGGATGACACTCGCATCGAAAAACGCGTCGGCGTTCAGGCGACCTCGGATCGCATCTGGGATCTGGTCGCGGACCTGTCTGGCTGGGGCGCCTGGAACCCGATCGACAAGGACGTCGAGGGCGCCATCGCCTATGGCGGCCGTCTGACCATGACCGAGGCGTGGCCGGACATGGCAGAGCGCCAGTCGGCCGCCCAGGTGGTGGAATGGCAACCGCGCGCTCGGCTGGTCTGGGCCGAACGGCGCGGCTTCCTGTTCCAAAGCCTGCGCTATATCCAGATCGAGGAGTTGGCGCCCGGCAACTGCATCGTCGCCATCGGCATCCGCTTTTCAGGCATTCGCGGCGAGCTGTTCCATGACAAGCACCGCCCGGCGATGAAGAAGGCGCTGGAAAGCGCCGCCGAGGGTCTGAAGGCGGCGGCGGAAGCTGGAGCAGCTTAGCCGCCCTTCATCATGTCCATGACGTTCAGGATCGCCGGTCCCAGAATGACGACGAACAGCACCGGCAGGAAGAACAGGATCATCGGCACGGTCAGCTTGGCCGGCAGAGCCGCCGCCTTCTTCTCCGCAGCGGACATGCGCAGCTCGCGATTTTCCTTGGCCATCACACGCAGAGCGGTGGCCAGCGGCGTGCCATAGGTTTCGGCCTGGGTCATGGCCGTCGCCACCGACTTCACGCCCGGGTGGTTGGTGCGCTTGCCTAGGTTTTCATAGGCCATGCGACGGTCCGGAAGATACGACAGCTCGGCCGAGAGCAGCGACAGCTCCTCGGCCAGATCGATCGACGAAGGCCCCATTTCCTGACTGACCTTGGCGATCGCCGCCTCGATGGACATGCCGGCTTCGACGCAGATCAGCAGCAGGTCCAGCGCGTCAGGAAACGCCTGCATGATCGAGGTACGACGCTTGTCGATCCGGTTCTTCAGATAAAGGTTCGGCGCATAGAAGCCCGCGACCGCCGCCGCCATCGTCGCCGTCACCTTGTTCATCGTGGGCCAGTCCACGACCTTGATGACGAACATGTAGAAGGCCGCCACGATCATGAAGATGAAGGGCGAGGCGAAGCGGAAGAAGTAGAAGGTCGTCAGCGGCCGCGGTCCGCGATAGCCGGCCTGGGCCATCTGACCCGCGACCTTTGGATCTTCCAGCAGCTTGCTGAGGTTCAGCCGATCCACGATCCGCTTCTTGAAGCCGTCATCAGTGTGACGTAGCGCGCCCTGACCGCCGGCCATGTTCGCCCGCGACCGGCGTTTCAGGTCGTCACGGCGTTCGGCGACGGCCTTCATGCGCTTGTCCAGCGCAACCCCTCCCGTCATCGACGACATCAGGGTGATGACGGTGGCGAACACCAGCACGCCCACGCCGATGCTGAGCAGGTTCTGCGGATCGGTGATGAAGCGGATGAAGCTTTCCATGACCCCGGCCTCAGAACTTGAACGAGATCATGCGCTTCATCACGAAGATGCCGGTCGACATCAGGACGGCCGCGATCAGCAAGAGGAAGTTGCCGCGGAAGTCGGTGAACAGCGGCATCATGTAGCCAGGCGTCGTGAACATGACCATCGTCATGACCGCAGGCGGCAGGGAGGCGATGATGCCGGCCGACGCCAGCGCTTCGGACGACAGCGCCTTGATCTTCTCGCCCATCATCCGACGGGCGCGCAGCACGGCCGACAGATTGCCCAGCGCCTCGGCCAGGTTGCCGCCGGTCTTCTGCTGGATGGCGATGACGATGGTGAAGAAGCGCAATTCCGAGGTCGGCATCCGGCCGTACATCTTCTCCAACGCCTGCTCCAGGGTCAGGCCGACGCCCAGGCCCTCGACCAATGTCTGGAATTCGGGCCCAAGCGGAGCCGGACTCTCGCGGGCGATGATCTTGAAACATTCGTGGACCGGCAGGCCCGACTTGATGCCGCGCACGATCACATCGACGGCGTTGGGAAACTCCAGCGAGAACTTCTTCATCCGCGACTTTCCGAGGAAGCCCACGACCCAACGCGGCAGGCCAAGACCGAAGATCAGCGCGATACCGACGACCACCAGGATCGGCAAACCGAAGATCAGCGCGCCCAGGCCGGTCGCGAGCCCGACCACGGCTGAGATGATGTAGAAGGTCGTCACGCTCAAACTCAGGCCTGCCTGTTTCAGGCGCGACGCCAGGGTTGTGCGCGCCTTGCGCTCGCGGCGGTCGGCATCCTGAAGCTGAACCAGAATCTGCTTGCGACGCGCCTCGGGCGTATTGGCGGCGGCCGCCTTGCGGGCAAGCGCAGGGTTCTTCTTGCCCTCGCCCATGCTCTGGGCGCGCTTGACGGCCTGGGCCGACGAATCGTCTCCGCCGACGAAGACCCAGCCCAGTCCGCCGATGGTGATGAAGGCCAGAACGGCGGCGAGTATCGGAAGCATCGCCCTACTCCGCCGCGTCCAGAGCGTCGGCCAGTTCGCGCTCCAGCCCGTAATAGCGCGCCCGGTCCCAGAAGCGGGGACGGGCGATGCCGGTCGAGCGATGACGGCCGATGATCTTGCCGTTCTCGTCCTCGCCAGTGATGTCGTAGACGAACAGGTCCTGCGTCACGATCACATCGCCTTCCAGGCCCACGACCTCGGTGATGTGAGTGATGCGGCGCGAACCGTCGCGCAGGCGGGCAGCCTGGATAATGACGTCGACCGAGCCGACGATCATCTCGCGGATCGTCTTGGACGGCAGGCCGTAGCCGCCCATGGTGATCATGGACTCCATCCGGCTGATGGCCTCGCGCGGGCTGTTGGCGTGCAGCGTGCCCATCGAGCCGTCGTGGCCCGTGTTCATGGCCTGCAACAGGTCGAACGCCTCGGGTCCGCGCACCTCACCGACGATGATCCGCTCGGGACGCATCCGCAGACAGTTCTTGACCAGATCCCGCATCGTGATCGTGCCCTGGCCTTCCAGGTTCGGCGGGCGGGTTTCCAGACGCACGACGTGCGGCTGCTGCAGTTGCAGTTCGGCGGCGTCCTCGCAGGTGATGACCCGCTCGGTCGGGTCGATGAAGGCCGTCAGGGTGTTCAGCAGCGTCGTCTTGCCCGAGCCGGTGCCGCCCGAGATGACGAGATTGCATCGCGACGCGCCGATGACGCCAAGGACGCGCGCGCCCTCGGGACTGATGGAGGCGTACTCCACCAGATTCTTCATCGTCAGCTTGTCTTTCTTGAACTTCCGGATCGTCAGCGTCGGGCCGTCGATGGCCAGCGGTGGAGCGATGACGTTGACGCGCGAACCGTCCGGCAAGCGGGCGTCGCAGATGGGGCTCGACTCATCCACGCGGCGCCCGACCTGGCTCACGATCCGCTGGCAGATGTTCATCAGCTGGGTGTTGTCGCGGAAACGGACGTTGGTCAGCTGGACCTTGCCCGCGACCTCGATGAAGACGCGGCCTGCGCCATTGACCATGATGTCGGCGATGTCGTCGCGGCTCAGCAGCGGCTCCAGCGGACCATAGCCCAGAACGTCGTTGACGATGTCCTGAACCAGATGCTCCTGCTCGGCGACCGACATGGAGACGTTCTTGATCGCCACCAATTCGGCGACGATGTCGCGGATCTCTTCCGACGCCGCCTTCTGGTCCAGATGCGCCAGCTGGGCCAGGTCAATGGTGTTCATCAACGCGTTGAAGATCGTCGTCTTCGTGGCGTGATAGTAGTCGCTCTGTTCCCGGACGATCTCGGCGACCGCCTGGGCCTTTTTCAGCTGCTCGAGACCCGCCGTGGCCTTCGGGCCCGTACCGGCGACATTGCCGGTGGGACGCGGAGCCTCAGGCGCCGGCTTGGGCTTGGGACGCGAGGCCAGAGCGTCCAGACGATCGGCCGGCGCGGGCTGGGTCGGCGCAGACGCCCGATCGAAGGCGTCGGCCGCCGGCTCCAAATCCTCGTCGGCATAGGCAAAGGCCGATGCGTTGGTCGTCGCCGCCATCGGCGCGGCGGCCGTCTGCATGCTGAACACGGACACAGGTTCGCCGCCGGGCGCAGACGCCGGCGCGGGGGCCGGGGCCGGCCGCAGGGGCGCAGGGGCGGCGCCGGGCTGACCTGTGCGTTTGCCGAACATCCGTCAGCGCTTCTTGAACATATTGGCGAAAAGGGATTTCGACGCCCCATCGGCCGGCTTTGTCTTCTCGGCCTTGCCAGCCTTTGCCGGCTTGGCCTTGGGTCCCGCCACCATCGGCAGTTCGCGGCGCGACACGATCTGGGCCAGGGTCTGGAAGGCTTCGGCCGACTTGGTCTTGGCGCCGGCGTCCAGGATCATCTGGCCGTTGTTGGCCGCGGCGCCGAAGGTCTTGGCGTCGAACGGAATGATCAGGCTGGGATGCACGCCGAGCGCCGCGCCGAAGTCCTTGGCCGGGATCTCGGGGCGTCCCGGCACGCCGACCTGGTTCAACACCAGGCGCGGCGGCGCGTCATTGGGGCGGCCCTGACGGATCAGGTCGATCATGTTCTTGGCGTTGCGCAGGGACGCCAGGTCCGGCGTCGCCACGACCACCACCTCGTCGGCGCTGATCAGGGTGCGGCGCATCCACGGCGACCACAGGTGCGGAAGGTCCAGCACGACGAAGGGCGCCGTGGCCCGGATCTGGTTGGTGACCTCCTCGAACGCCTCGGTCGAGATGTCCCAGTCCGTATCCAGGCTGGCGGGCGCCGCAAACAGGCTCAGCTTGTCGGTGCAGCGGACCATCATCCGGTCCAGCAGCGTCGAATCCAGCCGATCGGGCTGGCCCAGGGCGTCGGCGACGCCGTTCAGCGGGTCCTGGTTGAAATCCAGGCCGGCGGTGCCGAACGGCAGGTCATAGTCAACGATCACCGTATTGGCGCCGATCCGCTCGGAAATCGCATAGGCGGTGTTGTGCGCCACGGCCGAGGCCCCCGCCCCGCCCCGCGCCCCGACGAAGGCGATGGTGCGACCCACGAAGGGCTGGGCCGGGTCGTTGAACAGGCCGCCGATAGCCGCGATCAGTTGCAGCGGCTGCAAGGGCGCCACCAGATATTCACTGACCCCGCGCCGCATCAGTTCGCGGAACAGGATGATGTCGTTCGTCGCGCCGATCACCACGACCTTGGTGCCGGCGTCGCAGACCTCGGCCAACTGATCGACTTCCCACAGCAGGGTCTGGGGGTCTTTCAGGCACTCGACGATGATCAGCGGCGGTGTCGGCTCATGCTGATAGGTCTCGACTGCCGCAGCGACGCCGCCGACTCGGATCTGAGTCGTGGCGCGCGACAGGCGACGGTCCTGCGCCGCACGTTCGGCCGAGGCGAGTGTGTCCTGGCGCTCGGCGAAGACATGGATGGCGATGCGCGGCACCGACACTTCACCGATGTTGCTGGCCGGGGCCAGACCGGTGAAGGCCAGCCCCGTATCCATCAGGCTGGCTTGCGCCTGGGCGACCACGTCACCGACCGGATTGAAGCCTGCGGCGTCGGGCGCATAGGCCGGGGCGGCCGGGACCGGCGCCAGGGGCGCGGCCTGAAGCGGCGATTGGGGCTGAGGCGCCCCCCCGGCCGGCATCGCCGAGGCCGCAGGCGTGAACTGAAGCGGGCTGCGCGGCGCGGCGACGCCGTCAACCGGAGGCGCGAACTCCATATCGACATCGAACGCGTCGTCGAAGCTGTCGAACTCGCGAGGGGCTGGGGCTGTGCTCATGATCAGTTCACCGCACGGGACACGGCGGTATCCCGGATCAGTTCTTCGCGCTCCGCCGATGTCGGCTTGCCGCCGCGATAGGCATCGAACACTACGGTTCGCCGCCCGGCGTCCGCCGGCGTCATGGCGCGTGGCCGCTGGATGTCGCGAGGATCCTCGATCTGGGCCGCCAGATTGGCCGTCACGGCGCATCCGAAGTTGGATGACGACCGATTGTCTCCGGTGCGGCCGAGATTGCCCCAGGCGGTTCCGCACTGCGGCACGGCGGCGCGGATCGTCTGATAGCCGACGACTACGGGCGCGCGCGGATCCGGCGCGGCGTAGCTGACCAAGGTGATGCGCTCCGGCGCGACGCCGTAGGCCGCCAATGCCGATTGAACGTCATAGGCGATCTTCAGGGCCACCGGATCGTTTCCGGCGGGGGCTTCGATGACCATCGGCACGGCGTCGACGTAGCGATAGCGCCTGACCAACTCTTGCAGCGCGCCGTTCTGCGCTGGCGACAGGCCGCTGTCGTGAACCGCGAGGGCGATCCGGTCCAGATTCGGCTCGACTTGGAGCTGATAACGCGAGGTCGGCGTCAGCGGCGGCTCGCCGCCCAAGCTGGCGGGGCCGCCGACACAGGCGCCGAGCGCAAGGGCTGTGGTCGTCAGAAGTGTGGCAATCAGGGTGCGAGTCATGGATGTGCTCACTCGATCACATAGCCGACCGAACCGGCCGGGGGCGCATTCGGCAGCCCATAGACCTGGTTCAACTGGCCAAAGAGGATGGTCTGGCTGTCCTCGGCGATGCGCAGGCCATCGGCCGGCGTTTGCATCCGATCAGGCGACGTCGGGCTGACGATGTAGGGCTCGACAATGACCACCAGTTCGGTTTCGCCCATCAGATAGTCGCGTGACCGGAACAGCGATCCCAGCACCGGCAGGTTCGTGACGCCCGGAAGGGAGTCCACCGTCTGGCGGCTGTTTTCCTGAAGCAGGCCGGCGATCATCATCGATCCGCCCGAGGGGATTTCGATGGTGTTCTCGCTGCGGCGAACCGTCAGACCCGGCAGGGTGATCGATGAAGCCGTCCCCGCGCCGATCGTCAGGCCGCCTTGCGACGACAGTTCGGACACCTCGACCTTGACCTGCAGGCTGATGCGCCCTCCGGACAGAACCACCGGGCGGAAAGACAGGCCGACCCCATAGGGTTTGTACTGGACGGTGATCTGCCCTTGCGAATCGCGGCTGGCCGGCACGGGGAACTCGCCCCCTGCGAGGAAGCTGGCGGCTTCGCCATTGACCGAGGTGAGGTTCGGCTCGGCCAGGGTGCGCAGCAAACCCACGCGCTCGAAGGCCTTCAGCGTCGCCTCGCCCTTGTTCAGATTATCTGATCCTGGTCCGGTGCCGGGTTGCGCCGTATCCCAGTTGGAGGCGTCATCCGGGCCGTTGACCGTGAAGTTACAGAGCGTTCCGGCCGGAAAACCCGCGCCGCAGGGGCGCTGCAACTGATAGTTTTTCGTCGTATCGATAGACGTCCCGGCGCTGATGCCGCCCAACAGAGAGCCGTTGACGCCCCAGGTCGCGGCATTGCCCAGCAGCCACTGCGCGTCACCCAATCGGCCCAGCACGGCCGAAGTGTTGAAGCCCAGTTGCTTGATGACGTTGCGCTGCACCTCGACCACACGAACCTTCAGCGTCACCTGATCCGAGCCCGGAACGGTGATCAGGTTCAGAACCTTCTCGGGCGCCGAAACGAAGGCGGCGGCGATGCGGCTGGCCTGCGTCGATTGCGCAGGGTTTTCGGCGACCCCGCTCAGGATGATGCTGTCGTTGACGGCCTCGGCCCTAACGCCGCCCCCTGGGATCATGCGATCCAGCGTGTCCTGAAGCGCGCTGGTGCCGGCGTCTACCCGAACCCGCAGGCTCAGGATGGTGCGGCCCGCCGCGTCCAGGAAGACGGCGTCGGTCTCACCCGGCGCGATGCCGATGACGGTGATGCGGCGCGGCGAGTGCAGCATGGCCTCGGCCACCTGCGGATTGGAGACGATCACGTCGCGGGCGTCGGCCGGCAAATCCACCGCGAACGAGGTGCCGCGCGGCAGGTTGATCAGGCGCTGCGCCGCACCCGTCGAGACGGCGGCGCGGGTTTGGGCGACGCCGGCAGGCGCGGCTGCCAAGGTGGCCAAAAGGGCACAGGCTGCGGCGGCGGCGGCCTTGCGCATCGTGGGTCGGCGCATCGGTTGAGTCCTCATGGCACGGCCACCACTTCGGGCGCGCCGCCGCGATAGATGCGCACGGCCTGGGGTTGGGAAACGGCCGCGACAGGGCGGCGTGTGGCGCCGGATGGTCCGGCGGTGTCGGCATACGATCGCAGCGACAGCGACAGTTCGCCTTCGGACTTGGCCTGGGCCAGCAGAACCGAGTCTTGCGGTCGGACTTCCAGGGTCGCGGTGGCGCCCACAACGGCCTGGGCGTCGTCGCCGACGCGGGTCGCCTGGTCGATGGCCAGGACCTTGATGTTCTGCAGCACGACGCCCGAGGCGAACTTGGACTTGGTCGCGCCCTCGACGGCGCCGTCGCGATTGGTTTCGGCGGTCAGCACCACATCGACGCGGTCGCCGGGCAGGATGAACCCGCCGGCGGCGGATTCGACCGTCACGGCGATGGCCATGGCCCGCATGCCGGGTTCCAGATAGGCGGCCAGATAGCCGCTGTCTCCGGCGCGCACGATCTTGCGCGACACGATCGGCTCTCCGGCCAGGATGGGTTCACGGACCACCGAGCCGATGTAGTCGGACTTGGCGCCGGTCGTGGCCAGCTCCGTCGCCGCCTTGGCGACGCGGTTCACGGCGTCCGTCGCCTTCGCCGTCGCGCTTTCCGCAGCGGGCTTGGCGGGCACCGGCGTGGAGCCGTCAGTGATGAAGACCGGATTGACCTCGTCGACGGGCCAATCTTTCCATTCGAGGTCAGCCTCCACCAGACGCTTGCCGGGTTCCAGATCCTTGGCAGCGACCAGCACCTTGGCCATCGGGCGGACTTCGACGGGAGCGGCGGCGGCCGGTGTCGCGGGTTCGTTCGACGACGACCCCATGGCTCGGACCACCAGGGCCAGGCCGATGGCCGAGACGGCGGCGATGCAGATAACGACGATGCGGGCGGGCTTCATCCAGGATGTCTCCAGCAGGCGCTCTGTTTCGGATTCATCCCCCGACGCCTACCGTTAACGATCATGGGCCTTGCGGGTTAACGCTTCCTAAGCGCCGCGAACGCCGGTCAACGGGGTGTCAGCGACCCGAGGCGAAGGTCAGCAGCAGCCCGCTCTCGGGCAGGGCCAGCAGAGCGCCAATGGCGATGGCGACGCCATAAGGAATGTCGCCCTTGGGCTGCATCAGATTGATGACCCAGCCTTGCGACACCGAAGGGGCGACCATCGGAAAATACTGACGCGCGGTCATCAGCAGCAGGCAGAAGGCCCCGCCCGCGATGCCGGTGTAGATCAAAAAGGGCGCGACGCCGCTCATCCCCATCCACAGACAGCTGGCGGCCAGCAGCTTGGCGTCGCCTCCACCGATCCAGCCGGCGGCGAACATGCCCATGCCGACCAGCAACGCCGCGAACCCGATGCCGACATGGATAGCGACATCCATCGGCGCGGCGCCGATCAGAAAGGCGATGGGGAAGAAGGCGCCGATCAGGGCCAGCGAGATCCAGTTCGGGATCTTCATGGTGATCAGGTCGTGCAGACCGCCGACGATGACCAGGGCCGGAAAGACGCCGAGCAGGGTGAGCAGCAGAATATCCATGACGCCCATTTTCGTCGGCAGGACTTAAGGTTGGGTTTCCACCATGCAAAAAGGGCCGGGACTTGCGTCCCGGCCCTTCCCGTAAAGCTCTGACGAGCCTTACTTGCTGGCGGCGTCGAGCGAGGTCGAAACCTTCGTGAAGGTCTGGCTGAGCTTGCCGCTCATCGTGGTCAGAACGGTGATCAGGGCGACGGCGACCAGGGCGGCGATCAGGCCGTATTCGATGGCGGTGGCGCCCGATTCGTCTTTGGCGAAGCGCGAGATGAACTTGGTCATGGTTAGTTCCTTTTTCAAATGGTCTAGCGAGCAACTTGGCGGGGGGAGCCGGTAGCCCGCTTGACCCCCAAACGCAGGATCAAAATGCACGAGGCCCGTTAAATCTGAGTCACGAGGTTTGGTTACGCGCAGATTTACCAAAGAAAATTCTCATACCGGCGCTTCAGCCTTTGTTGAGGATCACGGCTGCATCATGCGCGCGTTCGCGTTTGCACGCGCCACTATCAAGAGCCGCCGATGTCCCGCATCCCGTCCTTCCTGATCGCCGCCGCCCTCTTCGCTGTCCCCCTGGCCGCCCCCCTGGCCGCCAACGCCCAGGACGGTGCGCTGAACGTCGAGATCGATCGCTCGGCGCGCGTTCAGCTTCGCGGCGCCGCGGCCTCCATCATCGTCGGCAACCCCCAGATCGCCGACGTCTCTCTGGTGGACGCCAACACCATGTTCATCGTCGGCAAGGGCTATGGCGTCACCGAAGTGGTCGCCGTCGACGGCGTGGGTCGCACCCTATTCAAACGCGAAATCGTGGTGACCGGCGGCTCGACCGGCTCGGTTCGGGTCTGGCGGGGCGCCCAGGCGACCGAGATGGCCTGCGGCGCCTCCTGCACGCCCAGCGTCCGATCCTCATCCTCGTCGGCGGCCGCCGCAGCGCCCACCGCGCCCTGATTTCGGCCGATGCCCCCCCTGAGATCATCGCCGTCGCCAACGGCGCGCTCGAAGCGCAAGCGTGAAGGCGCGGCCGCCGTGGAATTCGCCATGGTGGCCATCCCGTTCTTCCTGATGATCTTCTCCATCCTGGAGCTGGGCATCGTCTTCGTGCTGGACTCGGTGCTGGAGACGGCGACGATGGAAAGCGGCCGCTTGATCCGCACGGGTCAGGCCAAGGACCAGAACTTCGACAAGGAGAAGTTCAAGACCCAGGTCTGCGACAAGATGGTGGTCTTCAAGTCCGACTGCGCGAACCGAATGACGGTGGACGTGCGCGTCATACCGAAGTTTTCATCTCCGAACGTGCCGGACCCCATCACCAACAACGCCATGGACCCCTCCAAGACTACCTATGACGGCGGTCAGGCAGGGTCGTTGATCCTCGTTCGCGTCTGGTACACCCACCCTCTGGTCACGCCCTTGCTGAGCCAGGCCGTTTCGCGTGTCGGTCCAGGCAAGGTGTTGATGACCGCGACGACCGCCTTCCGCAACGAGCCGTGGCAATGATGCGCGGGCTGGATCGCTTCTGCGCGCATCTTCGGGCGCTCCGGCACGATGTCCGCGGTGTTGCCGCGGTCGAGTTCGCCTTCCTCGCGCCGATCCTGATCCTGTTCTACTTCGGCATGGTGGAGTTCTGTCAGGGCTATATGGCCCTGAAGCGCACGGGCCACGTCTCGTCCATGGTCGCCGACCTGGTGTCTCAAAGCGACAGCGTGACCAAGACCGATCTGACGGATGTCTTCGCCATCGGCGACCTGATCATGGCGCCCTTCGCCGCCACGCCTCTGACCCAGCGCGTCAGCAGCGTCACGCGCGTCAACGCCACGACCTACAAGGTGGATTGGAGCGTTGGTAAGGGCGTCGCGTCCAAACTGACCGTCGCCGAAGCGAAAATTCCTTCGGACATGCTGGAACAGGGTGAGTCCGTCATCGTCGCCGAAGCCTTCTACGACTACAGCTCGCCTTTCGATCAAGTCGCGCCGTATGTGACCAAGTTCAGCCGCATGTCCTATCTGCGACCACGCACCGTGGACACCATCACCTGCAGCAACTGTTGAGCTCAGACACCGACCAGCGCCTGTCGCATCGCTGACATCTTGACGTCCGTCTCCGCCTCTTCGGCGGCCGGATCGCTGTCCGCGACGATGCCGGCGCCGGCGAGGGTGCGATAGCGCCAGACGTCGTGTTTCAGCTCGAAACCAGCTGTTCGGATGAGAACAGAGGCAGTCAGGGCGCCGTCGTCGCCGATCAGGAACAACGAACCGCACCAGGGACCGCGCTGCGCTTCATGCGCCGCGATCACTTTCATCGCCTGGTGTTTGGGCGCACCGGTGATCGAACCGGGCGGAAAGGTCGCCTCCAGCAACTCGGCTGGACCCACCGCGGGCTTGGCTTCGCCCGTCACGGTCGAGACCAGATGATGCACTGTCGGATGGCGTTCAACCTCGAAAAGCGTTTGGACTTGAACCGATCCGGGCCGTGACACACGCGCCAGATCGTTGCGCATCAGGTCCACGATCATCAGATTTTCCGCCCGATCCTTCAGGCTGGCCCGAAGCTCGCTCGCCAGGGCCTGGTCCTGATCGAAATCGTCCGCGCGTGGGCGTGTGCCCTTGATCGGACGCGCCTCGATGCGGCGGCTGGCTGGATCGAAGGCGAGGAACAGTTCGGGGGAGTTCGACACCAGCGCCCGATCCCCGACCCGCCAATAGGCCCCGAACGGTGACGCCCGCTCCTTTTGCAGCCGCAGGAAGACCTCGAACGGATCGCGGCCAGGCTTCAGCGCGCCGGACCAGGCCCGGGCGATATTGGCCTGGAACAGCTCCCCCGCCCCGATGCGCTCCACCACATTCGCGACCGCGTCGCGGTAGGCGCTCGCCGGCGCCTCGGCCTCAAAACGATCGGCCGGTGCGGAGGGCGTCACGACCGGCGCTGCCGTCGCCAGCCAGATCAGGGCCCGCTCGGCCGCCGCCGTCGCCTGCTCCGCCGTCGCGCCTCTTCCCGTGGCGCACACTGAGCGCTCAAGATGATCGAAGCTCAGCATGGCGGGATAGCGGGCCAGCATCAGATCGGGCCAAACCGTCTCGCGCCGTCCGGTGGCCGGCCGGGCGCCCGCGTCGTAGGCGGCCAGACCGACGGCGCCGGCGGCAAACAGCGGATCCCGCAGCGCCTCGAACGGCGCGGCGTCATCCACCGGGCCGACCCGCGCGACGTCCGGCGCCTGGGCGACGTGGGACCAGCGGCCGCCCGGCCCGCCGTCCGACAGCAGGGCAAGCGCGCCGTCGCCGCCGCCGAGACCCGCCGCCACCGCGACCGGATCGACCCAGGGCGCGTCGCGCGTGACGGTGTGGCTGAAAACCTCGCTCACGCGGTCAGCCGCTCCACGATCCGATCACGGCGCGCCGCATCGACGCCCAGCGCCTCCTTCAGATAGCCGTCCACCGATCCATGCCGCGCCTCGACCTCGGCAAGGGCGGCGTCCAGATAGGCGGCCTCGACCCCCAGGAAGGCCACGATCGCGTCGTCCGAGGCCACCCGACCCGTCATCTTGTGCAGCTGTTTGGCGATGCCGGGTGACCGGCCCGCCAGATCGACGGCGGTGTTGGTCAGCAGATAGTCCTCGACCATGTCGTCGCGCGACACGCCCAGCAGATGGTGGGTCAGGGCGGCGAGAAAACCCGTCCGGTCCTTGCCCGCCGCGCAATGGATCACCACGGGCCGGTCTTCATCCGCCAGGGCCTGAAAATAGCGGCCGAACACGTCCTGATGCGAGGCGTCGAACGGCAGGCTGCGATAGGTCTGGGTCATGAAGCGCCGCCCGGAGTCCGGCGTCAGGTCGGCGGTTTTCAGAAAGGTGATGTGCGGCGCCTCCGCGCCGTCGTCCACGCCGCCTTCGATGATCTTCCCGCTGAAGCCTTCAGGCCGACGCGACGGCTGGTCGCGGCGCTCGCTGGGTCGGCGCAGATCGACCACGGTCCCGATGTCCAGCGCCTTCAGCCGCTCAAGGTCCGCCTCGCTGGCCCGGGCGTGGTGGGCCGAACGCAGCAGTCGGCCGGGCTTCACGCGCCGCCCTGCCGTCGTGGCGTAGTCGCCGTAGTCCCGAAAGTTGTCGATGGCCTCGAAGGCGTGAAGGCGGTCGGTCATGACCGTGGTTCTAAAGCCTGATCGGTTGAGATGAAATCGCTTCGCGATTTCGTCGAGGCCGTGAATCAGGCTCCAGGATGAAAGCGAGAGCATCTTTCATGCTTTCGCCTATGTTCACCGCTCTGGCAGCAGGCCCGCCATCGCATCCAGATAGGCGACGAAGGCGTCGCGTCCCTGATCGGTCAGACTGGCCTCCGTCAGCGGCTTGCGACCGTTGAAACTCTTGGAGACGGCGACAAACCCCGCCTCTTCAAGCTTTCGCAAGTGGACCGACAGATTGCCGTCCGTCGTCTGCAACCGGGTCTTCAGGGTGGTGAAATCGGCCGACCCGGCCCCGGACAGATAGGCCATAATTCCCAGCCGGATGCGCCCGTGAATGACGTCGTCGATCCGGCTGATGTCGAAGTCGTCGGCCATGCTCAGACCACCTCCGACGGTTCCTGACGCATCAGGACGATGCCCGGGACCAGCGCCACGGCCAACAGGATCACGGCGAAGACCGGATAGATCGTAGCGCTGCCCATGAACCAGGCGACGGCGACCGCACCAACGTAGGCGGCCAAGGCCGTGTAGGACATCCAACGTGTGCGCGTCATCGCCGCCCCGATCATCCAGGCGGAGCCATAGGCGACCAGGACCACGGTCGGCATCACCGCCATCCAGGACCACTGTCCGGTCTTCAGGGACAAGGCAACCAGCGCCAACCAGGTGACGAAGATGCCGTAGCCCACGCCTTCCCACGCCGCGCCGACCGCCTTGTTGCCGGCCGAGTTGATGCCGGGCTTGGTCTTCATGCGGCCAATCAGGACTGTAAGGGCGACGGCGAACACCACTCCGGCGACGATCCACACCCACAACTGGGACCAGGGATTGAGCTGCACGAAGCCGGATTGGATGGCCCATTGGATCAGACTGGTCGTTCCGAACACGATGCCGGCCGTCACCAGGATCGGGCCGGCCAGAAGGGGGGCATGCCGCCCCTCGTGCGCCAGGCTGCGCATATAGGCGATGTCGTCCTGAATGGCTTGGGTCTCGCGGGTCATGATGCTCTCCTCCTCGAACCGTTGAGACAGCATCACTCATTTGCTTTGTATTGTAAAGTTCTTTCTTTTTGGGCCGCTCTACGCATGAAAAAGGGGCGAAGCCTTCGGCTCCGCCCCTCGTTCGACGTGATGTTTAGCCTAAAGTCGTGGCGCGCCGCGTCCACGCAGTCCGCCGGCCACCAGGGCGATGACGAACAGGATGATAGCGACGACGGCGACGAATTTGGCGATCTCGAACGAAAAGTTCGCAATGCCGCCGAAGCCGAGAACGGCCGCGACGAGCGCCACGACGAGGAAGATAATTGCCCAGCGCATCATGGGTTTAGCTCTCCTGAGTTGATGTTGCCGTCGGCGACCCGGGAGCCGTTCGTCGGTCTGCATCATTAACGCCAGGGTCGCCTGGCCGTTCCATCGCCTATCGACGGCGACGACGCGAATAGCCGCCCTGATCCATCTTGCGATCCGCGACCATGCTGGCGACGATCGCCGCCAGAGCCGGGTTGCGCAGCAACAGGAAGGCGGCGCCCAGACCGCCCACGGCGCCGACGATCGGACGCTCGCGAACGATGTGAATCACCTTGCCCAAAAGGCCCTCAGGCTCATCTTCCTCTTCGGCGTCGTCGTGCTTGTCGCCCTTCAGGAAGACGAGAGTCACGATCAAGGCGACCAGGGCGAACAGACCAAACGTCACGGCCGCCGCGCCGAGCGGCGTCAGCGTCAGGCTGAGCGCATAGAAGATGGCCACGCCCAGGAAGACGACGGCCAGGAACACACTGGCGGCGACGACAGCCGTCGCCACCAGTTTTTTCACGATGCCCTTGAACATCAGCGACGGCGGCCGGCCAGCAGCATGCCGAGGATGACGCCGACGCCGAGCGCCACGGCGGTCGATTGCAGCGGACGCTCCTGCACGCGCTCGACGACATAGCGTTGCGCCTCATCGAAGCGTTCGGCCGCGTCGTCGTAATATTCGCGACCCTTCACGCGGGCCTCGTCGTAATAGCTGCGGGCCTGCTCGCGGACTTCGTCGCTCTTGGCGCGCAGCTTCGCTTCGGCCTCGGCGGCCTTGTCGCGCAGGCGTTGGGTCTCTTCGCGGGCGCCGGTCTTCAGATCCTCCTTGAGGGTCTTCAGGTCGGCCTTGATATCTTCTCGAGCCTTGGTGGTAGCCATGGTGCGCGCTCCGTTGAAAGCTTGGCGGTAGAATAGAGAACCCCGTGTTGCAACGCCACATGCGCAACGAGGTTCCTTTAGTTGGGTAGGGCGCGCGCCTCTCGCCACGGGCTATTCGCCGCACTAGAACGGTCGCCATGACTCAATGGCTGTTCGCGCCCCGCCCCGTCCCGTCCTTGCCGATCGTCGGATCGTACCAGCGGTTCCCCGTTCGCCGCATCCTGTGCGTGGGCCAGAACTACGCCGCCCATGCGCGCGAAATGGGGTCGGACCCCGACAAACAGACGCCCTTCTTCTTCACCAAGCCAGGCGACGCCATCGTCTCGGACGGCGCAAACCCATCCTACCCGTCGGCGACCGCAAACCTGCACTACGAGGCAGAACTGGTCGCCGCGATCGGGCCGGGCAAGGATGGCGGCGTCGCCATCGTCGGCTGGGCCGTCGGCTGCGACCTGACCCGCCGCGATCTTCAGGCCGAGGCCAAGAAGGCCGGTCGCCCCTGGGACGCCGCCAAGGGGTTCGATCAGTCCGCGCCCTGCGGCCCCATCACCTTGGGCGACCTGCCTTCGCCCGACGGCGCCATTCGCCTGAGCGTCAATGGCGAAACCAAACAGGACAGCGTCCTGAACGACATGATCCTGAACCCCGACCGGATCGTCGCGGCGGCCGCCGCCCTGTGGTCGCTGCAACCCGGCGACCTGATCTTCACCGGCACGCCGTCCGGCGTCGGTCCGGTCAAGCCGGGCGACCGCGTCGTTGTCACCATCGATGGCCTGGAGACGCTCAGCTTCGAGGTGCAGTCGTGATCCTGCACGGCTACTGGCGCTCGGGCGCCAGCTACCGCGTTCGCATCGCTCTGAATCTCAAGGGGATCGGCTACGAAAACGCCGCTCACGACCTGCGCAAGGGCGAACAGAAGACGCCCGACTATGTGGCGCTGAACCCGCAGGGCATGGTCCCCGCCCTTCAGGACGGCGATTTGGTCCTGACCCAGAGCCCGGCCATTCTGGAATGGCTGGAGGAAACCCGCCCCGACCCGGCCCTGCTGCCGAAGGGGGCGAACCACCGGGCGACCGTGCGCGCCATGGCCGCGCTGATCGGCTGCGACATTCATCCGCTGAACAATCTGCGCGTGTTGAAGGCCATCCGGTCTGAGTTCAACGCCGATCAGGCCGCCGTGGACGCTTGGGCGGCCCGGTGGATCGCACCGGGCTTCGACGCGCTGGAGGCTTTGGTCGCCCGCCACGGCGCCGGCTGGAGCTTCGGCGACGCCCCGACCCTGGTCGATTGTTATTTGATTCCGCAGATGTATTCGGCGCGGCGCTTCAACATGGACCTATCGCCCTGGCCGCGTCTGCTGGCGGTCGAACAGACCGCCTTGGCTCACCCCGCCTTCGCCTCGGCCCACCCGGACTTGCAGCCTGACGCCGACGCCTGATTTTCGCCTCAGTGCGCATATCAGCGGTGGATAAGTAGGGTTCGCTTAAGGTCTCGCTCAGCGTCCCTTAAGCATTGGCGATCATAGTGTCGGGCGTGTCGTATTCCCCCGCCACACCTTCGGCGTCGTCGCCCATCCATCGCCTGGCCCTCGCCGTGGTGACCGAGCCCGAGCGCGCGCCCGGCGCCTTCATGAGCGCGCCGTCCGGCGCCCGCGAAGAAGCCATGCGTTTTCTGCTGCAAACCGGAGCCGACGCCGGGGTCAAGCTGATCGCCACCCGGCCCGAGGGCGACGGCGAACGCCTGCTGGGTCAGGCCTGGCCCTTCCCCTCGCCTTTCCAGGTTACGGTCCGCACCGTTGCGCTCAGCGAAGGTCTGGACCGGGTCGAGGCCCGCGCTCGTCGCTCGCTGGAACGGATGGGCCTGCCGCGCGGCGATGTTCTGCTGATTTCCAACGCCGCCGATCTGGCCGGCGCCGAAGGCCGCGCCCTGTGGGATCGCGCCCGCAGCCTGAAGGATCGCGGCCTGTTCCGCCGCATCGGTTTCTGCGCCACGATCGAGGACGGTCCCGCGCTTCTGGCGCGCCGTCTGGAAGCCGATGTGGTCCAGGTGCCGTGCAGCCTGCTGGATCAGCGCGCGGCCCAGGACGGCGTTCTGGAAGCCATCGCCGACACGGGCGCCTCGGTCCACCTGTCTTCGGTCTTCGCCGGCGGCCTGCTGTTTGCGGGCGGCGACGATCTGCCGGCCGAACTGGCCAGTCATGCCCAGGCCCTGTCGCGCACGCGCCGGCGTCTGGCCGAGCAGCGTTGCGATCCGATGCAGGCAGCGCTCGGTTACGCCCTGGCCCTACCCGGCGTCGACAAGGTCGTGGCCAGCGTCGCCTCCGCCGCCGAACTGCGCGCCATCCTGGCCGCCGCCCACGCCCCCTGTCCCAATCTGGACTGGTCGGCCCTGGCGCTCGAGGCGCCGGCGGCCTTCACCGCCGACGCCCGCGCCCGGATCAGTAGCGCAGCCTGATCCCGACATAGCCGGACCGTCCCGGCTCGCCGTATCCGAACACCTGCTGATAGTGTTCGTCGCCCAGGTTCTCGATCCGCGCCGTCAGGGTGACCTTGTCGGTCAGTTCATAGGCCGCGTTCAGATTGGCGGTGACGAAGCCGTCGCGCGCCACCGTCGAGAAGCCGCCCGAATCGTCCTGATCGCCTTCCGCCCGCACCGTCAGCGCGCCGGACAGACGGTCGCCCGTCCAGCCCAGGGTCGCCGAACCGGCGTGTTCCGGCACGCGCAGCAGGCGCGCGCCCGTCGTGCGGTCCGTCGCGTCGGTCCAGGCATAGGCCAGCGTCAGGTCGAAGCCGCCGCCCAGCAGGGCGCGGCCTTCCAGCTCGAACCCGTCCGAACGAGTCTTGGCGACGTTGATATAGCGACCGGCCGAATAGGTGATCTGGTCCTCGACGTTCAGGCGATAGAGGGTCGCCCGCCCATCGAACCGACCGTCGGCCGAGGCCCAGCCCAGGGCGATCTCGACGCTGTCGGCCGTTTCCGGCTTCAGCTCGGGATAGGGCCGAGGCGCAAAGCAGAAGTCGCAGACCGCCTGGCTGACCGTCGGCGACTTGAAGCCCGTGCCGTAGGCGCCCGACAGGATGAAACCCCCGGCCAGATCATAGGCCGCCGACACCCGCCCCGTCGTCTTGGAGCCGAAATCGTCGGTGTCGTCGTAACGCAATCCGCCGGTCAGATTCAGCGCGCCGACATCGTACTGGGCCACGCCGAACACCGAGGTGATCGACAGGTCGCGCGACAGGCCCGACGACAGGGCCGCCGAGGCCTCGTTCCGCTCGACGCCGAACGCATAGTCGATGTCCTGCGCCTGGCCGTTCGCCTGCCAGCGATAAGCCTGACGGTCGCCGGTGAAGGTCGAGCCGAAGCCGCCGCTGACCGAGCTGCGATCCAAATCCGACGCCGAGACGCTGAACTGATGCGTCAGGCCGAACGCCTTGGCCGTCACGCGGCCAAAGCCCGACCACTGCTCGCTTTCCTGGGTGTCGTCGGTGTCGGCCAGAGTAAAGCTCGGCGCCGGGAAGCCGTCGATATCGGCCTTGGACTTGTTCCAGCGCACCGATCCATCGACCTTGACCGCATCGGACAGGACATATCGCCCCTTGGCGCCGAGCGTCGTGCTGCGGAAGCCGTCGGCTTCGGTGTTGCCGTCCGCCTCGTCCGCCGCTGAAATGCCGTCGGTGTCGAAGCGCGACGCATAGGCGCTAAAGGCGTAGGTCTCGTTGGCGACCCCGGCCGACACGCGGCCGCGCACGGTGTCGAAGCTGCCGGCTTCGGCCTCGGCGCGCAGGCCGTCGATCTCTTGCGTCGTGAACGAAATCACCCCGCCGATGGCGTCAGAGCCCCACAGCGACGACTGCGGGCCGCTCAGCACTTCGATCCGCGCGATATCGGCCAGTTCTAAGCTGGAGAAGTCATAGGCGCCGTTCGGCTCGGCCGCATCGTTGACCGGCGCGCCGTCGACCAGGACCAGGGCCTTGCCGGGCGTCGCGCCGCGCATACGGACCTGGGCGACGCCGCCGAAAGCGCCTGTGCGCGTCACCGACAGGCCTGGAACGTCGGCCAGGATGTCGGCGGCGAAGATGGCGCCGCGCTTTTCGATGGTCTTGCCGTCGATGACGCGGGCGCCGGGCGTGTCGGCGACGATGGCCGGGATGCGGGTGGCGGTGACGACGACTTCGTCCAGCTGGGTCGCGTCCTCTGCAAAGGCAGGCGCGGCGAAGGCGGCGGCGATCGCGGCCGTCGAAAGAAGAATGGAACGCTTCATTGAGCGAAATCCCCATTTCCGGTCCCGCGAGTGCGCGCGAGAGACCGTTTAAAGCGAGCCGACCCGCCAGACCGCGAGGGTCTGGACGGCGCAAGGTCGGGTCGCTTCCACGGAGAAACCGCGCTGCTGTCTGGTCCCGGACAGGAGCGAGCGACGTCGGCGGCCAGGTCTCCTGGCTTGCGGGTCGTAAACCGCCGTCCTCGCCTTCCCAGTTGCCCAGTGGCGCCGGGATCGAAACCCCGGACGGACGACGCTCTCGCCGCCTACAGTTGCGGGCACAGCCACGGCGTCACACCGTGTTCCCTTAACCGCCTGACGCGGCCTATCGCAGGGCCGACAAGCCTGTGCAAGAGCCGGTCAACGGCCTTGAGCCGCCGGGCGCGATCCGTCACCCTGTGGCCACATGAACGCGCCTGCCAAATTCCCCGAAAATGGGCATCCCCCGGAAATCGCCGCCTCGCTGGAAGGCGCGACGCCGTTCATGGCGCAATATCTGACGGCCAAGGCGGGGCAGCCGGACGCCATCCTGTTCTTCCGCATGGGCGACTTCTACGAGCTGTTCTTCAAGGACGCCGAGGTCGCGGCGGCGGCGCTCGGCATCACCCTGACCAAGCGGGGCAAGCATCAGGGCGAGGACATTCCGATGGCCGGCGTGCCGGTCCATGCGATGGAGGGCTATCTCGCCCGCCTGATCCGCATCGGCCACAAGGTCGCCATCTGCGAACAGCTGGAAGACCCGGCGGAGGCCAAGAAGCGCGGCGGCAAGGCCGTGGTGCATCGCGGCGTGGTCCGGGTCGTCACCCCCGGCACCCTGACCGAAGACAGCCTGCTGGACGCGCGCGGCGCCAACCGTCTGGCGGCGGTCGCGGTGCGCAAAGGAAGGGCGGCGGTCGCCGTCGTCGAACTGTCGTCCGGCGCGGTCGACAGCGTCGCCTGCTCTATCGAAGACCTGGGCGCGGCCCTGGCCGCCTTCCGCCCGTCCGAAGTCCTGGTCACCGACCGGATGTATTCGGACGAGACCACCCACGACGCCCTGGACGGTTCGGGCGGCGTGGTCCAGGCGCTGGCCGGCGCCATCGCCGAACCCCAGGCCGCGCGCGCCCGCGTCGAACGCCTGTACGGCGTCTCGGCCCTCGACGGCTTCGGCGCTTTCGAGGAGGCCGAGGTTTCGGCGCTGGGTCTGATCGCCGCCTATCTGGAGACGACCCAAGCCGGCAAGGTCCCTGCCCTGGCCCCGCCGCGCCGTCTGGGCGAAAGCGGTTTCCTCGCCATCGACCCGGCGACCCGCACCAGTCTTGAGATCGACCGCACCCAGCGCGGCGAGCGCGAGGGCAGCTTGCTCGCCTGCATCGACCGCACCGTCACCTCGGGCGGCGCGCGCGCCCTAGCCGAACGGATCGCCCGGCCATTGCGCGATCCCCTGGCCATCAACGAACAGCTCGACGCCGTCGAATGGCTGCTGGAGCGTCGCGACCTGCGCCGCGATCTGCGCGAGGCGCTGAAGGCGTCGTCGGATATCGCCCGCGCGGTCGGGCGGTTGGCCCTGGGTCGTGGCGGCCCGCGCGATCTGGCGGCGGTGCGCATCGGCCTGTCGATCGCCGAGGGCGTCGCCGGTCTGTTCGTCGGGCAGGTCGATCCTCTGACCGGCCAGCCGCGCCGCATCGCCTCGGCGCTGGACCGCCTGACCCTGTCGCCCGACGTGTCGCGATTGAAAGCCGACCTGATCGACGGCCTGGTGGACGAGCCCTCGCATCTGGCGCGCGACGGCGGCTATGTGCGCCCCGACTATCGCCCCGAACTGGACGCCGCCCGCACCCTGCGCGACGACAGCCGCCGCGTCGTCGCCGATCTGGAGGCCCGCGCCGTCGCCGCGTCCGGCGTGCCGTTCAAGATCAAGCACAACGCCGTGCTGGGCTATTTCCTCGAAACCAGCGCCAAGGCCGCCGAGGGCCTGCTCCGAGCCGGTCCCGACAGTCCCTTCATCCACCGCCAGACCCTGGCGAACCAGGTCCGCTTCACCACCGTCGAACTGTCGGAGCTGGACGCCAAGATCAGCCAGGCCGGCCACCGGGCTCTCGCCATCGAAGGCGAGACCTTCGAGGGCTGGCGACGCGAGGCCGCCCGCCTGGCCCAGCCGCTACAGGCCGTCGCCGAGGCGCTCGCCGAACTGGACGCCCACGCCGCCCTCGCTGAATGGGCCCAGGAAGTCGGCGCGACCCGCCCGATCGTGGACGACACCCTGACCTTCTGCGTCGAGGCTGGCCGCCACCCCGTCGTGGAGGCGGCGGTCAAGGCGGGCGGCGATCCCTACACCCCCAACAACGCCCGGCTTGACGGTTCGGGCCAGGACGGATCGCGCCTGGCCATCGTCACCGGCCCGAACATGGCCGGTAAATCGACCTTCCTGCGCCAGAACGCGCTTCTGGTGATCCTGGCTCAGGCCGGCGCCTTCGTGCCCGCCCGCTCTATGCGGCTGGGCGTGGTGGATCGGCTGTTCAGTCGCGTCGGCGCCGGCGACGACCTGGCGCGCGGCCGCTCCACCTTCATGATGGAGATGGTCGAGACCGCCGCCATCCTGACCCAGGCCACGCCGCACAGCTTCGTCGTTCTGGACGAGATCGGGCGCGGCACCGCCACCTATGACGGCCTGGCCATCGCCTGGGCCACGGCCGAGGCCCTGCACGAGACCAACCGCGCCCGCACCCTGTTCGCCACCCACTATCACGAGCTGGCCCAGCTGGAGACGCGGCTGGATCACGTCTGCAACCTGTCCATGGTCGCGCGCGAGTGGAACGGCGAACTGGTCTTCCTGCACGAAGCGGCGCCCGGCGCGGCCGATCGCTCCTACGGCGTCCAAGTCGCGAAATTGGCCGGCGTGCCCGCCTCCGTCGTCGCCCGCGCCCGCTCGGTGCTGAACCGGCTGGAAGGCGAAAAGGCCGCCGCCGCCCGCCTGGACGACCTGCCTCTGTTCGCTGTCGCCGAGCCGGAACCGATGCGTGGACCCTCCCCCGTGGAACTGGCGCTTCGCGACGTCGACCCCGACGACCTGACCCCGCGCGAGGCGCTGGAGGCGCTTTATCGGCTGAAGGGTCTGGCCTGATTTGACGAAGGCCCGGACGTCGCCGTCCGGGCCCTGCTTGAAGTCTCGATCCGTTTCGGATCAGGCCTGCATCATCCAGCCTTCGACATCCATGGCCGCCTGACGGACGGCTTCCGAACGGGTCGGGTGGGCGTGGCAGGTGCGGGCGATGTCTTCCGACGCGCCGCCGAAGCTCATGGTGATGGCCGCCTCGTGGATCATTTCGCCGGCCTGCGGGCCCATGATGTGGACGCCCAGCACCTTGTCGGTCGCGGCGTCGGCCAGAACCTTCACGAAGCCGTCGGTCTCGTGATTGATCTTGGCGCGGCTGTTGGCGGTGAAGGGGAATTTGCCCTTCTTGTAGGCGACGCCCGAGGCCTTCAGCTGGTCTTCGGTCTGACCGACCCAGGCCACTTCGGGGAAGGTGTAGACGACGCTGGGCACCAGGGCATAGTCGACGTGGCCATACTTGCCGGCGATGGTGTCGATCACGGCGACCGCATCTTCTTCCGCCTTGTGGGCCAGCATCGGACCGTGGGTCACGTCGCCGATCACCCAGACGCCATCCGCCACCTTGAAGTGGTCATGGTCGATGAAGCCGCGCTTGTCCGGCGTCACGCCGACGCTCTCCAGGCCCAGACCGTCCGTGTACGGACGACGACCGATGGCGACCAGCACCACGTCGCCCTTGATCGTCTCGGCGGCGCCGCCGGCCGACGGCTCGACTGTCAGCTCCACCCCGTCCTTTACCGACTTGGCGCCGGTGACCTTGGCGCCAAGTTTGAACGTCATGCCCTGTTTGGTCAGGGTGCGCTGGAAGGCGGTGGCGACCTCGGTGTCCATGCCGGGCGTGATCCGGTCCAGGAACTCGACCACCGTGACCTCGGCGCCCAGACGGCGCCAGACGGAACCCAGCTCCAGACCGATGATGCCGGCGCCGACCACGATCAGCTTCTTGGGCACGGCCGGCAGCGACAGTGCGCCGGTGGAATCGATCACCTTGCCATCCTCGAAGGCGACGCCCGGCAGCGGGGTCGGCTCCGAGCCGGTGGCGATGACGATGTTCTTGGCGTCCAGCGTCTGGACCGAGCCGTCGGCGGCGGTCACCTCGACCTTGCCCTTTCCGACGATCTTGCCCTTGCCCTTGATCCAGTCGGCCTTGTTCTTCTTGAACAGGAACTCGATCCCCTTGGTCAGAGCCGTGACGCTGTCGTCCTTGGCCTTGTGCATCTGGTCCAGGTGCAGCTTGGGCTGGACCTCGATGCCGATCTTGGCGAACTCGGTATTAGCGGCGTTCCACAGTTCCGAGGCGTGCAGCAGGGCCTTGGACGGCATGCAGCCGACGTTCAGGCAGGTTCCGCCCAGCGTCGAACGCATCTCCACGCAGGCGACCTTCAGGCCCAGCTGGCCCGCCCGGATCGCGGCGTTATAGCCGCCAGGGCCTCCGCCGATGATGACGACGTCGTAGGCGGCGGTGGCTTCGGCCATGGTATCCTCTGGTCTTCTGGCGCGCGGGGAAAGGCGCGCGGACACTAGCGTTGGCCCCGCGTGGGTCAACCGCTGCACGCCATATGGGGCCGCGTTTCGACCAATTGCAGAGGGTCAGACGACGAAAAAGGGCCGAGCGTCGCCGCCCGGCCCCTTCGGTCATGTCTGATCGGCGCGCTCAAAGCTTGAAGCGCACGCCTAGAAAGACGTTGTAGCCGAACTTCTCGTACTCGTAGGTCCGCTCCTTGACGCCATAGTAGCGCACGCCCGCGCTGTCGGTCAGGTTCTTGGCCTCGCCAAACACTTCCACACCATTGCCGAAGTCGTAGCTGGCGGTGAAGTCCAGCTGGCCGCGCCCCTCGACATACAGATCCTTGCCGGGGTTGGTCGCGTCGATCGCCTCCAGGAAGTCGCTGCGGTGCGTGTAGGAGACACGCGCGCTGAAGCCGTACCGTTCGTAGAACAGGGCGGCGTTATAGGTCTCGTCCGACTGACCCGGCAGCACGAAAGTGTCGCGACCGGCGAAGGCGCGGCTGGTTTTGATCTCCGCATCCGTCAGGGTGTAGTTGGCGAAGACGCCGAAGCCCGAAGCCCAGCCCGGCAGGAAGTCGAACGTCTGCTGCCAGTTGAACTCGATGCCGGCGATATGGCCGTCAAGGGCGTTGCGGGCCTCGGTGACCTGGGCGACCGTGGTGGTCGGGGTGACATAGGGCACGCCGTCCGTCACCAGAGTGAAGCGGTAGTTCGACAGGTCCTTGTAGAAGGCGTTGGCCGAAATCACGCCCAGCGGACGCAGATAGTATTCCAGCCCCGCATCGATGTTGTTCGACAGGGTCGGCTTCAGATCGGGATTGCCGCGCGTGACCGTCGTGCGGCCGCTGTCGGTGGTTTCCAGAACGCGCGGAACGATGTCGGTATAGTCCGGGCGCGAAATGGCGCGGGTCAGGGCGAAACGACCGACCAGCTGATCGCTGAAGCTGTGGCGCAGCGTCAGGTTCGGGAAGAAATCGGTTTGGTCGCGCTCAACCTTGACCGGAGTCTGCCCGCCGGACAGGGCCACGCTGGTCGCCGACCCTTCGAAGTCGGTCTTCTCGACACGCAGGCCGATCAGCACATTGGTCGCGCCGATATCGAACCGAGCCTGGCCGTAACCCGCCAGAATATCTTCCTGCGCAGTATAGTCGGCGGTGATCGACTGCGGAATGCGGCGAACGCCGGCGGCCGGGTCGGGATTGGTCGAGCCGGCCCGGACGCGATCGAAATAGTCGGTTACCAAGCCCGCATCGAACTTGAAGCCCAGATTGTAGTCGTAGTTCCGCGACGGACGATCGCTCAGCAGCGGGGCCAGCGTGCCGGAGCTGGCGGCCGCGCTCCGGTCGCGGAACCGCTCTTCATCGGCCGTAACGTCGCGGGTGCTGTATTTGGCGCCGAACTTCAGCTCGACCTCGCGGCCGCCGATGACGGTGGGCAGCGACAGATTGGTCTTGAACGCCACATCGTCCTGTTCGGTCGTGTTCGAGCGGAAGGTGTTTTCGCGGAAGCTGTAATTGCCGGCGTTCAGATAGAAGCCGGTCGGCTCGCTGAAGGCCGAATAGGTCGGATGATAGTGGTCGGCCGTGTTGTACGACAGGGTCGTCGCGCTGGAGCGATAGACCAGCTCGTCGCGGTGCGGATAGGTCTGTTTGCTGTTGGCGAACGACAGGGCGCCGTCCCAGACCGCCCCATTGCCGAACGTCTGCTCGCCGCCCAGCACCAGGGTGGAGATGTCGTTCTCCTGGGTGCGGTGACGCAGCTGCTTGTAGATGCGGGCGTTGGTGAAGGTCGCGCTTGTGTCGGTCGAGCCCGGCTGCAGCGTGCCGTCGCTGTAGGTGAAGTTCAGCGTGTTGCGGAATTCGTCGTCGCGGAACTGCGCGTAGGAGCCCTTAACCCACAGACGGATCGCGTCGCTGGGCCGCCATTCAAGCGCGCCGGTCACGGCCTTGCGGGTCCGTTCGGTCTCGTAATCCTTGAACAGGGTGTTCTCCAGACCCCAGATCTGGCCGCCGCCCTGCGCGGCGTTGCGGTTGATCAGAACCCAGCCGTTTTCGACGTTGTCCGGCCGGCGGTTGGTCTCGGAATAGCTGACCGACACCAAGGCGCCGAAGGTCTGATCCGGGCCGAAGACGTTGGACGCCGTTGCGCCCGCGCGCGTGTCCGAACCGCCGTAGTCGTTGTAGCTGCCGCCCGCATAGCCGCTAACGGCCAGGCGGCGCTTGTCGAAGGGCGAGCGGGTCTTGATGTCCACGGCGCCGGCGATGGAATCGGCGTCCTGGGCCGGCGTCAGGGTCTTGGACACCTCGACGCTGGAGACGATGTCCGAGGGCAGGGTGTCCAGATCGACCGCGCGGGTCGTGGGCGACACGGCCGGAATGGCGACCCCGTCCACCGACACGGCGGTGAAGGCGGCCGGCGCGCCGCGCACGTTGATGTAGCGGCCTTCGCCCTGGTCGCGCTGGATGGCGATGCCCTGAACGCGCTGCAGCGATTCCGCCACGTTGGGGTCGGGATAGCGGCCGATGGCGTCGGCCGACAGGACGTTGACCGTGCCGTCGGCGTTCTTCTGCTGGTTCAGCGAGCGGGCGACGCCGTCGGTGATGACGCCGGTCACGATCACATCGGCCACGTCCGTCGCAGCCATTCCTCCTGAAGATTGCGCGCCCAGGACGATGGCGACATTGGCGTCTTCGCCCGGCGTCGTCACGACCGTCTGGCTGGTCGAGGGCAGGCCCAGATAGTTGACCTCCAGCACCATGGAGCCGCTGGCGGTCGGCAGGGTGAACTCGCCCTGGGTGTTGGTCACGGCCCGCTGGCCGGTGCCGCGCACCAGAACCTCGGCGCCCGGCAGGGGCGCGCCGGCGGCGTTAGTCACCCGGCCGTAGATCACGTCGCCGGCGACCGCAGCTGATGCCGAGGCCACGGCGTCGACATCGGCGTGGGCGGGCATGGCCAGCGGCGCCAGGATCATCGGCGCGATCGCGGCGCCCATCAGCAGGTTCAGTTTCATGTCAAATCCCCTTCGGCGAGCGACGTTTCGCTTCAGCCGATGGAGGGGCCGCTTAACCCTTGGCGGCGACGCGAAAGCGACGATTCCACGACGCCCCGTTCGCGGTTTTCCGACGGAACGGCGACGCTTGATCCCTTGACGGAACATCAGTCATCGAACCGACGCCGAACCGTCACGCCCGCGCCGTTGACGCGCAGACGGCTTGGCCACAGGGACGCGTCCAGATCGCCCGGAGACCGACATGCGCCCTTCCCTCGCCCGCTCGCTGACCGCCTGCGCCGCCCTGGCCCTGCTCGCCGCCTGCGCCACGCACGAGGTCGATTATCAGGGCGAGGGCGCGGGCCTCGTCGGCCCCGGCGCCCCGGTTATGGCTGTGCTGGAAACCCCGTCGGTCGGCACGGCGGGTCAGGACGCGGCCGACGACCCCGCCGTATGGGCCAGCGCTTCGCCGGTCACGATCATGGGTCAATCCACGCCCGGCTTCGTCGCCGGCACGGACAAGAAATCCGGCCTCTACATCTACGGCTTCGACGGCAAGATCCTGCAGTTCCTGCCCGAGGGCCTGCTGAACAACGTCGATGTGGTCGAGGGCCTGTCGGTCGGCGGCCGTCCGCAGGTGGTGCTGGGCGCAAGCGACCGCACGCCGGGCAAGACCGGCATTTCCCTCTACACCTTCGACCTGGCTGGGACCGGTCAGAACGGCGTGCGCTATTGGGGCGCGGTCGCCACCGACGTGGTCGAACCCTACGGCTTCTGCTTTGCGCGGCGCGGCGCCGAGGTTCACGCCATCCTGGTCGGGCACGAGGGCGAGCTTCGCCAGTTCATCCTGGGCGTGGACGCCGCCGGCCAGCCCACGGCGCGCCTGGTCCGCACCGCCGAGATCGGAACCATCTCCGAAGGCTGCGCCGCCGACGAAGCCACCGACGCCCTCTATATCAACGAGGAAAACGTCGGCCTGTGGCGCTATAGCCTGAACCCGGCCTCGGGCGCGGCCCGCACCCTGATCCAGCCCATCGCCAAGGGCATCCTGGTCGCCGACGCGGAAGGCCTGACCACGATCACCGACCCCTCGGGCCGCTATCTGATCGCCTCCAGCCAAGGCGATTCCACCTTCCCCGTCTGGCGCATCGACGGCCCGGCGCCGGAATACAAGGGCCGGTTCAAGGTCGTGGACGGCGCGGTCGACGGCGTCACCGGCACCGACGGCCTGGCGGCCGCCAGCGGTCAGGTCGGCCCCTTCCCCGAAGGCCTCGTCGTCATCCAGGACGACGTCAACGACGTGGGCACGCAGAACTTCAAATACGTCGACTGGCGCGACGTGCGTCGGACGCTGGGGCTTTAGCGGCCGCTCGGCGCTTCTTCAGCAGCCACAGGCAAGGCTGACCCAGATCTGTCGCCCCAAGCGCAATATCCAAAAGTCGGCAATGGGTCAGTGTTGGCTTTCGACCCAATGCGGACTCTGATCAGCTTGGCCGCTGCGGGCCGTCCGTTTTGCCTTATGATCTTCGCCAACACCCATCGACTCACGTCGTCAGGAGGGTTGGAGCAGCATGTCGTTTGACGAACCTAGCTGGATCGTGCGGGCGCCGGGTGATTTCGAGCGGTTTGAAGCGTCCCTCAACGGGGCAGCCTACGGTCCACACCGGCACGACACATACGCCATCGCCATAACCGTCGCGGGGGTGCAGAGCTTCTCCTACCGCGGGTCGCGGCGCCATTCGCTGCCAGGTCAGATCGTCGTTCTCCATCCGGATGAGCTTCATGACGGTCACGCCGGGGACGGGCGACACTTCCGGTACCGGAGCGCCAGCGTCGCACCGTCCGCGCTTCAGGAGGCTCTCGGCGGACGCGCCCTTCCTTTCCTTGCCGGGGGCGTATCTGACGACGCGCGGCTGCACGCGGCCGCCACGGCCCTTATTGGTGATCTCAACCAAGCCCTAGGTGGCCTGGAGTATGATCAGGCCATGCTCGACCTCGCGGAGGCGCTGTCAGAGCTTGGGAGTGAACAGACGTATCACCGGCGCGTGGATCTCCAGGCGGTGGCGCTGGCGCGAGCGTTCATAGACGCCCACCCGGACAGCAATGTCCGACTTGATGATCTCGAACGCGTCAGCGGACAGGACCGTTGGCAACTCTCTCGCGGATTCCGTGCGCTGCTGGGCGTCAGTCCATATCGCTATCTGATCTTCCGCCGCCTCGACACAGCGCGAGCCATGATGAACGGCAGGACCCCGCTTGCAGAAATCGCCGCTGCCAGCGGATTCTCTGACCAGAGCCACCTGACGCGACACTTTCGAAGCGCCTACGGCCTGACGCCGGCGCAATGGCGACGACTCAATCGTCCTGGATCTGTATGAGGCGCGCCCAACAGCGGCGACCCCGAAACCGCCGCCCTGCGTCAGTGGGCGTGAACGCACACGATCGTTCTATAACTGGACCGCGACCCGCTTCAGTCTGCGGGTATGAACCTTAGAACCATCTACAGCACATCACCGGCGCGCGGCTGGCTTCCATGGGCGCTTCTCACTCCCGTCATCTGCATCGCCCTCGCGATCGCCACCGAGATTCCGTCCACTCTTTTTCTTGAGCGGTTCGGCTTTGTGGATGCACAAGGCGAATTCGTCGGCGCCCAGGGCCTCACGGCGATGCTGGTTGTATCCTTCATCACCTGGCTGCTCGCCGTTGCCGCATGGATAGCCGTCGTCGAGCGGCGGAATGCCGGCACAATCGGTCTTACGAGAGACGGTGCGGCGCAAGGATTCTATGGCGGCCTGGGTGTTGGCGTCGTCATGCCGTCGGCAATGATAGCCTGTATCTGGTTGGCTGGCGCCTACGAACCTGGCGCACTCTTTCCGGCCGCTCAGTCCTCTGGCGCAGTCATCGCAATGGCTGGCCTCTTCGTAGGCTTCCTCGTTCAAGCCAGCATCGAAGAAATCATTTTCCGTGGATGGCTCATCTCAGTCATCACGCGCCGCGCGAACCTCGTCATTGCCGTCCTGTTATCGTCGCTTACCTTTACGCTGCTCCATTTCTCCCGGGGTCAGCCCTGGCTCGTCACCGGCAACATCCTGCTTTTCGCTCTCTTCGCGAGCGCGTGGTCCATCTCATCCAACAACATCTGGGGCGTGATGGGGTGGCACGTGGGATGGAACTGGATAATCGCCACCGGCTTCGACGTACCGGTCACCGGCCTCGACGCGGGCGTGCCCGCGCTCATCGTCTCGCTGGCCCCAGCCGGAACGGACTTTCTCACCGGTGGCGCGGATGGCCCGGAGGGAAGCATCTTCTGCACGCTGTTCCTTGTCTGCGGCATCATCTTCTTTATGTGGCGCATCGCACGAAAAGGCAGAGACGTCGGACCGGATCACAACAAACCTGCGGGCGCGCAGATTTGACGATGCGGCCAAGCGCATCCCCGACACTCGCCCCCACCCCATGATCCTCGATTAGAATAGGCCTCGCCTTCAGGGGTTCGGCGCTCTCCAGCACCCTGACCTTGCCTGTGATGGTGCTGACAGCTCGCTATTCAGGCCAGCGAGGTTCAGGAAGCGATCAAACTGGGCGCGAAAGACGTATTGGCGAGGCCCTTAAAGACAATCAGCGGTTCATGAAGATAGAGCGGCTAGTTCGCTCGACAGCGCGACCAGCGGCCCAAATCGCCTTCATCTAGCGCCAGAGTTCCGTGCAAGCGCTGGGGGTCAACAACTCCAGCGTCGGCTTCCACCCAAAGGCGACCTACACACTGTCCGTTTTCGGCGATTATCGGGATGCGTTGAAGCCATGGCCCTAGGGTCAAACCCCGTAGCGCCGACCTCGGTCTACTGATCCTCGTCGAACTTGCGCGCGACCAAGTCCGTCAGGGCTTCCATGGCCTCTTCGGCGTCAGGCCCCTCGGCCGACACGTCGATGCTGCAGCCGATGCCGGCGCCCAGCATCAGCAGGCCCATGATCGAGCGGGCGTCCACCGTCACGCCGTCGCGGGTGACGTGGATCTCGCTTTCGAAGCTGGAGGCCAGTTTGACGAACTTGGCCGAGGCGCGGGCGTGCAGGCCGCGCGTGTTGCAGATGTTCAGGGTCGCGGTGACGGTCATTTTTCGCCTGCGAGCACCCAAGACGCGACGGAGATGTATTTGCGACCCGCGTCCTGCGCATGGGCCACGCAGGATTCCAGCGTCTCGCGCCCGCGCACGCTGGCCAGTTTGATCAGCATGGGCAGGTTCAGCCCGGCGATGACCTCGGCGCGCGTCTGTTCCATCACCGAGATGGCCAGGTTCGACGGCGTGCCGCCGAACATGTCGGTCAGCAGGATGACCCCTTCGCCATCGTCCACGGCCGCGGCCGCATCGACGATGTCGCGACGCCGACGCTCCATGTCGTCGTCAGGCCCGATGCAGATGGCCGCGACGCCGCGCTGCGGGCCGACCACATGCTCCATGGCGGAGAGAAATTCGGACGCCAGCCCGCCGTGGGTGACGATCACCAGACCGATCATGAGGACTTCACTCGCATCACGCCCTGAACCGTCCCAGGCATTCCCCCGCCCGGCAAGGGAGGTCGGACGCCGCCCTCTTTGGACCGCAAGGGGCGTGTCATAGACCCGTCTTTCGGGGTTTCAAAGCGTCTCCAGCGCGACTGCGACCACATCGACGGCCGAGGCGGGTCTGGGGTCCAGCGCCAAGAGGGGCAGGTCCACCCCCGCGAAAGCCCGTGTCTGCGGCTCCGGAAGCCGTTCGACGCCTTCCGCCACACAGGCGACGGCCAGCGCCACGCGACAAACCGGGCGTGTTCTGGCGGCCACGATTCCAAGGCCGCGCACCTCGATTCGACCCGCGATGGCGGCGGGCGCCGACGCATGGACGGCCCCATCGGAGGCCCAGACCTGGGTGTAGTCGTCGCTGACCAGCCGCCAGCCGCGCGCGATCAGCCTCAGCGCCAGATCGCTCTTGCCCACGCCCGACGGCCCCAGGATCATCACGCCCTGCCACGCGCCGCGCCGCCGCACGGCGACCGTCGTGGCGTGGACCGGCTGGCCCTCGCTCACAGACGGCGGCCGACCGGCGGGAAGACGATCTCGAACCGGGCGCCGCCCTCGGCCCTGTTCTCGGCATGGACCCGGCCGCCGTGCGCCTCGACGATCTGACGCACGATGGACAGGCCCAGGCCCGAGTTCGATCCGAACACCGCCCCCTTGGGCCGCGAGGTGTAGAAGCGCTCGAACACCGTCTCCAGGTTCTCGGCCGGGATGCCCGGCCCCTGGTCCTCGACCCGCACGCGGATCGGCAGGTCGTCGGTCGTTTCTTCCAGCGTCACATGCACCACGCCGCCGGTGGGGCTGAACGAGCGGGCGTTGTCGATCAGGTTGCGGAACACCTGCCCCAGCGGCCCGTCGCGCCCCATGACCCGCAGGGCCTGTTCGGGCGCCGTCAGCACGACCGGAATGTCGCCGGGCTTGGCCGTCGTTTCATAGACGCCGACGATATCGACCAGCAGCCGGTTCAGATCGACCGGCCGGGGCCGATCGCGCGACAGCTCCGCATCCAGCCGCGAGGCGTTGGAGATGTCGGTGATCAGCCGGTCCAGCCGACGCACGTCCTGCTGCAACAGCGCCGTCAGCTTCTCGCGGTGCGCATCGGTCTTGACCAGCGGCAGGGTTTCCAGCGCCGAACGGATCGAGGTCAGGGGGTTCTTGATCTCGTGCGACACATCGGCCGCGAACCGTTCGATGGCGTCCATCCGCGTCGACAGGGTGTCGGTCATGGATTCCAGAGACCGCGCCAGATCGCCGATCTCGTCCTTGCGATCCTCCAGATCCGGCAGGGAGATGGCCCGCGCGCGTTGCAGCTTCACCTGATCCGCCGCCGCCGACAGCCGCATGATCGGTCGCGCCACGAACAGATGCAGCAGCAGCGATCCCAAGAGATTGACCCCCAGCGCCACCAGGGCGAACGGGAACAGCGCCTGCCGCTGAGCGCCCAGGATTTCGTCCACGTCCCCGGACTCGACGGTCAGCACGCCCAGCACCTGGCGCACATGGCGCACCGGGATGGAGACGGAGACGACGCGGTCGCCGGATTCGTTGCGACGCAGGGTCGATTGAGGCGAGCCGTCCAGCGCCGCCGCCACCTCGGCTGCCAGTTCGCTGTCGGCGCGGGCGACCCGGCGCTCGGACAGCAGATTGGCCTTGGCGGCGTCCTCGGTCGCCGTCCCCGCCGGCTGCGCGTCGGGCAGGGGCCGCCCGCCGATGGCCTCGGTCACCTGATAGCTGTCGACCAGCAACAGGCCGTTCACATCATACAGCCTCACCCGCTGGCCCGCCGGGATGAACCGGTCGGTCAGCCAGATCGACGCGCGGATGGGGTCCAGTTCGGGCGTCGGCTCGCCCCGTGTTACGCCTTCTTCGCGCAACACATTAGCCAGCAGCTCGGCCTGGACCGTCAGCGATTCCTGACGCGCCTCGATCAGGCCGGGACGCCATTCGTTGATCGCCAGCGCCCCGCCGAACAGGATCAGCAGGCTGAGCAGATTGAGCACCAGGATGAAGCCGCCCAGCCGCGATCCGCCGAAGCGGAACAACGGCCGGCGCTGGGGCTCCTCGTCGGGCTCGCGCCCGCCCGGTTCAGCTCTCGCGGTAGCGGTAGCCGACGCCATACAGGGTCTCGATCGCGTCGAACTCATTGTCCACGGCGCGGAACTTCTTGCGCATCCGCTTCACGTGGCTGTCGATGGTGCGGTCGTCGACATAGACTTGGTCGTCGTAGGCGGCGTCCATCAGGTTGTCGCGGCTCTTCACGAAGCCGGGACGCTGGGCCAGGGCCTGCAGCAGCAGGAATTCGGTCACCGTCAACTTGACGGGCTTGCCATCCCAGGTCGACTCGTGGCGCGCCGGGTCCATCGACAACTTGCCGCGCTTGATCGCCCGGCCCGAGACTTCGGCGGCCGATTCCGGTTCGCCGCCGTCGGCGCCCGTGCGGCGCAGCAGCGCCTTGACCCGCTCGATCAGCAGACGCTGGCTGAAGGGTTTGTGGATATAGTCGTCGGCGCCCAGGTTGAAGCCCAGGATCTCGTCGATCTCCTCATCCTTGGACGTCAGCATGATCACCGGGATCTGCGAGGTCTGGCGCAGGCGACGCAGCACCTCCATCCCGTCCATGCGCGGCATCTTCACGTCCAGGATCGCCAGATCGGGCGGCGAGGATTCCAGCGCGGCCAGACCCGAGGCCCCGTCGTGATAGGCGGTGATCTTATGGCCATGGCTTTCCAGCGCCAGCGAAACGGACGCCACGATGTTCTCGTCGTCATCGACCAGAGTGATATTGGCCAAGGGTGTCTTCTCCTGAACTTTACGTTCCCGCGAGCAAGAACGCACAGCAAGCGTAACCGTTCGATCTCGGTCACATTAGGGCTAGAGCGTTTCGGGCCGAATGAAAATCGCCTGCAACCCGAAAGCGGTTTGGTGACAGACAGATGGTCACGGCGCCGCCTCGATTCAACGCGCTCGCACCGTCGCTCCGGCGTGCGCAGAAACATTCCGGCTTCGAAAACCTCGCCTTAAAGGCTTGGGATGCAGGATCGCCTCATGGCGGGTCCGATCCACTACGAAGTCTATGTCCGCAAGAGCGCCCCGTCGTCGTGGACGCTGCTGATCGCGACCGAAGACCGCAAACACGCCATCGAGACCGCCGAGGAGCAGCTTCGGGATCGTCTCGCCATCGCCTCGCGCGTGACCAAGGAGACGCTGGACCCCGAGACGATGGAGTTCAGCTCCCTGACCATCCTGACGCTGGGCGCGCCGGAGGAGCGGAAGAAGAAGGTCGCCGACAAGGCGGTCCCGCCGGCCTGCAACAGTCCGGCCGAACTCTATTCGCCCCATGCCCGCGCCCTGATCGGCCGGGTGCTGGAGGACTGGCTGAAACGCGAGGGCGTGACCGCCTTCGAACTGCTGCATCGTCCCGATGTCGCCGAACGGCTGGAGGCGGCCGGGGTCGAGCTCCAGCACGCCATCCAGAAGGTCGCGGTCCCCGAAAGTCAGGCCACGGGCCAGGAGGTGCACGGGGTCGTGCGCCACTATCAAAAACTGACCGAACAGGCGATGGCCCGGCTGCGCAAGGCCGGACGCGACGGCCTGTTCCCCGCGCTGGACGACCGTTCCATCGCCGATTTGGCGCATCGGCTGACCGGCGCGCCGGATCGGGCGCTGCGCATGGGCGGGGTGGTCGCCGGCGCGCTGAAGGATCGGCGCGGCGCCCGCGATCGCCTGACCGTGCTGATGGATTTGATGGACGCCGCGCCCGCCGACGGCCCGCCGCGCGCCCTGGTCGTGGTGGTGGTCGAGCAGATCGTCGCCGAAATGCTGGCGGTGCGGACCAACCTGACCGAGATTCTGGGTCCGTCGCTGGACCAGGGCGCCAACTTGGCGGCTATCGTGCGCATGGTCGCGCCTGACGAGATGGACGCCCTGTTGCGGATGGACCCGCGCCTCGCCCTGATGATGCCCCAGGTCGAGGGACCGGCCGCGCGCCTGGGCCTGCATCTGGCCTCGGGTGAGTTTCCGCTTCTGGCCGCGTCCTTGGCTCGCCTTGTCACCCGCGAACTGACCAGCCAGCGCCGCCTCCGCCCCCATGATCCGGTCGGAGAGATCGACATCCTGCGCCTGCTGGCCATGGCCCTGACGGCCTCGGCCGGGCGACTGCTGACGCTGGAAGAGGTTCAGACCGCCTTCGTCGAACGCTCCAAGAGCCTGGTCACGGCCGATTTCGTCGGCGCCTACGTCAACCCCTGCCCGACGGTCCTGGCCGAGGCCGAGCAGCTGACCCGCCTGTGCGAGAACGTGACCGGCGGGGCCAACAAACGCGCCGCCGCGCGGTGGCTCAGCGCCTGTATCGGCTCGCTGCGTTTCGAAACCGAGATCCGCCAGTCCGTCCCGGGCGGCCCCAGCGCCTCGCACAAACTCGCGACCCTGGCCCGGCTTCAACGCTCGGTTCAGGCCGCGCATCTGGCCGACCACGACCAGGCCCAGATCATGGACGCCATCGGCGCGGTCGGCGCCAATCTGGAGGCCGACGCCCATCTGGTCGCCCAGATCGTCCGCGCCCAGGCGGCTGCGCCTCAAAAGCTGACAGCCCTGCTGAAACTGGCCACCGGGGAAGCCGGCCCGCTCGGCCCCGTCGCCGACCGCGCCCGCGCCGAGGCCATAAAGCTGCTGCGCTCGCCCGACGTCCGCACCGCCCTGACCGCCGCGCCGCAAAACGTCGCGGCGTTGAGAGGCCTGATGCAGCAGGCGGGCCTGGCCGCCTAGGCCGCCTAGGCGGCCTCAGTCGAAGATGTCGAAGATGCTGTCGCGCTTCTTTTTCTTGTAGCGATAGTCGTCGTCGCGATGCCGGTCGTCGCGGTATTTGTCGCCCCGGTAGCCTCGATCGTCGCCGCGATACGGCTGTGACGCCCCGCCGCCCCACGGTTGGGCTGGGGGCTGGGCATAGGGCTGAGGCTGCGGCGGCGGCGCATAGGCCTGCGGCGCGGGCGCGACCGGGGCTGTGGCGCGGCCCTCCTCGACGGCGGCGGCCATCAGCTTTTCCAGCTCGCCGCGATCCAGCCAGACGCCCCGGCAGTCGGGGCACATGTCGAACTGGACGCCGTTGCGCTCCAGCGTTTGCATGGCGGCGTTGTCGTTGGGGCACATCAGAAGGGGCATGTCGGGCTCCGATCGAAAAAGAATGGGCGGTCGATGCGACAGGCCAGGAGGGGAAAGCTTCGCCGCATCGACACGCCCTTGCGGTCCGACATCGCGTCGCACGATCCGGCGCAAGGAAGGGGGACGCCAGACCGCGAGAACGCCAGAGGGGCCCGTTCCGCCTCTTCAAGCTAGGCGCCGTCGCCGCCCGCCGCCATGCGTCGCGGGGCCGCAGGGGGCGTCGGCCGTCCCTGCCATCCTATCAGCGACAACGATCGCGAGATTTTACCACGGCTTACGACCGACCAGCGACCCTTCGCCTGTCATGGCCCTGGACCGGGTTAAAATGGCGCCCCGATCTTTGACATCGTCGCGCGCCGCCAGAACGCGCGCCGAAATAGACAGATTAGACGAATTAGACGGTGTTTTTGTCAGCGGACCCGCCGGCTAAAGTGCACAGATTGCACCTCAAAAACTCTAGCAGACCTGCCCGGCGGCCCAGCCCGACGACCAGGCCCATTGGAAATTATAGCCGCCCAGCCAGCCGGTCACGTCCACCGCCTCGCCGATGAAATACAGACCCGGGATCGCCTTGGCCTGCATCGTTTGCTGGTCCAGCGCGGCCGTATCGACCCCGCCCAGCGTCACCTCGGCGGTCCTGTAACCTTCGGACCCCACCGGCTTGACCGCCCAGGCGTTGACCGCCTGATCCAGCCGCCGCAGCACCTTGTCCGACAGGTCCGCCAGATTGCCCGACGCTCCTTCGCGCTGGCACAGGCTCTCGGCCAGACGGCGCGGCACGATATGGCCCAGCGCGGTGTGCACCGCCTGTTTGCCGTTCGACGCCTTCGCCGCCTTCAGTTCTTCGAACACGTCGCGGCCGGGCGCCATCGAGGCCACCACCGCCTCGCCCTCGCGCCAGAAGGAGCTGATCTGAAGAATGGCCGGACCCGACAGGCCGCGGTGGGTGAACAGCATCGCCTCGCTGAAGCTGGCCTTGCGCGCCTTGGCCCCTTCCGGCGCCGAGGCGACCGAGGCGTCCACCGCCACGCCCGCCAGCGGCGTCAGCGTCTCCAGCAGCCCGGCCTCGAACGTCAGCGGCACCAGCGCCGGCCGCGTCTCGGTGACGCGAATGTCGAACTGGCGCGCGACCTCATAGGCCCAGCCGGTCGCCCCCATCTTGGGGATCGACTTGCCGCCGGTCGCGACGACCAGCGACGCCGCCGTGACCTGTGATCCGTCCGACAGGATCACCGTGAAGCCCTCGCCGGATCGTTCGATCCGCGTCACGCCGGTCTTCAGGCTCAGGACGACGCCCGCCGCCGCCATGTCGTCGGTCAGCATACGGACGATCTGCTTGGCGCTGTCGTCGCAGAACAGCTGGCCCAGAGAGCGCCCGTTTTGGGTCTTCTCGTGCCAGGCGATCCCGGCCCCATCGATGCGCTTGACGAAGTCGTGCTGGGTGTAGCGGCGCAGGGCCGAGGTCGCGAACCGGGGGTTCTCGCCCAGGAAGTTCGCCGGTCCGCAGCCCAGATTGGTGAAATTGCAGCGCCCGCCGCCCGAGATGCGGATCTTTTCGCCGGGCCGGTCGGCATGGTCCACAACCCTGACCCGCCGCCCGCGTCGCCCGGCCTCGATGGCGGCCATCATCCCGGCCGCGCCGGCCCCGACCACCAGGACGTCGACGAGGGCGTCCGAAGACGCCCTCGTCACTTGGAACCTCGCGGTTCCAGCCTCGGGGAGAGCTTAGTAACGGTAGTGATCCGCCTTGAACGGGCCTTCGACCGGCACGTTGATGTAATCGGCCTGGTCCTTGGTCAGGACGGTCAGCTTGGCGCCCAGCTTGGCCAGGTGCAGCATGGCGACCTTCTCGTCCAGGTGCTTGGGCAGGGTGTAGACCTTGTTCTCGTACTTGTCGGCGTTGGTCCACAGTTCGATCTGGGCCAGCGTCTGGTTGGTGAAGGACGCCGACATCACGAAGGACGGGTGGCCCGTGGCGTTGCCCAGGTTCACCAGGCGGCCTTCCGACAGCAGGATGATCTTCTTGCCGTCCGGGAACTCGACGTGGTGGACCTGCGGCTTGATCTCGTCCCACTTGAAGTTCTTCAGGCCGGCGACCTGAATCTCCGAGTCGAAGTGGCCGATGTTGCAGACGATGGCGTTGTTCTTCATCTGCCGCATGTGGTCGACGGTGATGACGTCCTTGTTGCCGGTCGTCGTCACATAGATGTCGGCGCGGCCGGCGGTGTCGTCCAGCGTCTGGACCTCATAGCCTTCCATCGCGGCCTGCAGGGCGCAGATCGGGTCGATCTCGGTCACGATCACGCGGGCGCCGCCCTGGCGCAGCGAGGCGGCCGAGCCCTTGCCCACGTCGCCGTAGCCGCAGACCACCGCGACCTTGCCCGACAGCATGACGTCGGTGCCGCGACGGATCGCGTCGACCAGCGATTCCCGGCAGCCGTACAGGTTGTCGAACTTGGACTTGGTGACGCTGTCGTTGACGTTGATGGCGGGGAAGGGCAGCTCGCCCTTTTCGGCCATCTGATACAGGCGGTGCACGCCCGTGGTGGTCTCTTCCGACACGCCGCCGATGGCGTCGCGGATGGCCGAATAGAAGCCGGGCTTCTCAGCCAGATAGCGCTTCATGACCTTGAAGAGGGCCTCTTCTTCTTCGTTCTGGGGATTGGCCAGGACCGAGATGTCCTTCTCGGCCTTCGGACCCAGCACGCACAGCAGGGTAGCGTCGCCGCCGTCGTCCAGGATCAGGTTCGGATAGCCGCCGTCGGCCCATTCGAAGATCTTGTGGGCGTAGTCCCAGTATTCTTCCAGCGTCTCGCCCTTGGTGGCGAAGACGGGCGTGCCGTTGGCGGCGATGGCGGCGGCGGCGTGGTCCTGGGTCGAGAAGATGTTGCAAGAGGCCCAGCGCACTTCGGCGCCCAGGGCTTCCAGCGTCTGGATCAGGACCGCCGTCTGGATGGTCATGTGCAGGCTGCCGGCGATGCGGGCGCCCTTCAGCGGCTGGCTGGCGCCGAACTCGTCACGCAGGGACATCAGGCCCGGCATTTCGGTTTCAGCGATCTCGATTTCCTTGTTGCCCCAATCGGCCAGGGTGATGTCGCGAACGATGTAGTCGGTCATGGCTTGGGCTCCTGGCCGCAATGAGTTTGGGCCCTCATAGCCCGGCGCGCGCCGAGTATCAACAAACACATAAAGACATCCTTATGCGATCCGCGCTCAGCAGTTTCTTAAATCCTGGCCGGTAGAGACCTCACCATGGAACGCCGCGCTCTTCTCGGTCTCGCCGTCGTCGCGACGGCCGCCTCAACCTCCGCCCGCGCTTCGAGCGGCGGCGCGGCGCCGTCGGCCGACACCTATATCCGGCTGCCAGTCATCACCGCCTCGATCCTTCAGGCGAACGGTCGTCGGGGCGTGCTGACCATCGAAACCGGCGTCGATGTGCCCGATGCGACCCTTCGCACCCGCGCCCAGCAGTCCGCGCCGCGCCTCCGCGCCGCCTACAACACCGCCGCCCAGCGCTTTGCCAACGGCCTGCGTCCCGGCGTCGTGCCCGACATCGACCAGCTGTCGGCCGCGCTTCAGGCGGCGACCAACGCCACCCTGGGCCGCCCCGGCGCCCGCCTGCTGCTCGGCACCGTTATGGCGGTCTGACTTCCGCCTCTAGAGGAACGAGTAGGGGTCCACGTCCACCGTCAGGCGGACGGAGCCCGGCACCTTCACCCGCTGAAGCCAGGCCCGCAGGAAGGCCTGGAGGTTCACGTCCCGGTCGGCCCGCACCAGCAGCCGTTTGCGCCGGCGTCCCCGTACCAGGGCGAGCGGCGCATCGGCGGGGCCATAGACCTCCAGCCGTTCGGCGTTGGGAATGGCCTGGGCCAGGTCGTTCGCCGTCTTCTCGACGGCGGCCGCATTCTCGCTGGACAGGATGATCGCCGCCAGCCGGCCATAGGGCGGCAGGGACGCCGCCTCGCGCTCGGCCATTTCCGCCTCGACGAAGGCGTCGCGATCGCCGGCCGCCAGCGCCATCAGCACCGGGTGCTCGGGCGTCCAGGTCTGAAGCAGCGCCCGCCCCGGCCGATCCGCCCGGCCCGCCCGGCCCGTCGCCTGGGCCAAAAGCTGATAGGTCCGCTCGGCCGCACGCAGGTCGCCGCCGCGTAGGCCCAGGTCCGCATCCACCACGCCCACCAGGGTCAGGCGCGGAAAGTTGTGGCCCTTGGCCGCGGCCTGCGTCGCCACCAGAATGTCGATCTCCCCGTCCGTCATTTTCTGGATCAGGGCGCGCGCCGACCGGGCGTCGGGCGCGGTGTCGGAACTGAACACCGCGGTGCGCGCCTCAGGAAACAGCTGGCGCACCTCTTCCTCGACCCGCTCGACCCCCGGCCCCACCGAGACCAGCGAATCCTCGGCCCCGCACGAGGGACACAGTTTGGGCCGCGCCATGGAGAAGCCGGTCAGGTGACAGACCAGCCGCCCGGTATAACGATGCTCGACCAGCCAGCTATCGGTGTCCGGAGCCGTCAGCCGATGGCCGCAGGCGCGGCACAGGACCACGGGCGCATAGCCGCGCCGGTTCAGGAACAGCAGGGTCTGCTCATCCCGCAGCAGGGTCTCGCCGATGGCCAGACGCAGGGGTTGCGACAGCCAGGTCTGCGGGTCAGGCGTGTTCTGCCGGAGGTCCAGCAGGGCGATGTCCGGCAGAACCGCCGTCCCGTGCCGTGCGCCCAGCTTCAGCCAGTCGTAGCGCCCGCTCTGCGCGTTCCACAGCGTCTCCAGCGACGGCGTCGCCGAGGCCAGGACGACGGCTGCCCCCTCGATCCGCGCCCGCGCCACCGCCAGGTCGCGCCCGTGATAGACCAGCCCCTCTTCTTGCTTGAACGAGCCGTCGTGCTCCTCGTCCACCACGATCAGGCGCAGGTTGACGAAGGGCAGGAACAGGGCCGAGCGCGCCCCGACCACGATGTTGCAGCGCCCGGCGACGACCGCCTCCCACACCTGGCGGCGGCGCGGCGGGGCGACGCCGGAATGCCATTCGCCCGGGGCGGCGCCGAAGCGCGCCGTGATCCGCTCGATCAGGGCCTGGGTCAGGGCGATCTCGGGCAACAGGATGAGGATCTGCGCAGCCGGATCAGCCCGCAGCACCCGCGCGATCGCCTCCAGATAGGCCTCGGTCTTGCCCGACCCCGTGACCCCGTCCAGCAGGAAGGGCCGGAAACCGCCGCCGGTCACACCCGCCGCCAGGGCTGTCGCCGCCGCCGCCTGATCGCCGTTCAGCGATGCGGGCGCGTGGTCGGGATCGGGTCGGTCGAACGCCGCCTCGGCCGCGATCTCGATGATCTCCAGCACGCCCTCATCGATCAGGCCCTTGACCACGCCCGATGACACGCCCGCCGCCCGCGCCAGGTCGGCCGGCGGCATGGCGCGATCGCCCAGGGTCTCCAGCACGCCCGTCCGGGCCGGGGTGGCGCGCGACGGTGACCGCTCGCCCACGCGTCGCACCCGGCGTTCCGGCCGGGGTCGAGGCGCGCGCAAGCCCTTCAACGCCGTCCCCGCCATCTCGCCGGGCGCCGACAGGGTCCAGCGTCCGGCCCATTCGACGAAATCCATGACGCCCGCCGGCAGGGGCGGATCATCCAGGCGGCTGTCGATCGCCTTTAGGCGCCGGTTCGACCCCGTCGTCTCGAACACCTCGGACACCACGCCCCGGATCAGGCGCGGCCCCAGCGGCACGGCGACCTGATCGCCCCGCGTCAGCGTCATGCCTTCGGGCGCCTCATAGTCGAAGGCCTCCGGCACCGGCAGGGGAATGAGGACCGAGGCGACTTTCACCAAACTGCGCCCTCGGCTATGAAGCCGCCCATGAAACTCTTTCTCGATACCGCCGACGTCGCCGTCATCAAGGACATGGTCCCCACCGGAATGGTGGATGGCGTCACCACCAATCCGTCGCTGATCGCCAAGTCGGGTCGGAACATCGCCGAGGTCATCGCCGAAATCTGCGCCCTGGTCGAGGGGCCGATTTCCGCCGAGGCCGTCTCGCTCGATTTCGAGACCATGGTCAAGGAGGGCGACAGGCTGGCCGCCATCGCCCCGAACGTGGTCGTGAAACTGCCCCTGACCTGGGATGGCCTGCGCGCGTGTCGCGTCTTCACCGACAAGGGGATCAAGACCAACGTCACCCTGTGCTTCTCGGCCGCCCAGGCCCTGCTGGCCGCCAAGGCGGGCGCCACCTTCGTCTCGCCCTTCGTCGGGCGTCTGGAAGACAACGGCGCCGACGGCATCGGCCTGCTGGAAGAAATCCGCGTCCTGTATGACGTGCACGGTTTCGAGACCCAGATCCTGGCCGCGTCCCTGCGCAATGTGGGCCATGTCGCCGCCGCCGCCGTCGCCGGATCGGACGCCGCCACCTTCGGCGCCGACACATTCAAGGCCTTGGTGAACCACCCGTTAACCGACAAGGGTCTTGATGCCTTCGTGGCGGACTGGGCCAAGACGGGTCAGTCTATTCTGTAGCATCGCGGTTCCCGGAGAGGTCTGTTTGAGCGGCTCATTGGACCTTTTCGAAACGTCGGAATCGGACGCAACGCCCCATATCGGCGACGGCTTGCATTGGCCCGACGTGCGCGGCTGGCTGCAGACCCATCCTCAGACCCTGCTGGACGACCGCTCCCTGCTGGAAGAGATCGGTCTGCGGCCGCACGGCCGCAATGTGGTCGAGTTCGGCGCCGCCGCCCTGACGCGGCTGGAGGCCGTGGTCGAGCGCGAGACCGGCGCCCGGCGTGAGATTGAACTGATCGCCCGCGCCAACTTCGCCGCCCAGACCCAGACGCACGTCGCGACCTTGGACCTGATGGAGGCCAAGAATCATTCCGACCTGGCCCGACGACTGGATGCGGCGGCGCAGGGGCGGTTTGGGTTGGCCGGCGCCGCCATTGCCTTGGAGAAGCCTGGTGGCGTGCCTTTCGGCTGGCGCGCCTTGGAAGAGGGCGATGTCGACAACCTTCTGGGCGAGCACGGCCTGACCTGGCTCGGCCCGATGATCTCGGGATTGAATTTCTTCGGCGCGGCCGAGGATCAGGTGAGGTCCATCGCCCTGGTCCGCATGGCCCCGCACCTGACGCCGGGTGGCCCGCCCCGCCACTGCATCTGCGCCTTCGGCTCGCCCGAGCCCGAAGGCTTCACCCCGAACATGGGCTGCGAACTGGCCGCCTTCCTGGCGCGGGTTGTGGAGCGGATGGCCGAGCGATGGCCGGTATTGAACTGACCGCCTCGGACGCCCTGCGCGCCTGGCTCGATCACTTGGCGCACGAACGTCGGCTGTCGCCGCGCACGCTGGAGGCCTATGGCCATATCGGCCAGCTCTATGTCGCCTTCCTCGAACACCATCGCGGCGAGACCTTGTCGCTAAAGGACATGGGGACGATCACCGCCGCCGAGGTCCGCGCCCACATGGCCGAGCGGCGCTCAGGCGATCACCCGCTGGCAACCCGGTCGCTGAGCCAGAGCCTGTCGGCCATTCGCGGTTTTCACGCTTTCCTCGACCGGCGGTTGGACACGCCCGCCCCGCAGCTGGCCCTGGTGCGCGGTCCCAAGGTCAAGCCGTCCCTGCCCCGGCCGGTGACCGAGGATCAGGCGCGCGGCCTGCTGGCCGAACCGGACGCCGATCCCGACGCCGAACCGTGGGAGGCCGCGCGTGACAGAGCTGTCCTGACCCTGCTCTACGGCTGCGGCCTGCGGATCTCCGAGGCCATGTCCCTGACCCGCGCCGATGCGCCGCTGGGCGAAACCCTGCGTATCGTCGGCAAGGGGGCAAAGACGCGGATCGCGCCAATTCTGCCCGCCGTGCGCACCGCAGTGGACGCCTATCTGGCTCTATTGCCCTTCCCGCTCCAGCCTGCCGACGCTCTGTTCCGCGCGCGCCGCGGCGGCCCCTTAAGCCCCCGTCACATTCAGGCCTCGGTGCAGAAGTTGCGCGGCCGGTTGGGCCTGCCCGAGCGCACCACGCCTCACGCCCTACGCCACAGTTTCGCGACCCACCTGCTGGGCGCCGGGGCCGACCTGCGGTCCATCCAGGAACTGCTGGGCCACGCCAGCCTGTCGACGACCCAGAAATACACCGGCGTCGATGCGGATCGTCTTTTGAACGCCTATGCGGCCGCCCATCCCCGCGCCTAGGGACGCGGCGCGGGCGGAGCCGGTGGCACGCCGACGTCGGGCTGGGCCGGCATCAGGTTTCGACCCAGCGCCCGTTGATCCGGCACGGCGTAGCTGATCGGCATGGGGCAGTTGTTCTGATCGCGCCGATCCAGCAGCAGATAGCGCCGGACCTGTCCGTCATCGAGCGATCGATCCAGCGACAGGCCTGGCTGCTGGCTTTTGCGCTCAGCCTGCAGCAGAGGGTCGGAGCAGCTCACCATCGCCTGGTCCGCAACGGGTGCGACACGCACCATGGCCTGATCGACCACCGGCGCCGGATGGACGATGGCCGAACTATTGGACAGGGCCAGCATAAGCAAGGTCAGCATCGCATCCTCCTGTGTCGGCTGGGACGATACGCCGACAACCCCGGATTGGCCAGACAGCGACGAACGTTTGGCGCGCAGGCGCAGCCTCGCTGAGACACGACGGACAAGAATATGTCTCAGGCTCTTCGCCAAAAGCGCGTAGCCTGCCCTGCCCTGGCGAAGGCCCGAGGAGGACAGGCGGGTGGGTGTCGAAGGATCGAGCGTGAAGACGTCGCGGCGCAAGACGCTGGGCCTGCTGGCGGCTGCGCCGTTCGTGTCCGCCCAGACTGACGTCCCGGCAGACCCGCCCGATCAGGTCCGGCTGGTGCAAAATCTGCTGACGCGAATGGGCGTCGGCGTGCGTCTGAACGGAAGCGTCCAGCAGGTCTTCGTCATTGACACCGGCGCCGAGCGCAGCGCGGTTTCGGCCGAGTTGGCCCAGGCCTTGGCCCTGCCGCCCGGCCGCCCGGTCGTGGTGCACGGGATCACGGCGGCCGAGGTCACGCCGACCGTCGAACTGGCGCAGATCGAGATCGGACGCCGACGCTTCACCGATCTGACCCTGCCGGTCTTTCCACGCGACGCCCTGGGCGCTGGCGGCCTGTTGGGGCTGGACCTGCTGTCGCGCTTTCGCCTGACGCTGGACGTCAACGCCCGCCAGGTCGCCCTGTCGCCATCGGGTACGACCGGCATCGCTTTGACGACCAGCGCTGACGCCACGCGGCTTCGTCAGCAGGACGTGCTGGTTGCCGGTCGTCGCGGCCGATTTGGTCAGTTACTCCTGACCCGGATCAATGTCGCCGGCGTGGAGGTCGCCGCCTTCATCGACAGCGGCGCGCAATATTCGATCGGCAATCTGGTCCTGATGCAGGCGGTCGAGATGGGCCAGGCCCCCGCCTCATCCGAGCCCGTGCGCATGATCGGCATCGTCGGCGGCGCGGTGACGGCCCGCACCGGCACGACGCCCGCCCTGCATATCGTGGGACGATCGCTGGGACCGACCCCGCTGCTGTTCGCCGACCTGCATGTGTTTCAGGTCATGGACCTGATCGACAAACCGACCCTGCTGCTGGGCGCCGATATCCTGAGCCGGTTCAGCCGCATCACTCTGGATTACGGGCGCAGCCGCGTGGCCTTCGGCGGCGTGCTGCGCCGTCGTGCGCCCGGCTGATCAGATCGCCTTGATCGCTCCGCCGTCCAGTCGGATCAGCGAGCCGGTGACATAGGCCGCCAGCGGACTGGCCAGGAAGGCGGCGGTGGCGCCGAACTCCTCGGTCGTGCCGATCCGGCCGACCGGGATCGATTTGACGGATTCAGCTCGCGCCTCTTGCGGCGTCGTGCCGGTGCGCTCAGCGGTCGCCTGGTCCAGCCTTTCGATCCGCGGCGTATCGATCCGCCCCGGCAGCAGGGTGTTGACCGTCACCCCGTCTGGTCCGACCTCATTGGCCAGGGTCTTGGCCCAGGCCGCGACCGAGGCCCGCAGGGTGTTGGACACGCCCAGCGCCGCCGACGGCTCGACCACCGTGATCGAGGCGACGTTCAGGATGCGCCCCCAGCCGGCCGCCCGCATGGCCGGCAGCACCCGGTCCGTCAGGCGGAAGATCGACAGCACCATCGACTCGAAATGATCGCGCCACACCGCCGGCTCAAGCCCCGACACGCCCGACGGCGGCGGCCCCCCGGTGTTGTTCAACAGGATTTCGATGTGCCCGCCCAGCAGATCCTCGGCCCGGTCCGTCGCCTTCAACAGCGCCTCATGGTCCGCCAGGTCCGCCGTCACTACGACCGCCTTGCCCGGCCCGGATGCGTTCAGTGTGTCCGCCACGGCCTGAAGCCTGCCTTCGTCGCGCGACAGCAGGGCGACGTGCGCGCCCTCCGCGACCAGGGCCGTCGCCACGGCGCGGCCAAGGCCGGATGAGCCGCCGCAGATCAGGGCGCGCTTGCCGTTCAGTTTCAGGTCCATGGTCTTCTCCGATCCTGTGTGGCCCCGATATCGGATGCGTGGGTCCCAAGCGCAACGCGGCGTTAACCGAGACGGCGCACCTTCTTTGTCGAGCGGCCGCCGAGACCGCCAGGACAGGCCGGGGAGGGCTCGCCCATGTCGACCAAGATGACGTCCAGCACCCGCCGCCACAGCGACCATTTCGAGCCGCAGGACACCGATCCGCACGAACAGCGCCGCCTGCGCGGGCAGTTGGAGCAGATCGACTACGCCGCCTATGTCGCCAACAAGGAGGTGATCGGGCACGCCCTGACCGGCGTGGACGCCGGCTCGCTGCAAAAGCTGGCGGTGATGACCGCCACGGCCCGCGCCAAATGGGTCGCGGAATCGCTGCGCCTGGCCCACTCCGGCTCGGCTGTCACGCCGGACCAAGTCGCCCGCCTGACCGCCGCCCGCACCGCCTACGACGAACTGGCCGAAGCCTACGAGGCTCTGCGTCGGGTCATCGAACGGGGCTACGTCGCGCTCCGGTGATCTGCCGAGACCGAGTGTCCGGAACCGGGCGCCCTCATCGTCGTTCTGCGGCCATGAAAATCGCTCGCACCGCTTCCATCGCCCTGATCGCCGGCGCCGCCCTGGCGCTGGGCGCCTGCGCCACCCTGCAACGCGGTCCCGTCGGCAACGCCGCCGTGCCTCAACCCACGAAGCCGGTCGACCTGAACCGCTACGCCGGCCTGTGGTATGAAATCGGGCGCTACGAGAACGGGTTCGAGCGCGGCTGCGAAGGCGTGACCGCCCAATATACGGTGCGCGACGACGGTCTGGTCGGGGTGCTGAACACCTGCCGACAGGATGCGGTCGACGGCCCGGAAAAAACCTCAGAGGGCAAGGCGAAGATCGTCGAGGGCAGCGACAACGCCAAGCTGAAGGTGTCCTTCTTCGGCCCCTTCTACGTCGGCGACTATTGGGTGCTGGACCACGCCGACGACTATTCCTGGTCCATCGTCGGCGAGCCGTCGGGTCGCTACCTTTGGCTGCTCAGCCGCACCGCGCAACCCGCGCCGTCCGTCCGCGACACGATCCTGACCCGCGCCCGCAGCCTGGGCTACGACCTGACGCTGGTGCGAACGACGCAGCACTGACGCTGACTTCCAGATAATTTTAGAGAAGAAGCCTGGTGGAGCCGAGGGGAGTCGAACCCCTGACCTCGTCATTGCGAACGACGCGCTCTACCAACTGAGCTACGGCCCCGTTTCCAGCGTGGGATCGGGTTTCACAGGCGTGGCGGACATAGAAGGCGGGCGGGCGTGGTGTCAACGGGCTTGTGCGCGCAAAGCGCGCAGGTCGGATACGGCCGTTGTCGGAGCCGGGGCGAACAGGCTAGAAGCGCCGATCCAAGCAGGAGTTACCGTTCATGGGCTATGCGCTCGTCTGGTTGATCAACACCATCATCAGTCTGATGATCTGGTTCATCATCGCCCAGGCCATTCTGAGCTGGTTGGTGGCGTTCGACGTCGTCAACTATCGCAACCGCTTCGTCTATTCGGTCGGGACCTTCCTGGACCGCGTCACCGCGCCTCTGCTGGAGCCGTTCCGCCGCATCATTCCGAACCTGGGCGGCATCGACATCTCGCCCATCGTGGTGATCCTGCTGCTGCAGTTCATCAGCGTGCTGTTCAACCGCACGGCGGCGCCGGCCTTGATCCAACTGCTCGGCTGAGGCGACACGGCGGGCGGAAATCTGATGCGAGAGGGTTGATCCGCTCTTGCGCCGCGCGCCTTCCTTTCTAAAGGTGCCCGCCCGACCACTTTCGACCACGGTTCATGACCTCGATCACCACAGTCGCCATTCTGGGCGCCGGACAGATGGGCGCAGGCATCGCGCAGGCGGTCGCGCTTGGGGGCTATTCGGTTCGCCTTTATGACGTCGTCGCCGACCGGCTGCCGCTGGCGCAGGGCGAGATCGCGGCCAGCCTGGCGCGTCACGTCGGCCGCGGACTGGTCGACCAGGCCGCGGCCGACGCAGCCCTGATCCGCATCACGACAAGCGACGTGATGGCCGAGGCCGTCGCCGGCGCCGATCTGGTCATCGAGGCTGCGCTGGAAGACGAGGCCGTCAAGAAGGCCATCTATGCGCAGGTGGTGCCGCACCTGGGGCCGCAAACCCTGTTGGCGTCCAATACCTCGTCGATCTCGATCACCCGCCTGGCGTCCTCGACGGACCGGCCGGACCGGTTCGTCGGCCTGCACTTCATGAAGCCGGCGCCGGTGATGAAGCTGGTGGAGATCATCCGCGGCATCGCCACCTCGGCCGAGACCCACTCCGCCGCCGTCGCCTTCGCCGAGAGCCTGGGCAAGACCACCACGGACGCCGAGGATTTTCCCGCCTTCATCGTCAACCGCATCCTGGTGCCGATGATGAACGAGGCCATCTTCGCCCTTTACGAAGGGGTCGGCAACGTCGCCTCGATCGACAAGGCGCTGCGTCTGGGCGCCAATCATCCGATGGGCCCGCTGGAATTGGCGGACTTCATGGGTCTGGACGTCGTCCTGGCGATCATGAACGTGCTGTATGACGGGCTGGCCGACAGCAAGTACCGCCCCTGTCCGCTGCTGGTGAAATATGTCGAGGCCGGCTGGCTGGGCAGGAAGAGCGGACGCGGCTTCTATGACTATTCCGGCGCTGCGCCGGCGCCGACGCGATGAGCCGGTTCGAGAGCTATTCCGACCTGCCCGGTCAGGCGACCATCGCCGCGCGGCCCGGGCGGACGCCCCGGATTCTGGCCTGTTTGGCCGGCGCGGCCTGGCCGCCTCTGTGGTTGACCCTGCCCTTCTGGCGGCCGCACGCCTATCTGCCGGGTCGCGACATGGACTGGCGGCTGGTGGTGATGCTGATCGGGCTGATCACCGTGCCGCTGGCGCTGTATCGCGTGCTGAACGAGCGCAAGCGCGACGGGCGGCCCGGCACGCGGCTGGGCGTGGTCTGGCGTTTCATGATGTACGGCGGCCTGGCGGCGGCCCTGGTTCAGATCGTCGTCGCCCTGGCCATGAGCGTGATGGGCTGGTTCGAGGCCGGCGATGTGATGCAGGCCCTGGGCGCGACCGAGACCACCCTGCTGATCTTCGGGGTCGGCGGCCTGCCCATCGCCATGATCGTGGGCGTCAGCTACGCCCTGTGGGCCGGGCTGTGCGCCGCCTTTATCGCCTTCGAGGCGCGGCCGGCGGTCAAGGACAGACTGGGCCTGATGCCCAAGGGCTAACAGGCGCACACGACGCCTGAGTTCGAGGATTGGGGGGATCCGAGAATGACCATGGACGACACGGACAAGGATGCGGCGGAGATCCTGTCGCCCGTCGCGGCGACCTCGCGCATCGCCAGCCTGGACGTCATGCGGGGGCTGGCGGTGCTGGGCATCCTGGCCGTCAATGTCGTCTCGTTCGGCCTGCCGGTCATGGTCTATCAGGACGCCAGCCTCAGCCCGTTTCCGGTCACCGGCGCCAACGCCGTGGCGCGCTGGACGATGGACGTCTTCTTCCATCAGAAGTTCATCACCCTGTTTTCGATGCTGTTCGGGGCCTCGATCTATCTGGTCGGGGGCGAGCGGGGCGATGCGGCGCGTGGCAAACTGCTGCGACGCCGCCTGTTCTGGCTGGCCGTCATAGCCCTGATCCACGGCCTGGCCTTCTGGTATGGCGACGTGCTGCTGCTCTACGCCTGGTCGGGCCTGTTCGTAATGCTGATGCGGTCGATGCGGGCCGGGACGTTGATCGGGATCGGCCTGGGCGTGACCCTGTTGCTGGGCGCGATGCAGGCGGGTGCGACCTGGCTGATGGTCGCCGGGCCGCCGGCGATCACCGAGGCGATGAACCAGGGCGGGCCGCATTACACCGCCGCCATGGTGACGGAGTCGATCGCCGCCTATCGCAGCGGCTGGGCCGGGGCGATGGGCCAGAACCTTCAGAACTGGCTGCTGCTGCAGGGCGCCAGCCTGACCATGTTCGTCTTCTCGACCGTGGCCCTGATGATGCTGGGTCTGGGCCTGTTCAAGGCCGGCGTATTCAGCGGCCGGGCGCCCAACGGGGTTTATGTCGCGTTGATCGCTGTCGGCGGCGCCGTGCTGGCCCTGCTGGGCGTGCTGGAATGGCGCGAGGCCATGGCCCCGGCCGGAGCCCACCCGACGCGCGGCCTGGCGGAGGTCGTCGCCTCCTTCCCTGTCTTCGTCACCCTGACCTACGTCAGCCTGATCGTGCTGGCGACGACGCGAGGGGCGGCCTGGATCACGGCGGCGCTGCGGCCGGTGGGACAGATGGCCTTCACCAACTATCTGACCCAGACCCTGATCATGACGTCGATCTTCTACATGCCGTGGGGGCCGCGCCTGTTCGGACGGGCCGACTATGTGCAGATGTGGGGCCTGGTCCTGGCGGTTTGGGCGCTTCAACTGATCTGGTCGCCGCTGTGGTTGTCGCGGTTCAGCATGGGGCCGCTGGAGTGGGTTTGGCGCTGTCTGACCTACGGCCGTCGCGTGCCGATTTCAAAAGGCGGCTGACGGCGCTTTTATCGCAGGCGCGAAGCGATTAACTGAGGGCCATGGCCGCCCCGGATACTCCCGCCGAAACCTTCAAGCGCGCGCTGGGTCATGCCGCGCGGGCGCTGGCCGAACAGCCCGAGCTGGAGGTGGTGTTCGGGTCCGACGGGCCCAAACTGTCGAACGGCGTCCTGACGCTGCCCCATCCGCCGCGCGACCCATCGGGGCCCGAGAGCGCGTCCTTGCGCGGCCAGGCCGACCGGCTGGCGCTGCGTTTGGCCAATCACGACGCGGCAGTGAACAGCCGGATGCGGCCGGCGGACGCCAAGGCGGCCGAGGTGTTCGACGCGGTCGAACAGGCGCGGGTCGAGGCCTTCGGTTCGGAACATCTGGCCGGGGTGCGCGACAATCTGGGCGCCGCCCTGATCACGCGACTGGAAAAGACCGGCGCCCTGCGGATCAGCGACGCCGACCGCGTGCCCGTGTCCGAGGCCGTGGCCCTGCTTGTCCGCGAGCGGCTGACCGGGCGCCCGGCCCCCGACGGCGCCCGGGCCATGCTGGATCTGGTGCGCGCCAACATCGAGGCCAAGGCCGGCGCCAAGCTGGACGCCCTGGCCGGCACGGCGGGCGATCAGGAAGGCTTTGCGCTGAAGATGCGCGAGGTGCTGCGCGCGCTGGACCTCGACCCCGGCGACGGGCGCGGCGAGGATACGTCCGAAGATCCCGGCGACGAGGAACCGGATCCTCAGGACCCTGCGGCCGACGACGATCAGGACGAGGAGGAAGAGCAGGACGGCGGCGAAGGCTCCCAGTCGATGGAGGGCGACGCCGATGATCAGTCTTCCGAGCAAGAGCGCGAAAGTCGCCCCGAAGGCGCGCCCGCCGATCCCGACGGCGAAGGCGCCGACGATGGCCCGGAACTTCAGGAAGGCCAGCAGCCGAACCGTCAGCAGACGGCCGACGACGGCCGCGCGGTCGATTTCTACCGCGTCTTCACCACAGCCTTCGACGAGGTGGTGGACGCCGCCGACCTCTGCGACCCGGTCGAGCTGGATCGGCTGCGCGCCCTGCTGGACGGCCAGCTGGCCATCCTGTCCAGCGTCGTGTCGCGCCTGGCCAACAAGCTGCAACGCCGCCTGCTGGCGCAGCAGAACCGCTCCTGGGTCTTCGATCTGGAAGAGGGGATGCTTGACACCGCGCGCCTTACCCGGATCGTCACCGACCCGACCGCGCCCCTGTCGTTCAAGGCCGAGAGCGAAAGCCCGTTCCGCGACACGGTCGTGACCCTGCTGCTGGACAACTCCGGCTCGATGCGCGGGCGGCCGATCATGGTGGCGGCGGTCTGCGCCGACATCCTGGCGCGGACGCTGGAACGCTGCGGCGTCAAGGTCGAGATCCTGGGCTTCACCACCCGCGCCTGGAAGGGTGGACAGAGCCGCGAGGCCTGGATCACCGCCGGCAAGCCCGCCAATCCGGGCCGCCTGAACGACCTGCGCCACATCATCTACAAGGCCGCCGACGCGCCCTGGCGCCGGGCCAAGAAGAACCTCGGCCTGATGATGCGCGAGGGCCTGCTCAAGGAGAACATCGACGGCGAGGCCCTGCAATGGGCGCACGGTCGTTTGCTGGCTCGCACCGAACAACGGCGCATCTTGATGGTCATTTCCGACGGCTCGCCGGTGGACGACTCGACCCAGTCGTCCAATGCGGCGCTCTATCTGGACAAGCACCTGCGCCAGGTGATCGCAGAAATCGAGGACCGCTCGCCGGTCGAGCTTTTGGCCATCGGCATCGGCCATGACGTGACCCGCTGGTATCGCAAGGCCCTGACTATCGTCGATGTCGAACAGCTGGCGGGGGCCATGACCGAGAAGCTGGCCGAACTGTTCGAGAACGAGGGGGCGGCGGGTCCCACCCGTCGCACCAAGCGAAAGCTGGCGGCATGAGCCGTTTCGGCCGGCTAGCCAGTGTCTGGGTCGCGCTGTCGCTGTCGGCCTGCGCCGCCTCGCTGGGCGCGCCGCGTCCCTATCCGCTGTCGTCGGACGGCTGGACGCCCCAAGTCGCAGAGCTGCGAAGCGTCAGCCTGGGCCTGCCCGGCGGCACGCAGTTGGCTGACGGCGTGACGTTCGCCGGCGGCCTGCAGATCAGCGCGGCTCCGACATCGCCGCTACACAGCCTTTCGGACCTGAAGCTGACCGGCGACGGCGGTTTCGTCACGGTGTCAGACGCCGGTGATCTGGTGCGCGGCGACATTCGGCTGGACGCCCGGGGGCGGCTGGCCGGCCTGGATCACTTCCGCTCGCGTCGGCTGACGCTTCAGGACGGCGCCGCGATTTCCGACAAGTCGGACGGCGACGCCGAGGGCTTGGCCATCACCCCCTCCGGCGATCTGCTGGTCAGTTTCGAGCGGCGTCATCGCATCTGGAACTACGGTCCCTTGTCGGCGCTGCGGACGCGGCCAACGCCAGTGCGGTCGCCCGACTTCGCCTTCACCGAGAACGACGGTATGGAGGGGTTGGCCATTGCGCCCGGCGGCTGGCGCGTCTCGGGCGAGGCCGGCGGCGTCTGGGATTGCTCAGCTGCGAGATGCAAGGGTGTGAGCACGCCTCCGCAGACGCCGATCCCCGACAGCGAATACCGCATCACCGGTTTGGATCGGGATCCGTCCGGCGCCGGATGGTTCGTGGCCCAGCGCCTGTACCGGGCGCCCGTCGACATGCGCGCGCGCGTGCGCCGCATGGCCCCCGACGGAACGCTGGGGCCGGTGTTGATCGAGCTGAAACTGCCCGGCACGACCGACAATTTTGAGGGTATCGCCGCAGAGATGCGAAACGGCGGGAACCGCCTCTACATCCTCTCCGACGACAACTTCAATCCGGCCCAGCGCACCCTGATGCTGGCCTTCGACCTGCGCTAGGCGTCAGGCCGCGCCGGCCCACTGCGTCGGTTGCGAGGTCGATTCATCGGCTTGCAGGGCGCGCACGAAATCATCGCGCCAGATGCCGACATCGGTGGCGCGAACCACATCCATCAGGGCTTCCCATTTCCGAATACGCTCGGCCAAGGGCATGGTCAGCGCCTTCTGTATGGCATCCGACAGCTCCTCGCGGCTGTAGGGATTGACCAGCAGGGCCTCGCCCATCTGCTCGGCCGCGCCGGCGAACCGCGACAGGATCAACACGCCCGGATCGTCGGGGTTCTGGGCGCAAACATATTCCTTGGCCACCAGGTTCATGCCGTCGCGCAGCGGCGTGACCAAGCCCACCCGCGCCGCGCGATAGATGCCGGCCAGCTGATCCCGGCGATAGGTGCGATTCAGATAACGGATCGGCTGCCAGTCCATGTCGGCGAAGGCGCCGTTGATCCGTCCCGCCAGGGCGTCCAGCCGCGAACGAATGTCCTGATAGCTGTCCACGTCGTCGCGCGAGATGGGCGTGACCTGCAACAGGAAGACCTCGCCCCGCATCGAGGCGTTGTCGTGCAGAAACTGTTCGTAACCCAGCAGCCGCTCTTCCAGCCCCTTGGAATAGTCCAGCCGGTCCACCCCCACGATCATCGAGCGGAAGGCTGACGACGCCGCCATTCGATCATAGGTTCGCGCCCCAAGCGCCGAATTTCGCGCCGCCAGGAACCCGTCGACATCGATGCCGATGGGGAAGACGCCGGTCTGGACCTTGCGACCGAAACACTCCAGCCCGCCAGTCCCGTCCAACTCGCCCTGGGCCTCGGACACCACATAGTCGGTGAACAGATCGCTCCATTCCTGGGTGTGGAAACCGATCAGGTCGAAATCGAACATCGATTCCACCAGGCGTCGGTGATGCGGCAGGGTCACCAGCAACTGTCGCGCCGGCCAGGGCGTGTGCAGGAAGAAGCCGATCCGGTTGCGCACGCCCAAGCGGCGGAGATCCCGCGCCATCGGGATCATGTGATAGTCGTGGATCCAGATCATGTCCTCGGGCTGGATCAACGGCGCCAGCGCCTCGGCGAAGCGGCGGTTCACCCGCTCGTAGCCCTCGCCATAGGACCGCTCATACTGGGCCAGGTCGATGCGGTGGTGGAACAGCGGCCACAGCGTCTTGTTGGCGTAGCCGTTGTAGTATTCATCGACGTCCTGCCCCTCCAGATCGACGAGCCCCACAGTGACGCCGGCCCGGTCTTCGATCTTCACCTCGCCGGTGTAGTGATCGATCCGTTCGCCAGACCAACCGAACCACAGGCCGTCGTATTTTCGCAGAGCGGCGGACAGGGCCATCGCGAGGCCCCCGGCGGACCCGGCGGCGGGGTCGGTCGGGGCCGAAACCCGGTTCGAAACGACGATCAGGCGGCTCATGACTTCACTTCACTCGGCGACCCCAGCCCCGGGGTCCAGACATTAACGCACATCGGTCCAGGAACGGCTCAACAGCACGGCGCAATTGATGATGCCGACCAGGGAATAGGTCTGCGGATAGTTGCCCCACAGCTCGCCATCGTCGATCGAGATGTCCTCGCTCAACAGCCCGGCGGCCGTTCGCCGGCTCAGCATCTCCTGGAAGATGGTGCGCGCTTCCTCGATGCGGCCGTTCTGGTGCAGGGCCTCGATGAACCAGAAGGTGCAGAAGTTGAAGGCCGTTTCCGGCTCGCCGAAGTCGTCCGGTTCGACATAGCGGAACAGATGGCTGCCCTTTTTCAGGTCGCGCTCGATGGCGTCGAAGGTGGCGACCTGACGCGGATCGTGGGCGTCGAGGAAGCCCAGATCGGTCATCTGCAGCAGGGAGGCATCCAACTCGCGGCCGCCGAAGCTGGCGGCGAACCGGCCCTCGTCGGGCAGATAGGCCTCCGCCTCGATCCGCTGACGGATGATTTGCGCCCGCTCACGCCAGAAGACGGCCCGATCCGGCAGATTCAGATGGTCCGCCGCCTTGGCCAGACGATCGCAGGCGGCCCAGCACATTACGGACGAATAGGTGTGGACCCGCGCAATGGTGCGGAACTCCCACAGGCCCGCGTCGGTCTGATCGTGCATGGCGAAGGCGCGCTCACCGATCGCCTCCAGCGCGTGGAAATCCTCCAGCGTACCCGGACGCAGGAGCCGTGCGTCATAGAAGGCCTGAACCAGAGGCAGCACGATCTGTCCGTAGACGTCGTGTTGCAGATGTTCGTGCGCCTGATTGCCGATCCGCACCGGCTTCATGCCGCGGTAGCCCTCGACGCTGTCGATGATGCTCTCGCCGATTCCAGGCTCTAGGCCCACGCCATAGACCGGCTGGACATGACCGCCGGCGGAATCGTCGACCAGATTCCTCAGATAGACGAGGTAGTTCTCGAGGATGTCGACCGCACCCAACCGGTTCAGCGCCCGCACCGTGTAATAGGCGTCGCGGATCCAGCAGTAGCGATAGTCCCAGTTGCGCCCGCTTTCCTTGAACTCGGGCACCGACGTCGTCATGGCGGCGACGATGGCGCCGGTCTCTTCATAGGCGCACAGCTTCAGCGTGATCGCCGCGCGGATCACAGCTTCCTGATAGTCGAGCGGCAGATAGAGTTTGCGCACCCAGTCCTGCCAATAAGCGACCGTGCGATCGAGCGCGCCCTGCACGCCGTGGCCGACATCCTGGTCGTAGCCCTCGTCCGGGCCCAGGAAGAAGGCGTGCGACCGCTCCAGCCGGAACACGCGCTCCTCCAGCACATGCGACACGGGACAATCGGTCGTCAGGCGGAAGGTGACGTCGGCGCACATATAGCGGATGTGATTAGATCCGGAGGTGTGCGGCGCCGGGCGCGCGCCCCAGTCTGTCGAGGGCCGCAACCGCACACGGATGCGCGGCGTCCCCGACAGCGGCCGCACGATGCGCGCAAAGGCCAGCGGCCGATAGGTGCGCGAATGTTTCGGATGACGCGGGGCGAAGTCGATGATCTCGGCTGACGATCCGTCCTCGGCCGTCATGACCGTGCGCAAAACCGGCGTGTTGCGGACATAGGCCTGATCGATCGACTTCACGTCCTCCATCTCGATGGCCCAGAAGCCATGCTCGGGCTCCATGCCATCCATCAGGGCGGAAAAGACCGGGTCGCCGTCCACGCGCGGCGCGCAGGCCCAGACGAAACGCCCCTGGCGGTCGATCAGGGCGCTGACGCCGCAGTTGCCGATGGGAAACAGATCCAGATTGGGCTTCATCGGTTCAGGCCTTCGCTACGGCTTCCAGCCAGGTGAGCACAGCATCCACATCGTCCAGTCGGTAACGGGCCGCCGTCTCGCGCTCGGGGCCGACCAACACGCCGTATCCGCCCAGCGCCGCCGCAGCCTCGAACCCGTATTCGTCGGTCAAGTCGTCGCCCAGCATGACCGGGACAGCACCCTTGAACGGCGCCTCTTGCATAAAGGCCGTGACGGCCGTGCCCTTGTCGGCGCCAGGCGTCTTCAGCTCCAGCACCATATGACCGGGTTGGAGCGTCAATCCCGTTTCGGCCTGCAGCTCGGCGGCCAAGCCCTTGGCGGCGCCGGCTTCATCCGGCGCCTGACGATAGTGCAAACCGACGGAGACGCCCTTGTCCTCGACGATCACGCCGGGGCGATCGGCGGCGAATTCCTCGAACGCATCCAGCGCTTGGGCGACGCCGGCGTCGGGCGTCTTGCGTTCAATGGAGCCGTCCTTCAGCCGCCGCTCCAGCCCATGCACGCCCGAGCCCGAGACAAGGGCATGATCGGAAATGCGGTCGATCTCGGCGAGGGTGCGGCCGCTGACGATGGCGACGCGACCCGCAAGCCGCGCCTCGACCGCCTTCAGCGCCGCCGTACGACGCGCGGTCGGCACGACGGCGTCGGGCGTCGGGGCCATCGGCGCCAGCACGCCGTCCATGTCCAGGAACAGAGCAATCCCGTCGGCGACGACGGGCGGTGTCGGGAGCAATAGCGAGGCGGCTCCGGCATGAGACGGCATTGACGATCAAACTCTTTGTTTTAGTTCCCCGGTCGGCGTAACGCGCCAGAGCGGCAAAGGTTGACCAGAAACCGACAAAGTCGTCTGAAAGGGAGGCGGCGCGCGAAACGCAATCACGGCGGATCGCGCTCGTCAAAGAAGGAGAGCCCGGCTGCGGGCCAGAACACTATGACCGAGATCGCTCACTCGACCCCCGACGACATCGCCGTGATGACCGACCGCGCCCGTGAGGTCATGCGTCTGAACATCGAAGCGCTGGAGGCGCTGGAACGCTCGATCGACGTGTCGATGGCGCGCGCGGTCGATGTCATCATGAGCCGGCCGGGCTATGTCGTCGTCACCGGCATGGGCAAGTCGGGCCATATCGGCGGCAAGATCGCCGCCACACTGGCCTCGACCGGCACCAACGCCTTCTTCGTTCACCCCGCCGAGATGAGCCACGGCGACCTGGGGATGCTGCGTCCCGACGTGACGGTGCTCGCCATCTCCAACTCGGGCGAGAGCCGCGAGCTGCGCGATCCGCTGATCTATTGCCAACGCAACGGCATTCCCGTCATCGCCATCACGCAGCGGCCCGGCAGCTTCCTGGGACGCAACGCAGCGGTCTGCCTGACCATGCCCAAGGTCGCCGAGGCCTGCCCCAATGGCTTGGCGCCCACCACCTCTACCCTGATGACCCTGGCCCTGGGCGACGCCTTGGCCATGGTGCTGATGGATCGCCGCAAGTTCACGGCCATGGACTTCGGCCTGCACCACCCCGGTGGCGCCCTGGGCATGAGCTTGCAAAGCGTGCGCGAATGGATGGGTGACAATGCCGCCGTCCCGGCCAGCGTCCCGTTGAACGCCAGCTTCGGCGATGTGGTCTCCGCGATCACCGAAGGCCGAAAGGGCGCGGTGGCCGTCCTGGACGCCGATGGCGCGCTGGCAGGCATCGTCACCGACGGCGACCTGCGCCGTGCGTTCCAGCGCGACACCACCCATCTTACGGCGGCCGATATCATGGGCGCCAATCCCATCACCGTGGACCCGGATGCGCGCATGAGCGACGTCGTCGATCTGTTGACCGCCAACAAGATCGCCAATCTGTTCGTCGTCGAGGACGGCAAACCCACGGCCATCGTCCATATCGCCGAACTGATGCAGGCCGGCTACGTCGCCTAGTATGCGCATTCTCTACGACGCCAGCCGGCTGATGAGCCGGGCCGAACGGTCGGCGCCGACGGGCGTGGACCGGGTGTGTCTGGCCTATGCCGAATGGCTGCTGGCCTCGCCCGATATCACGACCATCCCGGTGCGTGGCCGCAAGAACCGGCTGGTCGCCGTCGAGATCGGCTGGTTCCGGCGGTTCGTGGCCGACCTGCGCGCCAAATGGAACGGCGCCGCCAGCACAGCCGCAGATCTGGCGCACGAACAGCGGCTGCTCGCCGCCCTGACGGCGGAACGACGGCCGGCCGCCTCGGTGCTTTGCCCGGCGCCCGCTCCCGAGAAGGAGAAGCCCGCCGACAAGACGCGGGTGTTCAAACAGTTCTTCCGTTCGCGCCACGTCGCCCCGCTGCCGCAGGCCGACCTGTATCTGACCGTCGGCCACACCACCCTGCATGAGCCGACGGCGCTGGAAGAATTGAAGGCCGCTGGGATCGAGCGCGTCGTCCTGCTGCATGATCTGATCCCCGTCACCCATCCTGAGTTCTGCCGACCCGGCGACGGCGACAAACACCATGCGCGGGTCTCAAACACCCTGCGCCTGGCCAGCCGGATCATCGTCAACTCCGCCTATACGGGCGACGAACTCCGCGCCTTCGCCGAGCGCGAGGGCCTGCCTCTGCCGCCGGTCCACGTCGCCCACCTCGGGCTCGAGCCGGCCTTCGTCGCCGGCGACGCGATTGAGGCGCCGCGTCCCTATTTCGTCCACGTCGGCACGATCGAGGCGCGCAAGAATCTGGCTCTGCTGCTGACCCTATGGCGGCGACTGGAAGAACGGATGGGCGATCAGACGCCGTCCCTGGTGCTGGTCGGTCGCTATGGCTGGGAGAATGAGGCGGTGCTGGATCATCTGCAGCGCTCGCCCAATCTGCAAGGGGTCGTCCACCAGGCCTCCAACCTGTCCGACGCCATGTTGGCGCGGCTGATGCGCGGGGCCCGCGCCATACTCGCCCCCTCGTCCGTCGAAGGCTTCGACCTGCCCGCCGTAGAGGCGTGCGCCATGGGCCTGTCGCTGATCGCCTCCGACATCCCGCCGCACCGCGAATTGACGCCGAACGCCGAACTGATCGATCCGCTCGATGGCCTGGGTTGGCTGGCCGCCATCGAGCGGGCGACGCTTGTGCCTCCGCCGACGCCGCCTTCCTACCAAGCGCCGTGTTGGTCGGAGCATTTCCGCATCGTCGCCGACGTCATCGGCCTTCCGCCCGTTTCGTCACTGGCGAGCGCGCCCAAAGGCTTGTAATCAATCCGCGAACGAGGGCTATCCAGCTTCATGACGCGCACCATCCTGCCGCTTGCCATTGTCGCCATTCTCGGCGGCTGCTCCACACTGCCTCGCGACGGGCCCTCGGGCGCCTCGGTCAACGCCGGGGCTACGACCGCCTCGGCTCTGGGCAGCTATGCGCTGGTGCCGTTGACGTTCGAAGCGACCGAACGGATGAAGCAGGTTCCGCCGCAGTTCTTCGGCAGCCTCGCCGCAGGATCGAGCGATCAGCCCGCAGACGTGATTGGTGAGGGCGACACCCTGGCGATCTCGATCTTCGACCCGTCGGGCGCGCTGTTCGGAGGAACGCTGGGCTCCGGATCCTCGTCCAGCCGCACGAACACAACGTTGTCGGGCGGCAACCAGGCCCTTCCCGGCGCGACTGTCGATCGCAGCGGCTCAGTGACCATTCCGTTCGGCGGGCAAGTACGTGTTCAGGGCCTGACCTCGACCCAAGCGGCGGCGGCGATCCGGCGCGCCCTGGTTGGCAAGGTCGCCAATCCGCAGGTGCTGGTGTCCATCGCCGGCAATGCCTCCAACACGGTCAACGTGCTGGGCGACGTGCGCCAGCCCGGTCGTGCGCCGCTCGGCGTCAACAGCGACCGCATCCTGGACGTGATCGCCGCGGCCGGCGGCTCGGCCCGCACCACCGACGACCTGACCATCTCGATCCAACGCGAGGGCCGCACCTACACCGCGCCCCTGTCGGCCGTGACGACCGAGTTCGGCGAGAACGTGCGTCTGCAGCGTGGCGACGTGGTCAATGTTCAGTACAAGCCCCGTCGCTTCTCGACCTTCGGCGGCCTGAACGCCGTGGCCCAGGTCGATATGCCCGCCGGTCCCGTGACCCTGACCGGCGCCCTGTCCAAGGTCGGCGGCCTGAACACCAATACGGCCAATGCGCGTCGCGTTCTGATCTTCCGCTTCGAACGTCCCGAAGTCGCGCAGGCGCTGGGCATCAATCAGCCCGCCACGCCGCGCGGCGTGCCGGTCGTCTATGAACTGGACTTCAGCGACGCCGCCAATGTGTTCGCCGCCACCAATATGGAGGTCATGCCCGAGGACGTGATCTATGTGCCCTTGGCCGGCGCCGCGGAGATGCGCAAGTTCTTCGAGGTCGTTCAGAGCCTGACCCGCGTCGTCTATGATGTGTCGGTGACCAGCACGCTCAACAACAACTGACGTCATGGCCAGACGGCGGGCGCTGCTTTCGGGACTGTTTTCACGCAAGTCACCGGCTGCGCCCGTCGACGACACGATCGACGCGTTCGAGCGGCCGACCGAGCTTGAGCCGGAACAACCCGACGCCTTGAGCCTGGCCTTGGCTGAAATCGAGGCCGGGGCGCTGGAGATCTATGCGCAGGCCGGCCTTCCCACCCAGCCGGGCCATTATCGCCGCGATCCCGACACGGCGGGCTGGATCTTTATCGCCCGCCAGATCGAGCCGTCCGAACGCTTCGCCCTGGCCCTGCGCTATCCGCCCGAACAGGGATGGCGCTTCGCCCGGCTGGAGGATTTGGGCGCGCGGTCGGACCGCGACGATGTTCAAGCCGCTGCGCGTCTCATGGCCGATGTCGCGACCTTGCGGGCGTCTCGGCGCGGCGTGTTGACCCACGATCATCTCTTGACCGCCATGGAACTGGGCGCCGCCTGGCGCGCCCTGCGCGATGCACAGGCTTTTCGCACATCCCGTCTGACCCTGTCCGTGCCAGAGCCCGCACGTCCCAGGGCGCTCAAGGGCGACAAGCCGCCAAGGCCGCGCTAGAGAGCCCGCCTCCCCGAACTGCAGGCCCCTCCATGTCCAACGCCCCCGAACAGCCTCCCGAATTCCAGCCCGTCGGTCGCATCATCGCCATGCCCGCCGACACCAACCCCGAGGGCGACATCTTCGGCGGCTGGCTGCTGGCGCAGATGGACCTTGCGGGCGCGACCCCGGCGTTCGAACTGGCCTGCGGGCGCTGCGCCACCGTGGCGCTGGACGGCATGGTCTTTCACCAGCCCGTCTCGGTCGGCGACGAGGTCAGCATCTACGCCCACGTCATCGGCTCGGGCCGCACCTCCATCCGCGTCCAGGTCGAAGCGTGGAAACGGGCGCGGGGCCAGCCCCAGGCCGCGTCGGTGCGCGTGACCCAGGGCGTCTTCACCTATGTGGCCATCGACGAGCACCGCAAACCCCGCGCTCTGCCCGGCAAGGCGTAAAGCTAGGCAAGGGGCGCAAATCTTGACCTAGCGCCGGGGCGGGCCTACGTCCCGGCCATGGCCATTCGACGCATCCTCACCATCGACAACGCCGCCGACCTGGCGATCCTGAAGCAGGTGTCCAAGCCCGTCGCGGCCGTGGACGACGCCGTCCGCGCCCTGATGGACGACATGCTGGAGACCATGTACGACGCGCCAGGCATCGGTCTGGCCGCAGTTCAGATCGGCGCCCTGGACCGGGTCATCGTCATGGACCTCGGCGACAAGGACGGCGTGGTCTGTGAGACCGAGGAAGAGGCGGCCGAGAACGCCGAGGCGCGCAAGAACCCGCGTTTCTTCGCCAACCCGGAAATCCTGTGGACCTCGGACGAGCTCTACACCTACGAGGAAGGCTGCCTGTCGATCCCCGAGTATTTCGACAAGGTGGAACGCCCGGCCCGCGTCCGCATTCGCTATCTGAACCGTGACGGTCAGTCGGTGGAGGAAGAGGCCGAGGGTCTCTACGCCGTCTGCATCCAGCACGAGATGGACCACCTTAACGGCGTGCTCTTCATCGACCATCTGTCGCGGCTCAAGCGGGATCGCGCCGTGACCAAGGTCAAGAAGGCCGCCCGCGACAGGATCGCCGCCTGATGACCAAGATCGTCCGCCCCGAACGTATCGAACGCGCCGCGCGCCGCATCGCGCCGTCCATCCCGCGCGGCCGCTCGCTGATCATCGACGCCTCGGGCCGTCGTCGCCTGACCCGCAGCCAGAAGGTCGGCGTCGCCGGCGTCGCCACCCTGGCCGGCGTGGCCCTGCTGGGTGTTGTCGCCGGCCTTCTGCTGGACCGTCTGCTCGATTTCGACGACGCCTTGGATGCGGGCGGCGAATGGGACGAGGGCGGCGGCGTCTTCACCCGCTGGCAGTAAGCCGCCTAAACCACTTTCCTGGAGAGCATGATTCACGCTCCGGCCTGAACCGCATTGCGGTTCCGTCCGAAACGATCATGCTCTAAAGGCGTGCCCATGCGCCTTGCCTTCATGGGAACTCCCGACTTCGCCGTGCCGTCCCTGGCCGAGCTGATCGCCTCGGGCCACGAGATCGTCGCCGTCTATTCGCAGCCGCCGCGCCCCAAGGGTCGGGGTCAGAAGCTGACGCCGTCGCCGGTCCACGCCTTGGCCGAGACCATGGGCCTGCCCGTTTTCACGCCCGAGAGCATGAAGGCCCAGGACTCCATCGCCGCATTCCAGAGCCTGGACCTCGACGCCGCCTGCGTCGTCGCCTACGGCCAGATTCTCAAGGCCGAGGTGCTGGATGCGCCTCGCCTGGGCTGTTTCAATCTTCATGGCTCGCTGCTGCCGCGCTGGCGCGGCGCGGCGCCGATCCAGCGCGCCATCATGGCCGGCGACGCCCAGACCGGCGTCCAGATCATGCAGATGGGCGTCGGCTTGGACGAAGGCCCCATCCTGCTGACCGAACGGATGGACATCCGCGCCGAAGACACGGCCGCCACCCTGTCCGAGCGCATGTCCCATGTCGGCGCCGGCCTCTGGCCCCGGGCGCTCGCCGCCATCGAGCGCGGCAGCGTCACCCCCTCGGACCAGGTCGGCGAACCGACCTATGCGAAGAAGATCACCCCGGCCGAGGCGCGCATCGACTGGACCCGCCCGGCCGCCGAGGTGGACGCCCACATCCGCGGCCTGTCGCCCTTCCCCGGCGCCTGGTTCGAGGCGCCGTCCGACACCGGGCCGGTGCGCGTGAAGGCCCTGCTGTCGGCCCTGGCGGACGGTTCGGGGGCGCCGGGCGAGACTCTGGACGACGCCCTGACCGTGGCGTGCGGGACCGGCGCTGTGCGTCTGATCCGAGTCCAGCGCGAAGGCAAGGCGGCGCAGTCGGCCGACGAGATGCTGCGCGGTTTTGCGTTGCCGACCGGGACCGTGCTCGGCTGATGCCGCGCTACAAGCTGACGATCGAATACGACGGCACGGCCTATAACGGCTTCCAGGCCCAGGCGGACCAGCCGACGGTCCAGGGCGCGGTCGAGGCCGCGATCTTTGCCTTCTCCGGCGAGCGGATCCGGATCGCTGCGGCGGGCCGCACCGACACCGGCGTCCACGCCACGGCCCAGGTCATCCATGCCGATCTGGAGCGCGACTGGCCGGTGGACACCGTCCTGAACGCCATCAACGCCCATCTGATCAAGCAGGACGTCTGCGTCCTGGCGGCCGAATATGCGCCCGATCCCGACTGGCACGCCCGGTTCTCGGCCACCGGCCGGGGCTATCTGTACCGGATCCTGAACCGCCGCCCCCAGCCGGTGCTGGAGCGCGACCGGGTCTGGCACGTCAAGAAGACCCTTGACGCCGAGGCCATGCACCAGGCGGCCCAGGTCCTGGTCGGTCATCACGACTTCACCACCTTCCGCGATATGGCCTGCCAGTCCAGGTCGCCGGTCAAGACCCTGGACGTGGCCCGCGTGTCCCGTTTCGGCGAAGAGGTGCATCTGATCTTCCAGGCCCGCAGCTTCCTGCACCGCCAGGTCCGCTCCATGGCCGGAACCCTGGTCGAGGTGGGCCTGGGCCGCTGGACCGCCCACGACGTCAAGGCGGCGCTGGAGGCGAGGGACCGCGCCCGGTGCGGCCCCGTCGCCCCCTCGGCGGGGCTCTATCTCAGCGGCGTGCGCTACGACTGAACCCCGCCTGCCGGCCGGTCAGCCGCGCTTCTGAACCAGAACCTCGGCGATCTGCACCGCATTCAGGGCCGCGCCCTTCCTCAGATTGTCGTTCGAGACGAACAGGGCCAGGCCGTGCTCGACCGTCGGATCGGGACGCACCCGGCCGACGAAGACCGGATCCTGGCCTGCGGCCTCCAGCGGATTCGGCACGGCGGTGACGATCACGCCCGGCGCCCGGCCCAGCAGGTCCAGCGCCTGGGCTGCGGACAGCGGTCGTTCGAACTCGACATTGATCGACAGGGAGTGGCCGGTGAAAACCGGCACCCGCACGCAGGTGCCCGACACCGGCAGGCCGGGGATATCCAGGATCTTGCGGCTCTCGTCGCGCAGCTTCAGTTCCTCGTCGGTATAGCCGTCCTCGCCCAGCGTGTAGTTCAGGGCCACGACGTTCGCGGCGATCGGCACCACCCACTTTTCGGGCGCGCCGAAGTCCACGGACCCGCCGTCGCGGGCCAGGGCCGCGCCCTGCCCCACGGCCGCACGCGACTGATCCTCCAGCACACGGATCCCCTCGACCCCGCCGCCCGACACCGCCTGATAGGTCGAGACCGTCAGCCGCTTCAGGCCCGCCGCGTCATGCAGGGGCTTCAGCACCGGCATGGCGGCCATGGTGGTGCAGTTGGGGTTGGCGATGATCCCCTTGGGCAGGTGGGCCAGGGCGTGGGGGTTCACCTCGGCGACCACCAGCGGCACATCGGGGTCGCTGCGCCAGGCCGAGGAGTTGTCGATCACCACCGCCCCGGCCGCCGCCACCTTGGGCGCCAGGGCCTTGGACGTATCCCCGCCGGCCGAGAAAAAGACGATGTCCAGACCGGCGTAGTCGGCGCTCGCCGCATCCTCGACCACGATCTCGGTCTCGCCGAAGCGGACCGTCTTGCCCGCCGACCGGGCCGAGGCGAACAGTCGCAGCGAGGCCAGCGGGAAGTTCCGCTCGGCCAGCAGGCCGCGCATCATCTCGCCGACGAGGCCGGTGGCGCCGACAATGCCGACATGAGGCGGATTGGACGGGGAAAAGGACATGTAGGCGTCTCCAGGAAAGATGGAGGCGCGGGGTTCAGCCGGTTCGACCGCCCCGCGCATCGGCGGGGCTTGGGATCGGGTTGTCGCTAGACCGCGCGCGCACCCGAAACCGCCCCGCCGAAGCCGGTGGTTTTCAGGGTCATCGCTTTGGTCAGGCGCTGCGTCACGGCGACGCTCTCTAAGGGTGAGAACCGGTCGTGTAAACGGCCGATCTCGAAAAAATCGACGGCGCAAGCCTGATAGCTGACTTGCACGCGCAATAAAGCCGTCGATTTCACTTCCGTCCCGTCATCCTCAGGCTTGACCCTCGGATGACGGAGCCGAACGGTCTCGTATTAGACCTTCGACAGGATCAGCGTGCCATTGGTGCCGCCGAAGCCGAAGCTGTTGGACATGACGTGGGTCAGTTCGCCGTCGTGGCGCTGGCGCAGGATCGGCATACCTTCGAACGCCGGATCGAGATTTTCGATATGAGCGCTTTCGGCGGCGAAGCCGTTCTGCATCATCAGCAGGCAGTAGATGGCTTCCTGGGCGCCGGCCGCGCCGAGCGAGTGGCCGGTCAGCGACTTGGTCGAGGAGATCATCGGCATCTGGTCGCCGAAGACGGCGCGCACGGCCTCCATCTCCTTCGCGTCGCCCACGGGCGTCGAGGTCCCGTGCGGGTTTAGATAGTCGATCTTCGGATTGCCGGCCTGTTCCAGCGCGATCTTCATGCAGCGCTGGGCGCCCTCGCCCGAGGGGGCGACCATGTCATAGCCGTCGGCGTTGGCTCCATAGCCGGTGACTTCGGCGTAGATGGTCGCGCCGCGCGCCTTGGCCCGCTCGTACTCTTCCAGCACCACGATGCCGGCGCCGCCGGCGATGACGAAACCGTCGCGGTTGGCGTCATAGGCTCTGGAGGCGACCGACGGATTGTCGTTGAAGTCCGACGACATGGCGCCCATGGCGTCGAACATGTTGGACATGGACCAGTCGATGTCCTCGCAGCCGCCGGCGAAGACCACGTCCTGCTTGCCCCACTGGATCTGTTCGACCCCGGCGCCGATGCAATGGGCCGACGTCGCGCAGGCCGAGCTGATCGAATAGTTGATGCCGCGCATCTGGAACCAGGTCGACAGCACCGCCGACGGGCCCGACGCCATCGCCTTGGGCACCGCGAACGGGCCGATGCGCTTGGGCGCGCCCTTTTCGACCGTGGTCGCGGCCGCCTGCAGGATCACCTGGGTCGAGGGACCGCCCTCGCCGACGATCAGGCCGATCCGGTCGTCCTTGATCTCGTCCGCCGTCATGCCCGACGACTTCAGCGCCTCTTCGAAGGCGATGTGGCCCCAAGCAGTGCCGTTGGCCAGGAAGCGCGCGGCGCGACGGTCGACCAGCTCTTCCCACGGACCGATCTTGGGCGGCGCCCAGACCTGGCTGCGGAAGCCGTATTTGGCGTGGTCGGGAGCATGAACGACGCCCGAACGGGCTTCGCGCAGGGACTGGGTGACCTCCTCGGCGCCGTGGCCGATGGAAGAGACGATGCCCAGGCCGGTGACGACGACACGACGCATGGTGTTTCCTTCTTGATGCTTCCTGGTCCGAGGACCGTCCGCCTTGTTCGCGGTTATATAGGGGCGTTAACCGCCCGCCGCCTCATCCTTGGCGCCGAACAGGCCGACCCGCATGTCGTTGCAGGTGTAGATGACCTGGCCGTCGGCCTCCAGCACGCCGTCGGCGATGCCCATGACCAGCTTGCGGTTGATGACGCGCTTCAGGTTGATCTTATAGACCACCTTCTTGATGTCCGGGGTGACCTGGCCGGTGAACTTGACCTCGCCGACGCCCAGGGCGCGGCCGCGGCCGGGACCGCCGATCCAGCCCAGATAGAAGCCGACCAGCTGCCACATGGCGTCAAGGCCCAGGCAGCCCGGCATGACGGGGTCGCCGATGAAGTGGCACTGGAAGAACCAGAGGTCGGGATGGATGTCGAGTTCGGCCTCGACATAGCCCTTGCCGTGCTCTCCGCCGTCCGCATTGATCGTGGTGATGCGGTCGAACATCAGCATCGGCGGGGCGGGCAGCTGAGCGTTGCCGGGACCGAACAGCTCGCCGCGGCCCGAGGCCAGCAGGGCCTCATGATCGAAGGACGAAGGATATTGGGACTGGGTCAAGGCGCTTCCGTTTCTTGATACGTTGCGCGCGGGTTACACGACCGCGCCGCTTCGCTCAACAGCGTGCGGTCAGTTGCGACCCGTGCCCGCAGGGCGATTGGCGTTGCACAGTGCGCGTTCCTGGGTGCCGAACACGGCCCGCTGGGCCACAAAACCCTCCAGTCGTCGCGCCCGGACCTTGCACCAGCCCTCCTCACATTCGTCCAGCATCACCAGGGCGCGTGGCGACAGGCGCGCGCGCACCGACGCCGTCTCGGATCGGCCCGAGCGGATCGGCACTTCCTCGGCGGTCGTATTGAAGACGTAACGCCGGCCCGACGACACCGTACGGTGGATCCAGGCCACGGCCCCGTCGGGATCGCAGATCTTGCGCCATTCCGTCGTCTCGGCGATCACCTGAACCGGCAGGCCGGCGGCCCGATATTCCCACAGGATCGGATAATCCAGGCCCGGCCCCTGGCGCGCGCGGACGTGCGAGGACTTCAGCGAAATCCAGCGCGGCACCTCAAGCCCGGTGGGCGTCGGGCGGCCGTCGGGCATGGTCGCGCCGGCGCTGGCCATCACGCCAAGGCCGAGAATGGCTCCAACGATGGCGATGCGTCGTCGCAGGCTTTGGAAGATGGCGGCGGCTTTGCTAGACACTGATTGGAACGACCCGTCGCGCGGGCTTTGATCCGTCTGAATCGCCGCCCGCTAACCAAGGCCGAGAATGTCCCCCCGCAAGCTTAAGGTCGTATTAACCAGACGCCTGCCCGACGCGGTCGAGACGCGGATGCGCGAGCTGTTCGACGCCGAGCTGAACCTGAAGGATCAGCCGATGGACCGCGCCGCGTTGCAGGCCGCCGTCCAGCGGGCCGAGGTTCTGGTGCCCACGATCACCGACGTCATCGACGCCGACCTGATCAATGGCGCAGGCGAGCAGTTGAAGATGATCGCCAACTTCGGCGCCGGGGTCGACCATATCGACGTCGACGCGGCCGTGGCGCGCGGCATCATCGTCACCAACACGCCCGGCGTCCTGACCGAAGACACCGCCGACCTGGCCATGAGCCTGATCCTGGCCGTCAGCCGCCGCATCGTCGAGGGCGCACAGGTCGTGGCCGAAGGCCGGTTCGAGGGTTGGACCCCGACCTGGATGTGCGGACGCAAGCTGTGGGGCAAGCGGCTGGGCATCGTCGGCATGGGCCGGATCGGCCAGGCCCTGGCCCGGCGCGCCAAGGCCTTCGGGCTTCAGGTCCACTATCATAATCGCAAGCCCGTCCCGGCTCTGATCGAAGAAGAACTGGGCGCGACCTACTGGGACGACCTGGACCAGATGCTGGCGCGGATGGACATCGTCTCGCTGAACTGCCCGGCGACGAAGGACACCCATCATCTGCTGTCGGCCGAACGCCTGGCCCGGCTTCAGCCCCACGCCATCCTGATCAACACCGCGCGCGGCGAGCTGATCGACGAGGCGGCCCTGGCCCAGGCGGTGGCCATGCGCGCCCTTTCCGGCGTCGGCCTGGACGTTTTCGAGAACGAGCCCGCGATCCATCATGGCCTGTTAGGCCAGTCCAATGTCGTGCTGCTGCCCCACCTGGGGTCCGCCACCCTGGAAGCGCGCCAGGACATGGGCGACCGCGTCATCGCCAACGTCATGACCTATCAGAACGGCCACCGCCCTCCCGATCGCGTCATCCCGGCAATGCTCTAGCCGGCGATGCTTTAGGGCGCAGCCAGCAACCGCTCGGCCGCATCGGGATATTTCTGCGCCAGCCGCGCCGCCCAGTCGGCCTTGAGCGGCAGCGGCGCGCGCACCTCGCGGATGCGGCGTTCGACCAGGGCGGCGGCCTCGCGGTGTGCGGGGCAGTCCATCAGAAACTCCAGCGCCGTCTCAAAATCGGCATAGGTCGCGGCATGGGCCAGGGCGCGGTCCAGCGCCTCCACATCGTCGAAGTCCGGCAGGCGCGCCAGATAGGCCCGCAGCACCGGCGCGGACAGGTCGCGTTGGAACATCGCCCAACGCAGGTCCTGCGCCTCGTCCTTGCGGCCCTCGGCTTCCAAGAGGTCGATCGAGGTCGCCTCCCATGCCGGCGTCAGGACCGGCGGTCCGGCCTGCGGCGACCGGCCGAAGGTCCATCTCCGATTGCCCGCCGACGGTTTCAGCGCCGCCTCCAGCGCCTGACGCGCTTCTGGAATGCGATCAGCGACCAGCAGCCGCTTGGCCATCACCGCCGCAAAATCCGGCGAGCCCCGTTCCTCCGGCGTCGTCATCGACAGCCACAGGTCCAGATCGCCCGCCCGGTCGGCCAGCCGTCGCACGACCGTCCGCATACCGCGCGCGGTGGATGCAGTATCGAGACGACCCAGCAGCCTCTTGGCCATGTCCGCCGTCAGATCGTCGCCGCCGGCCCCAATCCACCGGGCGTATTCGAGCGGTTGCCGCGCCACCGCATCCGCCAGCAGACCCACTGTGCTGTCGTCCGTCCGCACCGCAGCCTCGGCGATCCGCCACAGGTCCGAGGCCGCCGTTTCGAACGCGTCGGCCAGTTCGCCCTTCTGATCCTTGACCCGAGACGACAGGCCGCGAAACAGATCGAACCAGCCGATCAATCGCTCCAATCCCATCGCCGGGGCGGCCTCGGCCAAATCCTCGACGATTGCAGCCCGCAGAATTTCCAGATCGCGCAGCAGGTCCGGCCGCTTTCGCCACGACACGCGCGCGCGGCTGGCCGCGATGGTCGTCAAGCGCTTGTCGATTTCCAGGGCCAGCAAGTCCGGCCCCGTCTCGGCCGCCATCACCAGCCTGAGCCGCCGCTTAAGGATCGCATCCGCATCCGCCGCCTGCATCAGCAGTTCGCCCAGACGCTCAGCGCCTAAGCCGCTGAGATTTGCGGCGTTCAGGCGTTTGGGCGAGGCGGGACGTCGGGCCATCAGGCCTCCTTTTCACAAGTCTGTCGGACCGAACTCACACGGCTGTCGAAAACCGCTGGCAGGGGAGGAACCGTCGTAAACGCGCTTCGTTTCCGGCGTCCTGATCGAGGAAGTGTGCGTTGGACTCCTACTACTGCATCGTCAACCTGCCCGGCGTTCCGGTGCGGGACATCTGCGTCCTCGACGCGATTAACGACACGGCGGCCAATCAGGCGCTGGAGGCGATCGCCCGCAACTGGGTCGGGTTCGAGACCCTGTATCTTTATTGCGGCGAACGTCTGGTGACGGTGCTCAGCAACCCGGCGCTGGGCTTCGCTCCGCCGCTGCCTGACTTGGATCTGGCCGACATCCGTTTCGCGACGGCCGCCTGAGCGTCAGCCGCAGACCGGGCATTCCGGATCAGCGGCGACCCGCACGGTCCGCGCCGAGCCCGCCAGACCGTCATACAGCATCAGCCGTCCCGTCAGGGCCTCGCCCGCGCCGGTGATCAGCTTGACGACCTCAAGCGCCGCCATCGACCCGATCACGCCGGTCAGAGCGCCCACGACGCCGACGCGCGCACAGGTCTCCGCATCCGGCGGGATCTCGGGCACCAGGCATTGATAGCAGGGCTGGCCCGAAAACACCCCGACCTGCCCGTTCCAGCGGCCAAGCGCGCCCGACACCAGCGGCTTGCCCGCCGCAACGCAGGCCGCATTGACCCACAGCCGGGTCTGAAAATCGTCGGTCCCGTCCAACACGATGTCGAAGGCTTCGATCCGCGCCGCCGCATTCTCGGCGGTGATCCGCTCGGCGAAGGTTTCGATCGCGACATGCGGATTGAGGCCGACCAGCCGTTCCGCCGCCGCCTCGACCTTTGACCGGCCGACCTGCGCCGTCGAAAAGGCGATCTGCCGCTGAAGGTTAGACAGGCCCACCACGTCGTCGTCAATCAGGCCCAGCGCCCCGACACCCGCCGCCGCCAGATAGAGCGCCGCCGGCGATCCCACGCCGCCCGCCCCGACGATCAGCACCCGCGCGCGCTTCAGCGCCTGCTGCCCCGGTCCGCCGACTTCGGACAGGACCAGATGGCGCGCATAGCGTTCGACTTCGTCTTCGGGAAAGATCACCGCCCTATCTAGCGCCACAGAGGTTCCGGCGCGAGGGGCCTGTCGCCTGTCGCCTTAAGCGGCCATCCGGACGTGTTCGCACGACAGCAGCTTTTCCAGACCCGCGCTGGACAGATCGCTCAGGCGCCGTCCGCGCAGAATGTCGGCGGCTTGCTGGGTGCTGAGGGCGCACAGCCGCGCGGGTTCGCGCATCCGCCGCTGCATGACGGGTCGATCATCCAGGACGCGAATGTTGTGATGACGCGGATCTTTCCAGAGGCGAGACATCAAGCGATCCAAGTCCGCACGGGCGCCCTCGATGACCTGGGCCGCCTCGCCCTCGTGGAACAGCATGGCGCTGCCGATCTCGTCGCGGCGGTTGTTTCGCTCCGACGCGCCGAGGATTTCGGCAAGCGATTGGGTCGTGTGGTTCGCGCCACCGATCATTTCACTCACGAAAACGACGCGATAAAGCAAAACCTGTCCCTCGATTTGAAAGAACCGCGAAAGCGGATTGCGCCTTCTAGCCAATATTGGGGTCAAAATAAGACAGCGTTATACCGAGGCGCGACAGACTTGATGCCGACGCCCGGCCGCGCCATCTGATCGTCATGACCCAGACCGCATCCAACTTCCCCGACTGGCACGGCACCACCATTCTGGCGGTGCGCAAGAACGGACGCACCGTGATCGCCGGCGACGGCCAGGTTTCGATGGGCCCGACCATCGTCAAGGGCGCCGCCCGCAAGGTGCGCACCTTGGCCGGCGGCAAGGTGTTGGCCGGCTTTGCCGGCGCTACGGCCGACGCCTTCACCCTGATCGAGCGGCTTGAGGCCAAGCTGGAACAGTATCCTGATCAGCTGGCGCGCGCCTGCGTCGACCTCGCCAAGGATTGGCGCACCGACCGCTATCTGCGCCGGCTCGAAGCGATGCTGCTGGTGGCGGACAAGTCGTCCATCTTCACCGTAACGGGCGTCGGCGATGTGCTGGAGCCGGAGTATGGCGTCGCCGCCGTGGGTTCGGGCGGCAACTACGCTCTGTCGGCCGCCCGCGCCCTGATCGAGGAAACCGATCTCGACGCCGAACAGGTCGCCCGCAAGGCCATGAAGATCGCCGCCGAAATTTGCGTCTACACCAACGGCAATCTGACTGTGGAAACGCTCCAGGCCTGATCCGGCGAGCGGGTCAGATCACTTCGGCGATCAGCCCCAGCGCCTTGGCCTCCTGGGCCTCGATGTACCAGTTGGCAGGGGCGCGTTTCAGCACCTCCTCCATCGTCACCGACGATCCGCGCACCAGGTTCTCGAAACCCTCGTTCTGGATGGCGATGGAGTGTTCTAGCTCGTTCAGCATGGCGCGAACCGAGGCGATGCAGGTCGTTAGCGGTCCCGTGACATGCAGTTGCGTGTCCATCTTGCGCTCGTGGATCATCACCCGGGCGCCGCGCGTCAGATAGCGGTTTTCTACGGCAAAGAAGCTCATGAAAGTGGCGCCGGCGGAATAGATCGCCGCCTTGCCCAGAAAGACCAACCGGCGGGAAGGATTGATGTCGCTTTGAAAGCGCACGTCCTCGCCCATCATGCGCGCCACCTCCGGATCACCGCCCAGGGTCGACAGTTCGATGACGGTCAGCCCGGTGTCTGGCGCTTCCGCCATTTGCTGGCGGAAGCGGTCGTACATGGCGTAATCGACCGCGCCGGCGAGCAGGATACGGGGCGTATCGAAAGCTTCGGCGGTCAGAATGCCGCTCGGCGCCGCCTCGGACATCAAAGCTCGGCCGCAGCGGCGGCGTCGTCGCTGACGGGATAGCCCTGCGCCGACGCCCAGGACCGGGCTTCACGGATCGAGAAGAAGGCCTGGTTCTGCAAGCGACGCGATCCGGCGTCATCGATCAGTTCGCACTCCCACCACCGGATCGTGCGGCGATCGGAGGTGTTGCATGTGCGCGGAACGAGAAGGGCGTGGGGCGTCATGCGCCATCAACGAAACATTGCCCCTTTCGGTTCCTTCGAACTCGACATTTTGCCTTTAGGAACAAAACATTGTGCGACGCAGGAGGCCACGACGCCTGCACCGCCTTGATGGGAGAATTTGCGATCGATCCCCCCTTGGCTTAAGCGCGCGCCATGACCGACGCCGCGCCTCCCCGCCCCCTCGCCCGCAACCCGCGCGGCTTCGCCGACAAGCGCGGCCGCGACCTGACCGCCGAGCGGCGCATCGTCGCGCGCGTGTCCGAGGTTTACGAGCGCTGGGGCTTCGAGCCGCTGGAGACGCCAGCCTTCGAATATGCCGATGCGCTGGGCAAGTTCCTGCCCGACGCCGATCGGCCGAACGAGGGCGTCTTCGCACTACAGGACGACGCCGGATCAGACGAGCCGGGCGAATGGATGGCCCTGCGCTACGATCATACCGCGCCCCTGGCCCGATTCGCGGCCCAGACTTGGGAGACCCTGCCCAAGCCGTTCCGCCGCTATGCCTACGGTCCCGTCTGGCGCAATGAAAAGCCCGGCCCCGGCCGCTTCCGCGAGTTCTGGCAATGCGACGCCGACACCGTCGGCTCGGACCGGCCCGAGGCCGACGCCGAAATCATCGCCATGGGCTGCGAAGGCCTGCGCGCCGCCGGGCTGGACGCCGGCCAGGCCCAGATCCGCGTTTCGAACCGCAAGCTGTTCGACGGGCTGTTCGACGCCGGCGGCGTGACCGAGGCCGGTCAGCGACTGACGGCGCTTCGCGCCATCGACAAGTTCGACCGCCTGGGCTGGGAGGGCGTGGTCCAGCTGCTGGGTGAAGGGCGTCTGGACGACTCGGGCGACTACACCAAGGGCGCCCAGCTGCCCGCCAAGGTCACGGCCGCCATTGAGGCGTTTCTGGCCTCGGCCAATACCCCTGGCCTGTCGCGGGCCGAGACGCTGGACGCCGTCGCGCGCTCCGGCGACCTCGGCGCGGCGGGCGAGGCGGCGCTGAACGAACTGGCCGCCATAGACCGGGCGCTGGCGGCCATGTCGGTCGGTCAGGACGCCGTGAAGTTCGATCCGACCATCGTGCGCGGCCTGGAATATTACACCGGCGCCGTGTTCGAGGCCGAGCTGCTGCTCGACACGGTTGACGACAAGGGTCGTCCCGTCCGCTTCGGCTCGATCGGCGGCGGCGGCCGCTATGACGATCTGGTCGCCCGCTTCACCGGTCAGAGCACGCCGGCGACCGGCTTCTCTTTCGGCGTCTCGCGTCTGGCCTCGGCCCTGCGCGCGGCGGGACGTGGCGCCGAGGACGCCGTGCGCGGCCCCGTGGTCGTCATCGTCTTCTCCGAGGACGACATGGCTCGTTATCTGACCGCCGTCGCCGAACTGCGCGCCGCCGGGATCGCCGCCGAGCTCTATCTGGGTCGCGCCGGCATGAAGGCGCAGATGAAATACGCCGACCGGCGCGGCGCCCCGGCTGTCGTCATCCTGGGCGGAGACGAGATCGCCGCCGGCGAGGTCACGATCAAGGATCTGGACGCCGGCCGCGCCGCCGCCGCCGCCATCACGGACAACGACGCCTGGAAGGCCGAACGCCCCGGCCAGATGAAGATCGCCCGCGACGGCCTGGTCGCCGCCATAAAGTCCATTATCGAATAAGCTTCGATAATGACCCGTCCCTGAAATGGGTTATCAGTGATAAGTCGAAGAAAGTTCGACTCTTGTGAAACCGGTCGTTGACGACCGACCGGCCCTTGCGTCAAATGACCTCACTCGAGGGCAAGCGTTGCTCAAGCGCGCAGCACTCGAAGGCGTTTCGGGGAGGAAACGTCCGCTCTTCAAAGAGCGCGAAAGCCCGCTGCGATGTATCCCCCGCAGCGGGCTTTTTCGCGTCTGGAGCCCAGACAAATCATGATAAAATCTCGACAAATTCTCTATGCGACGTCGAGATCGAGCATCTGGTTCTCGATATGAAAAAGGCCGGGGCGAGCCCCGGCCTTTCCATTATCGAACAAGCGTCGCCTTACCAGAGGCGGACGCGTTCCTCGGGCGTGAGATAGTATTTCGTGCCCGGCTGAACGTCGAAGGCGTCGTACCAGGCGTCGACGTTGCGCAGCGGGCCGATGACGCGGAACTGGGCGGCCGAGTGCGGGTCGGTGGCGACCTGCTGCTTCAGCGCCTCGTCGCGGTACTTCGACTGCCAGACCTGAGCCCAGCCATAGAAGAAGCGCTGGTCGCCGGTCGTTCCGTCGATCACGGGCGCCGGCTGGCCGTTCAGCGACAGGTGATAGGCCTCAAGACCGACGGCCACGCCAGACGCGTCACCGATGTTCTCGCCCATCGTCAGGCCAGGGTTGATGTGATAGCCGGCGATCGGCTCGTAGGTCGCATATTGCGCGCCCAGACGCGCCGTCAGGGCCTCGAAGTTGGCCTTGTCTTCCGGCGTCCACCAGTTGCGCAGCACGCCGTCGCCATCGGACTTGGAGCCCTGGTCGTCGAAGCCGTGGCCGATCTCGTGACCGATCACGCCGCCGATGCCGCCATAGTTGACCGCCGCATCGCCATTCGGATCGAAGAAGGGCGGCTGCAGGATCGCCGCCGGGAAGACGATCTCGTTGTTGGCCGAGTTGTAGTAGGCGTTGACCGTCTGCGGGGTCATGCCCCACTCCGACTTGTCGACCGGCTCGTTCAGACGGGCCAGATCATAGTTCCACTCGAACAGGCCGCGGCGCTCGGCGTTGCCGACCAGGTCGTTTGCACGGATGTCCAGGCCGGAGTAGTCGCGCCACTTGTCGGGATAGCCGATCTTGACGGTGAATTTGCGCAGCTTCTCCTGCGCCGCCGCCTTGGTCTCGGTCCCCATCCAGGTCAGGTTGTCGATCCGGTGCGACAGGGCGGTGCGCAGATTGGCGACTAGCTCTTCCATCTTGGCCTTGGATTCGGCCGGGAAATACTGGGCGACGTAGAGCCGGCCAGTGGCCTCGCCCAGCGATCCTTCGGCGAAGGAGATCGCGCGCTTTTCGCGGGTGCGCTGCTCAGGCTGACCCGACAGATCGCGCGAACGGAACTCCCACTGAGCGTCGGCGAAGCGCTTGGACATCAGCGGCGCCATGTCGTCAGCGGTGTGGAAGGCCTGCCAAGCCTGCAGCAGTTCGACCGGCGTCTCAGCGTAGATGGCCGCGATCTTGGGCATGGCCGTATCCTGACGCACGATCAGGCGCGGCACGCCACCCAGCTTGGCCGCATCGTAGTAGGCCTGCCAGGCGAAGCCCGGCGCGTCCTCGGCCAGTTTGGCGATGGTGAACTCGTTGTAGGTCCGGTCGCGGTTGCGGTTCTCCACCGGGGTCCAGTGGGCCTCGGCGATCTTGGTTTCCAGCGCGACGATCTGAGCGGCGGTCTCGGTCGGGTTGGTCCAGCCGATCATCTCCAGCATCCGGCCGACATAGGCCTGATACTTCTCTTTCTTGTCGGCGAAACGGGCGTCCAGATAATAGTCGCGGTTCGGCAGGCCGATGCCCGACTGGCCCGTCGAGACGACGTAGCGGGTCGGTTGCTTGGAATCGATCGTGATGCCGGTGCCGAAGAAGGACGAGCCGAAGCGGCCGGCCGTCTGGCCCATATAGACGGCCATCTTGTCGTGGCTGTCGGCGGCGCGGATCGCGGCCAGATAGGGCTGCAGCGGCTGGGCGTCCAACTGCTCGATGCGCGCCTCGTCGATGTAGGAGCGATAGGCGTCGGCGACCTTGGCCTCATCCGATCCGGGCGCCAGATCGGTGCGGTTGGCCAGGCCCAGCACCAGTTCCTTCATGCGGTTGTCCGACAGTTCGCGCAGCAAGGCGAACGAGCCATAGCTGGTGCGGTCCGACGGAATGACCAGCTTTTCCAGCGCCTTGCCGTTGGCGTACTGGAAGAAGTCATCGCCCGGCTTCACCGAGGTGTCGCGGCCGGCCATGTCGAAGCCCCAGGTTCCGTAGCGGGGCGCGTCGACGCCCTGCCAACCGGCTGCCGTCTCTTCGCCCGAGAACAGCGAAACGAGGGTGCAGGCGTCGTCGATGCAGGCGTGGTCGTGACCGATATCCTGAGCCAGAACCGAGCTGGCGGGCAGAAGAAGGGCGCCGACGGCGGCCCCGATAAGCAGACGTTTCATCACTATGTCCCTGTTCCCACCCGGCATTTGGATGGTTCGGCGCAGACCCTAGTCCGGCGAGGGGGGGTGTCGCCTTAAAAAAAGTTCATGATTCCGATGCGGCCTCTCGCCACAGCGCCGGGATCAGGGTCAGATACGCCGACGCGAGGAGGGCGGATGCACGGTCAGGGCGGTGACTATAAGGATCTGGTGGTCTTTCTGGCGGCCGCCGGCGTCATCGTGCCCCTGGTCAATCGGCTGAAGGTCAGCCCCGTCCTGGGCTTCCTCGCTGCGGGCGTTTTGCTGGGACCGGACGGCCTGGGCCGGTTCGCGCAAAGCCTGCCCTGGCTGTCGTGGCTGACCATCGGCGATCCGGGCCAACTGGCGCAGCTGTCGGAACTGGGCGTCGCCTTCCTGTTGTTCATGATCGGTCTGGAGCTGTCGTGGGAGCGGCTTCGCGCCATGCGTCGGCTCGTGTTCGGCCTGGGGCTGATGCAGGTCGTCGTCTGCACCGCCGTGCTGGCGGGCGGCTTCATGCTGATGGGACAGACCTTGGCCAGCGCCGTGGTGCTGGGCATGGGTCTCGCCCTGTCCTCGACGGCCGTGGTCATGCCCGTACTGGCCGAGCGGGGGCGGCTGAAAGGGACGGTCGGCCGGTCCACCTTCGCCATTCTGCTGGCACAGGATCTGTCGGTCGCCCCGATCCTGATCACCGTCACCGTCCTGGCGGCGCTAGCCCAGCAGGGCGGCGCGCTGGATCCGGCCATTCTGGGGCGCGCCCTGTTCACCCTGGTTCCGGCCGCCATCGGCCTGGGTCTGATGGTGCTGCTGGGACGCGTGGTGCTGCGGCCGATGTTCCGATCGGTGGCCAAGGCGCGCAAGGCCGACCAAGGCGGCGAACTGTTCGTCGCCGCCTCCCTGCTGGTGGTGGTCGGGGCCGGTCTCGCCGCCCAGGCCAGCGGCCTGTCGATGAGCATCGGCGCGCTACTGGCCGGCGTGCTGCTGGCCGAGACAGAGTTCCGGCGCGAAGTCGAGGTTTCCATCGAACCGTTCAAGGGGCTTCTGCTGGGCGTCTTCTTCGTCGGCGTTGGCCTGGGTCTGGACCTGGACGCCATCGCCGCCGATCCGGTCGGCGTCTTCGGCCTGGCCCTGGCCCTCACGGTCCTGAAGACCGGCGTCATTTTCAGCCTGGCGCGTTTCTGGGGCCTGGGCGCCCGCCCGGCGCTGGAGACGGCGCTCGTTCTGGCGCCGGCGGGCGAGTTCGCCTTCGTGGTCTTCGCCACCGGCCTGGTCGAAGGCCTCGCGCCGCCGCAGCTGACCAACACCGTGGCCCTGTCGGCGACCGTCAGCATCTTCTCGATCCCCCTGCTCGCCCTGCTGGGTCAGAAGTTGGCGCGCAAGTCGGCAGCCGCAGGCCAGCCTGTCGAGCTTCCAAAGCTGGAGACGGCCGACGGCGCGGTCATCATCGTCGGCTTCGGGCGCGTCGGCCGGTTGATCGGGGAAATGCTGAAGGCGCACGATCAGCCCTTCATCGCCCTGGACACCGATGCGGGCGCCGTCGCTGCGGGCCGACGTGACGGATTCGATGTCTTCTATGGCGATGCGGGGCGGCGCGAAATGCTCCAGCACTGCGGCGTCCAGTCCACCCGCGCCCTGATCGTCACCATGGACGCGCCGACGAAAGTGGACGAGGTGGTCACCACGGCGCGGTCGATGCGCGACGACCTGATCCTGATCGCCCGCGCTCGCGACGATCAGCACGCCATTCGGCTGTATGGACTGGGCGTCACCGACGCCGTGCCGGAGACGACCGAGGCCAGTCTGCAGCTCGCCGAAAACACCCTGGTCGACTTGGGCGTGCCCATGGGGCTGGTGCTCGCCTCGGTCCACGAACGTCGCGATCAGTTTCGCAAGGCCTTCCAGTCGGCCATCCCGATCGAGCGTCGCAATCGCCCCAGCCGCGCGCTGCGCCGCACGCTACGCCCGGCGCGCGTCGACCCCGCGCCGGAGTAAGGGAAGCCCCTTACAGACCGTCGCCGGACCCATTTTCGTCATGGTTCCATGATGCAAGCGCGCCTCTCCATGACTGCATCTGCGGAGCAGAAGCGCCCTTTCGGTTCGATCCAGGGGCTCAGATATTCATTCGAGGTCGCTGCCGGGTCTGCCCCGACCAGAGGCCGAAAGTAGAGTAAAAGCCTGATTATATGACAGATACCGTCGCCTCCCTCGCTGTCGAGCCCCGCTTGAACCGCCGCCAGGCCGCCAAGATCCGCACGCGACAAAAGGTTCTGGACGCCGCCCGCTCGCTCTTCGCCGAGCGCGGGTATGAGCCCGCCACGATCCGCGACATCGCCAAGGGCGCGGGCATGTCCACCGGCGCCGTCTTCGCCAACTTCCAGGACAAGGCCGAGCTGTTCGAAGCCGTCCTGACCGAGGACATGACGCGTCTGGCCGAGGTGGTCGAGGCCGCGGCGCCTGAAGGCGAGCCCGTCCGCCAGCGCCTCGTCAGCGCCCTGAGCGCCGGCTATCACTCGTCGCTGGACCAACTGCCGCTGTTCCAAGCCATCGTGGCCCGCTCGTGGTTCCAGCCCCTGGCCGCCGAAATGCGCGCCCGGGCCGCGACCAAGAACCTGCTGCTCGCCATCAGCAACATCCTTCAGGATGCGGTGGCCAAGGGCGAGCTGTCCAAGGACGCCGACAGCCGTCTGCTGGTCGAGCTGATCTGGGACGCCTATCTGTCGAACTATCGCCGCGCCGCCTATGACGAATGGGACGCGCAGGCACTGTCGGATCATATGGGCAAGCAGATCGACGTGATCCTGGCCGGCGCCATCGCCGCCAAATAGGCCAGAGCAAAGCCGCTTTTCGGAAGGCCGGGTCTGCCAACGCGGGTCCGGCCTGTTTCGTGAGCGTCAGGCCCGGCGTTTCAGGGTGACGTAGAAGGCGCCGTTTCCGCCGTGCTTCTGGTGGGCGATGGTGAAGCCCGACACCACGCCGCGCAGTGCGGGCGAATGCATCCATTCCGCAAAGGCCGAGCGGATCACCCCGCCGCCCATCCGACCCTGTCCGGTGATGACCAGCACCGCCCGCATTCCGCGCGCCTGGCAGGATGTCAGGAAGCCTCGAAGCTGATCCTCAGCCTCGAACCGGCCAAAGCCATGCAGGTCGATGCGCGCCTCGATCGGATCGCGTTCGCGCGACAGCCGCTGTTTGCGGCGCGGCTCCAGATCCTCGGGCGCGGGCTTGGGCTTGTTCGGCGAGGGTCGCTTTTCCGCCGGTGGCGCGACAGCGGTGCGTTTGGGAGACGCCTTGACCAGGGGGCGCGGGCGCTCGATCGGCGTCACCACGATCTCGGGCGGCGTTTCGGCGCCGGGCGTAACGCGGGCGGCCTTGCGCGTCCTCGGCGTCACGACCGATCCGGCCACGCGGGTCCAGATGCGACGGTCTTCGGGCGTCAGTCCGTTTTCGTCACGGCTCGGGCCCTTTCGCCTCATGCCTCGCCGTCGTCCTCGATGGTGTCGCCGGGCCCTGGCTCGTGCGCCAGCAGATCGCCGGGCTGGCAGTCCAGCTCGCGGCACAGGGCGTCCAGGGTGGAGAACCGAACCGCGCGCGCCTTGCCCGTCTTCAGGATCGACAGGTTCGCCACCGTCACCCCGACCCGGTCGGCGAGTTCGGTCAACGACATGCGGCGTTCCACGAGGACGCGGTCGAGCTGGACGCGGATGGCCATGCGCAAATCCTACTTCGAAACGGCTCAGATCGTCAGTTCGGATTCGCGACGCAGGCGCGCGCCCTCGCGGAACACCTCCGCCAGCACGAAGACGATGAGCACGGAAAAGATGGGGGTCAGCAGTTCGCCGAAGCCCTGTGGATCCATGACGCCGGGCGCCAGCCGCTTGGCGACGAAGCCTTGAGCCACCCAGACGCCGCCGGTCACGACCGCCAGGGTCAGGCCGATCTGGCGCAGACGGCGCACGTTATCGGGCTGGAACGGGTCGCCCATGGTCAGGGTGCGGATGATGCGGCGCAGGCTGCGCAAGATCAGCATGAACCCGCCGAAGTAAGCGGTCGCGGCGCCCAAGCCGAACAGCAGCAGGGTGCGCGTCAGCGGCAGTTGCTTGCCGCCGGAATCCCCGCTGACGGTGATGTTCACATTGTCCAGGGGAATGAAGATCGCGGCGATGACCAGCAGCAGCAAAATGCCGGTGATCAGCCAGAGAAGGATATAGGCGACGTCCAGAACTACTTTCAGCACGCTGGACACCGAACCCGGACCGAGCGCCTTGATCGGCGCGCCCAGCCAGTTCGGAACGCTTGCCTCGCCTCGCTTCAGCGGATTTGGCGGCAGGGGCAGGCGCATGGTCTTTTTGATCTCAAGCCGGGCAAGGCGGGGCGATGGCCACGCGGGGTCCGGCGAACCCGCGCGCGGCTCTATACATCGCGGTCTTCATGCAGGTCGTCAAAGCTCCAGTGATCGAAAAGCGAGGGATCAAAGGGCTTGGAACAGGGTAACGACCAGGGCGGTGGGCAGGGCGGCGATCAGAACGGTGCTGACAAAAGCAGCGCCGACCTTGTCGAGCCACATCGAGGTGTTCATCGTATGCATTGTGGTTCTCCGTCTTTCGTGTTTGGGCGATTATCGCCGTTTGGATTTATTAGCCGCATGATCGTTCCCGGTTTTCCGGAAGTCCTGAACGCTGCGGCCTCGTTCCTGACGATCAATAGATAGGCCGTGCGGGCGGAAAAGGCACGTTACATATCGTTTAACGATATTAAACTTTGGCAATAGACTGTTTCAGGAGCGTGATCGACGATGAATCTCAAGCTTATCAAAGGGATGCGGATCGTCGTGGCGACGCATAACGCCGGCAAGGTTCCCGAAATCTCGGCGCTGCTCGGCGGAAATTACGAACTCGTCACCGCCGGCCAGCTGAACCTGCCCGAACCCGACGAAACGGAGAGCACCTTCACCGGCAACGCCATGCTGAAGGCGCGTCACGCGGCTGAGCTGTCAGGAGAGGTTTCGCTGGCCGACGATTCCGGCCTGTCGGTCGCGGCGCTGGATGGCGCGCCGGGCATCTTCTCTGCGCGCTGGGCCGGGCCGGGCAAGGATTTCGCCGTCGCCATGAAGAAGGTCGAGGAGCGGCTGGAAGAGATCGGCGCGACGGACCGCACCGCCTGGTTCACCTCGGCCCTGGCGATCGCCTGGCCGGACGGCCCGTGCGTCGTGGTCCAGGGCGAGGTTCACGGCCAGCTGACCTTCCCCCCACGCGGCGATCGCGGGTTCGGCTACGACCCGCTTTTCATTCCGAGTGGCGGCGATCAGACCTTTGGCGAGATGGAGCCGGCGGCCAAGGACGCCATCAGCCACCGCACCGTCGCCTTCGCCAAGCTGAGAGCCGCCCTGATTGACTGATCCGCTTGATCCGGGATCGGACGTCGGCCTCTACGTCCACTGGCCCTATTGCGCGCGCATCTGCCCCTACTGCGACTTCAACGTCGTGCGCGATCGCGGGCGCACCGAGGAACAGGCCGGGCTGGTCGAGGCGATCCTGGCGGATCTGCACGCCCAGAGAGATCTGACAGGCCCGCGACGGCTGGCCTCGATCTTCTTTGGAGGCGGCACGCCGTCGCTGATGGCGCCCGACGCCGTCGCGCGGATCGTGGCGGCGGCCCGCAACATGTTCCCGCCCACCGGTGACATCGAGATCACGCTGGAGGCCAATCCCACGGACGCCGAGGCCGGCCGGTTCGCGGCCCTGGCCGACGCCGGGATCAACCGCCTGTCGATGGGGGTTCAGGCGCTGGACGACGCCGCCCTGCGTTTTTTGGGTCGCGACCATTCGGCGGCCGAGGCCCTGCGCGCGGTCGATCTGGCCCGCCGCGCCTTCGACCGTCTGTCCATCGACCTGATCTACGCCCGACCGGACCAGACGCCGCAGGCCTGGGCCGCCGAACTGAAGGCGGCGCTGGCGCTCGGGTTCGAACACGTCTCGCCCTATCAACTGACCATAGAGCCGACGACCGCCTTTGGCCGGGCCTTCGTACGCGGAACCCTGACCCCACCCGACGAGGACCGGGCCGCCTCACTCTACGAAACCACCCAGGATGTCCTCTCGGCCACCGGCTTCGAAGCCTATGAGGTGTCCAACCACGCCCGCGGTCCCGCCGCCCGCTCGTCGCACAATCTGCATGTCTGGCGCGGCGGCGACTATCTGGGCCTTGGCCCCGGCGCCCACGGCCGGCTGACGCTGGACGGCGTCAGGACCGCCACCGTCGCCCACCGCCGCATCGCCGACTATGTGGCGGGCGTCTTAGGCCTCACGCCCTGGTCCGAGCGCGACGCCCAGACCCTGTCCGACGCCGCCGAAGAACGGCTGCTGCTGGCCCTTCGCACCACCGAAGGCGCGCCTGTCGCCCTGCTGTCGGCGCTCGGCCTGTCTCCCGAACTCGCGCCGGTCGCGGACCTGATCGCCGACGGGTTCCTGATGCTGAAGGCCGAGCGACTGATCGCCACCGAGCGCGGCCGCCCGGTGCTGGACGGCGTGCTGAAGGCGCTGCTGACCTAGGCCTTCTTCAGCCCCAGCATTCCCAGCCAGCCGCCGCTGGTCAGCAAAGCCACGTCCAGCAGGGCCAGCGGCAGCGGCGTCGAAACCGGCGCGGCGATGAAGCGCGAGCGCCAGTCCGGGCCGAACTTGGCCTTGTAGCTGCGCAGACCCTGGAAGCCGTAGAGCGCCCCGCCCTCTTCGAACACCAGGGCGCCGACACGGGCGAAGACCGGCGCGATGCGACGATCCTCCAGCCCAGCCAGCGGCGCCATGCCCAGGTCGAAGCTGGCCAGGCCTTCCGCCTTGGCCCACTGGGCGCAGCGAATGAACAGATAGTCCATCACCCCATGCGGCGCGTCCGGCCGATGGCGCATCAGATCCACCGCCGCTTCGTCCGGCGAGGTCAGCAGATTGGCGAAGGCGACGATGCGGCCGCCCTCCTTGACCACCGCCAGCGGCGTCAGGTCCAGATAGTCGACGTCGAAGCGCCCCAAGGAGAAGGATTTCTCCGAGCCCTCATGCATGGCCAGCCAGGCGTCCGAAATCTGGCGCAGCTCGTCCGCTATCGCTGCGGCCGAACCGGGCGGAAGAACCTCGAACGAGGAGCCCTCACGCTCGGCGCGATTGATGGCTGTGCGAAGGTTCTGCTTGCCCTTGCCCTCGATGGAGAAGCGGTGGGCGTCGATCACGGCCGTCTCGCCGACCTTGCGCACCGCCAGCCCCATGGTCGCAAGATCGCCCAGCACCTCTTCGCTGACCGAATAGAAGACCGCCGCCCCACCATAACTGTCGGCCATCTCGGCGAAGGACCACAGCAACTCCAGCCGTTCGCTCTTGAGCCCTGCCGGTTCGCCCATGGCGATCCAGCGCCGCCCCCGCACGCGATAGGCCAGGAAGCTGGAACCCGACGGGCTGAACATCAGCGCCTTGTCGCCCAGCATGGCCAGCCAGGCCTCGGGCGTGGCCGTATCAGCCGTCTGCAACGCCTGGAGCGCGCGATCGATGTCGGCCTTGTTGGCCGGTCCGTGACTGTGGGCGCCCGGCGAGCTCAGCAGCGAGCGCCCGGCCACCACCAGCGTCAGGATCGCCAGAACCAGCCCGGCCCGCAGGAAGCCGGACGCCTGGCGATCACTGAGGAAGCGCCACCACAGCTCGTCATTATAGGCCACGTCGCGATAGGCGAAGAAGCCCAGCCACAGCATGGCCGCCACCACCGCCGTCAACAGCAACAGCCAGCTCGGCCGCAGCGGCTCGCTGAGCCGCGAGCGTCGGTTGAAGGCCGTACGGCACGGCGCCAGGAGCGCGGCGACGACCAGCAGATCCGTCGCCTGTTCCCAATCCAGCCCCTTCAGCACCGAAAACACCGCCCCGGCCGCCAGGACCAGCAGGGCGGCCCAATAGGCGCCGCGCCGACGCCGCCATAGACCCGCCGACAAGAGCAGAAGCAGGAAACCGGCGATGCTGCCGACAAAGTGCGACAGGTCGATCAGGATCGGAGAGACGACGCCCGTCAGCTGGCGCAGTCGACTGTCGAACTCGGGCGTCACCGCAGAGGCCAGCATCAGCGCGCCTGCGCCGAAGGCCAGCACCGCAAAGATCTGGGGCGTCAGTTCGAAGGCCAGACCCGCCAGTCGGCGGATCAGACCGGATGTGTGCCGGGGGCGGCTGGACAAGCGTGGCCTCTCGAATCGCGGATCGCCCGAACATAGACCAAGAATCGTCCAACCGGGGCGCTGCCAAGGTCATTTCGGGGCATACGAAACAATCCGTAACAGAGCGAGTATATAGGGGTGCGGGCGTCGGGCCCGTGCAACTGGGGATGACCCATGACCATCAAGACCGCTCTTCTGGCTGGCGCCGCCGCCGCCTTCATGACCGCCGCGCCGGCTCTGGCGCAAGAAACGACGCCCGCTCCCGCCGCCGCGCCTGCCGCCGCTGCGTCCTCGCAGCAATCGCTGTCGCTGAATCCCGGATCGAGCGTTTCCGGTCCTGATGGCGAGCTGGGCAAGCTTGAGGGCGTTCAGAACAATGCCGAAGGCAAGCAGGAACTCACCGTTCGCGGCGCCGACGGCCAACTTCGCGCCGTGCCGCTGAGCGGCATCCGCCAGGAAGGAACCGGCGTCGTGGTGGCCTACACCAAGGCCGAGTTTGACGCCGCCGCTCCGATCGCCGGCGCCCCGGCGGCCCCCGCCGCTGATCCGGCCGCCGCCCCTGCGCCGACTGCGGAACCCGCCGCCGAGCCGACCGATCCGGCGACCACCGAACCGGCGACCCCGGCTCAGGACAGCGCCACGCCGGCTCCGACCGAGCCTCAATAAGACTGCCTTCCAAAGCTGAATGATAAAGGGCGGTCGGGTTTCCCGGCCGCCCTTTCGTCTGTCCGCACCCCAGCGGCGACAGTGGCGCAGCAAAAAGGGCGGCTCGTGAGAGCCGCCCTTTTCCTTGTAGACCTACTGTCGGATCAAGCGCGACGCTTGACCAGTCCCAGAAGGAACAGCAGCAGACAGGCGCCCAGGAACGCCACGATCAGGGTGACGAAGTTGAAGCCGCCAACCGGCGTGCCGAAGATGTTGTTCGAGATGAAGCCGCCGAGCAGAGCGCCGATGACGCCGACGATCAGGTTCGTCAGCAGGCCGTGATTGCGACCCATGACCTTTTCAGCCAGCCAGCCGGCGACGATGCCGATGACGAGCCAACCAATGATTCCGAGACCCATGCTGTGGTTCCTTCCTTTAAAAGCCAAGCTGTTGCAGTAAATGCGGCTCGGGCCATACGGTTGCGTCATCGTTCAAAGCTTGCCGCAATAAGGTCGAATTCGCCTCTGGCGCGATCCGGCACGGCGATTGCCGTGATCGACGTGTGTCGTCCCGCATCGGGACAGACGTTGAGACGAGGATCACCGTCATGGCCGACGACATCGACCTTCATCTGGGCCGCCGCCTGCGCCGCCGTCGCCGCCTGCTGGGCCTGACCCAGCAGCAGTTGGCCGTCCAGGTCGGCATCCGCTTTCAGCAGATCCAGAAGTACGAATGCGGCGCCAACCGCATCTCCGCCGCGCGCCTGTGGCAGTTGGCGGAGGCGCTGGAAACGCCCGTCGCCTATTTCTACGATGGCTTGGCCGAGGCGATGGAGGCCGACGCGCCGACGCCCAAGGGCGGCGAAGTCTTCTCGCGCAAGGAAACGCTGGATCTGATCCAGGCCTATTATCAGTTGGACGAACGGCCCCGCCGGCGTTTGCTGGACCTGGCCAAGTCCCTGCATGCGGGCGACGCAGCCGCCGCCTGATCTGCGCGTCTCCCCGATCTGCACGTCTCAAGGGGCGCCCATGCCGGCGAAAGCGCGGTAAGGGAACCCCATGACCGAACACGAAGCCTTCGCCATCGAACTGGCGCGCGAAGCCGCGCGCGTGACCCTGCCCTTCTTCCGCTCGGACATCGGGCATGAGGACAAGGGCGGCGCGGCCGGCTTCGATCCCGTCACAGAGGCCGACAAACAGGCCGAGGCCGCCATCCGCCGCCTGATCGCCGCCCGCTATCCCGACCACGGCGTCATCGGCGAGGAGTATGGCGAGGATCGGCCGGACGCCGAGCACGTCTGGGTGCTGGATCCCATCGACGGCACGCGCGCCTTCATCTCGGGCCTGCCGCTGTGGACCACGCTGATCGCCCTGCGCACGTGCGGAAAGCCGATCGTCGGTGTCATCGCCCAGCCCTATCTGGATGAAATCTTCATCGGCGGCCCGTCCGGCGCGCGCCTGTTGCGCGGCGATGTCGAGACGCCGCTAGCCGTGCGGTCCTGCGAGACGCTGACCGAAGCCGTCATCTCGACGACGGACCCCGACATCTTCAACGGCGCCGAACTGGGCGCCTGGACCCAGGTGCGTGCGACCGCCCGCTTGGCGCGCCTGGGCTGCGACGCCTACGCCTACGCCATGGTGGCGGCGGGCAAGATGGATCTGGTCGCCGAGACCAGCCTGAAGCCCTGGGACTGGTCCGCCCTTGTGCCCGTCATCGAGGCGGCGGGCGGCAAGGTCGTCAACTGGCGCGGCGCAGCGCCGGACGACAGGGGCCAGGTCCTCGCCGTCGGCGACGCGCGCCTGATCGACCAGGCGCTGGTGACGCTGAAACGTGCGGCCGCCTAACGCTCTCACCTGGCGCATATTGACGCAGGTCGAGAGACGGCGTCAGGGTGCGAACGGTTGAGGGGACGGATTTCGATGACTGGACAGTCCAAATTGGTTGTCGGCGTCGACGTGCCCTGGGTCACGAGCTGGAGCGGCGAAGAGATTACGGGCGCCGCGCCGTGCCGAACCGTCGGCGGCCGTCTCGCCCTGATGCAGGCCAGCGCACCCGGCGCCGGCAAGCCGCAATATTCGAAGAACCATCTGGTCCGACAGCGCCTCACCGTCGCGCGCATGCTGTGTCCGATGTGCGGCGAGCCGACCCAGGAGAGCGATCGCTGGACCCAGATCGCCGCGCGACGATGCGCCGGACAGCTCAGGGCGCGCGGCGGTCAGGTTCGCGCGGACATCGCCGACGACCGGGTCATGATCGACGCCGGCTCGATCGCGCCCCTGCACCGCCGCTGCGTCGACCGCTCGATGAAATACTGCCCGCACCTGCGCGCCAGCGACGACGTGATGGTCATGCGCTTCCCGCGCGAGTGGATCGTTCTGCCCCTGCTGATCAAGGCCGAGACCGGCCCCGGCGTCGCCGTCGCCTTCCTGCAGCTATGCGGCGTCACCCAGACGATCGACCGACGCTGGCGCGCCGAAACCGCCGCCTGAACGATCAGCCCGCCGTCACGTCCGCCGTCCTCGCCGACGGATCGGTGAGCGCGTCCGCCGCAGGCGCGACCAGATCGGCCATGGCGTCGAATTCGTTCAGGAAGACCGCGCGCAGGTCGTCGGCCTCCATGATGACCTCGTGCTTGGCGCCGGCGACCTCGACGTAGCGGCCGCGCGGGACGCGTTTGGCGGCCCATTGGTTGGTTTGTTTCCAGACCACGTCGTCGGCGCTGGCCTGGACGATCACGACCGGCGCCTTGACCGCCTTCAGGGCCTTGGGCTTTAGCGCGCGCTCGCCGGCGTCCAGCGCAAAGGCCAGCCAGCCATAGGTGGGACCCCCGATGGCCAGGTGCGGGCAGGCGTACAGCTGCTGACGCCACATCTCATAGCGGGTCTCGTCCGAGGTCAGGGCGTCTTCGGCGAAGTTGTGATCGAACGGATCGTCGGGGTCGCCCAGGATATAGTCGCCGGCCTGGCCATGGCGGATGTTCCAGCGCACCACCAGCTTGACCGACCACATCGACCGTTTGCCGGTCTTGATGCGCAGCATGGGGCTGGACAACACCGCGCCGGCGAACCGGTCCTCGCCGCTTTCCAGCGTCAGCAGGTTCAGGCACGCGCCCATCGAGTGACCGACCATGAGCCACGGCTTGGGGCACTGGTCCTCATAGGCGTTCAGCAGGCGGTTGTAGTCGTCCAGAAACTCCTCGACCGCACGGGCGTGACCCTTCAGCCGGTCGGGCAGCAGACGGGCCGACAGCCCCTGGCCGCGCCAGTCGTGGGTCAGCACGCACCAACCGCGCGCCAGGAAGTTGCCGATCACCTCATAGTATTTCTCGATCGGCTCGGTGCGGCCGGGGCTGAGCACCACGGTGCCGCGCACCTTGTCCGCAGCGAGATGCGACGGCTTCCACAGCCCCGCGCGCAGGCGCATTCCGCCTGCGCCGCGAAACCAGTCGCCCTTTCCGCCGGGCGGCGGGGCGGCGCCGGGAACCCCCATCAGCGGGGCGTTGGCGGCGAAGGCTTGAGCGCGGTTCACTCGGGCTTCCTGAACTTCAAGGTCATGCGATCGCTCTCCCCGATCGCGTCGTATCTGGATCGGTCGAAAGCGGGGTCCGCCGGTTCGCCGCGCGGCGCCGTCAGGCGCGTGGGCGCCAGGGTGTCGACGCCGAACGGGTGATCCTTGGTGTCTTCCGGATTGGCGTTGATCTCGGACGCCTCGACGAAGACGAAGCCCGCCTCAGCCGCCAACTGGCGCACAAAGGCTTCCTGCACATAACCGTTGGCCGCGACCGGGTCCTGATCCTGCGCAGGGGCTAGCCGGTGCTGTTCGATGCCCAGGATACCGCCGGGGCGCAGGGCGGCGAAGGCGTCGGCGAAGGCCTTTTCCGCAATGCCCGCCGCCATCCAGCCATGCAGGGTTCGCATGAACAGGCACATCTCTGCCGTACCCGCTGCGGTCACCGGGCCGGACCCCGCGCCGAAGACCGAAAACTGCGGCTCGCCATAAAGCTTCTTGTCGCTGGAGAACCGCGTGCGGAACGCGGTGTTCAGCACGGCTTGGGCCGGATCGGCGGTCGGTCCTTCTGGGAACAGGGCGGCGACATAGGTTCCCGCCCCCTTGGCCAGATAGGGGGCCAGGATTTCGGTGTACCAGCCGCTGCCGGGCCAGAACTCCACCACCGTCATCTTGGGTTGGAGCCCGAAGAACCGCAGCGTCTCCATCGGGTGACGGAAGGCGTCGCGCGCCTTGTCCTGGGCCGAGCGCCACGACCCCTCGACCGCCCATTCCAGCGAGCCTTCCGGCGGCCCTGCGGGTGTGGGCGGCGCGGCGGGCGCCTTTGCGGCCTCGTCCTTGCGCCCGCAAGCCGCCACGCCGGTCAGCCCCAGCGCCGCAGCGCCGCTCAGCAGAAACCGACGCGACAATCCGCTCGCGCTCGCCAGACGATCAGCCATTCAAAACCTCCGCAGGACGCCGGGACCCGCGTCCGACGCACCCTGACGCCTTGGGCTTAATCGGGTTCGCAGGTCCGGTCAAAACGCAAGACGGCCTATTCGGGCTTGCGGAAACGCAAGGTCATCCGATCGCTCTCGCCGATGGCGTCGAAGGCGGCGCGTTCCTCGGGCGTCAGGGTGCGGCCGGACGGATCGTTGCGCGCGGCCGACTGGCGGATGGGCGGCAGGGTCCAGACGCCGAATGGATGATCGTGATCGTCCTTGGGATTGGCGTTCAGCTCGCTGCGCGCCTCCAGCACGAAGCCGGCGTTTCGCGCCTCATGGATCACATAGCTTTCGGGCACATAGCCGGTGGAGGCGACATCGGCCACGTTCAGCCCTTCCGCGCTGCGGTGCTGCTCGACCGCCAGCACGCCGCCGGGCTTCAAGGCCTTGAAGAAGGCCTGCAGATACGGCTGGGTCCGGTCGTTACGCGACCAGTTGTGGAAGGCGCGAGCCACCAGAATGAAGTCGGCGGTTCCGTCCGCCACGCCCATGCTTTCCAGCGGGCGATTGACCGGCACATAACGCCCGCCGGTCGCCGCCGCATAGGGTTCAAGGATGTGCCGCCACCAGCTGGCGCCGCCCGGCTCGATCTCCACCACCGTCATGCCTGGCGTCAGACCCCAGAAGGTCAGGGATTCATACGGATGACGATAGACGTCGCGCGCCCGGTCGGCGGCGGGCCGGGTCTCGGCGGCGATGGCGGTCTGCAAGGCCGTGTCGTCGGAGAAGGTCGGCATGGCGCTGGACAGGGCCGAGCGCGGCGGTGTCCACGCGCCCTGGGTCTGGGGCGACTGTTGGGCCAGGGCGGGGGCGGCGGACAGCAGGACGGCGACGAGGCCGTAGACGGCAGGGCGCATGATCGAGGGCTCCAGGTTCAGGTCGTTCTCCATAGGCAGGCGGGCCGCCCGCGCAAATGAACTTCGCGAGACACAGGCGGATTTGACGCAAGCAAAATCGTCGCGGCGACGCCCTTGACGCCGTTTCGTCGGTTCCCATCTTTGCTCTCGAGGACGCCGATTTCGGGTTCTCCAGACTGACGGCGCCGGTTTCGGGTCGTCGATCTGATCTCCCACCGTCCGGGCCAAAACGCCGGGCGGCTCAACCTTGCTGATCCTCAGGAGGATGCTGATGCGTACCTATGATTTTACCCCGCTGTACCGTTCGGCCGTCGGCTTCGACCGTCTGGCCAGTCTGCTGGAAAACGCCTCGCGCGCGACCAGCCAGGACACGGGTTATCCCCCCTACAACATCGAAACCACGGGCGAGAACGCTTATCGCATCGAGATCGCCGTCGCCGGCTTCAGCCCCGACGAGCTGAACATCGAGGTGAAGGAAAACCTGCTCACCGTGACCGGCCGCAAGACCGCCAACGATGATACGGCGACGCAGAAAACCTATCTGCATCGCGGTCTGGCCGAGCGCGATTTCGAGCGCCGGTTCCAGCTGGCCGACTATGTCGTCGTTAACGACGCCAACCTGGTCAACGGCCTGCTCTCGATCTCGCTGAAGCGCGAACTGCCCGAGGCGCTGAAGCCCCGCCGTATCGAAATCGGCGCCGGCCAGCCGCTGATCGAAGGCCAGGCCGAGAAGAAGGCCGAAGCGGCCTAAGCCGTTTCACGGCGAACTATGAAAGGGCGGCGTTCGCGCCGCCCTTTTTTATGCCGCCAAGTGCGAAAAGGCGGCGACGACCCGTTCATAGGCCGGGCGTTTGAACGGCACGATCAGGTCGCAGGCGTCCGAGAGCGGCCCCCAACGCCAGGCGTCGAACTCGACCTCGTCGTCGGCCGCCAGATCGATCTCGGCTTCGTCGCCGGTGAAGCGGAAGGCGAACCACTGCTGCTTCTGACCCTTGAAACCGCGCCAGGCCTTGGCGTTGTTCATGGCTTCGGGCGGGAAGTCGTACAGGATCCAGTCGTCCGTCCGCGCCAGCAGTTCGATCGAGGTGACGCCGGTCTCCTCATGCAGTTCGCGGCGGGCGGCCGCTTCCAGATCCTCGCCCGCATCGACGCCGCCTTGCGGGAACTGCCAGTTATGCGGGCCGGGCGTAGCGTGCCGCTGGCCGTACCAGACCAGGCCCTCGCGGTTGAACAGCACGACCCCGACATTGGGCCGATAGGCGTCGAGATCGGACACTAGCGCCCCGGCCGCATCGACATGGACGAGGCCGGCGCCAGTTGCAGGCCGCGCTGTTCCAGGCCGGCGGTCCAGCGGGCGGCGGCCTCGACCGTCACCGGATAGCTGAAGCCGGCCCCCAGGGCCGAACCGCGCAGCTTGGCCTGGGCTTCCAGACCATTCAGGGCGGCGACGATGGCGGCGGGCGACTGGGTCCGGTCGATGACGCGATCCGCGCTGGCCCGCGCCCAAGCGCCCGGTCGACGCTGGAACGAGCCGTCGTCCAGGAAGGCGACGCCACGCTGGCGCAGGACGCTCAGGAAGGCGTTCATGCCCGTGTCCGAGCCGGCGAACCGGTCGCCCAGATAGTTGGTCACGCCGAAATAGCCGGTGGCGCGGCTCAGCAGCCAGTCCATCTTGGCGGTCACGTCGTCGGCGCCGCCGTCGGCCAGCAGCGTATAGGGGCCGGGGTCGTTGTCGGGATAGCCGGTCGGCTCCATCGGCATTTCCAGCATGACCTCATGGCCCTGCGCGCGCGCCTGGTCGATCCAGCCCTGCAGATTGTCGGCGTAGGGCACGAAGCTGAGCGTGACCTCCGGCGGCAGGCGTTCGATCGCCGCGCGGGTGGTGACGGCGTTCAGGCCGAGACCGCCGACGATCAGCGACACGCGCGGCTTGCCGTTCGGACGGAACGGGCGAGCATAGGCCTGGGCCGGCACGCGGCCGTCGGGCGCGATCATCGGCAGGGGACCGTTGGATCCGGGCTGCGACAGGCCGGCGATGGGGGCCTTGGCCAACGGAGAGGCGGCGTGGACCGGCGCCGTGATGGGTGCGCCCTGACCCGAGACGCTGCCGCCGTCCGGCAGGGTGATGACGGCGTCGCCGCCTGCGGCCGGATCAGCGCCGCCCGCCAGATTTTGATAAAGCCCCATCGCGCCCATGGAGAAGGCTTCGAAGCCCGTCGGCGCCGGCGCTGGCGCTGCGGCCGCCTCGCGTTCCAGCGCGACATGGGCCGAGGGTGTTCCCGCCTTGGGATCACCCAGCACCGTCAAAAATAGGGCGCTGGTGCTGAGCAGCAGCAAGCCTGCCAGACCCGCCGCGACCGGCGGCTTCTTCAGGGCGTCGACGACAGGTTTCAGGCTCGGGCCGTCCTTGGCGCGCGGGGCGGTCCCGGCGGTGGCGGCGAGTGCGGATTGGCGTTTGGCGAACATGGGCAAGAGTGGAACCGATCTGGAATCCTACGCCCGCATCATCGGGCGCCGTCGGTTAAGAAACCCTAACGGGCGGTTCACCATGATCGACGCGGTGATTTCTGGGAGCGGCTGTCACGGATCGTGCGTTGACGCGGGCGACTTCGCCCTTCCAGATGCCGACCTCCCCGCGCCGACCCCAAGCCGTCCCAGGATATTTGAGATGATGAGTCCCGCCGCCGACGACGCCCTGCGTGACGAGGTCCGACTGCTCGGCGGCATTCTGGGCGACATCATCCGCGACGAGGGCGGTCAGGCCCTGTTCGACCATGTCGAGGCGGTGCGACAGGCTTCGATCGCCTATCACCGCGACCCGGCCTCGCACCCCGCCAAGCGGCTGGAGAAGCTGCTGACCGCCATGTCGGTGGATCAGGCGGCCGGTCTGGCGCACGGCTTTGCCCTATTCTCTCTGCTGGCCAATATCGCCGAGGACCGCTCGACCCGCCGCCGCGCCCAGAGCCAGGCCGAGGCCGGCGCCCGGCCCGACACTCCGGAAGGCGCGCTGAAGCGTCTGGCCGATCAAGGCGTGGACCGCGAGGCCGTGCGCGCCCTGCTGGATCAGTCGCTGATCTCGCCCGTCCTGACCGCCCACCCGTCCGAGGTCCGGCGCAAGAGCGTCATCGACCGCATCGCCGCCATCACCGACCTGCTGGACGCCTGCGACAAGGCCGGCGACGCCTGCTCCCTAGACGCTATCGCCGAACCGCTGCGCCGCCAGATCGTCATCCTGTGGGCCACGCGTCTGGTCCGCACACAGGGCCTGGTGGTGCAGGACGAGATCGACACCGTCGTCTCCTTCCTGGACCGCATCTTCCTGCACGTCGCGCCCAAGCAGTTGTCGGCCTGGCGGCGTTTGCTGGAGGCGCCCGAGCTGAAGCCCTTCATGCGCGTCGGCACCTGGGTCGGCGGCGACCGCGACGGCAATCCGAACGTGGACGCCACTGTGATGGCCGCCGCCTTCCGCACCCAGGCGCGGGCCGTGCTGACCTTCTATCTGGACGAGGTGCACGCCTTGGGCGCCGAACTCAGCCTCGCCGCCGAACTGGCGCAGGTGTCGCCCGAGCTTCAGGCTCTGGCCGACGCCGCCCATGATCCGTCGCCCCACCGCGCGGACGAACCCTATCGCCGCGCCCTGACCGGCGTTTATGCCCGCCTCGCCGCCACGCACGAGAAGCTGGGCGACGCCCCCCCGCCCCGTCGCCCCGCGGTCAAGGCCGAACCCTATCCGGGGCCCGACGCCTTCGAAGCCGATCTGAAGACGCTTCACGACAGCCTGGTGTCGCACCACGGCGGCGTCTTCGCCGACGACCGGCTCAGCGATCTGATCACGGCGGTCGAGGTGTTTGGCTTCCACATGGCGACCTTGGACATGCGCCAGAACGCCGACGTCCATGAACGTGTTGTCGCCGACCTGCTGAAGGTCGCGGGCGTCGAACTCAACTATCTGGCGCTGGACGAAGAAGGCCGCCTGAAGGTGCTGGCCGCCGAACTGGCCTCGTCGCGCCTGCTGTTCAGCCCCTATGCCGACTATGAGCCGGAAACGCTGAAGGAACGCGCCATCCTTCAGGCCGCCGCGACAGCGCTCGCCGCCTTCGGCCCGCAGGCCATCCGCACCCATATCGTGTCCAAGACCGACGCGGCCTCGGACCTGCTGGAAGTCTATCTGCTGCTCAAGGAGGTCGGTCTCTACCGATCCGAAGACCCCGCCGCCTGCCCCATCCAGGCCGCGCCTCTGTTCGAGACTATCGAAGACCTTCGCGCCGCGCGCCCCACCCTGGAGCGGCTGCTGCAGGAGCCCTCCGCCCTCGCCGTCGCCAAGGCGCGAGGCGTGCAGGAGGTGATGATCGGCTATTCGGATTCGAACAAGGACGGCTCCTACCTGACCTCGGGCTGGGAGTTGCACGAGGCTTCGCGCGCCTTGGTCGAGGTGACGCAGAAGCACGGGCTGAAGCTGCAACTGTTCCATGGGCGCGGCGGCACGGTCGGGCGCGGCGGCGGTTCGTCCTTCGCCGGCGTCCTGGCCCAGCCCGAAGGCACGGTCCAGGGCCGCATCCGCACCACCGAACAGGGCGAGGTGATCGCCAACAAATACGGCGAGCCGGAGATCGCGCTTCGCAATCTGGACGCCCTGACTTGCGGCGCCATGCTGGCCTCACTGGGCAAGGGGACGGATCACGCCTTCACCGCCGAACACGGCGCGACCCTGTCGGACCTGTCGGCCCGGTCGATGGCCGCCTATCGCAAGCTGGTCTATGAAACCGACGGCTTCGTCGACTACTACCGCGCCGCCACCCCCATCGCCGAGATCGCCGATTTGAAGATCGGCTCGCGCCCGTCGTCGCGCACCGCCTCGACGCAGATCGAGGATTTGCGGGCCATTCCCTGGGTGTTCAGCTGGTCGCAGAGCCGGGTCATGCTGCCCGGCTGGTTCGGCTTTGGCTCGGCGGTCCAGGGCAAGGACATGGGCGAGCTGAAGGCGATGGCCGAGGCCTGGCCCTTCTTCAAGACCCTGATCCAGAACATGGAGATGGTCATGGCCAAGTCCGACATGACCATCGCCCGCCGGTACGCCACCCTGGTCCCCGATGCGTCACTGGCGTCGCGCATCTATGGCGAAATCCGCGAGGAGTGGCAGCGCACCCACGACGCCATCCTGGCCATCACCGGCCATGACGCCCTGCTGGGCGGCCAGCCCGAGCTGGACCGGCTCATCCGGCTGCGCATGCCCTATGTCGAGCCGCTGAACCACGTCCAGATCGAACTGATCCGCCGCCGCCGCGCAGGCGACGACGACCCCCGCGTCCGCGAGGGCATCCTTCTGGCCATCAACGGCGTGGCGGCAGGCCTGCGAAACAGCGGCTGACTACAGCCACTTCGTCCGTTTGAACGTCATATACAGCGCCGCGCAGATGGCCGCGATCACGCCCAAGACCGCATAGTATCCGTACTCCCAGTGCAGCTCGGGCATGTGCTCGAAGTTCATGCCGTAGATGCCGGCGATAGCGGTCGGCACGGCCAGGATGGCGGCCCACGCGGCCAGCTTGCGCGTGATCAGGCCCTGACGTTGCTGCTCCAGCAGATTGGCGACTTCGAAGACCGACGACAGGATGTCGTTCAAGCCCCCCAACCGGCTGTTCACCCGCCGCACGTGATCGCCGACGTCGCGGAAATAGGGCCGAACGTCCGGATCGATACAGGGCAGGTCCAGCGACTGGAGCCGTCCCAGCACCTCTTCCATTGGCCCCAGGATGCGCCGGAACTTCAGCAGCTCGCGGCGAAGGGTGAAGAGCCGGCGGATTTCCAGGCGCGACAGGAAGGCGTCCAGCGTCCGCTGCTCCATCTCCAGAACGCTGTCCTCGACATCGTCCACGATGGGGGCATAGGCGTCGACGATGAAGTCCAGAATGCCGTGCAGGACGAAGTCGGGACCCTTCTTAAGCTGCAGGGGCGAGGCTTCCAGCTGTGTGCGCAAATGGTTGTGGGCGCGGGCCGAGCCGTGACGGATGCTGACCACATGGTCGTCGCCGACGAAGACGTGCGTTTCGCCATAGGCCAGCCGGTCATCGATCTTCATGGCCGTGCGCGCCACTACGAACAGTTCGCGGCCATAGACCTCGACCTTGGGCATCTGGTGCGCCGCCAGGGCGTCCTCGACCGCCAGCGGATGCAGCTTGAACCGTTCCACCAAGACGTCGATCTCGGCGTCCGTCGGATCGTACAGCCCCACCCAGACGAACTCGCCCGGCTCCAGCGCCAACCCCTCGGGCGTAAGCGGCGCCTCTCGCACGCGCTGGCCGTCGCGATAAACGTAGGAGGCGACGACGGTCATGAAATCTCCAGCAGATGCCTGCCCTGACTTAGAGGGTGAGAAGTCTCAGTAGAAGCATCGGATGCGCAGACGGTTCGATCCTGACCGAAATGTCATGACGTCGAATTATTCAAGCGGCGCCATTCGGCCGTAGAAGCTTCGCCGTTTCGATCGGATCCAGCTTCACCGTTAGCCACCCCGGACAACAAGGGGTTGGAAAACGGAACTCAGGATCATGCTCAAAATCGTCTCTATCACGGCCGCCGCGGTCCTCTCGGCCGGTTCAGCAAACGCCGCGCAGTTCGAAGCCCACATCCCCTATGGCGATCTCGATCTGTCGACCCGACATGGAGCGGCTGCATTCGACGCACGCGTCAACGGCGCCGCAGATCGCTTTTGCCGTAGTGTCCGATCGATTGAGCGCCCGGTCTGTCGCAATAGTTTCCGGCAGGAAGCGTTGTCTCTGTTGCCCGACCATCGCCGAGCCGAATATGCGCGCGGGCGCTTCGCCTTCGACGCTTGAAACGCAAGACGCCGCCGGACAGATCGTCCGGCGGCGTCCGACTTATAGATAGGCGGCTTTGACCAAGGCCTTATCCGTCCCGAAGAACGGAATGCCCTTGATCAGGAAACCGGGAAGCCCCGGACCTTCAGCAGGGCCGCCACGTCCGGGTCGCGACCGCGGAAGGCGCGATAGGCTTCGGCGCGATCGGTGGTGTTGCCCGGCGCCAGCATGATCGACTTGAAGCGGCCGGCGATGTCTGGATTGAACACGTCGCCCGACTCTTCGAAATAGGCCCAGGTGTCGGCGTCCATCGTCTCGGACCACAGATAGCTGTAATAGCCCGCCGAATAGGCGTCTGACGTGAACAGGTGATTGAACTGCGGCAGGCGGTGCCGCATCACGATCTCCCTGGGCATGCCGATCCGCGCCAGGCTGGCCTTTTCGAACGCGTCGATGTCGGTCGGCGGCACGGCCTGGGTGTGCAGGTCCATGTCCACGATGGCCGAGGACAGATAGCTGACGGTCGCATAGCCCTGGTTGAACGTGGCGGCGGCCTCGATCTTGTTGACCAGTTCGGCCGGCATGGCCGCGCCCGTCTGATAGTGCTTCAGATAGCCGTCCAGGATCGGGCGGCTCAGCACCCAGTGCTCGTGCACCTGCGACGGATATTCGACGAAGTCGCGCGGCGTATTGCCGTACGACGGATAGGTCACCACCGACGACAGATAATGCAGGGCGTGGCCGAATTCGTGGAACAGGGTCTCGGCGTCGTCCAGCGAGATCAGCACGGGCTCGCCCGGCTCCGGCTTGGTGAAGTTGTTGTTGTTCGACGCCAGAATGACCTTGGCGCCGTCCAGCTGCGAGAACGACCGATAGGTGGTCATCCAGGCGCCCGAACGCTTGCCCGGACGGGCGTAGTCGTCGGTGTAGTACAAGCCGATCAGGCGGCCATCGCGGCTCTTGTCATAGACCTCATAGGCCTCGACGTCCGGCTCGAAGGTCGGCACCGATCCCGTGGGCAGCTTCTTGAACTGGAAGCCGTAAAGGCGCTCGGCCATGGCGAAGGAGCCGGCGCGGACCGCGTTCAGCTCGAAGTAGGGCTTCAGCTGGTTCTGATCCAGGTCGTACTTGGCCTTGCGCACCTTCTCGGCGAAGTAGAGGTAGTCCCACGGCTCGATGTCGAAGCCGGCGATCGCCTTCATGTCGGCGACTTCCTCGGCGACGCGGGCCTTGGCCGGCGCCCAGACGCGATCCATCAGGGCCTGAGCATTGGCCGGGGTCTTGGCCATCGTGTCCTGCATGCGCAGTTCGGCGTGGTTGCGATAGCCCAAGAGCTTGGCGCGCTGGTCGCGCAGCTTCACGATCTCGGCGATGGTCGAGTTGGTGTCGTTGGCGTCGCCGTTGTCGCCGCGATTGACGAACTTCTTCCAGACCTGCTCGCGCAGGGCCCGGTCGTCAGCGAAGGTCAGGAAGGGATCGACCGCCGAACGCGTGTTCAGGATCGCCCAGCCCTGCAGGTTGCGGCTGCGCGCCGCGCCGCCGGCGGCGGCCTTGTTCGAGGCCGGCAGGCCCGCCACACCGGCTTCGTTCGGGATCAGGGTCCAGGAATTCTCATCAGCGACGACCTTCTGGCCGAAGCGGGTGAAGGCGTTGGACAGGGCGGTGTTGATCCGGCCGAGTTCGGCCTTGCCGGCCGCGTCCAGATTGGCGCCCGAACGGATGAAGGCATCGCGGCGACGCTCGGCCAGACGCTTCTGCTGGGCGCTGAGGCCCGCCGCGTCCGCGGTGTCGGCGACGGTCTTGACCCGCTGGAACAGCTTCTCGTTGAAGGTGATCTCGTCCGAAGCAGCGGACAGCAACGGTGACAGTTCGGTGTCGACCGCGTCATAAGCTTCGCCGCCGATATTGGACGTCATCACGCCATAGACATTGGACGCCCGGTCCAGCGGCTCGCCGGCCAGCTCCAGCGCCGCCATGGTGTTGGCGAACGTCGGGGCCTCGGGGTTGTTGGCGATTGCGGCGATGTCGGCGCGTTGCAGTTCGATGCCTTCCAGCATGGCTTCGCGCAGCTTGGCCGGCGTCACCTTGTCGAAGGGCGGAACGCCATCATACTTCCCAGTCCAGGCCTGCAGCAGCTCGGCGCGCGGCGTCTGGCTGGGCAGGACGGCGCGGGCGATGCGCGCTTCCTCGGCGACGCTGGCGGCGGACGGCGCCGCAGCGGACCCGCCCGAGGTCGCGCCTGTGGAAGCGCAGGCCGACAGGGCCATCAGGCTGCCGCCCGCGATGAGAAGCTGGCGTCTATGCATGGAATGCTCCGAAACAAGATCATGGTTGTGATACACTTAGGCGCACGGATCGCGCCCGTCACCTGACGCGGGGATAAACTTGTCGCCAATCCGGTTGGATACGTCGTCGCACTGTTCTAAAGCCGGGCCATGGCTATTGGCGTTTTCGACTCCGGCGTGGGCGGCCTGACCGTCCACCGCGAACTGACCCGACGCTTCCCCCAGCGGGACTTCGTCTATTTAGCCGACCAGGCCCACGCCCCCTATGGCGGGCGCGGCGGCGAAGACATCGTCGAACTGACGAAAATCGGCTGCGAGCGGCTGTTCGACGCCGGCGCCTCCGTCGTCGTCCTGGCCTGCAACACCGCCAGCGCCATTGCGCTTCGCCGTCTGCAACAGACTTGGCTGCCGGGTCTGCGCGAGCGTCTTGGCCGCCCGGTCAATATCCTCGGCATCATCGTCCCGACCATCGAGGCGGCGACGGGCAAGCCCTGGAGCTTCGAGGCCGAGCGCCCGCAGGAAGGCGAAAAGGTCGCCTCCATCGACATCACCGGCGTCTTCTGCACCGCCGCCACGGCCATAAGCCGCGTCTATGAGATCGAGATCGACAAGCGGCGCGAGGACATCGCCGTCTTTTCCGAGCCCTGCCCCGGCCTGGCGGGTCTGATCGAGCTGGGTGCGCCGCCGGAGGAGCTGAAGGTGGTGATCGACGACCACGTCGATGCGCTGCGTCGCCGCATCGGCCGCCACCCGGACAAGGCCATCCTGGGCTGCACCCACTATGAGATCGTCGCCGAACTGTTCGCCCAGGCCCTGCCGGCCGGCACCGTTCTGATCGAACAGCCGACGGCGGTGGCGGATGCGCTGGAGCGCTATTTCAAGGCGCACCCGGAATACGATCTGGGCGACAGCGGGCGCCGCGACTTCTTGACCACCGGCCAGGCCGGGCCGCAGTCGGAACTGGTGTCCCAATTCTGGGGCGCGCCGGTGACGTTCGAACAGGCCTAAGGGTTCAGCAGCCCGGGCAATCCGGCAGCGGCTCGGTCTCCAGCTGCAATGTCGTATGGCCGATGGCGTAGCGCTTCGCCACGGCCTGGGCCTCGCAGATCAGGGCCGCCGTGTCCGCGCGGTCGTGGACCAGATGGGCGGTCAGGGCCGTCTCGGTCGTCGACAGTCCCCAAACGTGCAGATCATGCACGGCTCGCACGCCCGGCAGGCCGACCAGCGCCTGCTCCAGAGCCGCCACGTCCACGCCCGTCGGGGCGCCGTCCATGGCCAGATTGACCGAGTCCTTCAGTAGGCCCCAGGTCGACCACAGGATCACGACCACGATCGCCAGGCTAACCAGCGGATCGACGACCGACCAGCCGGTCATCATGATCAGCCCGCCCGCCAGCACCACGCCCAGCGACACGCCCGCGTCGGCCATCATGTGCAGATAGGCGCCGCGCGCATTCAGGTCGTGCTGCGACTTCATGAACAGCAGCGCGGTGCCCAGGTTGATGACGAACCCGATGCCGGCGACCGCCATGATGACGCCCGAGCCGACCGGCGCAGGCTCGTTGAATCGCCGCACGGCCTCGAACGCGATGGCCCCGCAGGCGAAGATCAGCAGCAGCGCATTGCCCAGCGCCGCCAGGACCGTCGCCTTGCCAAACCCATAGGTCCGCCGACCGCCCGCCGCCCCATGTGCGCCGCGTCGCGCCAGCCAAGCTGCACCGCCCGCCATGGCCAGGCCCAGCACGTCCGACAGATTGTGCCCGGCGTCGGCCAACAGGGCGGTAGAATCCGCGATCAGCCCCGCGCCGAACTCGCACGCCACGAACAGCAGATTGACCACCAGTCCGACGGCATAGCGCCAGTCGCCGGTGTCCACTGGGCCGTGGCTATGACCGCCGTGGCCGTGGTTGTGTCCGTGGTGACTGTGAGAATGCCCATGGCCGTGATCCGCATGATCGTGGTCATGCCGGTGGCTGGGGCTGTGGTCGTGCGCGGCGTTCATGGCTCGCCTATACGCCCTCTGGCGAAACAGCCAAGCCGCTACATGATAACGCATTGAATGTTATTATGTAATATCGCTTCAGTGTTGGTGCATGGCGACAACGAGGCCGAGAGCGATCAAGGCCACGCCAAGCACCGCCCCCTCATATCGCGCCCATCGCTCCAGCCGCAGGATCGAGGCGCCGGCGCTGGCCAGGGCCGTGAAGACCGCCATGCCGGCGATCGTCCCCGCCGCGAACACCACCGTCAGCAGCGCCAGGGCGCCAAGCCCCGCCGAGGCCGAAGACAGATAGATGGGCAGCAGCACTTCGCCCGGCGAAACCGCCATCATGGCGACCAGACCCAGGAAGGCGGCCTTGTCCGACACGGCCGGCTCGGGCGTCTCGACCGCGGGACCACCGGCCATGGCCGGGCGCTTTAGGGTCGCACGCGCCAGATAGAAGGCGCCGAACAGGAACAGCAGCACCGCCGCCAGGTGGGGCAGCACGCCCTCAATCCACTGATCCAGCGCCAGACCCGCCGCCACGATCAGACCACCGACCACCGCCGTCGTGGCGATATGGGCCAGACCCGCCGCCATCACCGCCATCAGGATCCGCGACGGTCGCCAGCCTTGCGCCCGCCCAACCAGGGTGAAGGGAAGCCAGTGGGTCGGCAGGGCCGCATGCAGAAAGGCCGCAACAAAGCCGCCGCCCAGCAGGGAAAGCATGACGGACTGTTCGGGACCGGGGGACATGACCGGCCCTATAGCGTGTTACTTTATAACGGTCGAGAAGAATCGGCAGTCAAAGCCAATCGGCGAACGGCTCGCGGTCCAGCATCTCTTCATAGGTCGGGCGTGGCCGGATCACGGCCCACTGATCGCCATCCACCAGCACCTCCGGGATCAAGGGCCGGCTGTTGTATTCGCTGGACATCACCGCGCCGTAAGCCCCCGCACCGGTGAAGACGATCAGGTCCTCGGCCTCCAGCGGCGGCAGCGCGCGGTCACGCGCGAAGGTGTCGCCCGTCTCGCACACCGGCCCGACCACGTCATAGGCCGTCGCCCCGCCCTCGCGCGGATTGACCGGCTGGATGTCGTGGAAGGCGTCGTACAGGGCCGGCCGCATCAGGTCGTTCATCGCCGCGTCCAGCACCAAAAAGCGCCGTCCGTCCGAGCGTTCGTTGACCTGGATCACCTGGCTGAGCAACACCCCGGCGTTGGCGGCCAACAGGCGACCCGGCTCGAACGCCGCCTCGACGTCCAGTCCGTTCAGAACCCGCGCCGCCATGGCGACATAGTCGGCCGGTGACGGCGGTTCGGTCCCGCCTGAATAGGGCACGCCCAGCCCGCCGCCCAGGTCCAGCCGGGTCACGGCATGACCCTGGTCCCGCAAGTCGCGCGTCATCTGGGCCAGCACGGTGAAGGCGGATTCCAGCGGCGCCAGATCGGTGATCTGGCTGCCGATATGGCACGCCAGCCCGACGGGCGTGACATGGGGCGAGGCCGAGGCGCGGGCGTAAAGCTCCATCGCCTCCTCGACCGGCACGCCGAACTTGTCGCCCTTGCCGCCCGTGGTGATCTTTGCGTGGCCGCCCGCGCCCACGTTCGGATTGACCCGGACGGCGATGGCCGGCGACGCATCCATCATGGCTGCAACGGCGATCAGCCGATCCAGCTCGGCGCCGGATTCGACGTTGATCTGACGCACGCCGACGCTGATGGCGAAGGCCATTTCCACATCGGTCTTGCCGACGCCGGAGAAGATGATCCGATCGGACGGCACGCCGGCGGCCAAGGCGCGGCGGATTTCGCCCTCGGAGACGGTGTCCGCGCCGGACCCCAGTTTCGCCAGGGTCGCCAACACCGAAAGGTTGGAGTTGGCCTTGACCGCAAAGGCGATCAGGGCCTCGCCCAGAGCGTCTCGATGCGCATCGGCGGCGGCGCGCAGCAGGCCGTAATGCCGCTTCAGGGTCGCGGTCGAATAGACATAGGCCGGTGTGCCGACCTCGTCCGCGATCAGCTCCAGCGGCACGCCCTCGGCATGGAGGGCGCCGTCCTTCAGGTCGAAATGGTGCAACTTACCGCGGGTCGTTCTGGGCGGCGCCGGCGCCGATCGGGTCGGACGGGCCGCCGTCGATCGGCACGCTGCTGGAGGGACGGTTCATGGTCGCCGGCTCGGGCAGCCCCGGCGCGCGGCTGCTGCGCGGCGCACGCTCGGTCTCGCGCACCGGCGATTCCAGATCGGCCATCCGGCCGCAGGCGGAGGTCAGAAGCGCGAGCGCGCCCGCGAGGATCAGAGATTTTTTCACAGGCGGGCTCTCCAGTCGGCGATGCGCGCACGGACCTGTTCCGGCGCGGTTCCCCCATAGCTTTGGCGGCTTTGGCACGAAGCCTCGGCGGTCAGCACCTTGTAAACCGCTTCGGTGATCCCCGGCTCCAGTTTCTGCATTTCTTCCAGCGGCAGTTGCGACAGATCCACGCCCAGCCCCTCCGCCCGTTTGACCGCCGCGCCGGTCACGTGGTGCGCCTTCCTGAACGGCAGGTTCAGTTCACGCACCAGCCAGTCGGCCAAATCCGTCGCGGTGGAAAAGCCTGCGCCCGCCGCCTGGGCCATCCGCTCGGTATTCGGTTGCAGCGCCGACACCATTGCCGTCATGGCGACCAGGGCCAGGTCCAGGGCGTCGAACGCCTCAAACACCGGCGGCTTGTCCTCCTGCATATCCTTAGAATAGGCCAGCGGCAGGCCCTTCATCACCGTGGACAGGGCGACCAGAGACCCCATGATCCGCCCGGTCTTGGCCCGCACCAGTTCGGCGGCATCCGGATTGCGCTTCTGCGGCATGATCGACGAGCCGGTGGTCAGGTCGTCGGGCAGGCTGGCGAAACCGAACATCGGCGTCATCCAGACCACGATCTCCTCAGCCAAGCGCGACAGATGCCCGGCCGTGATCGAGGCGGCGGCCAGGCTTTCCAGCGCGAAGTCGCGGTCCGACACGGCGTCCAGGCTGTTGGCCATCGGCCTATCGAAACCCAGATCCGCCGCCGTCGCCTGGCGATCGATGGGAAAGGGCGAACCGGCCAGGGCCGCCGCCCCCAGCGGGCTTTCATTCATCCGCGTGCGAGCGTCGGCGAAACGTCCGGCATCACGGCCAAACATCTCGACATAGGCCATCAGATGGTGACCCAGGGTCACCGGCTGGGCGGTCTGCAGATGAGTGAAACCGGGCATCAGGTCGCCCGCATGCTGCTCGGCGCGCGTCAGCAGCGCAGCCTGCAAGGCCTTCAACTGCGCGACCGAGCGATCGCAGGCGTCGCGCACCCACAGGCGGAAATCGACGGCGACCTGATCGTTGCGGCTGCGCGCCGTGTGCAGCCGACCCGACGGCTCGCCGATCAGTTCATTGAGGCGCGCCTCCACATTCATGTGGATGTCCTCGAACTGGTCGCGGAACGGGAAGGTCCCGGCCTCGATCTCGGACTGGATGACCTCCAGCCCGCCCAGGATCGCGTCCGCATCGGCCTGCGCGATGATGCCCTGCTTGGCCAGCATGCGGCAGTGGGCTCGCGATCCGGCCAGATCCTGACGCCACAGGCGCTGATCCACGCCGATGGAGACGTTGATCGCCTGCATGATCTCGGCGGGGCGCGACGAAAAGCGTCCGCCCCACATGTCTTGACCCGCGGGCTTCACCGGCGCAGTCGAACCGCCGGATGGATTGGCGTCGGAAGAAGGTGTTTCGGTCATGAGCGGCTCAAGAAAGGCGATCTGGGCGGTCGTCGGCGCGGTCGTCGTCGTCAGCACCATCGCCGGCGCCGGCGGCATGGCGATGTCGCTATACGCCAATCATCGCCAGAAGGCGCAAGTCGAACAGACCACAACCGCCGCTGCGGCGCCAAAAAGCGACTTGGCGCGCTTCGCGGTCGGATCCCTGGCCGCGCTGTCGACCCCGGCCGAGTCAAACCCGGCGCCCGAATACGCGTTCCGCGATCGCACGGGCACAGCCGTCCGCTTCTCGGCCTTCCAGGGCAAGGTCGTAGTCGTCAACCTTTGGGCGATGTGGTGCGCACCCTGCAAGGCGGAAATGCCCACGCTTCAGGCGCTGGCGAAGGCCTATGAGACGAACGAGGATCTGGTCGTCCTGCCGATCAACGTAGACGCCACGCCCGACGCCGCAGCCGAGGCGAAACGTTTCTTGGCCGACCACGCGCCCCTGCCGTTTTACAGTGACGCCAAATTCCAGCTGCCGTTCGAGTTTCCCGGCAAGGGCGCCATGCCGCAGACCATTATCTTGGATCGTCAGGGCCGCATCCGCGCTGTCATGAAGGGCGAGGCGGACTGGTCCAGCCAAGAAGCCCACGCCCTGATCGATGCGATCCTGGCGGAAGGCGGCGCGCCGCCTCCCGCCTGATCGACTTTTAGTTGTTATTGGCCGGCACGCGCTGGTCGGTCGCGGGATTGATCGCGCCAGGCTTGCCCTCGGCCGCAGCCTCGGCCTGTTCGGTTTCCAGCTTGTCGGCGACCTTGCCGGCGCCGCTCTCGACCGCCTGCGCCGCCTTCATCGCGCCGCCTTCGATCACTTCTCCGGCCTGAGACGCGACATCGGCCGTCTTGTCGGCCGCAGCCTCGGCATGCGCCTCGGTCTTTTCCTGCTCGGCCTGGGTGCAGGCGGCAGCACCCAGCGTCATTGCGGCGACGGCCGCCATCAGGGCTTTAGTTCGGATCGTCACGACGAAACTCCGGTCAAGGTTGAAATGTCGACCGGAAAACGCAGCACAACGGCGCAGGTTGCAGCGGGAATGAGGTGGTGACTGGAGGCGGGATCGAACCGCCGACCTGTGGGTTATGAATCCACCGCTCTAACCATCTGAGCTACCCAGTCCCGGGCCCTGCGCGAGGCCGGGGCCAGCGCGAAAGAGGCGTGCCTATATCGCCGTCGGGCGCGCGGTTCAAGTCGTCTCGGACCAGAACCTGCGGCGATAGAGCGCAAGACGCCCTGCCACAGGAACGGTAACGCTGGCCCCGCCGTTTCCTAGCGACCGCCCACAGCCCAGCCGGAGCTCGCCCTTCATGCGCCTGATCGTCGCCGCCGCCTCGACATCCCTGCTCGTTCTCGCCGCCGCCTGTGGCGCAAATAGCGAAAGCGCCGGTGCTGCGCCTCAGGCCGGGGCCCCGCTGGAAACCCGTCCGGCGAACAATCCCGATCAGCAACCGGCCTTCGCTGGCCAGACCCGCGCGCCGGGCGTCAAGACCGAAGAGGCCATGACCCATACGGTGGTCGCCTCGGACCTTGTCTACCCCTGGGGTCTGGCGGCCCTGCCCGACGATCGCTGGCTGGTGACTGAAAAGCCGGGTCGTCTGCGCATCATCACCGCCCAGGGCCAGGTCAGCGAACCGGTCGCGGGCCTGCCCGCCGTCGATGCGCGCGGTCAAGGCGGCCTGCTGGATGTGATCGTCGGACCGAGCTTCGCGCAGGATCGCATGATCTATTGGAGCTATGCCGAACCGCGCGAGGGCGGCAACGCCACCTCGGTCGCGCGTGGGCGTCTGTCAGACGACGGATCGCGCGTCGAGAAGGTCCAGGTCATCTTCCGCGCCCTGCCCGTCTATGACGGCGACAAGCATTTCGGGTCGTCCCTGGCCTTCGCGCCGGATGGCAAGTTGTTCATCACACTGGGCGAACGCTCGGACAAGCCGATGCGGCCCCAGGCGCAGGATCTGGGCTCGCACATGGGCAAGACCATCCGCATCAACGCCGACGGCACAGTCCCGCAGGACAACCCCTTCGTCGGCCGCGCCGGCGCCCTGCCGGAAATCTGGAGCCTGGGACACCGCAACGTTCAGGGCGTCGCCGTTCAGCCAGGGACGGGCGCGATCTGGACCATTGAACACGGCACGCGCGGCGGCGACGAGGTCAATCTGGACAAGGCCGGCGCCAACTACGGCTGGCCGGATGCGGCCTACGGCGTCGAATATGCGGGCGGTCAGATCAACAGCGGCGCGACGCAAAAGGATGGCACCGAACAGCCCGTCTACTACTGGGATCCAGTCATCGCGCCGGGCGGCGCGACCTTCTATCAGGGCGCCATGTTCCCCGGCTGGGACGGAAACCTGCTGGTCGCAGGCCTGAAGGAAAAACACATTGCGCGTCTGGTCATCCAGAATGACCGGGTGGTTGGCGAAGAGCGCCTGCTGACAGACCTAGGCGAACGCATCCGCGACGTGGCGGTCGGCGCCGACGGGTCGATCTGGGCCATCACCGACGAGCAGAATGGCAAGCTGGTCAGGCTGTCGGCGACGCAGTAGTCTTTGAGGGCCGGGGGGCTATGCGGAGCGGTGACGCTCCAAAGGGAGCAGCGAAACATGCGTATCCTCATCCTTTCCGCCGCCGTTGTCCTGCCGCTGCTTTCGGGCTGCGGCACGATGGGCGCGACCAATAGCTATCAACAGGACCTGAACGCTCTGGAGGCCGCCTGCACGCGTGACCAAGGCATTTTGACGCCGACTGGCGTTCAGACCGGCCGTCCCCAGACCGAATACGCCTGCAAGATCACTGGCGGTGCCACCCGTATTCCGCCTCGCTGACAGCGGGCGCTCGGCCGGCGTTCCCACGCTCTCATACCTTCAGTCAGTCAAAGCATCCGCCGCAAGCGGCCGCGATCACGCGGCTTATTACTTGACGTTGACGTAAACGTAGGGTTCTTGGCGTCCACGCTTGGAACCGCCTTGTCCGTCGTGCCGCGACCTGCCGCACGTTGAGGATGAGCCCAAAGATGGAGACGCACTTCCATGGCTGACGCCTATATCTACGACGCCGTCCGTACGCCGCGCGGCAAGGGCAAGAAGGACGGCTCGCTGCACGAGATCACCGGCCTAAGCCTGGCGACCCAGGTGCTGGAAGCCCTGCGCGATCGCAACGACCTGGACACCTCCAAGGTCGATGACGTCATCCTGGGCTGCGTCACGCCCGTGGGCGAACTCGGCGCCGACATCGCGCGCACGGCCGTGCTCTCGGCCGGCTGGTCGCAATATACGGCGGGCGTCCAGATCAACCGCTTCTGCGCCTCGGGCCTGGAAGCCGTGAACATGGCGACGGCCAAGGTGAAGTCCGGCGAGGCCGATTTCGCCGTCGGCGGCGGCGTCGAGGTCATGAGCCGCGTGCCGATGGGTTCGGACATGGGCGCCTGGCCGACCGACCCCTCCTCGGCCTTCCCGACCTATTTCGTGCCGCAAGGTGTGTCGGCGGACATGATCGCCACCAAATACGGCTTCAGCCGCGACCACGTGGACGCCTATTCGGTCGAGAGCCACAAGCGCGCCGCCAAGGCCTGGGCCGAGGGCCGGTTCAAGAACTCGGTGATCGGCGTCAAGGACCAGCTGGGCCTGACCATCCTGGATCATGACGAGACGATTCGTCCAAATACGGACATGCAGGCTCTGGGCGGCCTGAACCCCTCCTTCGCCATGATGGGCGAACTGGCCTTCGACAGCGTGATCAACCAGCGCTACCCCGAGGTCGATCGTGTCAACCACGTCCACACCCCCGGCAACTCATCCGGCATCGTCGACGGTTCGGCCGGCGTCCTGATCGGCTCGCTGGAAGCCGGCCAGGCTCTGGGCCTGAAGCCGCGCGCCAAGATCCTGGGCGGCGCCTCGATCGGCTCGGAGCCGTCGATCATGCTGACCGGCCCGGAATATGTGACCCGCAAACTGCTGGGCAAGCTGGGCATGACGCCCGACGACATCGACGTATGGGAGCTGAACGAGGCCTTCGCCGCCGTCGTCCTGCGCTACATGCAGGCCCTGAACATCGACCACGCCAAGATGAATGTGAACGGCGGCGGCATCTCGATGGGCCACCCCCTGGGCGCCACCGGCGCCATGATCACCGGCATCGCCCTGGACGAGTTGGAACGCTCGAACAAGTCCACCGCCCTGATCACCCTGTGCATCGGCGGCGGCATGGGCACCGCCACCGTCATCGAACGCGTCTGAGGATCACACCCATGGAAAACTTCAAGATCGACGTCGACGCCGACGGCATCGCCCTGGTCACCTTCGACGTGCCGGGTCGTTCGATGAACACCCTGACCTCTTCGGTGATGAAGGAAATCCCCGAACTGGTCGAACGCATCAAGACCGACGACGCCATCAAGGGCGCCGTCATCACCTCGGGCAAGGCGTCGGGCTTCTGCGCCGGCGCGGACCTGGGCGACATGGCCGGCGGCGTGCTGTCGGGCGGCGGCGACCTGCAAAAGGCGTTCGACGCCGGCTGGAAGCTGAACGGCGCCTTCCGCGCGCTGGAGACCTCGGGCAAGCCGATCGCGGCCGCGATCAACGGCCTAGCTTTGGGCGGCGGGCTGGAGTTCACCCTGGCGGCCCACTACCGCGTGGTCGAGAACGACAACAAGATCCAGCTGGGCCTGCCCGAGATCAAGGTCGGCCTGTTCCCCGGCGGCGGCGGCACCCAGCGCCTGACCCGTCTGGTCGGTGTCCAGAACGCCATGATGGCGATGAGCGAGGGCAAGTCCTTCCGCCCGAACGACGCCAAGGGCGCCGGCATCGTCCATGAAGTTGTCGAAAAGGGCCAGTCGGTCGAGGCCGCCAAGGTCTGGATCAAGAACGGCGGCAAGGCCGTCCAGCCCTGGGACGAGAAGTCGTTCAAACTGCCCGGCGGCGGCCCCTATCACCCGGCCGGCATTCAGAACTTCATGGTCGGCAACGCCATGCTGCGCAAACAGTCCTACGGCAACTATCCGGCCGTGGTGAACCTGATGAAGGCCGTTTACGAGGGCGCCCAGGTGCCGATGGACGCGGCCCTGCGCATCGAGACCCGCTACTTCATCAAGACCCTGATGACGCCGCAGGCCCAGGCCATGATCCGCAGCCTGTTCCTGTCCAAGCAGGAGCTGGACAAGGGCGCCGTGCGCCCGGCGGGCGTGCCCAAGTCCGATCCGAAGAAGGTGACCGTCATCGGCGCCGGCATGATGGGCGCGGGCATCGCCTATGTGCAGGCGCTGGCCGGCATCGAAACCATCCTGATCGACCAGACCCAGGAAGCCGCCGACAAGGGCAAGGCCCATGTCGAGGAACTGCTGAAGAAGCGCCTGTCGCGCGGTCAGCTGACGCAGGAGAAATACGACGCCCTGCTGGGTTCGGTCACGGCGACGACCGACTATGAGCTGATCAAGGGTTCGGATCTGGTCGTCGAGGCGGTGTTCGAAAACCGCGAGATCAAGGCCGATGTGACCAAGCGCGCCGAGGCGCAACTGGCCGAGGGCGCCGTCTTCGGCTCCAACACCTCGACCCTGCCGATCACCGGCCTGGCCGAGGCCTCGGTGCGGCCCGAGGACTTCATCGGCATCCACTTCTTCTCGCCCGTCGACAAGATGATGCTGGTCGAGATCATCCTGGGCGAAAAGACGGGTCAGGCCGCCATCGCCAGGGCGCTGGACTATGTGCTGAAGATCAAGAAGACGCCGATCGTCGTGAACGACAGCCGCGGCTTCTACACCTCGCGCTGCTTCTCCACCTTCCTGATGGAGGGCATGGCGATGCTCGAAGAGGGCTACGGCCCGGCCCTGATCGACAATGTCGGTCGCATGACCGGCATGCCGCGCGGCCCGCTGGAGATGCACGACGACGTCGCCCTGGATCTGTCCTACAAGATCGCCAAACAGACGGCGCTGGATCTGGGCGACAAATACGTCCCGTCGGAAGGCGCCGACATCGTCGCCAAGATGGTCGAGGGCGGTCGCTTCGGCCGCAAGAACGGCAAGGGCTTCTACGACTATGACAGCAAGCCCAAGACGATCTGGAAGGGTCTGGGCGAACTGGCCCCCACCACCAAGGGCATCGACCAGCCGGAAGAGCCGACCGCCTTCGCTCAGATCGACGAACTGAAGACGCGCCTGCTGTATCGCCAGGCCGTCGAAGTGGCCCGTTGCTGGGAAGAGGGCGTCATCGACGACCCGCGCGAAGCCGATCTGGGCGCCATCCTGGGCTGGGGCTTCGCGCCCTGGACCGGCGGCCCGATCAGCATGATCGACGGCATCGGCCTGGCCAAGTTCGTCGAGACCGCCGACCGTCTGGCCGCGACCTATGGCGACCGCTTCAAAGTTCCGCAGCTGCTGCGCGACATGGCGGCGAAGAACGAGACCTTCTACGGCAAGTTCGCCCCGGAGAAGGCCGCCGCCTGATCGGTCGCGGACATCCACAGAAGACGGAACGGGCGGCCTTCGGGTCGCCCGTTTTCGTTTGGCGTTTGACTTTCGTCATCCTCCGGCACGCCAAGCGCGACCGGGGGGACCCAGCGGCTCCGGAGGCGATCTTTCCATCGCAGGATATCGGGGCATCGAGTCCGTGACAACTTCGCGCTCACGCGCGCCGCTGGGTTCCGGGTCTCCGCTACGCTTCGCCCGGAATGACGAAAGAAAGCTCAGCACCGCTCACAAAAGAAAAGACCCGCCCGACACGAGGTCGAGCGGGTCGCTCCGCCGCCCTTCGCGGGGTCGGTGGCGGGTCGCTAGGGGCGACGGAGTAGCGGTGAAAGACCGGACCGAGACCGGGACAGACTCTGACAGTCCGCCCAGCCTCGGAGGCCGGCGTCAGCCTTCCAGGTCCTGGCCTTCGTCCGGCTCGGGCGTGCCCAGCAGTTCGTCGGCGATCTTGTTGGTCGAGGCGCGCACGGCCTTTTCGATCGAGGCGGCGATGTCGGGATTCTGCTTCAAGAACTCGCGCACATTCTCGCGGCCCTGACCGATCCGGGTGGAGTCATAGCTGAACCAGCTGCCCGACTTCTCGATGATGCCGGCCTTGACGCCCAGGTCGATGACCTCGCCCAGTTTGGAGATGCCCTCGCCATACATGATGTCGAAGATGACCTCGCGGAACGGCGGGGCGACCTTGTTCTTGACCACCTTGACCCGGGTGGTGTTGCCGACCACCTCGTCGCGGTTCTTGATCGCGCCGGTGCGGCGGATGTCCAGACGCACCGAGGCGTAGAACTTCAGCGCATTGCCGCCCGTCGTCGTCTCGGGCGAGCCGTACATGACGCCGATCTTGTGGCGGATCTGGTTGATGAACAGCACGATGCATTTCGACTTGGAGATCGAAGCCGTCAGCTTGCGCAGCGCCTGGCTCATCAAACGCGCCTGAAGGCCCGGCAGGCTGTCGCCCATCTCGCCCTCGATCTCGGCGCGCGGCGTCAGGGCCGCGACGGAGTCGATGACCACGATGTCCACGGCGCCGGAACGCACCAGGGTATCAACGATCTCCAGCGCCTGTTCGCCCGTGTCGGGCTGCGACACCAGAAGATCGTCGAGATTGACGCCCAGCTTCTGGGCATAGACCGGGTCCAGCGCGTGTTCGGCATCGACGAAGGCGGCGACCCCGCCCTTCTTCTGCACTTCCGCGACGGTGTGCAGAGCCAGGGTCGTCTTGCCCGAAGATTCGGGACCGAACACCTCGATCACCCGCCCGACCGGCAGACCGCCGATGCCCAGCGCCATGTCCAGGCCCAGCGAGCCGGTCGAGACGCTGTCGATCTCGGCGACCACGCCCGCCTTGCCCAGTTTCATCACCGAGCCCTTGCCGAAGGCGCGATCAATCTGCGCGATCGCCGCCTCCAGGGCGCGTTGCTTGTCGCCGTCGTCCTTGCCCACCAATTTGAGTGCCGCCTGTGAAGCCATTGCCTTCGTCTCCCTTGCCATGATTCCCGTCATTCAGCTTGGGAGAGACCCGCCTGGACCCGCCCCCGTTTTGTGAGGCGGACTATGTGCATGGTTTGTTCTAGTTCACAAGATGTTCTCATCGATCAAAACGAGAACAGCCAAATCCTACGACCGTTTTTGACGCCGGCTAAAGCGGAAGGCGCAGGCTGAAGCTGGCACCCTCGGGGTCGTAAGTCATGACCGCCGAGCCGTGCAGCGAGCGGTTGATCGTCGAGTCGATCAGCACCGAACCGAAGCCCTTGCGCTGAGGCGGCGACACCGCCGGCCCACCACTTTCCACCCAATCCAGCAGCAGATGGCCTTCCGCCACGGACCAGTCGATCCGCACACAGCCCGAGGCGTTCGACAGGGCGCCGTATTTGGCGGCGTTCACCGCCAGTTCGTGAAAGACCATCCCCATCCCCAACGTCTGTTGCGCGTTCAGATCGACGGCCGGACCGGTCAGGCGGACCTGTTCCTCGGCATAGGGGGCCAGTTCCTGAGCCAGCATGGCGCGCAGATCGACATGCTCCCAGTTCGCAGCCGTCAGCAGGTTCTGAGTGTTGGACAGGGCCACGAGCCGCGCCTCGAAAAGGGCGGTGAAGGTGGCGACATCCGGCGTGCGCCGCGCCGTCTGGTGGGCGATGGACTGCACCGTGGCCAGTGTGTTTTTCACCCGGTGATTCAGTTCGTTGATCAGCAATCGCTGCAAGCGTTCGCTGTCGGCCAAGGCGGCGAAGGCCTCGCGGCGATCGGTGATGTCGGTGATGACGCCCGACATCTTGATCGGCCGGCCCGAACGACTGCGGATCAGGCGTCCGCGCAGATGGATCCACCGGCCAGAGGCCGGCAGACGCCATTCCTGATCGTATTCGCCCTCCCCCGCCAGGGCGCGCTCCAGCGCCTGACGATGCAACGGCAGATCCTCGGGCGACAGACGGTCGCCGACCTCGCTCGGGCCAAGGCGGCAGGACGGATCGATGGACAGGATTTCGCGCGCGCGGCCTGACATCATCGTCGTCTTCATCGGCAGGGTCGCTTCCCAGAAGCCGACGCCGCCGGCGTCCACGGCCGCCAGAACATTGGCCCGCTGATCGACGATCGAGGCGCCGAGCGCGAGAAACAGCAGCGTCACCGCCCCGGTCGTCACCGCGACCGCCAAGACGACCGGCGACGCCCCGCCCTCCACCGGCCCCGCGTCGGCGATCGGGGTCAGGATCAGGGCCGCCATGCCGATATGGTGCATAGAGACGATGGCCAGACCCAGGATCACGGCGGCGACCGCGCGCCAGGCCAGACCCCGCTCCTGACGGGCCGCGATCAGAGCGGCATAGGCGGCGGCGATCGCGACGATTACCGACAGGGCGACAAGCGCGGGCTGATAACTCAGGACAGCGTTCATCCGCATCGCCGCCATCCCGACATAGTGCATGGCGACGATGGATCCGCCCATAAGCAGGGCCGCCGGCGCCAGTCGCAAGGGGCTGGCCTGCGCCGTCCCCGCCGTCAGGAAGGCCGCGGACGTGCCGGCCGTCGCCAGCAGGAAGGAGACCAGCGTCAGGCCGGGATCATAGAAGACCGGGCCTTCGACTTCGAACCCCAGCATGGCGATGAAATGCATCGACCAGATGCTGACGCCCAGCGCCAGGGCCGCAACGCCCAGCCAACGCAACCGCGTTGCGCCGATCTGATCGCGGGTGCGATTGAACAGATCCAGCGCCGTCCACGCGCCTAGAATCGCGATCGCCAGCGACAGGACGGTGAAGGCATTGACGTGAAGGTGGTGCAAGCGCGCCGAAGCCCCAAGAAACAGCAGCGGTATGCTTAGCCCGATTTCATCGCTCGGACGACTGCGAAACGCATCCGGATCAAGCGACCAATCTGGCTCCCGCGGCGACCGCGACGGCCAGCGCCAGGCTGGCGGCGGCGAAGACCGGCAAGCCGCGATCCGCGCCGGGCGTCAGCGGGCGGATCAGCATCGCGATCATCAGGGCGATCGGCCCCACCGCGCCAGGCATGTCCATGCCGACCCCCAGGAAGACGCCATGCCCCTGAACCAGCAACCACCCGCCGACCACCGCCGTCGTTACGACGGCGGGTGCGAAGGACGCCCACGAGCCGAGACGGGCGCCGATCACCGCCGTCGATGCGGCGGCCAGGGCTGCGATCAGACCGGGCCACAGCAGCAGGAAGGCGGCTTCCGGCGCCGCCGCCTGCACCCCGCCGCCCAGGATCAGAACCAGGATGATCAAGCCCAGCCAGCCGCCCCAGACGGCGTCTGCGTCCTGCGCCCGCGGCCGCGCCAGGCTGAGCGCCAGAGCGATCACCGTCGCCCCCAGGACCGGCAGGCTGAAGCCGCCCAGCGCCGTTGCAATCGCGAATGCGGCCAGCATCACTCCAGCTACGCCCCATCGGCCCAGCAGGCGTCGCCCTGCGGTCAGCATCAAAACCAGGGCCAGCATGGACAGGGCCACGGCGATTTCGAGAACCGGCAGGCGGCGCAGCAAGGTGTAATAGAGGTCGGCCGAATCCACACGACGGCCGATCGGCCCGGCCAGGACGCGCACCGCCTGTCCCACCACCACCGCGCTGGCCAGCAGCCACAGGCCATCCGCCGCGCCGCGTACGACCGACATGGCTCTCAAGCCCGTCGCATGGCGCGCGCCCCAGGTGGCGAAGGCCGTCGCCAGCCCCCCCACGATGAGCAGCAGCCAGCCTGTCGCCGGCGAATGCTGCACGACGAACAGGCCGAAGACGTCGGCATAGACGGCGTTCTGCGTCGCCTGCGGCAGGGTCGGCGCCCGCAACAGGTCATCGGCCATCTCCAGCGCCTGAGAGCCGATATGCTGCACGCTGCCCTGATCCAGCGCCTGCGGCGTCGAGGACGGTGAATGGTACTGCGCCGGGCGCCCGATGAAGGCCAGGTTGATCCCCGCCAGCTTGCGATCCGCCGCCACGGTGAAGTCCGTGCCATTCGGCATCAGCCGATAGACGAAGATGGCCAGGGCGTTGCTGGACGGCCCGCCCGTCGCCCTCTGTGTCGCCTGGGCGTAACGGGCGATGGTCTGGGCGTTGCCGGGTCCGGTCTCGAACATCATGGCGCGCCCGCCGCCGCCCCGCGCCTCCAGATTGATGACCGCGCCGATGTTATCGCGCAGCGGATGCTCGCTGAAGAAGGCCCGCACCCCGTCCAGATTCAGCTCCTCGGCGTCAGTGAACAGGACCACCAGCGTCCGCTCGGCGCCGCTCCGCGCCTTGATCGCGCGTACGGCTTCCAGAATGGCGGCCACGCCGGTCGCATCGTCGGCGGCGCCGGGCGAGTTCGGCACGCTGTCGTAATGGGCCATCAGGGCGACGGCGGGCAGGCCGGGGTCACGCCCCGGCAGGACCCCGACGATATTGACGGCCTGAACGCCGCCCGCATTTCCACCCTCCCGCTCGATCCGCGCGACGGCGGCGGGCGACAGGGCGCCGGTCTCCAAGCTGGGCTGAAGGCCCAGCGCCGTCAGCCTTTGGACCAGATAGGTCTGAACCTGCCGATGCTCGGCCGAGCCGACCGGATGCGGCGCTCCTGCGATCCGGTTCACGTCCATCATGGCGCGCACGGCTGAGAACTGAACCGCAGGCGCCGAGGCGGGCAGGGGTTTGGGCGTCTGGGCGGTCAGCACCGCCAAGCCGAGGGCCGCCACAAGTGACGCCAGAAACAACACCCAACGCATATCCCCATCCCCTGATCGCTCTGTCCCGCAATCAGCCCCGAACCGCCGCTCTGCGCAAGGAGTCCGGTCAGCGCCGCACGATGTTCCGCGCAGTCAGATTGCCCGCGGCGCCGTCGCCGTCGTCCGCGCTGGACCCGAAGGGCCAGCCGCGATCGTCGCCGCAATAGCGTCGCCCGCCCTCGCGCGACCCGATCACCACCGCGCGCGGCCTCAGCCACCCCGCGCCGGTGAACAGATTGTCCGCAATCTGATTATAGGACGGTGTCTGGTGGCGGATCACGCCGTCCTCGCCGCAGTTGCGGTACAGAAACATCCCGCCCTTGCCGTGCAGCGCCAGCCGGTTGCCGACGATGCGGTTGGCGCCCGACCCGTCCACCGCGATCTGCTCGCGCCCGGTGCGGATATCGAAATCGTTGTCCTGGATCAGCGCGCCCGCGCTCTCGGCGTCCAGATAGACGGCGGTCGAGGTCGAACGCCCCGTAAAGCGGGACCGCGTCACCGTGGTGCGCGTCACTCCGGGTCCGACATACAGGGGAATGGTCCCCACGCCCTCGAACCGAACCCGGTCTAGGGTGATGCGGATCGGCGCAGCGGACTGGGCCGCTTGCGTGTGTCCGGCGGTGCGTGACGAGGCCAGCAGATCGCGCATCGATCCGCCCGCCCCCATGCCCCAGATCCGCACATTGCCGACTACGGTGCAGTTTCGGATCGTCACATCGACCGGCCGCGACCACCGATCGCCCTCGCGGCGAGACCAGACGGCGATGGTCGGGGCGGCGGTCGTCGCCGGGTCCGGCGCGCGGATGGTCCCGCCTCCGCAATCCAGTGACGCCCCTGAGCCTTCCGCGCCCTCGATCAGCACGCGGCGGCGGATATCGACGCCCGACAGGTCGGCTTGGCATGTCAGGCGATAGGGCTGCGTCGACGGCGTCGTCAGCGCCGCGACCTCTTGCGGCGTGCACGGCCGGTCGGCCGGCGCCTGAAAGGTCAGCAAGGCCAGGGCCAGCGCCGCCGTCATCAGCGCAGAGGGATCGCCAGGGCCGCGCGCTCGGCCGCGCAGCCGGGATTGGTCAGGCCGCTGCGGCGCGCGGCCGCCAGCTCCGCCCGCGCCGCCGCCATGTCCACCTGGAAGGCCGGGGTGGCGACGGCCTTGGCCGCAACATCCCGCCCGATCTGTTCTCCAACCGCGACATCGGTCGGATAGTGCATGGCGCAAATAACGCGGCTGACCCCGATCTCGTGGCCAATCCGGCGCACGCCCTCCGCGCGGTCCGGCTCCAGAGCCGCAAAGGCCTCTCCATAGGCGGTCGCGACCGCTGCGCTGCCGGACGGATAGGAGGCGCTGCGTCTCGCCGCCGGCGTCAGGGTCTGGCAGGCACGCCGGTTGGGATCGTCGCCGACCGGCCGCAGCCGCGCCTGGCGCGCCTTGACGCGTTCGGCCGCACTGTTCGCATCGTGGAAGATCCGCGCCATCACCCGGTCCAGCGTCGGCGTGTCGGCCGACCCCAGCCGGACACCCAAGGCGCAATCGAAATGTTGCAGGGCCAAGGGCGGACGCAATTCGGCATGGGCGGTCGCCAGCAGCCAACGATCGCCGTCCTCCAGCGCCACAAGCCGCGCCGAGGCCGCCTTGTCCGCCAGGTCCGCGACGGACCCGGGGGCTGGGGCTGGCGGAACCGCATCCGTCAGTTGGGCGATCGCTTCATCGCCCAGGAAGCCCGCCGTCGGTATCGCGCCGTCCGGATTGGGCGCGCCAGCGCATCCCACGGCCAGCAGGATCGCCGTCGCCGCACCCAGAGCGGCGACCCGTTTCACTGACCAGCGCTCCAGCCAAGCTGGACCGAGGTCTCGCCGGTCTCGGTCGGCGTGGCGACGACCTGCAGGGAGGCGCCGTTCACAGCGTCCGCCGCCGCGCCATAGGCGCGCGTGTCGCCTTGGTTCATTCCGGCGACGGAGCGCAGGCCCGCCTTCTCGGCGCGCTCGCGATAGAAGGCGACGACATCGTCCGGCGAGGCGGTGGTGGTGAAGGTGATCAGGCCGCCCGGCCCGGCCTCGCCGCCAGCGGCCAGCGGCTGCCCGTCCACCTGTGCGCCGGGATAAAGGACCGCAAAGGACGGCGCGCCGTCGGCGGCGGCGGGCGCAGCCCCCCCAACAACGGCGGGCGCTTCGACTGCTGGAGGCGTCGCATCGGCGACGGTCGGCGCCGACGCTTCGGGCGCAGTCTTGGCCTCGACCGGTTGGGCCGAGCGATCACATCCTGCGAGGCAAAACAGAACCACGACCGCAGAGGCCGCCAAGCGAAGCGTCATCGAGAGATCGTCCTTGGACCGAGAGGGTCAGAGCGCCACCGTGGCGCATGGTTGCGGCGGCGACAAGGCGCCCGCTCAGTCTGCGGCGTCGTCCTGGTCAGCCGCCCCTTTATCGGCCGAGCCTTCTTGGGCCAGACGCGCATTGATCTTGGCGGAATCGGGGTCGTCATCCGTGCCTGCTGCCGACCCGCCGCGCAGCGAGCCTGCCCGCGTGTCCGATCCCGAATCACTGCCGTCCAGCGCGTCGATCAGCGTATCCGCCTTGTGACCCAGATCCGGCTTTTCGCCCATGTCGGCGGCTTCGCTGGCGTCGTCGCAATCCGCTTCGGGCTTGGTGGGATCGGTGTCGGTCATGACGCAGTCTCCGTTCGTCGAGATGAGGTTAAAGCGCCTGATCCGGTTGCGGTTCCAGACCCTCGCCCTTGAACCCCGAGGGACAGACCCGATCTAGGCGTCATGATCCCGTTTTCAGTTCTCGACCTTTCCCCCATCGTCGAAGGCGGCGACGCCCGAAGCGGCCTGGACGAAACCCTGGCCCTGGCCCAGGCCGCCGACCGGCTCGGCTATGAGCGGTTCTGGCTGGCCGAACACCACAATATGCCCGGCATCGCCAGCGCCGCCACCGCCATTGTCATCGGCCATGTCGCGGCGGGGACCGAGCGCATCCGTGTCGGCTCCGGCGGCGTCATGCTGCCCAACCACGCGCCCCTGGTCGTCGCCGAACAGTTCGGCACGCTGGAGACCCTGTTCCCTGGCCGCATCGACCTCGGCCTGGGCCGCGCGCCCGGCACGGACGGCGCCACCGCCCGTGCGCTGCGGCGCTATTTCGAAGGCGCCGATCAGTTTCCGCGCGACGTCGTCGAACTGATCCAGTGGTTCGAACCGGCGTCTGAGAACCAGCCCGTCCGCGCCGTGCCCGGCGCCGGCCTGCGCGTGCCGATCTGGCTTCTGGGCTCCAGCCTGTTCAGCGCCCAGCTCGCCGGTCAGCTCGGCCTGCCCTACGCCTTCGCCAGCCATTTCGCGCCCGAACTGCTGCTGGAGGCCCTAGCCCTGTATCGCCGCGAGTTCATCCCCTCGGACCGCCTGGCCAAGCCCCACGCCATGGCCGCGATCAACGTTTTCGCAGCCGATACGGACGCCGAGGGCGTGCGCCTGTCCACGTCGATGCAGCAGAGCTTCGCCCGCCTCTCGACCGGCAAGCCGGGCAAGCTGCCGCCGCCCGTCGACGACATCACCACGATCCTGACGCCGCAGCAGATCGCGGGCGCCAAGGGCCGCCTGCTCTATTCCGCCATCGGCGGCCCGGAGACGATCAAACGCCAGCTTGCCGACTTCATCGCCCTGACCGGCGTGGACGAGCTGATGGTCACCGGCATGATGTTCGACAATACCGCCCGCATCCGCAGCCTGGAGATCGTGGCCGAGGTGCGTGACAGGCTTTAGGCCGCTATTGCTCGGAGCCTGATCGCCACAGGCTCTGCACAAGCGGTTCGACCAAATAAGTTAGAACGGTGCGCTTGCGGGTCAGCATCACGACCTGGACCGGCATACCTGCACGGATGTATCGCGCGGCTTGGCCCAGCTTCTCCAACTCTGCTTGGGGCACCACGATCTCGGCCCGATAGTGGCTTCGGCCGGTCTTTTCGTCCGTAAAGCTGTCGGCGGAAATGCGCGTGACCCGGCCGTGGACGATGGGTGGGTTGCGCTCTCGCAGGCCGGGGAATTTGACCTCCGTATCCAGACCGACGCGCAGATTGTCGATGTCGGCAGGATCGACCTGCGCCACAATGACCTGAGACGCCTCGTCGGGCACGACTTCCATCAGGGTCTGTCCCGGCTGGATGACCCCGCCGGGTGTAAACACGGACAGGCCGACGACTTGGCCGGTCGCGGGGCTGCGTATCTCGGCGCGCGCCAGTTGGTCGCGCAACTCGATCATCTTGGGACGCAGGTCATTGAGCTGGATTTCCACCTGTCTCAGCTGTTCAGCGACATCCTCGTTCAGCTTGGTGGACACGCCCAGCGTCTGAAGGCGAGCCTCGCCGATCTGTTCGCGCGTTCGTGCGACCTGCGCCCGCAACGACCCCTGTTCGCCTTCAAGAGCCGCCGCCGTCCGTTCCAGCGCCCGGACACGCGTCAGCGGCGCATAGCCCTGCGCAGCCAAGGATCGCAGGCCTTCCAGTTCCTCAGCGATCAGGCGCTGTTGCGTGGCGTTAGCCTCGATCTGGCGCTGGTAGCCGTCCATCTGATCGCGAAGCTGGCTGATGCGTTGGTTCAACACCCCCGTCTCGGTCGAACGGCCCGCGCCGCGTGCTGCATACTGAAGCCGCTGAAGGCGCATGGCCTCGTCGGCCAACGCCTGGTCCTCGGGCGGCAGACCCGCGAACTCGGGCGGGATCGGCAGGGTCGGCAGCCGATCGCGTTCGGCGATGAGGCGGGACCGTTGGGCCAGGAGGGCGAACACCTGGCTGGCGGCGCCGCGTTCGCTGGCGGTCAACTCACCGGCGTTCAGCCTGACCAGCACCTGTCCGCGCCGCACCTTGTCCCCCTCGGCGACCATCAGAGCGCCGACCACCCCGCCGTCGCGATGCTGAACGGCCTGACGATTACCGGAAACGGAAACCTGACCCTGTGCAAAGGCGCCCGCATCCAGCGGCGCGAACGCGGCCCAGCCCAAAAAGCCGACGAAGAAGACGACGATGATGCCGATGCCGAGCATCAACTCCGGCCGGGGGGAATCGGGCGCATCGTCGGCGCTCTTGCGCATGAAGCTATCGATCAGGCTGCTCATGTCGCGGCGCCTCTTTGTGCAGACGCCGCAACGGGCATCGAGGGGCGACTGATCCGCGCCAGGATTTCGTCGCGCGGGCCCTCCATCTGAACGGCGCCGTCACGCATCATCAACAGGCGATCCACGCGGGCCAATACGCCGGCGCGGTGCGCCACGATGACCACCGCCGCGCCTCTGGCGGCGGCCTTCACGACCGCAACCATCAAGGCGCTCTCGCCTTCCTGATCCAGGTTCGAGTTGGGCTCGTCCAGCACCAGCAGGCTGGGGTCGCCATAAAGGGCGCGCGCCAATGCGATCCGCTGCGCCTGACCGGCGGAGACGCCAGACCCCAGCGGGCCAAGCACGGTGTCATAGCCCTTGGGCAGATGCAGGATCATGTCGTGCGCACCGGCCGCCATGGCGGCAGCGACCGCGCCTTGGTCGATGATAGCCTTTTCGACACCGACAGCGGCGGCGAACCGGGAGACGTTGTCACGGATCGAGCCCGCCATCAGACTGGGATTCTGCGGGAGGTATCCGATGAACTGAGCTAGGTCATCGCCGTCGCGGGCATCGTACTCGGCGCCGTCCAAGCGAATGATTCCGCTTGTGGGCCGCAGCGCACCGGCGATGACGCGCGCCAGTGTCGTCTTGCCCGACCCGCTGGGGCCGATCACGCCCAGGGTCTGTCCCGGCTCCAGCGCCAAGCTCACCCCCTTCAGCAATGGTTGCTCGATCTCAGGCAACCGCACTACGAGCCCCTCGACTTTCAGCCGACCCGCCGGCGGTGGCAGGGCCGTGCGCGGTCGTTCCTCTCCTTCCGTCTGGCCGAACAGATCGACCAGATTATTCCAACTCGCCCGCGCCTGGACCAGACCGGGCCAGGCCCCCACCAGAAGCTCGACCGGCGCGACGGCGCGGCTGAGCAGCACCGATGAGGCGATGATCGATCCTGGCGAAATCTGGCCTTTCACCACCAACAGGGCCGCCAAGCCCAAGGCGGCGGATTGTAGAACCAGCCGAACGAACTTGATCGCGCCGGAGTATTTTCCACCGGCCAGCTGCGCTTCAGACTGTTGAGCGACGGCGTTGCGGCGCTGCTCGATTTGTCCTGCGATGCTGGCTTTCCTCATGCCCAGGGCGCGCACGACCTCGGACTGGGCAGCCACGCTTTCCTGCGCAGCATAGGCCGCCGTGCTGGACTGGATGGCCTTTGACAATCTGGAGCGACTGTCGCGTTCGTTCAGCCAGGCCAGAATGAAGAGGACGATGCCCCCGACCAGGGTCAGCACACCGATCCAGGGGTGCAGGAGGAAGCAGCACGCCAGATAAAGCGGCGTCCAGGGCGCGTCGAAAAGGGCCAGGGCGCCTGAACCCGACACGGCGCCTCGGACATTGTCGAACTCTCGCAGCGCCTGAGTATTAGGCGCCTTGCTCTGAAGGTTGACGACCCGCGACAGGATACGCGTGGACAAAAGCCGGTCCAGCCGCAGCCCGGCCCTCAGCAACAGACGCGCCCGCAGCCAGTCGAGCGCCGCCAGACAGGCCAGGGCGAAGACCGCGACCGCCGTCATCAGCGTCAGGGTCGTCAAACCGCCGGTCGGCACGACGCGATCGTAGACCTGCATCATGTAAAGGGTCGGCGTCAGATAGAGGAAGTTGATCAGGGCGCTGAACACGGCCGCCCAAACGAAGTGAACCCGACACGCCCTGAAGGCCTCGATCAACGGTCCCGCGCCGGGACGTTCTGGAAGCAGTGACTTCAACACGACGGGCTTTCGGCTCCATGTCCAACACGGCGACGCAAACCGTGACGACAACCATAGACATGACATAATGGCGTAGCGATGGTTGATGTCCAACTGTCCGATCGTCCAGCGAAACGCATGGGGTTGCGCGCGATGAGATTGAAGTCCTTGCCGAACTTGGTCGCAGTCGTTGCTCTCGCAACAGTCGTTGGATTGATTACGGGCGCGTGCAGCGCAAAGGAGGCCGCGATGTCCGAGGCGAATTCGCTGACGATCCAGGATGTCTTTGGGCATTATCAGCTTGTCGGACCCGATCTGCCGACGACCTGCCGTCTGACGCTCGATCCGGTTTCGAACGCTGGTCAGCTGCCGATTCTGGCTAGCCGATGCGGGTCGGCGAACCTGTCGTCGGCCAAACACTGGCGTGTGACGAGAGAAGGTTTCGATCTCCTGGCAAAGGGGGACGCCGTGCTGATCGGCTTTCGCCGGATCGACGTCGATCGTTTCGAAGGCCGCGACGCCTCTGGACAAGTCTACAGGCTGGAACGCGCCCCCATGGCCTGAACCTCGGCCAGAAAGTCCAGCAGCAGGCGGTTGATCTCGTCCGCCCGTTCCTGCTGGATCCAGTGTCCCGCGCCCGGCACGACGACGGATCGGATCAGGTTCGGCGCCCAGTCCTTCAGGCCCGCCTCATGCCCACCGGCGTAGTGGCGGACCGGGTCGTCCTCGCCGACGATGAACAGGGCGGGCGGGGTGATCTTCTGGTCCTGCACGAAGGCCGTCAGCGACCAGTTCAGGTCCATCGCCCGATACCAGTTCAGGGGTCCTTCGAACCCACCGACTGAGAAGGCCTGCACATATTCGTCGAAATGATCCGCGCGCATCCATGGCGGCAGGGTCGCCTCGTCGGCGATGGTGTCCAGCAGGGCCACGCCCTCGGGCATGAAGCCGGTCGATCTGCGATCGGCGGGGGTCGCGCCGTCGTAGGCGTAGAACAGTTTCCTCAGCGCCATCGCCGGATCGGCGTCCAGCGCGCGGTGCGCGTCCGGCGCCTGGAATCGGCTGATATAGAGGTCGCCCATCCCGGCCCGTTTGGAGATGGCGGCCATGGCGGCGGTGGGCGGTCCCTTGGGTCGGCGCGGCTGGAACGGCACCGACAGGCCCGCCACCGCCGTGAACAGATCCGGCCGCAACAGCGCGCAATGCCAGGCCACCGGCGCGCCCCAGTCATGGCCGACGACGAAGCAAGACGCCTTGCCCAGCGCGCGGACCAGATCGACCATGTCGCCGACCAGGTGCAGAATGGAGTAGGCCTCAATCCCCTCCGGCTTGTCCGTCCCGCCATAGCCCCGCATGTCCGGGGCGACGACATGATAGCCCGCCTGCGAGATCGCCTCGACCTGGGCGCGCCAGCTAATCCCCAGTTCGGGAAAGCCGTGGATCAGCAGGACCAGCGGCGCGTTGTCATCCTCGAACCCGGCCTCCAGAACCTGTTGGACCAGACCGTCGGTCTTGATATGCCGGGTTCGCATCGCTTCCTCCGACGGCGTCTTCGCCGCTCATTATCGTCAGGACGGACATGACCCGCCTCGTCACCTTTGCGGACGGTACGACCGTTCCCGCCCTTGGCCAAGGCACCTGGGAGCTGGGCGACGACCCGGCCTGGCGCGATGAGGAGCAGCAGGCTCTGGCGCGCGGCATCGACCTGGGCATGACCCTGATCGACACGGCTGAACTCTATGGCGACGGTCGCTCGGAACGTCTGGTGGGCGAGGTCATCGCCGGACGCCGCGACGAGGTCTTTCTGGTCTCCAAGGTCCGGCCCGAGAATGCGTCGGAGATGAAGATGATGCTGGCCTGCGAGAAGTCGCTGGAACGGCTCGGCGTTGAGCGGCTGGACCTCTACTTACTGCACTGGGAAGGCCACGTGCCCTTAGAAGAGACCGTCGAGGCCTTCCGCGATCTGGTCGACGAAGGGATGATCGCCCGCTGGGGCGTGTCGAACCTGGATCTGCGCGCCATGGAGCAGCTGATGGAGATCGAGGGGGGCGAGGACTGCGCCGCCAACCAGCTGCTCTACAATCTCGCCTCGCGCGGGGTGGAGTTCGACCTCTTCCCGTGGATGCAGGCGCGCGACATGCCGATGATGGCCTATTCGCCGCTTGGGCGAGGCGAACTGCTGGAGCAGCCCCTGATCCGCGACATCGCCAATCGCCATTCCGCCAGCCCGGCCCAGGTGGCGCTGGCCGCCGTCCTGCGCCACGACGGCGTCATCGCCATCCCCAAAGCCAGTTCCGTCGAACACGTCGAGGCCAACGCCGACGCGCTGGACATCCAGTTCGACCTGGAGGATCTGGAACGGCTGGATGCAGCCTTCCCGCCCCCGAAACACGCCGTGCCGCTGGATATCATCTAGCTTCCGGCGACGATCGCCAGCCGCCGCGCCCGCTCATCGTCTGTATACGGAATAACTGGCCCGCGACCCCAGACCGGATCGGGCCACAGACCGTCGTCGCGGCGGCGGCCGACCACATGGACATGCAGTTGCGCCGTCACATTGCCGATGGCGCCGACGTTCAGCTTTTCGACCGAACCCAGCCGGCGCACCAGCGCCCCGGCCCGCACCGTCTCCTCCATCAACACGGCCCGCTGTTTGACGGTCAGATCCTCCAGCTCCAGCGCCCCTTCGACGCGCGGGATCAGGATCAGCCAGGGAAAGCGGGCGTCGTCCTGAAGCCGCACATGGCACAGCGGCCATTCGGCAGCGGCCACCGATCCTGCCTCGAAGGCCGGAGCGACCTCGAACCCCATCAGTTCAATCCGTAAATGACGCAGGCGCTGTCGAATAAGGTCTGCAACGGCGGCTGCAGCGCCAGTCGCGCCGCCTCGATCTGGGCCTCGCTCGGCCCCCCGTCGCTCGGCGGAGGCGGCGGCGGCGGCGGCGCGGGCGGTGGCGGCGGCGGGGCCGAACCATTGGCCCTGATCCGCGAACCCGTCACAACGACGTCGTCTACCGTCGTCGCCTGTCCACCCCCGGCGGCGTAGGAGGGCCATCCTGCGAGTACATCGGTTTGGCAGACTCGGCCCGTCGGATCGATAATCTTAACCCCGCCCAGAGCGGCGCCAGCATTGGCCGCCGCCGCCTCGGCGCGACGTCTGGCGTCCTTAATCGCCTCGGCCTGAAGATTGGCCTTCCAAATATTGTCGGGCTCGAGCCTGAAGGACACACGGCCGATCGCGGTCGGGCGCGCGGCGACGATCGTCGCGTAGACCCGTTCGATCAGGGCTACGTCCCGAACCGTCACGGCGACGGAGGCGTCGGCCTGATAGCGGGCCACGCGGTCGGCGCGGGTGTTGTCGCGCATCACCCCGTTTTCGTCGCGATACTGGTCATACAGCGGCTGGGTGGCGACGCTGGTCTCGACCCGGACCTTGTCCGCGCCATAGGCCGACAGCGCCCGGCTGAGCGCTCGGACCTGTTCAGCGGCGGCGCGCGACGCCTCCGTCACGCTGCGATCCACCGATTGAAAACTGGCGGTGACGGAGGCGCGGTTGGCCGGAATTTCCACCCGCACCTGACCGACCGAGGCGATGACCGGATCGCGCATCCACCAAGGTGCGGGAATATAGCGGTCGCCGATCGTCGCAGGCGGCGTCTGGGCCAGCACAGGCGTGGCGACCGACGCCAGCAGCAAGGCGAAAGCGAATGAACGGCGCATCGAAATCCTCCGGTTGTCGCCGGACCTTCGCAAGCCTGACCAAGGCCGTAAAGCGAGGTTCTTGCGACAGCCGCGCGAGGGGTCTAGACCGCCCGCACGATTAATCCCCATTTCGCACACGCAATAAACGGAGACATCCATGGCTCGCGCGAAGATCGCCCTTATCGGCGCCGGCATGATCGGCGGAACCCTGGCCCACGTGGCCGCGCGCGAAGCCCTGGGCGACGTGATCCTGTTCGACATCGCCGAAGGCACCCCGCAGGGCAAGGCGCTGGACATCGCCGAGGCCACCGCCGTCTTCGGCTCGGACGTGGCCCTGAAGGGCGCGAACGACTATGCCGACATCGCGGGCGCCGACGTCTGCATCGTCACCGCCGGCGTGCCGCGCAAGCCGGGCATGAGCCGCGACGACCTGATCGGCATCAACCTGAAGGTCATGAAGGCCGTCGGCGAGGGCATCAAGGCCCACGCCCCCAACGCCTTCGTCATCTGCATCACCAACCCGCTCGACGCCATGGTCTGGGCCCTGCAGAAGTTCTCGGGCCTGCCCAAGGAGAAGGTCGTCGGCATGGCCGGCGTGCTCGATTCCGCGCGCTTCGCCTATTTCCTGGCTGAAAAGACCGGCGTCTCGGTTCAGGACATCCACGCCTGGACCCTGGGCGGTCACGGCGACGATATGGTGCCGATGGTGCGCCACTCGACCATCGGCGGCCTGCCCCTGCCGGACGCCGTCAAGGCCGGCTTCCTGTCGCAGGACGAGTTGGACGCCATCGTCGATCGCACCCGCAAGGGCGGCGGCGAGATCGTGGCCCTGCTGAAAACCGGCTCTGCCTTCTACGCGCCCGCTGAATCGGCCATCGCCATGGCCAAGTCCTACCTGCTGGACCAGAAGCGCGTCCTGCCTTGCGCCGTCTGGCTGTCGGGCGAATACGGCCTGTCGGACCTCTACGTCGGCGTCCCGGCCCTGATCGGCGCCAACGGCGTCGAAAAGGTGATCGAGTTCACCACCAACGACGAAGAAAAGGCGATGTTCGAAAAGTCCGTCGCCTCGGTCCAAGGCCTGCTGCAAGCCTGCAAGGACATCGATTCCTCGCTGGCGTAAGCCACGCGACGATCGAATGACGAAGGGCCTGCGGAGCGATCCGCAGGCCCTTTTTCTTTTCCCTCCTCCCGTTGGGAGAGAAACATCATTGCGGCGGGACGTAGCCCATGCCTGTCGCAAACTTGGGCAGCAGTTGCAGCCAGACCGTCAGCGGGTCCGCCAGTTGCGCCACGCCTTCGCCCGACAGTACGACGATATCGTACTGCACCGTCGCCGTCGGCGTTTGGGCCGCAGTATGGAAGGCTTTCAGATAGCGGTTGTCGCGGTTCCAGGCGTTCACCTTGTCCAGCGTCGCCCCGGCCCCGGGCACAACGGCGCTGAACTGAACCTCGCCGCAGCCCGACGCTTCGCAGCCGTAGAAGAAGACCGCCCAGGTCAGGCCCGCATTGGTCACGGTGAAGAAGGTCAGGCCGTTCTCGGTCTGCACAGGCCCGACCCGCCCGCCCAGCCCGGTAATCCAGGTCCCGACCTCGGCCGGCGTCAGACCGCGACTGGCCGTCGCCGCAGCCGTCTGGGCGAGCGCGCCCCCGGCTGTCATCGGCGAAACTGTTAAGGCCAGAGCGGCAAGTGGGGCGGCGGCGATGGCGAGGCGGCGCATGGAAACACTCCGAAGGTCAGGCCCTACCCTAGCCGTCAGTCGCGGACGTGCGCCAGCCAGTCCTTGCTCTGCATTTCGTTGAAGCGCGACACGGTGCGCTCAAACTCGAACACCCCCACCCCTTCGGTATAGAGCGCCTCGGGCTTGGCCGCCGCCAGCACAATCAGCTTGGTCTTGGCCTCATAGAGGGCGTCCACCAGGGTCACCAGACGCCGCGCCTCATGGTGGTTGGCCGAGCTCAGGATCGGCACGTCCTCCAGGAACAGGGTGTGGAACCGCTGGGCGATGGCCAGATAGTCCTGCGGCCCCAGAGGCCTGGCGCACAGCTCCGCAAACGTCGCCCGCGCCATCGACCCCACGGTGCGCTCCACCACCACATCGCGGCCCAGCACGGTCAGGTGCGCCGGTTCTTCCGGCTCGCCCCCCTTCAGCTCGCGCCATAACGCCTCGAAAGCCGCGCGGTCGTCCGGCGTGTGCCAGACCTGGGCCGAGGTCATCCGGTCCAGCCGCCAGTCGCGCGCCCCGGCCGTCTCGACCACCACGCAGCGCCCGCGGATAATGTCGATGAAGGGCAGGAAGAGCTGGCGGTTGATGCCGTTCTTGTAGAGCTCCTCCGGCGCGCGGTTCGAGGTGATGGCCAGCACCACTCGATCCTCGAACAGGGCTTCGAACAGCCGGCCCAGGATCATGGCGTCAGCGATGTCGGTGACCTGCAGTTCGTCGAAACACAGCAGCCGGGCTTCCGACGCGATCAGCTTCGCGATCGGCGGGATGGGGTCGTCGCCCTTATGCGTGCCGAACACGGCCTTGCGGGTCTTCGCATCCCCTTCGCGCCACTGTTTCACCAGGTCGTGGATGCGGGCCATGAAGGCGTGAAAGTGCGCGCGCGTCTTTCGCGGCTCGGGCGTCGCCGAATAGAACAGGTCCATCAGCATCGACTTGCCGCGTCCCGGCGGGCCGTAGAGATAAATGCCCCGCACCTCCGGCGCCTTGCCGAACAGGCCGCGTTTGGCCAGATCGACCTCCAACCGCTCCAGCGCGGTGATCACGCTTTCCTGCGCCGGATCGGGCGTCAGCACGCCCTCTTCCACGCGGATGTCGTAGGCGTTGCGGATACGGGAGGTCATGGGAGGACTGCTTAAAGCCCGGCACAGTGAAAAGCGATTGCTTCGCGGCTGCGAACGCCTAAATGCACAGCACACACCAAACCGCGCTCAAGCAGCAAGGCTCCGCTGAGCCGAGCGGCAGCGCGTCCGAAGGACCAAGCATCATGGGTTATCGCGTCGCCATCGTCGGAGCCACGGGCAATGTGGGTCGCGAAATGCTGAACATCCTCGAGGAGCTGGAATTCCCCGTCGATGAAATCCACGCCATCGCCTCGCGCAAATCCAAGGGGGTCGAGGTCTCCTTCGGCGACAAGACCATCAAATGCCAGGACATCGAGCAGTTCGACTTCTCCAAGGTCGATATCGTCCTGATGTCCGCCGGCGGCGCGGTGTCCAAGGAATGGTCCGAGAAGATCGGCAAGGCCGGTCCTATCGTGATCGACAACTCCTCGGCCTTCCGCAAGGACCCCGACGTGCCGCTGATCGTGCCCGAGGTGAACCCTGACGCCATCAAGGACGCGACCAAGAAGAACATCATCGCCAACCCCAACTGCTCGACGATCCAGCTGGTGACCGCGCTGAAGCCGCTGCACGATGCGGCCAAGATCAAGCGGGTCGTGGTCTCGACCTATCAGTCGGTGTCTGGCGCCGGTAAGGAAGGCATGGACGAGCTGTGGAACCAGACCAAGGCCATCTACGGCCTGGGCGACGCCACGCCCAAGAAGTTCCCCAAACAGATCGCCTTCAACGTCATCCCCTACATCGGCTCCTTCCTCGAGGACGGCTCCACCGACGAGGAGAAGAAGATGTCGGATGAGACGCACAAGATGCTGGACCCCGACATCAAGGTCACCGTCACCTGCGTGCGCGTGCCCGTCTTCGTGGGCCACTCCGAGGCCGTGAACGTCCAGTTCGACCGCCCCATCGAACCCGACGAGGCCCGCGCCATCTTGCGCGAGGCGCCGGGCGTGCTGGTTATCGATAAGCAGGAGCACGACGGCTATATCACCCCCGTCGATGCGGCCAGCGAACACGCCGTCTATGTCAGCCGCATCCGCAAGGACACGACCGTCGAGAACGGCCTGAACCTTTGGGTCGTGTCCGACAACCTGCGCAAGGGCGCCGCCCTCAACGCGGTCCAGATCGCCCAGCTGCTGGACGAGACCGGCGTGATCAAGTCGTCGTCGGGATATCGTTCGATCACGGTCTAGGCGGTCTCAACCGTCATGAACGCCCACGCACCCCCTGCCGACGGCCGCGCCGTCGGCACGGCCGTCGCCTGCTACACCCTGTGGGGGCTGCTGCCGCTGCTCTTCATGGCGATGGCGGCGCACGGCTTCGGCGCGCCCGAAATCCTGGCGCACCGGGCGGTCTGGTCGGTCTTCGTTGCCGGCCTGGTCCTGCTGCTGGCTGGCCAGTGGGGCGAGGCGCGCGAGGTGCTGGCCACGCCGCGCACCCTGGCCTGGCTGGCCCTGTCGGCCCTGCTGATCGGCACGAACTGGAGCCTCTACGTCTACGCCACGACGCACCATGCGACGCTGGAGGCCAGCCTCGGCTACTATATCAATCCTTTGCTCAACATGGCGGCGGGGGCCGTGTTGTTCCGCGAGAAGATCGACCGCTGGAGCGCCGTCGCGATCGCCCTGGCCTTCGTCGGGGTCGTCATCCAGACCATCGCCCTGGGCCATGTGCCGATCATCGGCCTGACCCTGGCCGTCACCTTCTGCGCCTATGCAGTGATCCGAAAGCGCGTGCCCGCCTCGGCCCAGACCGGTCTGTTCGTGGAATGTCTCGTGCTGCTGCCCATCGGCGCGGTCTTTCTGGCCTGGTTGACCACCCACGGTCAGGCGGTCGGGTTCGCCTCGCCGTCCGGCCTGATCTGGGCGCTGGTGAACGGCCCGGCGACCGTGATCCCGCTGGCGCTGTTCGCCTGGTCGGCGCGGCGTCTGCCCCTGTCCACGGTCGGCTTCATCCAGTTTCTGGCCCCGACGCTGCAGTTCGCCTGCGGCGTCGCGACCGGTGAGCCGCTGACCCTGCTGCGGATCGTCTCCTTCGTCTTCATCTGGGCCGGCGCCGGCGTCTTCGCCCTGGCCGCCTTCAATCGCAGCCGCGCCGCACGCGAGGCGTTGAAGACCACGGCGGAACCGGCGTAGCCTTCGCCCACACGGAGGCGAGGCCATGACGACCGCCCAACCGGGCCCCTGCGAAGGCGGACAGGTCCACGCCGCCGCCGAACCGGCCCATCCGCTGTCGGCGGCGCGCAAGCGCTGGGTGCTGGCCGCGACGGTGCTGGGCTCCAGCCTGACCTTCATCGACGGCTCGGCCCTGGGCGTCGCCCTGCCCGCCGTGCAGCGGGATCTCGCGGCCGGCACGGCGGCGGTGCAGTGGGTGTCGAACGCCTATCTGCTGACCCTGGGCGCCCTGGTTTTGATCGGCGGCGCGGCCGGCGATCGGTTCGGTAGGCGGCTGGTCTTTCTGATCGGGGTCGCGATCTTCGCCCTGGCCTCCATCGGCTGCGCCCTCGCCCCCACCGTCCAGGCCCTGGTCGCCGGCCGGGCGATCCAGGGGATCGGCGCGGCCCTGCTGACTCCCGGCGCCCTGGCGGTGATCGGCGCGACCTTCCCGCCCGAGGAGCGCGGCAAGGCCTTTGGAACCTGGGCCGGGTTCGGGGCCCTGACCGGCATGGTCGGCCCGCTGATCGGGGGATGGCTGGCCGACGCCGCCGACTGGCGCGCCATTTTCTGGATCAACGTCCCGCTGGCGATCCTGACCGCCCTCGTGACCCTGGCCGCCACGCCCGAGAGCCGCGATCCCGACGCGCGCGGTCTGGACGGTCTAGGCGCGGTTCTGGCCGTCGCCGGACTGGGCGCCCTGACCTGGGCCCTGACCGCCGCGCCCGATCTGGGGTTCGCATCGCCCGTCATCCTGGCCGGACTGGTCGTGGGCGCGGCGTTGCTGGCCGCCTTCGTCTGGGCCGAGGCGCGCCAGTCCCACCCGATGATGCCGCTCGGCCTGTTTTCGTCTTCGGTGTTCAGCGGGATCAATCTGCTGACCCTGCTGCTCTATTTCGCCCTGGGCGGGGCGATGTTCTTCCTGCCCTTCGATCTGATCCGGGTTCACGGCTGGAGCGCGACCGAGGCCGGCGCCGCCATGCTGCCCTTCGCCGCCGTCATGGGCCTGTTCTCTGGTGTGGCGGGACGCGTCGCCGATCGGTTCGGCGCGCGTCTGTCGCTCAGCCTCGGGCCGGCCCTGGCGGGGATCGGACTGGCCCTTCTCGCTGTGCCTGCGCCGGGCGCGGGCTATGTCGACGGACCTCTGGCGGGGATGACGGTGCTGGCGATCGGCATGACCCTGGCGGTCGGGCCGCTGACGGCGACGGTGATGGGGGCCGTCAAGGCGGGTCACACGGGCGTGGCCTCGGGCGTCAACAATGCGGTGGCGCGCGTGGCAAGCCTTCTGGCTGTCGCCCTCCTGGGCCTCGTGCTGTCTGCGGTCTTCGCCGGGGTCGCCAACCTGCCTGACGCCCGCGCACAGCTGGCCCAGGTCATGTCGGGCGGCGAGATCACACCCGTCGCCCGCGACGCCTTCCATGCGGCGTTTCGGGCCGTGATCCTGACCTGCGTCGGCTGCGCGGGCTTAGCCGGCCTGATCGGTCTGTTGACCGCGCCCGGCCCGGTTCAGAAGGCGGCGTAAAGCGCGTCCAGCAACCGCTTGGGCCGAGGGTCGCCGATCAGGTGCGGCGACTGGCGCGTCATGACATAGGCTGCGGACAGCTTCCGCGACGGATCGGCCATGGCCATGGACCCGCCCCAGCCATAATGGCCGAAGGCTTCGTTGGGCCCGAAGACCTTCAGCCCGTCATTGCGCATCAGACCGGCCGCCCAGCTGATCGTATAGGGCAGCACCTTGTCCGGCCCATGGATGCGCTCGCGCGTCAGCTGATCCAGCGTTCCCGCCGACAGCACCGACCGGCCGTCCAGCACGCCGCCATTGGCGACCACGCCCAGCATCTTCGCCAGCCCCAGGGCCGTGCCGTGCAGATTGGCCGAAGGGATTTCCATCTCGCGCCAGGCCGCCGAACCGCGCCCGCCCGGCGCCGAGCCACGATCCAGGAAGGCCGCCTGTTTGATCGGATCGATGGCCCCCAGGCTAGGCGCCGCTGTGGGTTTGCGCATCTGCGCCACCCGTCCATGCTCGCTTTCGGGCAGGCCGATCCACAGGTCCAGCTCCGGGAAGTCCTGGCGCAGCGCCTGGCCCATCGTCCGTCCAGTCGCGCGGCGATAGACTTCATTGGCCAGATAGCCGACGGTGATCGGGTGATAGCCCGAGGCTGAACCCGGCGCCCACATCGGCGACTGAGCCGCCAGACGCGCCAGCACCGCGGACACATCGAACCAGATCGTCGGATCGACCGCCTCGGAAAAGCCCGGCAGGCCCGACTGGTGGCTCATCAACTGAGCGACGGTGACCTCCGCCTTGCCCGCCGCGCCGAACTCGGGCCACAGCGAGGCGACCGTCTGATCATAGCCGATCTGACTCTCCTCGACCGCGCTCGCCATCAGGATGGCCATCACCGCCTTGCCGGTCGAAAACACCGACGTCAGGGTGGTGTCGGTGAACGGCGTCGTCTTGGCCGTATCCGCATGCCCCGCCCACAGATCGACGACCGTTTCGCCCTCGACCAGCACGGTGAACCGCGCCGCCTGCTCGTTCAGCCCCTCGGGAGCCTCGGTGAAGTTGGCGGCGAATGCCTCGCGCACGGCCTCATAGCCGGGGGCGCAGACGCCGTGGATGTCGATGAGATCGGTCATGGGCAGGTCCTAGCGCGCCCGCCGCCCACGAAAAAGGCCTCCCGCCGAAACGGGAGGCCTCAAATCGTTCGATCCTTCGACGGGATCAGGCCGCGACGACCTCGGTGGCCTGTTCCGCCAGGATGGTCAGGCCTTCGCCGTTCACGTCGGCGAAACCGCCGTGAACGTCGTACTGGGTCTTTGAGCCGTTGTTATAGACGGTCACCAGACCCTCGCGCAGGGCGGTCATGAAGGGCGCATGATCCGGCAAAACGCCGAAGTCACCCTCGACGCCCGGTGCATCGACCTGGTCCACGAGGCCCGAGAAGACCTCGCGTTCCGGCGAGACGAGGGAGAAGTTCAGCTTGCCGGCCATGATCAGGCTTCCGACGCCATCTTCTCGGCCTTGGCGACGGCCTCTTCGATGGAGCCGACCATGTAGAAGGCGGCTTCCGGCAGGTGGTCGTATTCACCGGCGACGATGCCCTTGAACGAGCGGATCGTGTCGGCCAGCTCGACGAACTTGCCGGGCGAATTGGTGAACTGTTCGGCCACGAAGAAGGGCTGCGACAGGAAGCGCTGGATCTTGCGGGCGCGCGAGACGACCAGCTTGTCCTCTTCCGACAGCTCGTCCATGCCCAGGATGGCGATGATGTCCTTCAGGCCCTTGTACTGCTGCAGCACTTCCTGAACCGAACGGGCGACGTTGTAGTGTTCGTCGCCGATGACCAGCGGGTCCATGATCCGCGAGGTTGAGTCCAGCGGGTCAACGGCCGGGAAGATGGCCTGGGCGGCGATGTCGCGGCTCAGAACCGTCGTCGCGTCCAAGTGGGCGAACGAGGCGGCGGGCGCCGGGTCGGTCAGGTCGTCGGCAGGCACGTAGATGGCCTGGACCGAGGTGATCGAACCCTTCTTGGTCGAGGTGATGCGCTCCTGCAGGTTGCCCATCTCGGTGGCCAGCGTCGGCTGATAGCCCACGGCCGAAGGGATGCGGCCCAGCAGAGCCGACACTTCCGAACCGGCTTGCGTGAAGCGGAAGATGTTGTCGACGAACAGCAGCACGTCCTTGCCTTCCTCGTCACGGAAGTATTCCGCGATCGACAGGCCGGTCAGGGCGACGCGAGCGCGGGCGCCGGGGGGCTCGTTCATCTGGCCGTAGACCAGGGCGCACTTGGAGCCCTCGGTCGAGCCGCCGTTCTTGGACGGGTCCACGTTAACGTTGGACTCGATCATCTCGTGATACAGGTCGTTGCCTTCGCGGGTGCGCTCGCCCACGCCGGCCAGAACCGAATAACCGCCGTACGCCTTGGCGATGTTGTTGATCAGCTCCTGCATGGTCACGGTCTTGCCCACGCCAGCGCCGCCGAACAGGCCGATCTTGCCGCCCTTTGTGTAGGGGCACATCAGGTCGATGACCTTGATGCCCGTGACCAGGATTTCAGACGAGGTCGACTGCTCTTCGAAGCTCGGCGCTTCCTTGTGGATCGGACGGTATTCGGTGGTGGCGATCGGGCCGGCTTCGTCGATCGGCTGGCCAACGACGTTCATGATGCGGCCGAGGGTGCCGGGGCCGACCGGCGCCTGGATCGACGATCCGGTGTCTGTCACGGGCTGGCCGCGCGTCAGGCCTTCGGTCGTGTCCATCGAGATGGCGCGGACCATGTTCTCACCCAAGTGCTGGGCGACTTCCAGAACCAGGGTGAAGGGCTCGCCCGTCTTCTGGTCGATGTTCTGGGTGTGCAGGGCGTTCAGGATCGCCGGCAGGTGGCCGTCGAACTCGACGTCGACGACGGCGCCGATGACCTGGGCGATCTTGCCCGTGGCGACGGCCGCGCCGGGCGCGGTCGCGGCGACAGGCGCCTTCTTGACGGCGGGCTTCTTGGCGGCGGGTTTCTTGGGGGCGACGGTGTCGGTCATGGTCAGGGTCCGTATCGGAATGTCTGTTCGGTCGGGATCAGAGGGCTTCGGCGCCGGCGATGATCTCGATCAGCTCGGTGGTGATCTGGGCTTGGCGCTTGCGGTTGTATTGCAGCGTCAGGGCGTTGATGAGGTCGCCCGCATTGCGCGTGGCGTTGTCCATCGCCGCCATCTGCGAGCCGAAGAAGCCGGCCTGGTTCTCATACAACGCGGCCAGGATCTGGGTCGTGAGCGCGCGCGGCAGCAGGGTTTCCAGGATTTCCTCTTCCGAAGGCTCGTACTCATAGACCGCGCCGTTCAGGTTGATCGGGGCCGCGTCGCCCTCGACCACGGCCGGGATCAGTTGCTTGGCCGTCGGGACCTGTTGGATCACCGATTTGAACTGGCTGTAGAACAGGGTGACCACATCGGCCTGACCCTCTTCGAACGCCGTGGAGATCATTTCGGCGACCGGCTGGGCCGACGGCAGGCCAACGGTCTTGTGCTCGCTCAGTTCGAAGGTGTGGATCACCTTGTCGCCGTACAGACGCGCCAACTGGTCGCGCGACTTCTTGCCGACGGCGATGATCTTCACGTCCTTGCCGGCGTTGATCAGGCTGTTGATCCGCTCGCGCGCGGCGCGGATGACGTTGGTCGAGAAACCGCCCGCCAGACCCTTGTCCGCTGTCGCCACCACGATCAGGTGGCGCTGGTCCTGGCCCGTGCCGGCCAGCAGCTTGGGCGCGTCGGCGCCCGAGACGCCGGCGGCCAGATTGGCGATGACCGAGGCCATCTTCTGCGCATAGGGCCGGGCGCTTTCGGCCTGGTCCTGGGCGCGCTTCAGCTTGGCCGCGGCGACCATCTGCATGGCTTTCGTGATCTTCTGCGTGGCTTTCACGCTTCCGATCCGATTGCGCATTTCCTTGAGGCTGGCCATCCGGCGCTTACTCTCTCAGCTTACCAGACGGGTTCAGGCGAAGGTCTTGACGAAGGCGGCCAGGATGTCCTTCAGCTCGGCTTCGAGGTCCGAGGTCAGGTCCTTCTTGGTGCGGATGCCTTCCAGCAAGGAGGCGTGGTTCGCATGGATGCGCGCCAGCAGCTCCTTCTCGAAGCGGCCCACGTCGCCGACGGCGATGCCGTCGATGTAACCGCGCGTGCCGGCGTAGACCGAGACGACCTGCTCTTCCATCGCCAGCGGCGAATACTGCGGCTGCTTCAGCAGTTCCGTCAGACGGGCGCCGCGCGCCAGCAGCTTCTGGGTCGAGGCGTCCAGGTCCGAGCCGAACTTGGCGAAGGCGGCCATCTCGCGATACTGGGCCAGCTCGCCCTTGATCGAACCGGCGACCTTCTTCATCGCCTTGGTCTGGGCCGACGAGCCGACGCGCGACACCGAGATGCCGACGTTCACGGCCGGACGGATGCCCTGATAGAACAGGTCCGATTCCAGGAAGATCTGGCCGTCGGTGATCGAGATCACGTTGGTGGGGATGTAGGCCGAAACGTCGTTGGCCTGGGTTTCGATGATCGGCAGGGCGGTCATCGAGCCCGAACCGTAATCCTCGTTCAGCTTGGCCGAACGCTCCAGCAGGCGGCTGTGCAGATAGAAGACGTCGCCCGGATAGGCTTCACGACCGGGCGGACGGCGCAGCAGCAGCGACATCTGGCGATACGCAACAGCCTGCTTGGACAGGTCGTCATAGACGATCAGGGCGTGCATGCCGTTGTCGCGGAAGAACTCGCCCATGGCGGTGCCGGCGAACGGGGCCAGGAACTGCAGCGGGGCCGGTTCCGACGCCGTGGCGGCGACGACGATCGTGTATTCCAGCGCGCCCGACTCTTCGAGGGTCTTGACGATCTGGGCGACGGTCGAACGCTTCTGACCGATGGCGACGTAGATGCAGTAGAGCTTGGCGCTCTCGTCGTCGGTCTTGTTGACGTTCTTCTGGTTCAAGATGGTGTCGACGGCGACGGCGGTCTTGCCGACCTGACGGTCGCCGATGATCAGCTCGCGCTGGCCGCGGCCGACCGGGATCAGGGTGTCGATGGCCTTCAGGCCGGTCTGCATCGGCTCGTGAACCGACTTGCGCGGGATGATGCCCGGCGCCTTGACGTCTACGCGGCGGCGCTCGGTGAACTGGATCGGGCCCTTGCCGTCGATCGGCTCGCCCAGCGGATTGACGACGCGGCCCAGCAAACCCTTGCCGACCGGAACGTCCACGATCTCGCCCAGGCGGCGCACGTCGTCGCCCTCGGCGATGGCGGCGTCGGCGCCGAAGATAACGGCGCCCACGTTGTCGCGCTCGAGGTTCAGGGCCATGCCCTTCACGCCGGCCTTGGTGAACTCGACCATTTCACCGGCTTGGACATTGTCCAGACCGTGGATGCGGGCGATGCCGTCGCCGACCGACAGCACGCTGCCGACGTCAGAGACATCGGCTTCGACGCCGAAGTTGGCGATCTGCGACTTGAGGATGGCCGAGATTTCAGCGGCGCGGATGTCCATGACGGGCTCTCTGTTCTTCAGTCTTCTGCGGGTGCGCCGTTCAGGCGCGCATTCTTGGTGGCGGGAGCGCGTTTAGGCGCGCTTGAGGGCGAACTTCATCTGGTCGAGCTTGGTCTTCAGCGAGGCGTCGAACAGTTTCGAGCCCACCTTGACCTTCAGGCCGCCCAGGATCGACGGATCGACGCGCGCGGTCAGTTCCGGCGCCTTGCCCAGGCTCTTGGACAGGGCGGCGGTAATGGCGGCGACCTGTTTGGCGTCCAGCGGCTGGGCCGAGACGACCTCGGCGGCGACGACGCCGGCGTGTTTGGCGTAGCGTGCCTCGAATCCGGCGATCACGGCAGGCAGATCCTTGGCGCGATGGTTCTGACCCAACAGACCCAGGAAGTTGGTCGTGGTCTGCTCGAACCTGGCCTTGACGGCGATGGCCACCAGACCCTTGGCCTGGTCGGGCGCGGCGATGACGGGCGAGGTGGCCAGACGACGCAGGTCGGCGCTTTCGGTCCAGGCCGCCTTCAGCGACTTCAGGTCGGCGCGGACGGCGTCCAGACGGCCGGTTTCCAGCGCCAGGTCGAACAGCGCCTGTGCGTAGCGATCGCCGACTTCCGTCGTTCTGAAATCATCAGCCACTGATTAGGGTCCGAGGTCGTTGTGTCAGGGTCGCAACCGACTGCGAGGCTCGCAACGGTCAAAAGCTTGAAATGCTTACGGAAAGCACGACGGAGGCCGTATCCGTAAATACGCCCCCTTCAAGCCGGGCGCCTGATAGCACGGGGTTTCGCCGCTCGCAACATTGCGTGAAGGCGCACCGATGCCGCAGGGCGAGAGCGCGCCGCCGATTCCTTCCACACAGCGTAGGAAGGGCGACCGCGCCCAGGGGGGTGCGACCATGACGCCGCACCCCGTCGCTTGATCGGAACCTGCGTCGGCCCTAGCGCTTTCCGCTCAAGCTTTATTTTCCATCAGGAACCCCAATGCTCGACAGCATCACCCCCTTGCTCTCCGATCCGGCCGCCTGGGCCGCATTGGTGACCCTCATCGTGATGGAGGTCGTGCTTGGTATCGACAACCTGATCTTCATCTCCATCCTCTCGAACAAGCTGCCCGAGCATCAGCGTCAGAAGGTCCGTCGCCTCGGCATCGGCCTGGCCCTGGTCATGCGCCTGGCCCTGCTGTCGATCATCGCCTGGCTGGTCGGCCTGGTTCAGCCCGTCTTCACCGTCATGGGCAACGAATTCTCGTGGAAGGATCTGATCCTGATCGCGGGCGGCCTGTTCCTGGTCTGGAAGGCGACCAAGGAAATCCACCACACCGTCGATCCCACGCCCAGCCATGACGTGATGGACAAGAAGGACGTGATGATCATGAACGCGGGCGCCGCGATCTTCCAGATCATCCTCCTGGACATCGTCTTCTCGATCGACTCGATCCTGACCGCCGTCGGCATGACCGAACACCTGCCGATCATGGTCGTCGCCGTCCTGGTCGCCGTGACCGTGATGCTGCTGGCCGCCGATCCCCTGGCCAACTTCATCAACAAGAACCCCAGCGTGGTCATGCTGGCGCTCGGCTTCCTCTTGATGATCGGCATGGTGCTGATCGCCGACGGCTTCGGCTATCACGTGCCCAAGGGCTACATCTACGCCGCCATGGCCTTCTCGGCCGGTGTCGAGGCCCTAAACATGATGGGCCGTCGCGGCGCCACCAAGAAGGAAATGGCCGAACGGGCCCGCAGCGACGCCAACGCCGCCGAGGTCCGCGCCCAGAAGGCCGAGGCCGAAGCCGCCGCCGAGCGGGGCTGAGGCTCATGAACCGCCTGTCGTCCCGTCTCGCCGGTCTGATCGCCGGTCTGATCCTGACGACAGGCGTTTGCCCGTTCGTCAGGGCCGAGGTTCCGGTCCAGTCCTGGGAGGTCGTGCGGGCCTATCCGCACGACACGGGGGCCTTCACCGAGGGCCTCTTCTTCCACGACGGCGGCCTGTACGAGAGCACGGGCCTGTATCCGTCCTTCATCCGCAAGGTGGATTTGGAAACCGGCCGCGTGGAGCGCCAGCGCGACCTGCCGACCATCTATTTCGGCGAGGGCATGACCACGCTGAACGGCAAGCTCTACAGCCTGACTTGGCGCAACCACATCGGCTTCATCTGGAAGCTGGACGATTTCTCGCCCCTGGGCGGTTTCTCCTATCCGGGCGAGGGCTGGGCGCTGACCACCGACGGCCGCCGCCTGATCATGAGCGACGGCACAGACCAGCTGCGCTTTTTGGACCCCGAAACCCTGGCCGAGACCGGCCGCGTCTCCGTCACCGCCGACGGCCGTCCGCTGGATCAGATCAACGAGCTGGAATGGATCGACGGCGAGATCTTCGCCAATATCTGGCAGGACAACCGCATCGCGCGCATCGATCCCGAGACCGGCGTGGTCAAGGCCTTCATTGACCTGACCGGCCTGGTCCCCAAGGGCGCGAACCTCGACCCCAACGATGACGTCCTGAACGGCATCGCCTGGGACGCGGCGGGCAAACGCCTGTTCGTCACCGGCAAACGCTGGCCGCAGCTGTTCGAGATCAAGCTGCGCTGATCCGCACGAAGAAAAGGCCGGACGCTGCGACAGCGCCCGGCCCTCTTCTTTTTCCGCCTCTGCCCCCGGCTCAGCCGTGCAGGTCGAACCGGTCCAGCTCCATCACCTTGGTCCAGGCCGCCACGAAGTCAGAGACGAACTTCCCTTCGGCGTCTGCCCCGGCATAGACCTCGGCCAGCGCGCGCAGCACGGCGTTGGAGCCGAACACCAGATCGACACGCGTGCCGGTCCACTTGGCTTCGCCCGTCTTGCGGTCGCGGCCTTCGAAGACGTCCTTGGCGTCCGAGGTCGCCGCCCACTTCACGTCCATGTCCAGCAGGTTGACGAAGACATCGTTGGACAGCACGCCCGGCCGTTCGGTCAGCACGCCGTGCGTCGCGCCGCCCGTATTGATGTTGATCGCCCGCAGGCCGCCGATCAGCACCGTCATCTCCGGCGCCGTCAGCGTCAGCCGCTGCGCCTGATCGATCAGCAGCGACTCGGCTGGCACCGCATAGCGGGCCTTCTGGAAGTTGCGGAAGCCGTCAGCGACCGGCTCCAGATAGCCGAAGGATTCTACATCCGTGTCCGCCTGGCTGGCGTCCGTCCGGCCGGGCGTGAACGGCACGCTGGCGTCGTGGCCCGCCGCCTTGGCCGCCTGCTCGACGCCGGCATTGCCGGCCAGCACGATCAGGTCGGCCAAAGAGACCTTCTTGCCGCCCGTCTGCGCCTGGTTGAACTCGGTCTGGATGCGCTGCAGCGTCCTCAGCACCCGATCAAGCTGTTCGGGCTGGTTGACGGCCCAATCCTTCTGCGGCCCCAGGCGGATGCGGGCGCCGTTGGCCCCGCCCCGCTTGTCCCCGCCCCGGAAGGTCGAGGCCGAGGCCCAGGCCGTGCCCACCAGTTCGGCGGCGCTCAGGCCCGAGTCCAGCACCTTGGCCTTCAGAGCCGCCGCGTCCGTGGCGTCGATCAGCGGATGATCCACCTCCGGCACCGGATCCTGCCACAACAGGACTTCGCTCGGAACTTCCGGTCCCACGTAGCGCGAACGCGGCCCAAGATCGCGGTGCGTCAGCTTGAACCAGGCCCGCGCAAAGGCGTCGGCAAAGGCCTGCGGATCGTTCAGGAACCGGCGCGAGATCTTCTCGTATTCCGGGTCAAACCGCATCGACAGGTCGGTCGTCAGCATCGTCGGCCGCTTCTTCTTGGCCGGATCGTGGGCGTCGGGGATGATCTCGCCCGCGTCCTTGGCCACCCACTGATGCGCCCCGGCGGGGGACTTCTCCAGCTCCCATTCGAAGCCGAACAGGTTCTCGAAATAGAAGTTGCTCCACTGGGCCGGCGTCTGGGTCCAGGTGACTTCCAGGCCGCTGGTGATGGCGTCGGCGCCATGTCCCGTGCCGAAGCTGGAGGTCCAGCCCAAGCCTTGCGCCTCCAGACCGTCGCCTTCCGGCTCTGCGCCGACGTGGTCGGCAGGGCCCGCGCCGTGCGTCTTGCCGAAGGTGTGGCCGCCGGCGATCAGGGCCACCGTCTCTTCATCGTCCATCGCCATCCGGGCGAAGGTGTCGCGGATGTCGCGCGCCGCCGCGATCGGATCGGGATTGCCGTCCGGCCCCTCCGGATTGACGTAGATCAGGCCCATCTGCACGGCGGCCAGCGGGTTCTCCAGATCGCGCGAATGCTTGTCGCCGTCCGCATTGTCATCGCTGACCAGCACGGCCTCGTCGCCCGGCTTCACAACACCGTCCGAGCCGTGGGCATAGCGCTCGTCGCCGCCCAGCCAGGTCGTTTCGCGACCCCAATAGACGTCCTGATCCGGCTCCCAGGTATCGGCGCGGCCGCCGGAGAAGCCGAAGGTGCGGAAGCCCATGGTCTCCAGCGCGACGTTTCCGGTCAGGATCATCAGGTCGGCCCACGAGATGGCTTGGCCATACTTCTGCTTGATGGGCCACAGCAGGCGACGCGACTTGTCGATATTGACGTTGTCGGGCCAGGAGTTCAGCGGCGCGAACCGCTGCTGGCCCCGCCCGCCGCCGCCCCGACCGTCGCCGACGCGATAGGTGCCGGCGCTGTGCCAGGCCATGCGGATGAACTGCGGGCCGTAATGGCCGAAGTCGGCCGGCCACCAATCCTTGGAGTCCGTCATCAGCGCGCGCAGATCCGCCTTCAGCGCCTCATAGTCCAGCTTGGAAAAGGCCTCGCGGTAGTCGAACGACTCCCCCAGCGGGTCGGACTTGGTCGAGTGCTGGTTCAGCAGATCGACCCGCAGCTGATTGGGCCACCAATCGCGGTTCTGAACGCCGCCGCCTGCGACCGACCGGGGCGTCCGGCCGGAAAAGGGGCATTTGGCTTCGTCGGTCATGGTGTTTTCTCCCTGCTGCTCTGGCGCACGACGGCGAGCGATTTTTGCATCGCCCTGTAGATGATGGGGTCATACGACACGGGTCAAACGGATAAAGCCAATCGATTATCCTTGGCGTCAGCATAGGACAGGCCTATTTCCCTTCCATGCTCCCCACGTTGCGTCAGCTCCAGTATCTCAAGCTCCTGGCCGAACACGGCAGCTTCTCGCGCGCCGCCGAGGCCGCTCATGTCAGCCAGCCCGCCCTCAGCGCCGGGGTGCAGGAGCTTGAGCGCATCCTGGGCGCGCCGGTGGTCGAACGCGCGCGCGGCGCCGTAATCATGACCGCCGTTGGAGCCGAGGCCGTTCGCCGCGCCGAGGACGTCCTGGCCCGCACCGAGGATCTGGTCGAGGCGGCCAAAAACGCCGGGCGTCTGCTGTCCGGCCGATTCCGCCTCGGCGTAATTCCGACCGTGGCCCCCTTCCTGCTGCCCGCCAAGCTCCCGTCGGTGAAGGCCGCCTATCCCAGCCTGAAGCTGTTCATCCGCGAGGATCTTACACCCCGGCTGATCGCGGCGCTGAAGGCAGGTCAGATCGACGCGGCGGTCATCGCCCTGCCTTATGATGCGCCGGGCATCGCCCACGCTCGCATCGGCGATGACGAGATCATGGCTGCAGCCCCCGCCGACCATGCCTTGGCCGCGCCCGGCCCCATCCGTCCCGGCTCGCTGCGGGCCGAGGATCTGATCCTGCTGGAAGACGGACATTGCCTGCGCGACCACGCTCTGGCGGCGCTGGACATCGAGGCCCCGCGCGGCGACGACGTCTTTGCGGCCACCAGCCTGCACACTCTGGTCCAGATGGTCGGCTCGGGCCTCGGCGTTTCCTTCCTGCCGAAGATGGCGGTGCAGGCCGGTCTGGCCGACAACCCCTGCGTCGCCATTCGCGCCTTCGAAAACCAGGCCGACGGCGTCCCGCCCCATCGCGAGATCGTCGTCGCCTGGCGCGCCGGCTCCAGCCGCGCCGCCGAGGCCCGGCTGCTGGCCGAGGCCCTGAAGCTAGATTGAAGCTAGAGTGAAAACGGACTGAGGCTCGATTGATCGATTGACCTGAGCGCCGAACAGGCCGCTTGGAAGCAGATGGCAACCGAAACCGTCTATATCGTCCAGGCCTATGTCCAGGGCCGGGGCAAGGCCCTGCGCGCAGAACCCCAGGTCGGCTGCAAGGACGCCGAAGAGGCGCGTCGCAAGGCCGAACGGCTGGGGCCGTTGCGTCTGGGCGTCGTCGCCTTCGCCGTCTCGGCCGACACCGAAATGGGCGATTACGACGAAGAGCCGACCATCCTCTTCAAGTCCGGCCAACTCCCGCCGCCGTTCAGCGATCCGGACTGAGGGCCAGGCAACCCGCCCCGATAGGTCGCGTTTGCTTTCCTGACAACGGATCGGCGCCGCCCCGGGCGTCCGACCGAAGCTTCAGGACGACCCATGGCCTATCGCACCCTCAATCCCTTCACCGAACAACTGGTCGAGGACTATCCGGAACACACTGACGACGCCGTCGAGGCCGCCCTGGCCAAGGCAGACGGCCTGTTCCATTCGGATTGGTCGAAGGGCGACATCCAGCCGCGCCTCGCCGTGCTGAAATCCCTGTCGGGCCTGCTGACCGAAAACCGCGACGACCTGGCCGGCACCATGGCCGAGGAGATGGGCAAGCCCCTGGCTCAGGGGCAGGGCGAGATCGATCTGTGCGCCGGCATCGCCGCCTACTATGCCGAGAAGGCTGCCGATTTCCTCAAGCCTGAAAAGATCGACAGCGAACTGGGCGAGGCCTGGATCGAGTTTCACCCGATCGGCGTGCTGCTGGCGGTCGAGCCTTGGAACTTCCCGATCTATCAGCTGATCCGCGTGGTGGCTCCCGCCATCGCGGTCGGCAATCCCGTGCTCTACAAGCACGCGGGCATCGTGCCGCGCTGCGCCGCCCGGTTCGCCGAACTGGTGCGCGAGGCCGGCGCGCCCGAAGGCTTCGTCGCCAACCTCTACATCTCCTCGGACAAGGTCGCCGAACTGATCGGCGACGACCGCATTCAGGGCGTGGCCCTGACGGGTTCCGAGGGCGCCGGCGCCAAGGTCTCGGCCCGTGCATCGGAAATGCTGAAGAAGTCCACGCTGGAACTGGGCGGCAGCGACGTCTTCGTCGTGCTGGACGACGCCGACATCGAAAAGGCGGTCGCGGCAGGCGTCGAAGGCCGCCTGTCCAACGCCGGCCAGGTCTGCACCGGCTCCAAACGCTTCATCGTCCAGAAATCGGTCGCTGACGCCTTCACCACCGGCTTCGTCGAGGGCATGAAGAGCGCCGTCATGGGCGACCCGCTGGACGAGGCCACCGTCCTGGGTCCGCTGTCGTCCGAGGACGCGCTGAAGACATTGACCAAACAGGTCGAGGAGGCGGTCCAGCACGGCGCCAAGGCGGTGATCGGCGGCAAGGCCGCCGACCGCACCGGCTTCTTCTACGAACCCACCGTCCTGACCGACGTCGCCCGCGACAACCCGGCCTTCTATCAGGAGTTCTTCGGCCCCGTGGCCCAGGTCTTCGTGGTCGAGGACGACGATGCGGTCGTGGCCCTGGCCAACGATTCCCGCTTCGGCCTGGGCGGTTCGATCTTCTCGGGCGACACGACCCGCGCCCGCAAGCTGGCCTCGCGGATCGAGACCGGCATGGTCTTCATCAACACCACCACGACCTCCATGCCCGAACTGCCGTTCGGCGGCGTCAAACGCTCGGGCTTCGGCCGCGAGCTGGGCGACGTCGGCATCAAGGAGTTCGTGAACCGCAAGCTGGTGGTCGTCAGCGCCGACTGACCACCGCCTTTCGGCAAACGGAAAAGGGCCGGCGGATCGCTCCGCCGGCCCTCTTTTCTTGTCTGGGCGAACCGCGACCTATTCGGCGGCGATCGGCGCTTCGGTTTCCGGACCGCGCGCCAGGTTGCGCAGCACATAGGGCATGACGCCGCCGGCCAGCAGATAGTCCAGCTCGGTCTGGTTATCGATGCGGCAGCGGACCGGGAAGCGGGCCATCTTGCCGTCCGACGGGCGGAACAGCTCGACCCACAGGTCCTGACGCGGCTTCAGCTTGCCGATGTTGGCGTCCGACAAGCCGCGGATCGTGACGATCTCTTCGCCCGTCAGGCCCAGCTTCAGCCAACCGTCCTGCTTGAACTGCAGCGGCACGACGCCCATGCCGACCAGGTTGGAGCGGTGGATGCGCTCGAAGCTTTCGGCGATGACGGCGCGAACGCCCAACAGACGCGTGCCCTTCGCCGCCCAGTCGCGCGACGAGCCGGTGCCGTATTCCTTGCCGGCGAAGACGACCAGCGGACGGCCTTCCGACTGATACCGCATGGCCGCGTCATAGATCGACATGGTGTCGCCCGACGGGAAATGCTTGGTGACGCCGCCTTCGATCTCGGGCGTGATGCGGTTCTTGATGCGGATGTTGGCGAAGGTGCCGCGCATCATGACTTCGTGGTTGCCGCGACGGGCGCCGTAGCTGTTGAACTCGGCCGCCTCGACGCCGTGGTTGGTCAGATAGACGCCGGCGGGCGAGGTCTTCTTGATCGAACCGGCTGGGCTGATGTGGTCGGTGGTGATCGAGTCGCCGAAGATGGCCAGAACGCGGGCCTCGACCACGTCCTGAACCGGGGTCAGGTCCATCGACAGGCCGTCGAAATAGGGCGGGTTGGCGACGTAGGTCGAGCTGTCGTCCCACTCATAGGTCTGACCGCCGGTGACCTTGATGGCCTGCCAGTGCTTGTCGCCCTTGAACACGTCCTTGTAGCGTTTGGCGAACATGGCCGGGGTGACGGACTTGCGCTGGATGTCGGCGATTTCCTGCGTGGTCGGCCAGACGTCCTTCAGGAAGACGTCGTTGCCCTTCTTGTCCTGACCGATCGGATCCTTAGTGATGTCGATCCGCATCGAGCCGGCGATGGCGTAGGCCACGACCAGCGGCGGCGAGGCCAGATAGTTGGCCTGGACGTCGGGGTTCACGCGACCTTCGAAGTTGCGGTTGCCCGACAGGACCGAGGTCGCGACCAGGGCGTTGTCGTTGATCGCCTTGGAGATGGCCGGATCCAGCGGACCCGAGTTGCCGATGCAGGTGGTGCAGCCATAGCCGACCAGGTTGAAGCCCAGGGCGTCCAGATCCTTCTGCAGGCCGGCGTCGGTCAGATAGTCGGTCACGACCTGCGAGCCGGGGGCCAGCGAGGTCTTGACCCAGGGCTTGGCCTTCAGGCCCAGCGCATTGGCCTTGCGCGCCACCAGACCGGCGGCGATCAGCACCGACGGGTTGGAGGTGTTGGTGCAGGAGGTGATGGCCGCGATGACCACGTCGCCGTCGCCGACGGTGAACTTCTGGCCATCGACCGAGACGCGCTCGGCGTCGGACGGACGGGCGAAGACGTCGGTCAGGGCGGTTTCGAACGCCGGAGCGGCGGTGGTCAGTTCGACGCGGTCCTGCGGACGTTTCGGCCCGGCCAGCGACGGCACGACGGTCGAGATGTCCAGTTCCAGCACGTCGGTGAAGACCGGATCTTCCGACGTCTCGTCGATCCACAGGCCTTGGGCCTTGGCGTAGGCTTCGACCAGGGCGACGCGCGCCTTGTCGCGGCCCGTGGCGGTCAGATAGCCGATGGTGGCGGCCGAGACGGGGAAGAAGCCGCAGGTGGCGCCGTATTCCGGGGCCATGTTGGCGATGGTCGCCTGGTCCTCGATGGTCATGTTCGGCAGGGCGTCGCCGAAGAACTCGACGAACTTGCCGACCACGCCCTTCTTGCGCAGCATCTGGGTGACGGTCAGCACCAGGTCGGTCGCCGTCGTGCCTTCGGGCATCGAACCCGTCAGTTTGAAGCCGATGACCTCGGGGATCAGCATCGGGATCGGCTGGCCCAGCATGGCCGCCTCGGCCTCGATGCCGCCGACGCCCCAACCCAGGACGGCCAGGCCGTTGATCATGGTGGTGTGGCTGTCGGTGCCGACGACGGTATCGGGATAGGCGACGGTCTTCTTGCCTTCGTCCAGGGTCCAGACGGTCTGGGCCAGGTTCTCCAGGTTCACCTGGTGGCAGATGCCGGTGCCGGGCGGCACGACGCGGAAATTGTTGAAGGCCGACGAACCCCAGCGCAGGAAGTTGTAGCGCTCGATGTTGCGCTCGTATTCGCGCTCGACGTTCTGGCCGAAGGCTTTCGACGTGCCGAAGTTGTCGACCATGACCGAGTGGTCGATGACCAGATCGACCGGCACCAGCGGGTTGATCTTGGCGGCGTCGGCGCCCAGGGCGCTCATGGCATCGCGCATGGCGGCCAGATCGACCACGGCGGGAACGCCGGTGAAGTCCTGCATCAGCACGCGGGCCGGACGGAAGGCGATCTCGTGCTCGACCGAGCCCTTGTTCTCGATCCAGGCGGCGACGGCCTTCAGGTCGTCTTCGGTGACGGAAACGCCGTCCTCGTTGCGCAGCAGGTTCTCCAGCAGCACCTTCATCGAGCGAGGCAGACGGGAAATCCCGGCAAGCCCTGCTTCCTCGGCGGCGGGAAGGCTGTAATAGGCGTATTTCTTACGCCCGACGGAAAGGTCCTGGCGGGTCTTGAAGCTGTCGATCGACGGCATGGAGAGTTCCTCTGGTCAGCGCCGCCCGACAATCCGGTTGCGCCTTCGCGCGGCAGACGCAGCGGCTCACAGGGCCCCTGCGCGCGCGGCGAAAGCCTGCTGCGGCGACCGTGCCTATAGCCCCGCCGCGCCGCACCGTCCATGTGTCCACACCCCTGACGTGGACATTGAGAAGGGTTCGCAGATTTGGCGCGGCGGGTGGAACGCGATGATCCACACACTCACCCTCTCCGGCCTGACTGTCTCGCGCGGCGAGCGGCGACTGTTCGACGATCTCGACCTGACCTTGCGCGCCGGCGAGGTGCTGGCCCTGACGGGCGCAAACGGGGCGGGCAAGACCAGCCTGCTGCGCGCCATCGCGGGCCTGTTGCACCCCGACGCCGGGACGGTCGCCTTCCAGGACGGCGACGGTAATCCGCTGGACGAACGGCAGGCGCGTGGACGTGAGACCCATTTCCTCGGTCATCTGGACGGGCTGAAAGGCGGCCGCACCGCGCGCGAAGAGCTGGGGTTTCAGTGCGACTGGCTGGGTCACACCCAGTACGGCGTCGATCACGCCGTCGAGGCCTTTGGCCTGAAGCCCCTGCTGGACCTGGAGGTCCGGCGTCTTTCGGCCGGTCAGCGCCGTCGCCTGGCCATGGGCCGGCTGGTCGGATCGCCGCGCGCCCTGTGGCTGCTGGACGAACCGATGGCGCCGCTGGACGCCCGCTGGCGCGAAGCCTTCACCGAGCAGATGCAGCGGCATCTGGACGCCGACGGCCTGATCGTCGCCGCCGTCCACGACCCCCTGCCGCTGCCGACCCGCTCTCTCGATCTGGGGGCGCTGAAGTGAGCCGCCACGATGTCGATCAGGAACCCCGTCCGCCCGGCCTGCGCGGCGCGACGCGCGTTCTGCTGGAGCGCGAGCTGGATCTGGCCTGGGGCGGGGGCGGCGGCCCGTTGCTGGCCTGCGGCTTTTTCGCCTGTCTGACCGCCATACTGCCGCTGGCGGCCGGCGGCGATCCGCGCACGCTCGGCCCGGTCGCCGGCGGCGTCGCGTGGTTGGCGCTCGCCCTGGCGTCCCTGCTGTCGCTGGAGCGGCTGTTCGAGCGCGACATGGAGGACGGGGCGCTGGATCTGCTGGCCCTCGGTCATCTGGCGCTGGAGCAGGTCGTCTTGATCAAGGCCCTGGCGCAGTGGATCGCCGTCGGTCTGCCGCTCGCTCTGACCGCTCCCGTCGCCGCCCTGGCGCTTGGCCTGCCCGCGTCGCTGACGCCCCTGGTCGCACTGACCGCCCTGATCGGCGGCGCAGGCTTCGCCTTCACCGGGGCGCTGGGCGCCGCCCTTGCGCTGGGCGCCAAGCGTGGCGGGCTGCTGATCGCCGTCGTCGTCCTGCCGCTCTTTATTCCCCCCGTCGTCTTCGGCGCCGGCGCCCTGGAGCGCGCGGGATCAGGCCAGCCGGTCGGCCCGGCGTTGGCGTTGCTGTGCGCCTACGTGCTGTTCGCCGCCATCGTCGCGCCCTTCGCCGGGGCCGCCGCTGTTCGCAACGCGCAAGGGTGAGCTTGCCCGCCGTCCATTCGTTGCGTAAGCGCTGAACCGATGTTCGGCCTGTCCAATCCGCAGCGCTTCATGGCCTTCACCGGCCCGTTGACGCCCGTTCTGTGGGGGCTCGCCGCCGTGCTGCTGGGCGTGGGCGCCTGGCTCAGCTTCACCGTTCCGGCCGATTATCAGCAGGGCGACACGGTGCGGATCATGTTCGTCCATGTCCCCGCCGCCACCCTGGGCCTGGGCGCCTATGCGGCGCTGGGCGTGTCCAGCTTCTTTGCGCTGATCTTCCGTCACGCCCTGGCCGACGCCGCCGCCCGCGCCGCCGCCCTGCCGGGCGCCGCCTTCACGGCCCTGGCCCTGTTCACCGGCTCGCTGTGGGGCCAGCCGATGTGGGGGACCTGGTGGGTGTGGGACGCGCGCCTGACCAGCGTGCTGGTGCTGTTTCTCTTCTACCTCGGCTATATAGCGCTGCGGGCCTCGATCGACGATGAGCAGAAGGCCGGGCGCGCCGCCGCCGTCCTCGGCCTCGTCGGGCTGATCAATCTGCCGATCGTCAAATTTTCGGTCGACTGGTGGAACACCCTGCATCAGCCCGCCAGCTTCCTGACCCCCGGATCGTCGGGTCTGGACCCGGTCTATCTGCCGCCCTTCCTGACCATGCTGGCGGCCTATGGGGTGCTGTTCGCGGCCCTTTGGCTGACCGCCATCCGCACCGAGATCCGCCGCCGCCGCGTCATGACCCTGCGCGCCCGCCAAGCCCAGGAGGCGTAGAATGCTCGACCTCGACATGACCCCCTACGCCGCCTTCGTCTGGCCCGCATGGGGCGTCAGCGCCCTGGTCCTGATCGCCCTGTCCGCCCGAGCCATCGTCGCCTCGCGCAAATGGAAACGGGAACTGGCCAGACTTGAGGCAGACCAAGGCACACCCCCGCAAGCAGCGGACATCAACCGCCCTCAAGTAGCGCGAAGCGCGATAGGGCCACAAAAATGAACCGCTGGCTGGCCCTGATCCCGCTGGTCGTCCTCGCGGCGCTGGCGGCCCTGTTCGTCGGCTGGTCGCTGAAGCGCGATCCAGCCTTCAAGCCCGACGCCCTGGTCGGCCAAACGATCCCCGAGACGGTCCTGCCCCTGCTGTCGGGCGACCAGGCGGGACCGGGCAATCTGGACCTGAAGACCGCCGGCGTCGGCCGGCCCATGCTGGTCAATGTGTTCGCCTCCTGGTGCGCGCCGTGCCGGATCGAACATCCCAAGCTGCTGGCGCTGAAGGCGCGCGGCGTCGCTGTGGTCGGCATCGCCTACAAGGACGAGCCGGTCGCCGCCCGCGCCTTCCTCGACGAACTGGGCGATCCCTACGCCATGGTGCTGGTGGACCGCGAAGGTCGTGCAGGCCTCGACCTCGGCATCTCCGGCGTGCCCGAGACCTTCGCGGTCGACGCCATGGGGCGGATCACCGCCAAACAGTCCGGCCCCCTACTGGACGACGCCGACATCGACCGGTTGGTCGCCTCCATGCAGGCCCCGCTCCGTCCCGCGCCTACCAAGCGGTGAGGCCGCGTTAACCCTTTTTCGAGGGTTTCCGTTAACCATGTCGGCATGAGCGCGATTCGTCCCGGCCTACCGCTGAACACGCCCGCCCAGGGCCTTGATCTGCCGAGCGCACGCAGCGCCCAGGCGGCCTTCTTCCGCGCTGCCCTGAACCAGAACGCGGTGGATCAGACTGCGACGCCCAAGCCGCCGGTGCCGGCCGCCGCAGTTATGTCCACGATCCGAACCGCCAACCCGGCCCGGCCGGTGGAGGCGCCCCCCGCCCCACCTCAGCGCGAGGAGGCGCGGATCATGCGCCCCGGCTCCTACCTCGACATCCGGGTCTGATCAGTTCCAGCCGCGGCTGGCGATATACTGCTGCAAGGCCTCGATGCGGGTCGCGTCCGACGGGTGGGTCGAGGCGAACTGCGGCGTCTGGGTCTGACGCTGCGCCGCCATCAGCCGCCATAGCGCCACGGCTTGCGACGGCTTGAAACCGGTTCCGGCCATATAGTCCACGCCCAGACGGTCCGCCTCCAGCTCGTCGCGCCGCGAATAAGGCAACAGCAGCCCGTATTGGGCGGCCAGACCACCATAGGCGTTGACCGCATCTCCGTATCGACCCGCCGCACCGCCGACGGCCGCCAGACCGACGCTGGTCACCGTCTGGTTCGAGGCGCGCTCGGCCGCATGGTTGGCGACGACGTGTCCGATCTCGTGGCCGATCACGCTGGCCAGCTGGTCGTCATTCTCGACCAGGGCCAACAGGCTGGTCGTCACGCCGATCTGGCCGGACGGCAGGACGAAGGCGTTGGGGCTGGCCTCCGTGAACACTGCATAGTCCCAGGTCCGCCCGCCCAGACCCGCCGCCTGGACCAGACGGTCGCCGACGCGCCGAATCCGGTCGACCTGGGCGCCGGTCGTCATCACGCCAGGCTTGGCGATAGCCTCGCGCCAGGCCGCCGTCGACTGCTGCGACAGGGCGGCGTTGTCCACCAGCAGCAACTGATTGCGGCCCAGGGCTTCGTTATAGGCGCAGGCGGACATGGCCGAGGCCGCGACGGCGGCGGCCAGGACAAGGGCGGAACGGCGGGGCAGGATCACGGAAGCGACCTCTTCGAGCAGGACGAAACAGCAAGGCAAATGGCCGCGCTGCGCCTGTGGTTCCACCGTCACTCGATCGGCGTCGCGCCCAGCAGGGTCCGGCACGCCTCCGCCTCGGCCGCCAGGGCCTTGCGCTTGGCCTCACCGAACTTCTCCAGCGTGCGGTACGGCATGGCCAGCCGCACATTGTCCCGCAGCCGGCCGCGATTGCGCTCCAGAAAGCCCCAGTACAGCCTGTTGAACGGACAGGCCGCGTCGCCGCTCTTGCTCTTCACGTCATAGCGACACGGCCCGCAATAGTCGCTCATCCGGTCGATATAGGCCCCGGAGGCCGCATAGGGTTTGGACCCCACGATGCCCCCGTCGGCGAACAGGGCCATGCCGCGCGTATTGGGCATCTCCACCCATTCATAGGCGTCGGCATAGACGCACATGTACCAGTCATCGACCTGATCAGGATGCACGCCCAGCAGCAGGGCCAGATTGCCCGTCACCATCAGCCGTTGGATATGGTGGGCGTAGGCATTGTCGCGCGTGGTCTTCACGACATCGGCGACGCAGGCCATGTCGGTCTCGCCGGACCAGAAGAACCAGGGCAGCTTGCGGTCCGCATCCAGGAAATTGCGCGCCCGATACTCCGGCGCCTTCAGCCAGTAGATGCCGCGCACGAACTCGCGCCACCCCAGGATTTGCCGGATGAAACCCTCCACCGCATTCAGGGGAGCCTTGCCCGCCCGATAGACCGCCTCGGCGCGCTTGCAGACGTCCAGCGGGTCCAGCAGGCCCAGGTTGATCGAGGTCGAGATCAGCCCGTGCCACATCCACGGCTGACCCTCGGCCATCGCATCCTGCCAGTCCCCGAATGAGGGCAGGACATCCTTCAGGAAGTGCTTCAGCGTCGTCTCCGCTTCGTCCGCCGTCGTGGCCCAGCCGAACCCGTCCAGCGATCCGAAATGGTCGCCGAACAGCCGCTCCACATCCGCCATCGCCTCGCGCGCCACGGCGTTGGGCGGGATGCGCAGGCGATCGGGCGGCGTCACGCCCTTGGCCAGCTTCTTGCGGTTCTCGGCGTCATAGTTCCAGCGCCCGCCCTCCGGCTGATCGCCGTCCATCAGGATGCCCGTCGCGCGGCGCATCTCGCGATAGAAGAACTCCATGCGCAGCTGCGACTTGCCCGAGGCCCAGCGACGAAAACGGTCGTGGCTGCTGATGAAGCGGCGATCCTCGCGAATCTCGACCGGCAGCCCCGCCCCTTGCGCAAAGGCGGCCAGATGCTCGGCCAGCCGCCACTCGCCGCATTCGGTCATCACCACCGCCTCATGGGCGCCGTCGTCCAACGCCCGGGCCAGTTCGCCGCTGATCGAGCCGCTGTTGTCAGCATCGTCGATCCGCACATAGCGCACATTGACGCCCCGCCCCTTCAGCCGCTCGGCGTGATTGCGCATGGCGGCGAAGACCAGGGCCAGCTTCTGCTTGTGATGCCGGACATAAGTCGCCTCGTCGCGAACCTCGGCCATCAGAACCGTGTCGGCGTCCGGGTTCAGATCCTTCAGCGCCGACAGGTCGTCCGACAACTGATCGCCCAGCACCAGCCTAAGCACGGACATGCGTTATTCCCATCACCGGGCCCATTTGCGAGCGAGAGATTGAAGTCGAGGACGCAGGCGCAGAAACACCCGGTACGTTCCCTCCAACGCCGCAAGGACCCAGGGGATGCGTGCGGCCAGGCCCAGTGGGCGCAACAGCGGAATAGCCCGCCACATCGCCGCAAAGGCCGCCGCACCCGACAGCAGCCTTCCGTTCTCCGTCGCGTGGAATCGCGCCAACAGCGTCTCGCGGTCCAGCGGGCAGCTCGTCTGACCGTCCGACACATCGACGAAGCGGATCGCGCCGCGTCGATCCAGCCGCCGCATCAAGGCGATCTCGCGTCGGCACATGGGACAGCCGCCATCGTACCAGACAAGCAAGGGGGTCATGACGGTCCAAGGTTCTCGGCGACGGCGAACGGGCTCGCCATCCTATACGGCCGTCCTCTACAGTCTGGATCGCAACCCGCCTCGACAGGTGTCCGATGACGATTGAACCCACCGGCCGACATCGCTTGCCGCCGCTCGCCCGCATCCTGGGTTTCGCCGGTCTGTTGCCCCAGGTGGCGGCGGTCGCCGTCCTTCTTGCAGGCGATGCGGACCAGAAGACCGCCGCCCTCGGCCTGGCCTATGCCTACGCCGCCCTGATCTTCAGCTTCCTGGGCGGCGTCTGGTGGGGACTGGCGGCCGCGACGGGCCTGAAGGCGCCCAAATGGGTCTGGATCGCCTCTGTGGCGCCCTCGCTTCTCGCGCTGGCGACCAGCGTCGTTTGGGCGGCGGGTTCCGATCCGGCCGTGTCGCTGGTCGTGCTGGGCGTCTTCATCGCCGCCAGCGTCCTTGTCGACCTGAAGCTGAAGGCGGCCGGTCTGACGCCCGAGGGCTGGCTCGCGCTGCGGGCGCCGCTGTCGATCGGTCTTGGCATGCTGACGCTCGTCGCCGGACTGATCTGAAAACATCTTAGGCAGCGGGCAAAAAATCGGGGCCTGCCGCAACCGACAGGCCCCTGATTTTATTCGTCTCGACTTGGAGCGGGCGAAGAGATTCGAACTCTCGACCCCAACCTTGGCAAGGTTGTGCTCTACCACTGAGCTACGCCCGCACTCCGTAGGAGCTAGGTGCGCTCCCCGTCGAGGAGGGGGCGTATAGCGGAGGGTTGATCGGTCCTGCAAGAGAGAATTTGCAAAAAGCGATCAAGTCCCGCTCACGCCCCCCGCGCCTCAGCGCGGCGCCAAACGAATGGCGCCGTCCAGACGGATGCATTCGCCGTTGATGTAGACGTTTCTAGCCAGCTCCAGCACCAGCGACGCATAGTCGGCCGGCGTGCCCAGACGGCTGGGGAAGGGGATGGCGGCGGCCAGGGCGTCCTGGATCTTCTGGTCCATCCCAGCCATCATCGGCGTCCACATGATGCCGGGCAGGATGGTGTTGCAGCGCACCCCTTCCTGAGCCAGATCGCGCGCGATCGGCAGGGTCATGGCATAGACGCCGCCCTTGGACGCCGAATAGGCCGCCTGGCCGATCTGGCCGTCCTGCGCCGCTACCGAGGCTGTGTTGACGATCAGGCCGCGCTCGCCGTCCGCCATCGGCTCCAGCGTCACCATGCCCGCCGCCGACTGCGACAAAACGCGGAAGGTGCCGAACAGATTGACCCGCACGGTGCGCTCGAACTGAGCCATGTCGTGGGCCTTGATCTCGCCGGTGTCCTTCTTGCGCGAGACGGTCTTCTGGCCCGTGGCGATGCCGGCGCAGTTGACGGTCAGACGTTCCTGGCCATGGGCGGCGCGGGCCTTTTCGAAGGCGGCGGCGACCGAGGCGTCGTCCGTCACGTCCACCTGACAGAAGACGCCGCCGATCTCTTTCGCGATTTCCTCGCCGCGTTCGGCGTTCAGATCGAACAGGGCGACCTTGGCCCCCGTCGCCGCGATGGCGCGCGCGGTGCCTTCGCCCAGGCCCGAGGCGCCGCCGGTGACCACTGCGGCGATGGTGTTGTCGAGTTTCATCCTGTTCGTTCCTATATTGTCGTGAACCTGAGTTTCGATTGAGGATTTAGCGGCCATGACCGCCAAAGCCAAACCCGCCGATCCGTCGGATGTCCTGGACCCGAAAAAGGCGCTCGTGCCGTCGGTCGTGAAGATCAACGAGGCCCGCGTGGCCAAGGGCTTCTGGCCCAAGATCCAGCGCACGGCCGCCCGCATCCCCTTTGCGGACCAGGCCCTGGCCGCCTGGTACGCCGCGCGCGATCCGCAGACGCCGATGGCGGCTAAGGGCATGATCTTCGCGGGTTTGGCCTATTTCGTCATGCCTGTGGACGCCATTCCCGACATCTTCGCGGGCATCGGTTACACCGACGATGCGGCCGTCATCACCGCCCTGCTGGCCCTGGTCGGCGCCAACATCAAACGCCGCCACCGCGACCAGGCCGAGGACGCGGTGCAGCGGCTGAAGGCGAAATAATGATCCTCCCCCGCTCCGCGAGGGAGGATTCAGCTCTCGACCGTCACCACGATCTTGCCCAGGGCTTGACGGTCGCCCAGGGCCTTGATGGCTTCGCCGGCCTTTTCCAGCGGGAAGGTCTTTGACACGCGCGGCCTGATCTTGCCGTCGGCGTACATCTGCATCAGCTCGGCCATGTTGGCGGCGTGGGCCTTGGGATCGCGCATCACCGCCGCGCCCCAGAAGACGCCGATCACCGACACCGACTTCAGCAGCGTCAGGTTCAGCGGCAGGGACGGAATGCCCGCCGGGAAGCCGACCACCAGATAGCGCCCGTTCCAGTCCATGGCCCGCAGCGCCGGATCGGCGTAGTCGCCGCCGACCGCATCATAGACGACGTCCGCGCCGTCGCGGCCGGTCGCCAGCTTGAACTCGCCCGACAGCTCTTTCTGCGCCGCCTTGTCCATCGGTCCCGACGGATAGATCAGGCCGTTGTCGGCGCCCAGTTCAAGCGCGAACTCCACCTTGTCGTTGGTCGAGGCGGCGGCGACCACTCGCGCGCCCATAGCCTTGCCCAGTTCGACGGCGGCGGCGCCGACGCCCCCGGCCGCACCCAGCACCAAGAGGGTTTCGCCCGCCTTCAGCTGCGCCCGGTCCTTCAGCGCATAGTAGCTTGTGCCATAGGTCATGATCAGGGCCGCCGCTTCTTCGAAGCTCATGGCGTCGGGGATGGGGATGACCGTCTCGGCCCGCACCGCCAGCCGTTCGACCAGCCCGCCCCAGCCCGGCACGGCGATGACCCGGTCGCCCTTGCGCACGCCCTTGACGCCCTCGCCCACCGCCTCGACCACGCCGGCAACTTCGGCGCCCGGCGAGAAGGGCCGCTCGGGCCGGAACTGGTATTTGTCCTCGATGATCAGGGTGTCGGGATAGTTGATCCCAACCGCTTTGACCTCGATGATCACCTCGCCCGTCTTTGGCGTCGGGTCGAGCACGTCCTCCACGACCAGGGTTTCGGGGCCACCAGGCGTCTTGGACAGAACAGCGCGCATCTTTCCTCCTTGGCCGACATGGCGCGGCCTTCATCGCGACGCTAAAGAGCGCCACGCCCGTTTGAAAGAGGCGATAAGGACAAGGCTCAGGAAGACGACATGACCGCCCTCATCCTCCACGGCGGCGCCGGCGCCCGGCGCGAACGCAACTACGACGCCGAGGTCGTGCATATGCGCGAGGTGGTCGACGCCATGAAGGTTCGGCTGGAGGCGGGCGACAGCGCCTTGGACGTCGCCACCGCCGCCGTCGTCATGCTGGAGGATTCCGGTCTTTACGTCGCGGGCAAGGGCGCCTCGCCCAATCTGGCCGGCGCCTATGAGCTGGACGCCAGCATCATGGACGGATCGACCAAACGCGCTGGCGCCGTCGCCGCCCTGCAAGGCTTCCGCAATCCCGTCGTCGCCGCGCGCGCGGTGATGGAGAAGACGCCGCATATCATGCTGGCGGGCGAAGGCGCTGGCCTGTTCGCCCACGACCAGGGGCTGGAGCCCATCGCCGACGAGGCCGCCTGGTTCACCGGCGCGGGCAAGGGTGAGGACAACCATCCGCCCGGAACCCTCAGCCACGGCACCGTCGGCGCCTGCGTGCTGGACAGCCAGGGCCGTCTCGCCGCCGCCACCTCGACCGCCGGCGTCTTCGGCAAGATGCCGGGCCGCGTCGGCGACACGCCGATCCCCGCCGCCGGAACCTGGGCCGACGCCCACGCCGCGACCTCCTGCACCGGCCAGGGGGAATATTTCATCCGCGTCGCCGCCTCCGCCCAGGTCGCCTGGCGCGTCGCCGCCGGCCAGACCTTGGCCCAAGCGACCCAGGCCGTGATCGACGAAATCGGATCCATGGGCGGCGACGGCGGCATGATCGCCCTGGACGCCGCCGGAAACATCGCCGCCCCCTTCAACAGCCAGGGCATGAAGCACGCCTGGCTGACGCCCGCCGGCGAGATCGGCGTCCAGGTCTTCCGCGACTAGGTCTTTGCGGACATCACGTCGGAGATGGTGGTCAGCAGCAGCTTCAGGTCGATGGGCTTGCTGACCACCGCGTCCATGCCCGCCGCCAGATAGGCCTCGACCTGCTCCACCATCGCATTGGCCGTCAGGGCGATGATCGGCGTGCGGACCAGCCCCTGGTCGGCCTCGCCTTGCCGGATCGTCCGTGTCGCCGTCGGACCGTCCATGTTCGGCATCTGCACATCCATCAGGATCAGGTCCCAGTCGCGCGTTTGCGTCGCTTCGACCGCCTGAAGACCGTCATCGACGATCTCGACCTCGATCCCGACCTGGCCCAGAAGGCCCCGGATTACCTGCTGATTGACCGGATGGTCCTCGGCGACCAGCACCCGCAGCGCCCGCTCTGGCTCGGCGTCCGGCGCATCCTCGCCGGCCTTCACAGGTTGCGCCGGCGTCAGCGGCAGCGTGACGACGAAGATCGCCCCTTCGCCCGCCTCGCTCTCCACCTCGATCCGGCCGCCCATCAGCTCCACCAGGGTCGCCACGATCGACAGGCCCAACCCGGCCCCGTCACGCCGGTCGACGGCCGCCGCCTCGATCTGGGCGAAGCGCGTGAAGAGTTGCCCGATCTGGTCCGCCGGTATGCCCCGCCCGGTGTCCGACACCCTGAACACCACTCCGGCGTCCGTGCGCGCGACATCCAACGCCACCTGCCCCTCCGCCGTGAACTTGATGGCGTTGGACAGCAGGTTGAACAGGATTTGACGCAGCCGGACCGGATCGGCGCTGACCCAGCCCAGGCCCGGCGACACCACGTGGACGGCCAGGCCCTTGCTTTCGGCCAAGGGCCGCAGCGTCTCAGTCACCTCGTGCACCAGGGCGTCCGCATCGATGGGCTGCGCCACGATCTCCAGCCGCCCCTCCTCGATCCGCGACAGGTCCAAAATCTGGTTGATCAGGTCCAGCAGCGTGTGGGCCGAACGGTCTAGGATCTCCAGTCGCGCCTTCTGCCGACCCTCCAGCGCGTCGCCCGCCATGATCTGCGCCATGCCGATGACGCCGTTCAGAGGGGTGCGGATTTCATGGCTCATATTGGCCAGGAAGCGGGATTTGGCGGCATTGGCCTCGTCCGCCTCCTGACGCGCGCATCGGGCGGCGTCGCGGTCCAGCACGGCCGCCTCATGCGCCGCCTGCACGTCTATCAGCAACGCCTTGTTGCGCTGGTCCGCCGCGAACAGGTCGCACCACAGGGCGTGGGTCGCGCGCGAGATGATGAACAGGATCGTCGCCAGCATGACGAAGGCCGCCGCCACCGCCAGACCGTGCGGCCCCATCAGCGAGGGATAGATCACGACCAGCACCGTCGCGCAGATCGGCGCCGCCGCCAGCGCCAACAGCCGAGGCGCCGCGCTGAACTGAACGAAGGCCACACCGATCGACCAGACCTGGATCAGCACCACCACCAGCATCACATCGGCGCGGGGATTCATCAGCCAGGCGATCAGCGGCCCGGACACCCCCAGGGCGAAGCGGATCGCCACGATGGCCATCAGCAGCGGCGGCCAGCCCGCGACGGGCGCCTCAGCCTTCTGGTAGCGCCTGACGCGCCCTTGCGCCCAGGCATCGAACGCCATGCCGACGAGGGCGAACCCCAGCCCCACCCACGGCTGGCCGAGGGCCGCCAGGATCAGCCCGGCGGCAGCCCAACTGCCGTAGAGAACGGCGGGCGGAGTAACCATATTTTGCAGGACGAAGGCCCAGACCGCGATCTTTTCGTCGGAGACAGAAGTCGCTTTCGCTCGTCTCGGCACGCGTCCTCGGCTTGGGTGGTCGCTGGGATGCGACCTCTTGGCGAATAGAGCGCCGTCGGGGGTTTGTCCATGAACGACCCGCGCCTTATCCGGTTCATTACAGCTCGGTAAGGTGCAAGACGCCCAATCGCTGATACGGTCTCGGCGCCCGGCGTTCCGGGCTTCGGAGCCTCTCATGAAATCCCGCCTGATCGCCACAGCTGCCGCCTCGGCCCTCCTTCTCGGCCTCGCCGCCCCCGCCTTCGCAGAGGGCGCGCCCGCCCCCGCAGCGGTCCAGGCGCCCCAGGGCGTCGTCGTCCCCCCGCTGGGCTTCGCCAAACGCGTCCTGCCGAACGGGCTTGAGGTCTACACCTCGCGCGACGCCGACACGTCCAACGTCACGGTCCAGGTCTGGTACAAGGTCGGCTCCAAGGACGATCCGGCCGGCCGCTCGGGCTTCGCCCACCTGTTCGAACACCTGATGTTCAAATCGACCACCAACCTGCCACCCGAGACCTTCGACCGGCTGACCGAGGACGTGGGCGGCTCCAACAACGCCTTCACCGCCGACGACACCACCGCCTATTTCGAAACCGTGCCCGCCAACCATCTGGAGCGGATGCTGTTCGCCGAGGCCGACCGCATGGGTTCGCTGGTTGTGGACGAGCCGACCTTCGTCGCCGAGCGCGACGTGGTGAAGGAGGAATACCGTCAGCGGATCCTGGCCAATCCCTACGGCCGCCTGTTCGGCCTGTTTGTGCCTGAAACCATCTATCAGGACAGCCCCTATCGCCGTCCGGGCATCGGCTCGATCGAGGAGCTTGAGGCCTCGTCGCTGGAAGACGTGCGCCGCTTCCACGCCACCTACTACCGTCCCGACGCCGCCTATCTGATCGTGGCCGGCAACTTCGACCAGGCCCAGCTGGATCGCTGGATCGACCAGTATTTCGGCCCGCTGAAGAACCCGACCACGCCGGTCCCCACCAACAATGTCGTCGAGCCCGAGCCGACGGGTCCGCGCAACGTCACCTACTATGCGCCGAACGTGCCGCTGCCGGCCGCCGTCGTCGCCTGGCCGACGGTGAAATACGCTGACGCCGACCGCGCCGCCCTGACCGTTCTGGACGGCATCCTGTCCACTGGCGAATCCAGCCGCCTGTATCGCTCGCTGGTCTATGACAAGCAGATCGCGGCGCAGATCGGCTCGACCCCCGACTTCTCTCAGCAGGCCGGCAATCTGTCCGCCCTGGCGATCATGGCCCAGGGCCATACGGCCGAGGAAGGCATCGCCGCCCTGAACGACGAGATCGCCAAGCTGCGCGACGTTCCGGTCAGCGCCGCTGAACTGGCCGAGGCCAAGAACGAACTGGTCGCCGACGCCCTGCGCAGCCGCGAGACGGTGGACGACCGCGCGACCGCCCTGGGCTTCTCGCTGATCAACACCGGCTCGGCCGCCGCCGCCGACGAAGAGGTCGCCCAGATCCAGGCCGTCACCGTCGCCGACATTCAGCGCGTCGCCCGCAAATATCTGACGCCGCAGCGCCAGTCGACGATCACCTTCCTGGCCGCCGACGACCAGAACCCCGCCTCGGTCCAGAAGATGAACGTGGACGCCCCCGTGAAGGTCGCCGACCTGGCCCCCGCCGGTCCGCCCGCGGTCCTGCTGCCTGAGGCGGAGCGCAAGCCCCTGCCCCAGCCGGGCGCCGAGGTCGCGCCCGTGACGCCGACCGTCGCCGACTTCCGCCTGGATAACGGCCTGCGGGTCCTGGTCGCCCCGACCGACGGCGTGCCGCTTGTCTCGGCCCGCCTCAGCTTCGACGCCGGTTCGTCCGATGATCCGACGGGCAAGGCCGGCGTCGCCGCCATGACCGCCGCGCTTTTGACCCAGGGCACCAAGACCAGGACCGCCCCCGAAATCGCCACCCAGATCGAACAGCTGGGCGCCAGCGTCGGCGCATCGGCCGGGGTCGACTTCTCCAACGTCTACGCCAACGCCCCGTCGAACGCCTTCCCGGCGACCGTTGCCCTGATGGCGGATCTGGTGACGAACCCGACCTTCGCCGGCGAAGAGCTTGAACGTCAGCAGGCCCAGACCCTGGACGGCCTGCGCGTCGCCCTCAGCCAGCCGGCGTCCATCGCCGGCATGACGGTCGGCCGCGTCATCTACGGCGACGCCCCTTATGGCGCGACGATCACCCAGCAGACGGTCCCGGCCATCACGGCGGCCGATGTCGCCGCCTTCCACGCCGCCCGCTACCGGCCTTCGGACGCGACGCTGGTCTTCTCGGGCGACATCACGCCGGCCGCCGCCCGCGCCCTGGCGCAACAGGCGTTCGGCGACTGGCGCCCGACCGGCGCGGCCCCGGCCGCTGCGACCAATCCGGCCGGTCAGCCCCTGGCGCCCCGCATCGTCGTGGTGAACCAGCCCGGCGCCGGTCAGGCCGCGGTCGTCGCCGCCGTTCGCGGCGTGTCGCGCACCGATGCGGACTTCTTCCCGCTGACGGTCGGCAACACCCTGCTGGGCGGCGGCTTCTCGTCGCGCCTGAACCAGGAGATCCGCATCAAGCGCGGTCTGTCCTACGGCGCCTCGTCGTCGCTGGGCGCACGGGCGGATGCTGGCCTGTTCACCGCCTCGACCCAGACAAAGAACGAGACCGCCGACGAGGTCGCCGATCTGATCCTGGCCGAGATCGCCAAGCTGGGAACCGAAACCCCGACCCAGGCCGATCTGGCCCCGCGCCGCGCCACCCTGATCGGCGGCTTCGGCCGCTCGCTGGAGACGGTGGACGGCCTGGGCGCCCTGGTCGCCAACCTGGCGCTTTATGATCTGCCGATGAGCGACCTGGCCGACTACGCCGGCCGGGTTCGCGCCGTCACGCCGGAACAGGTCGAGGCCGCCTTCGCCGAACATCTGCCCGTCAATCGCGCTAGCCTGGTCATCGTCGGCGACGGCTCGAAGTTCCTGGACGATCTGCGCGCCAAACATCCGAACCTCGAAGTCATCGAGGCCGGCGCCCTGAACCTGAACAACGGCTCGCTGAAGTAAGGCCGGATCGGCAAGCCCCCTCCTTCCCTGGCGGCGAAGGAGGGGGTCGGCCGCCAGCCGTCCTATTTTCAGGACCGAAGTCGTCTTTTTTCAGGGACTTTTGGGCGACCGTCGACAATCATCCATACAGGCTTCGAACGGGGATATGATCCATCTCCGATCTTCACATCGCGATCCGCCACGCCGAGGCATTGGGTCTCAAGGCTAGGCCCGACCCGCCTCGACAATTGCACACGTCCAATTCAAGCGGAGATTTCGCCGAACGATTTCTGTCCCTTGCCGCCAAATTGCACGCCATTGCACGCTTTTCGCCGCGTGCAATTTCCGTCCGCTAGACCGACAGACACACCACTTGGGCCACGCGCAGGTCGCGCCTCAGCCGGTTGGAGACCTGACCGTAATCCTCGGTCGTGATGGCCTGGCCGCGCGCGTCGTCGGCCGGCGTCTGTTCGCCGCGAATGGCCGGCCCGAACGTCTCCGGGGCCGTCGTATAGATCCGGCCCCGTCTCGGCGCCTCGGCGATGGTGACGCCCACGACGCGGCCCTGCGCATCCAGGGCCGGCGCGCCAGACAGGCCCGACAATGTGCCCTCAAGTCCGTTGGTGCGCCCCACCTCGGCCCAGGAAAGCACCGGCTCGTCACGCGCGCCGCGCCCGAAGACCTTCAAGGTCTCGCGCCCCAGCAGGCGAGACGTCACCTCGCCGGGACGCCCCTGCGGAAAACCCGGATGAAAAGCGCGCTGGCCCTTGCGCAGCGGCGCCTCGACCGCCACCGGCAGCGCGGCGGGACCGCCGTCGGTGATCAGCAAGGCGACGTCGGCGCGCGGCGCCAGACGGACGTCGGCCGCGACCGCCCGCCCCTCGCCGACCACCAGCGCCGGCTTGCGGCACCCCTCGACGACATGGCGGGCCGTCACCCAGCGCCCCCGTCCTGCGATGGAGAAGGCCGTGCCCGACGACGGCTTGAACGGCGCCTCGCCCGCATCGACGGTGACGGCGGCGTCAAAGGGGGTGATGGGGCCTAACAGCGCGCCCTCGGCGACATCAGCGCCGGCCTCAGCGACCGGCGGCGCATCGGCGTTCTCGCGTCGCCCCAGGGACACCGCCAGAAACACGGCCGCCACCGCTCCATAGATGGCCCAGTCCGGCAGGCGGGGAAACTGCATCGCTCCGGCCGATCAGCCGGTTAGCGCGGCGGACAGGATGACGGCCGTCGCCAGCTTGGCGCCCAGCAGCACCACCGCCGCCGAGATTTCGCCATGGCGGATGCGCTCGGGCAGGCCCGTCAGCAACAGGTCCACGACCCGGAAGGCCAGAAGCTGCAGAACCACGGTCGCCACCCCCCAGATGGCGATGTCGCGCACCGAGGTCGACACCGACAGCGACACCGCCAGCGGCACCGCCAATCCCACCAGAATGCCGGCGAAGGCGATGGCGGCGGCGACATTGCCCTGACGGATCAGGGCGACCTCCTTCCACGGCGTCAGCAGCGCATAGACCGTCGCCCCCGCCGCGAGCAGCAGCAAGGTCACGATCAGGTGCATCACCATGACCGGGAAGCCCGAGGCGAAAGCCTGCACCTCGGCGCTGGAAAGGACGTTCGACAAGGACGGGTCCATACCCAGACGCCTTGCCCGATTGTCGCCCCAATCCGCAAGCGCGCCGGGGACACACTGCGTGACATTATGTGTCCGAAGGTTGTGCCCTCTCACTAAGAGAGGACACGAGGATCAGGCCGCCGCCTGCTCCGCCTTCCTGAGCGTACTGGCCCGGACCTTTTCGCTTTCGGACTTCAGCTGGCCGCAGGCGGCCAAGATGTCGCGGCCGCGAGGGGTGCGGATGGGTGACGCGTAGCCGGCCTTGTTCAGGATGGCGGCGAAGCGCTCGATCGTCTTCCAGTCCGAGCATTCGTATTCGACGCCAGGCCAGGGATTGAACGGGATCAGATTGATCTTGGCCGGAATGCCCTCGATCAGCTTCAGCAGGGCGCGCGCCTCTTCGGGGCTGTCGTTGACGCCCTTCAGCATGACGTATTCGAACGTCACCCGACGCGCGTTCGACAGGCCCGGATAGGCCCGGATCGCCGCCATCAGCTGGTCCAGCGGGTACTTCTTGTTCAGCGGCACCAGCACGTCGCGAAGCGCGTCATTGGTGGCGTGCAGGCTGATGGCCAGCATGGCCGCCGTTCGGTCGCCCAAGGCCTGAAGCTGCGGCACCACGCCCGAGGTCGAGACCGTGATCCGACGACGCGACAGGGCGATGCCCTCATTGTCCGAGATGATGTCGATGGCGTCGGCGACGTGGTCCAGATTGTAGAGCGGCTCGCCCATGCCCATGAAGACGATGTTGGACAGGCGCCGGTCTTCCTTGGGCGACGGCCATTCCTCAAGGTCGTCGCGCGCCACCTGGACCTGGGCCACGATCTCGGCGGCGGTCAGGTTGCGCACCAGCTTCTGCGTGCCGGTGTGGCAGAAGGTGCAGTTCAGGGTGCAGCCGACCTGGCTGGACACGCACAGGGCACCGGCCCGGCCCACGTCGGGAATATAGACGGTCTCGATTTCGATGCCCGGCGCGGTGCGGATCAGCCATTTGCGCGTGCCGTCCTTGGACACCTGGCGTTCGACGACCTCGGGGCGCGCCAGGGTGAAATGCTCGGCCAGCTTGGCCTGCATGTCCTTGGCGACATTGCTCATGGCCGAAAACTCGGTCACGCCATAGTGGTGGATCCAGCTCCACACCTGGCTGGCGCGCATCTTGGCCTTTTCGGGCGGACAGACGTCCGCGTCGATCAGGGCCTGGCGCAGGCCGGCGCGCGTCAGACCGCTGAGGTTGACGGTAGCCTTGACGGCGGGCGCGTTAGAGACGCGCGAAAGATCGAGCGTGATGCTCAAGGCGGCGATCCTGCGTGAGGTTGAGCCGGCCTATATAGCACGGATCCCGGCGATTGCATGGCCGGGGCGGATTCGACTGCCCTTAGAGGCCCACGTCCCAGACGCCGGCGTCGCGCATCCGGGTCTCGCGCGCCTCCTCGGCCCGACCGCCCATATCCTTGGCCATGCTGCGGATCGCGGTCGAGACGGTGGTCTTGTGCACGCCCGGCACGATCGCGTGGGCGAAGGCGGCGCCCGCCAGACCCAGCAGTTTGAAGCCGAAACCCGCCGAAGCGACCATGTGCTGAAGATAGGTCTCGTCAACCTCGCGCGGGTGGTCGCGGAACAGGCGGTCGAACGGGGTCGAGCCCGAACGGCGGCGGTCGATCGTCGTCTGGCTCATGGCGGCGGCCTTCCCTGCTTCGTCGCCTTATGGTCACGCCGGACGGCCGACGACGCAACCCCCATCGCAATCTGTTCATTGGACGTGACCGACGCGCGACCCGCTCGCTTCAGACCCATCGTCAGAAGTGAAAACTCGGTCTAGGGTCGGCGTTCGATCAAGGAAATGCCCATGCCGATCCGCCTTTCGCCCGCCTCTTCCATGGCCGTCGCCCTGGCCCTGTTGGCCGCAGCGACGCCGGTGCTGGCGCAGTCGAGCGCGGCAGGCCTGCCTTATGACGCCCGGCGCGGGGTCTTCAGCTTCTCGTCGGGGCTCGAGGGCTCGCTTCCGGCGGTGGTGCAGGTCACGACCCTGGGCCAGTCGCGCGGTCCTAGTTCGGACGCGGCCGATCCCAAACCCTACGCCTCCGGTTCCGGCGTCATCGTCGATGCGGCCGAGGGGCTGGTGATCACCAACAATCACGTCGTCGAGGGCGGGCGAAAGTTCACCGTCGATCTGACGGACGGCCGCCTGTTCGACGCCGTGCTGGTCGGGGCGGACAAGGCGACCGACATCGCCGTGCTGCGCATCACGCCCGACGGTCGGCCGCTGAACCTCAAACAGGTCCAGACGGTGGATTCCGACACCCTGCGCACCGGCGACCTGGCCTTCGCGGTCGGCTATCCGCTGGGCCTGGACCAGACCCTGACCATGGGCGTCATCTCGGGCCTGAACCGCTCAGGGCTAGGCGATGCGGTCGAGGACTATATCCAGACCGACGCGGCCGTGAACTCGGGCAATTCGGGCGGGCCGCTGCTGGATAGCCGAGGCCGGCTGATCGGCATCAACACCTCGATCCTGTCGGGGGGTCTCGGCGGCGGCAACGACGGCATCGCCTTCGCCGTGCCGACGCGGATCATGCTCTACGTCGCCGACCAGCTGAAGAAGAACGGCGAGGTCAAGCGCGGCGCGACCGGGGCCATCTTCGGCTCGCTGAACGCCGAACGCGCGCGCGATCTGCATCTGGGCATCGTGCGTGGGGCCGTTGTCGCCGATGTCGCGCCGGGATCGCCGGCCGAGCGCGCAGGCCTGCGCCACAACGACGTCATCACCCGGATCCAGGGCCGCCCCGTCGCGAACGCCGGCTCGGTCAACGCGACCATCGGTATCGCCGCGCCAGGCTCGGATCTCAGCGTCTCCTATCTGCGCGGGGGACGCGAGGCGACCACGTCGCTGGCGGTCGAGACTCCCGCTGAACAGCCCGTGATTGTCGGCGCCCAGTCGGTGCTGGCCTATGGGGCGACGCTGCGTGACCAGGACGGCGGCGCCCAGGTCACGGCCGTCGCGGCCGGCTCGCCTGCCGCCCAGGCCGAACTGACGGCCGGCGATGTGATCACCGCCATCGCAGGCGTGCCCGTCGCCGACGCTCGCGCGGCCGCCACCGCCCTGCAGGGCGCCTCGGGATCGGTCGAAGCGACCGTGCTCAGAAACGGAGAGACCCTGAACCTGACCTTGTCGCTCTAGGCGGGGTCAGACGCCGACGTTTCGCTGTCTGGCGGGCTCCAGACAGCGAAACGCCCGCCTTGCCAGGGAGGGGGAGGGGAAAGGCAGGGCGGGCGCTCGCTTGGAGGAAGCATCGGCCGCCGGAGCCCGTAAACTGGAAACATCCAGGGGGGCTGGGGGGGCTGTTCAGGATCCGGGACGCTTCCGAACTCCGACGAGCCGATGGTCGATATTTCGTTGCGCATACGGGCGGGCGAAGGACCGAAACGGGGCCATTTCGTGTCTGCGTCGATTTCCTGACCGCCTCTGGCGTCGGGCATCCAGCGGCCTAAGTTAAACCTATGAGCCTGAACCCTCACGACACGACGCCGGCGCCCGGCCCCGTCTTCTTCGACCGTCGCGAACTGGACCCGATCCTCAGGGTCTATGGCCGCATGGTCGCGCTGGGCGAATGGCGCGACTACGCCATGGTCGGGCACAAGGACTTCGCCGAGTTCGCCGTCTTTCGCCGCAGCGGCGACGCCCCGCTCTACCGGATCGAAAAGCGACCTGCCCTTCAGACCCGCCAGGGCCAGTGGGCCGTCATCGGCGAAGGCGGCCAGATCCTGAAACGCGGCCGCGACCTGACCCAGGTGCTGCGCGTCTTCGACGGCCGCCGGTTTCAGGTGGTGGAGTAGCTCAGGTCGCCTCGCCCCGGCGGACGATGATGCCGATCGACGTGGTCGTGAAGCCCATCAGCATCATCTTCAAATGCGGGTCATGGCGATACGGCGGCATGTCCAGGTATCGATCAACAGCCCCTTCGCCGGGATTCCAGTCCATCGCCGACATTTCGTGTCCTTTGGCCCGCAGACGATCCGCAAGCGCCTCAAAGTCGCGCTTGCGGAACAGAACCGTTCCCAAGTTGTCGACGGTCTCATCATCGGACGACACATTGTACTCAGTGGTGTGAACGGCCCAGCCGCCCGGCTTCAGACAGTCGATCGACCGCTCGATGAAGGCTAAACCCTTCTCGATCGACCCCAGGTGCTCCAGCGCACAGGCCGACCAGCAGAAATCATAGCCTGTAAGCTCTTCCGGAATGGCGTTCATGTCACAGAAGCGGAACTCCACATTGCGATCGAACAGGTCATCAGCACAAATAGCGCGATTGCGCAGCGCTTCCTTGCCGTCGGCATGTTGTTTGGTTGCGGCCCAGCCCGTTTCGGCCTTGCCGTCCGGCGCCAAATCAGTCGCCGTAACAAAGACGCCTTCCGAAGCGAACATCGCCGTAAGCGGCTCGCGTCCGACGCCGAATCCCACCCCACGGCGCCCACTGACGCACACGCCACGCTCCCAGAGCGCCTGCGAGATGAACACGAACTCCCAGAGCTTTCTGTGATACCGCAAGCCCTCGCCCAGGCGCGAGGTCCAGAATGAGAAATAGGGCTGCTGAAAGCTGTCCTGCCGACACAGAGCGCCACGATCGAACACTCTGTTTCCAGGGCTCGCATCGGTGAGCAGCGGCGGCTGTCCGCGCCAAACAACCTCTTCCGGCAGCATCAGCTGTGCAAGCCCCTGCTGGATTTCGCGGCGCTGCTCGCGCTGGCTGATCTCCATCCGGCGTACCGAACGTTCCACTGCAACCATCCGGGAAGGCAGCGTCCTGAGTCGAGCGATCATTCGTAGCCCACGACCAAGCCTGCTCACAGTCATGGTGGATATCTCCTCATAGCGCGACGCCTTCAGGAGAGCGCAGACCGCATACCCTTGCCAAGCCTCGTTACCACCTGTGAGCGCAGACACAACAGGTAGCTAGACGAGCAGCACTTTTGCTGGCCCCATCTAATTGATTCTACTGAATACAGAGAAAGGGCCCCGCGAGGGGCCCTTTCCGTATCCGTCTTGCGACCGATCTCAGTTCCGGTTGCCGCCCATGAAGGCCAGCAGGAATTGGAACAGGTTCACGAAGTTGATGAACAGGCTCAACGCGCCGAAGCCGGTCGCCACGCCCATCGCGTTCTGGTCGCCGCCCAAGGCGTAGTAGGTCATCTTCAGACGCTGAGTGTCATAGGCGATCAGACCCGAGAAGATCAGCACGCCCAGGCCGGAGATGATCAGGTAGAAGGTCCCGGACTGCAGGAACATGTTCACGATCGAGGCGATGATCAGGCCGATCACGCCCATGATCAGGAAGGTGCCCATGCCGGTCAGGTCCTTCTTGGTCGTGTAGCCCACCAAGCTCAGACCGCCGAAGGCCGCCGCCGTCACTAGGAAGGTGGTGGCCAGCGAACCGCCCGTATAGCGCAGGAACAGGATGCCCAGACCCGCGCCGATCGTGGCGACCACGGCCCAGTAGAGCATGTTCACGCCCTTGGCCGTCGGGTTCTTCATGAAGAACATCGAGCCGAACAGCATCACCAGCGGCGAAAACTGGACGATCATGCCCAGGATCGTCAGGCCGATCCGGCCGTCCGCCGTCTGCACGAACAGCAGCTGCTGCACCGCCGGCACATTGCCGGTGACATAGGCCAAGGCGCCGGCGACCACGAGGCCCAGGGCCAGCTTGTTGTAGACGCCCAGCATGAAGCTGCGCAGGCCGGCGTCGACCGACATGTCGGCCGTCTGCGGCAGAGGACGGGCGTAACCGTTGTTGAAATCGCTCATGGCGACGAACTTTCTCCGATTGGCCGGAGAGGCTTCTCCGGTCACAGGCTTTGAATATCGTGAGCCGAGGCCCGCGCTGCAAGGAAAACCGGACTTGGAGGCTTGTGTTCCGGCCGCTACTTTCGGTCGCATGCTTCGTCTGTTCACCGCCCTGACCCTGCCGCCCGACGTCGCAGAGACGCTGAAACGACGACAATCGGGCCTGCCCGGCGCGAGGTGGCGGCCGCTGGACGCCCTTCATGTCACGCTCGCCTTCTATGGCGAGACCGACGAACGCCGCGCCGACGACCTGGCGTCGGAGCTGACGCGCGTGACGGGCGGTCCGTTCGAAATCGCGCTGAAGGGCGTCGGCTGTTTTGGCGACGACCACCGCAGCCATACGCTGTGGGCCGGGGTCGAAACGCCCAATGAGCGCCTGTCGGTTCTCGCCGGGCGCTGCAAGGCCGCCGGAGAACGGGCCGGGATCGGCATGGAGGCGCGCACCTACAAACCGCATGTGACCCTGGCCTATCTGAAGACCCAAACCAATCCCGACCGGCTCGGCGCCTGGGTGTCGGGGCATAATCTGCTGCATTCGCCGCCGATCCGCATTGATCGCTTCGGCCTGTATTCCAGCGTTTTGACCGACAGCGGCAGCCATTACGAACTGGAGCGGGAGTATCTGCTGTGAGCACTGCCGCCTACGCCCTGCCGCCCCATGTCGCTCTGGGGCCGACGCTGGAGACCGAGCGGCTGATCCTGCGTCCACCGGCGGTTGAGGACTTTCCGCGCTGGGCTGAGTTCATGGCCGATCCCGAGACCGCCCGCTTCATCGGCGGGGTCCAGCCCGCACCCCAGGTCTGGCGCCTGATCTGCACCGTCGCGGGCATGTGGGCCCTGACTGGAGAGGGCATGTTCTCCATCCTGGAAAAGGAGACCGGCCAGTGGATCGGCCGTATCGGGCCGCTGCACCCCTATGGCTGGCCGGGCCGCGAGGTGGGCTGGAGCCTGCATCGCGACGCCACCGGCAAGGGTTATGCGGTTGAAGCGGCCGCAGCCACGATGGACTACGCCTTCGAGGTGCTGGGCTGGGAAGACGTGATCCACTGCATCGCGCCCGAGAACCTGCCCTCGGCGGCGGTCGCGACACGGCTGGGATCACGCAATCGCGGGCCGGGCGCCCTGCCCGAACCTCTCCAGGACATCGCCATCGATCTGTGGGGCCAGACGCGCGACGAATGGGCGATCAATCGGACGCGCCTGAAGCGCTGACCACAACCGAACGCGTCGGCGCGTCGTATCCCTTCCAAACCGAACGAGGATACGCCCATGTTCCGCGCCAGCCTGATCGCCGCCTCCGCCGCCCTCGCCGTCCTGCCGTCATTAGCGTTTGCGCAGGCGTCGACTGTCGATCTGAACCGCTTCGACGGCCGGTGGTTCGAGATCGAGCGCAATCACAACAACGTCCAGAAGGACTGCAGCCGGGCGCAGATCGACTTCACGCCGCAGGGCGCCGCCGACCGCTACGCCATCACCGTCATCTGCGTCCGGCGCGCCGATGGCAAGGTCGAGACGCTGCGCGCCAACGCCCGCGTCACCGACACCACGACTAATGCGAAGTTCCGATTCAGCCTGACCGGCCTGCTCAGCTTCGGCGGCCTGGCGGGCCAGAACTATTGGGTCTACGACCATGCTCCGGACTACAGCTGGGCCATCATGGGCCTGCCGGACAAGTCGAACTGGTGGATCTGGCACCGCAACCAGAATGCCTCGCAGGCTGAGCGCGACCGCATTCTGAGCCGCGTCCGCGCCCTGGGCTTCAGCACCGGCCGTATGGTCCATACCGGCCTTTAAGGCCCCGCTTGCGATAGGAACGTAGGCGGAACATAAGCTGTCGGCATGTCCGCCGTCGCCCATCTCGAACTCGTCTTCAGCCGTCCCGAGACCACCCTTTCGGTCACGCGCGGCGCGGCGCGGCTGATGATGGACATGGGGTATGCGCCGCTTCTGGAAGTCTGCCTGCCCAACGGCCGACGCGCCGATGTCATGGCGATCGGGCGCAAGGGCGACATCGTCATCTGCGAGGTGAAGTCAGGCGTCGAGGACTATCGGGTCGACCGCAAATGGCACGAGTACGGACCGTTCTGCGACGCCTTCTTCTTCGCCGTTGCGCCCGAGTTTCCCCAGGACATCCTGCCCGACGAACCGGGCCTGATCGTCGCAGACGGATTCGGCGGGGCGGTCGTGCGAGACGCGCCGGTGATCGGCTTGGCGCCCGCCCGCCGCAAGGCGCTGACGCTGGCCTTCGCCCGGTTGGGGGCGATGCGGACTTTGCGGGACTAAAGTCGGCGGAAGACGGCGGTTGCGAAACCCTCGGCGACCAGACGCGCCTCGACCTCGGCCAGGCCCTCGATAACCACGCCCTTGCCGCCTGTCGCGTGAATGATGCGTTCGCCATCCAGCATCAGCGCCGAATGGCCGGTCCAGTCCTGATCGTCGTTCGGCGCCAGCCAGACGACGACGTCGCCGCGCTTAAGGTCCGACGAAACCACCGCTCGACCCATGTGGGCCTGCGCGTCCGACCGACGCGGACCGGGCAGGCCGCATGCCAGCAGGGCCTGCTGCACCAAGCCGGAACAGTCGGTGGAGATCGAGGATCGCGCGCCAAGTTCATGCGGCCTCCCGAGCAACCGCTCCGCCACCGCGACCAGATCCGACTCGAACGCGCCCACGGGTTTCAGATCAGCCTCCGCCAAATCCGCCGCCTCGACCACCAGAGCGTTCAGCGGCAGGGCCGCATCCACGCCGGCGATCCAGTGGGTCGCCAAGGGCGCGCCGGCCGACAGACTGTCCAGCACGACCCAGCCGACGACGCCGTCGCGGCGCGCCCGGCCCCAGGCCCGTCCGTTCGACCGATCCAGGACGTCGAAGACCTCGCCATGCAGAAGCTGGTCGATCCGACCGTCAACGTCGGACAGGATGTCGGCCACGGCGACACGACAATGCATGGCCTCGGTCGCCCGATAGGCGTCTGCGCGCACCAGCCCTTCCAGCGCCTGTTCGGCGAGGTCAGGGCGAACGAGGCGGTCGCCGGGCGGAAGAAGGTCGAGGACGTCGGTCAACGTGAACTCGCATTGCTGAACCCACAGCCTTATCCCCCGATGGCTTAGGGGCCGTTAACGCGAGACGGTTTTGCGAAAGAAAATCAACAGAACCGCGTTCTCGAAAACACGACGCCGCCTTGAAGCTTCGCCCAGCAACGCCATGTCGCTTGGCGGACATCATGTCGATGCGTTGGAGGCTCTGGTGATTTTGTGGCTGGTTTTGCTGATTGTGCTGGCCCTGACGGTCGCAGACCAAGGACCTGTCGGGATCGCTCTAAGACGATGGCTTGTGGAAGCGCCGGCGCGCCATCTCTCGCGTATGACCGCAGGACAGACGGCGGGCCTTTGTCTGGTCGTGACGCTGGGCGTCGCCGCCATTGTTCTGTTCGAGGCGGATGGCGCCCGAATGTTCGCTATGGCGGCGCCAGACATGATCGCTTGGGCACTGATGTTCGACGTGACCGTGATTTTCGATCTGGTCGTACTAGCCATCAGTCTGCCCGCTGTCGCCGGGTGGCGTGGCTTGATGCAGCAGCGGGAATTTGCGACCCGCGTTGTCAGCACCGTGTTGAGACGCATTAGACGCCGCGCACGGTCGCGGGGCGGACGCCTCGGAAAGCCCAGGCCGCCGCGATCCCCCTCCGACGACTCCGAGCCGGAGCCGGGGTTCGCCTTCGCCTGATCCGTCAATCGGCGTAGCGCGCCCTGAGCATGGCGTAGCACGCCCTTAGCGCCTGGGCCTCGCCGCCTTCTGGGTAGCCGGGGCGGGCGCGGGGGTTCCAGGCGAAGATGTCCATGTGCCCCCAGGCGCCCGTGGTCGGAGCAAACTTCTGCAGAAACAGGGCGGCCGTCACCGAGCCGGCCTGGGCCCAGCCGGCCGGGTCGTTCCGGAGATCCGCGATCTCGGCGTCCAGCGCGCCGCGATAGCCGGGCCACAGCGGCATCCGCCACAGGGGATCGCGCACCTGATCTGCCGCCGCCAGCAGCCCGGCCGCCAGGGCTTCGTCATCAGTATAAAGTGGCGGCAGCTCCGGCCCCAGCGCGATCCGCGCGGCGCCGGTCAGGGTGGCGAAGTCCAGCGTCAGGTCGGGTTGGTGCTCGCCCGCCCGTGTCAGGGCGTCGGCCAGGATCAGCCGGCCCTCGGCGTCGGTGTTGCCGACCTCGATGGTCAGACCCTTGCGACTGTTCAGGATGTCGCCGGGGCGGAAGGCGTCGGCCGACACGGCGTTCTCGACCGCCGCGACGATGACCACCAACCGCACCGGCAGGTCGGCCTGCATCACCAGACGTCCCAAGGCCAGCGCATGGGCCGAGCCGCCCATATCCTTCTTCATGTTGCGCATGCCGGCGGCGGGCTTCAGGTCCAGACCGCCGGTGTCGAACACCACCCCCTTGCCGACCAGGGCGACCAGCGGCAGGTCGGTCCGGTCCAGCTTCCAGCCGATCTCGATCAGGCGGGGCGCCCGGTGTGAAGCGGCGGCGCGCCCCACGGCGTGGACGGCCGGATAGTTGTCTTCCAGCAGGGCGTCGCCGGTGATGACGGTGATCTCGGCGCCGGCGCTCTCTGCAATCTCGCGGGCGATGGTTTCGATCTGCAACGGCCCCATATCAGCGGCGGGCGTGTCAACCATTTCGCGGGCCAGGGCGCAGGCGGCGGCGATGCGCGAGATTTCGGCGACATCCACCCCGGCCGGCGCGACCAGCCGCACGGGCGTCCGGTCCGGCCGGGCCTTGTAGCGGTCGAAGACATAGGCCCCCAGCAGGAAGGCCAGGGTCGCCAGTTCGGCATCGGGCGCTGCGACCTCAAGCCGATACACACCGCCCGGCAGCCGCGCCGAGAGTCCCCGCACGGTCATGGGGTCAAACGTCGCGCCCGCACCGACAACCACGTGGCCGATCTCGCCATCCGCGCCCGGCACGACCAACAGCTGGCCCGGCTTACCTTCGAACCCGTGCAGGACGCCCCAGCGGCGGGCCGCACCCTCCAGCACGCCGCCCGCCTGAACGAAGCGGATCGGGATGGCGCCGTCGCCGTCTTGGGCGGAAACCAGCAGGGGATGCGAGACGGACATGAGGCCCTCGAAACGAAGTTAACCATCGGTTGACGCGAACCGGCGATTCTAGGGGTTAGACCTCTAGGACCGTCTGGACCTGACCCATGTCGCGCATGCCCGCCCTTCTCGCAACCGTCGCCCTGATCGCCCTGTCCGGCGCGCCGGCGCTGGCGGCTGATCCGACGGCGGCGTCCGCAGCCCAGGCTCGCGCGCCGTCGTCCGCTGCGGTGCGGGCCACCTATGACCGGATGGACGCCCTGTCGCGCTCGGTCTTCTGGGCCTCGGAGCAGCAGGCCGATCCGACCGACGCCGTGGCGGGCGTGAAACTGGCCCAGGCCCTGCGAGAGCTGGGCCGCTACGATCAGGCGGCCGAGGCCGCGCAGGCGACCCTGACGATCCAGCCCAACAATCTGGACGCCCTGCTGGAGCTGGGCCGCGCCCACATCGCGCGCGGCCAGGCCTTTTATGGCGTGGCGCCGCTGGAGCAGGCGCGCGACCTGGCGCCACGCGATTGGCGCCCCTATTCCCTTCTGGGCGTGGCCTATGAGCAGGTGCGTCGCACCGACGACGCGCGCGCCGCCTGGAACCAGGCCCTGGCCCTGTCGCCCGACAACCCCGACGTCCTGACCAATGCGGCCACCGCCGCCCTGACGCATGGCGATGCGCCGGGCGCCGAGACCCTGCTGCGTCGCGCCGTGGCCCAGCCGACCGCATCGGCCAAGGTGCGCCAGAACCTGGCCATGGTGCTGGGCCTTCAAGGCAAGATGGGCGAGGCCGAACAGATCCTGCGCCGCGAACTGCCGCCCGAGCAGGCCGAGCAGAACCTGCAATGGCTGCGTTCGCGCAGCACAGGCGGCGCGGCGACGTCCGGCGGCGGCGCGGTAAGTCCGTCGCCCGCGACCGACACCGCCCGCACCTGGAATTCGCTGCAAGGCGGCTGATCCGCCCGTTGCGGTCTGACCGCCCGCATGTTGGATGAGGCCATGACCGCCCTCCCTGCGTCCCGCGCCTATCAGGCCTTCCTGTTCGACATGGACGGCACCCTGATCACCTCGACCCTGGCCGCCGAGCGCGTCTGGACCCGCTGGGCCGCGCGCCACGGGCTGGATGCCGCCGCCTTCATCCCCACCATCCACGGCGTGCGCGCCATCGACACCATTCGTCGTCAGAACCTGCCCGATATCAACCTGGACGCCGAGGTCGCCTGGGTCGAACGTGGCGAGATCGAGGATGTGGACGGCGTCGCCCCCATCCCCGGCGCCGTCGACTTCGTCAAACGCCTGCCGCCCGACCGCTGGGCCGTGGTCACCTCCGCTTCAATCCCCCTCGCGCGCGCTCGGCTGAGGGCCGCAGGCGTGACCCCGCCCGCCGTCATGATCACCGCCGAGGACGTCGAACGCGGCAAGCCCGACCCGGCCGGCTATCTGAAGGCCGCCGCGACCCTGGGCTTCGACATCGCCGACTGCCTGGTGTTCGAGGACGCCGAGGCCGGCATCAAGGCGGGCGAAGCGGCCGGCGCCGACGTGCTGGTCGTCACCGCCGCCTGGACCCATCCGCTGGAGACGGATCATCCCACTCTGGCGGACTATGCGGACGCCACGTTGGAAGTCCGATCCGAGGGGCGTCTCGTCCTGACGCTGTAATCCTCCCCCATTACGCCGCGCTTCACGGGGGAGGATTGAGCGCCTATCTTCATCCCATGATCGACGACCTCTACAGCGCGCGCATCCTGTCGCTGGCGGCGAACCTGCCGCATGCAGGCCGTCTGCCCACGCCGCAGGGCACTGGCGAGCGGGTAGCCAAACTGTGCGGGTCGCGCGCAACGGTCGATGTGACGCTGGACGACCAAGGCCGCATCGCCGACTTCGCCCAGGACGTGAAGGCCTGCGCCCTCGGCCAAGCCGCCGCCGGGGTGCTGGGTCAATCGGCGATCGGGGCGTCGGTCGATGATCTCAAGGACGCCCGCGACGCCATGATCGCCATGCTGAAATCCGGCGGCGACGGCCCCGTCGGCCGGTTTGAGGATCTGCGCCTGCTGAAACAGGTCGCCGACTACCCCGCCCGCCACGCCTCGACCCTGGTCTCGCTGGAGGCGACGCTGGAGGCGGTGAACAATGCCCTCGCCGCCCGAACGCGTCTCGCCGGCGCGGCCTGACAGGCACGACCGGTTGATCCCCCTGCGATGACAGGGGATAAGCGCGGCGAACCTCTCAAGCCCCCGGCCCCACCCAACTCCGGCAAAGGGATGTGATGTCTCTCTATGAACGCGGCGTGCGCGCGGCCCATCGGGGCTACAAGCTGACGCTGTCTCCCCTGATCGGCCAGCAGTGCCGGTTCCTGCCGACCTGTTCGGATTACGGGCGCGACGCCCTGATCCAGCACGGCCCGGTAAAGGGGGGGTGGCTCACCATGCGCAGGCTCTGTAAATGCCATCCCTTCGGGGGATCGGGATACGACCCGGTCCCGCCAGTTAAAGACTGACAAATGATCGACCTCAAATTCCCCGACGGCGCGGTGCGCCAATATCCGGCCGGTTCGACGGCGCGCGACGTCGCGACCTCGATCTCGCCGTCGCTGGCTAAGAAGGCCGTGCTGGCCGAACTGAACGGCGAACAACGCGACATGGGCCGGGTGCTGGAGACGGGCGGCGACTTCCGCCTGATCATGCGCGATGACCCCGCCGCCCTCTATACGATCCGCCACGACACCGCCCACGTCCTGGCCGAGGCGGTCCAGACCCTGTTCCCCGGCACCCAGGTCACGATCGGCCCGGCGATCGATGACGGCTTCTACTACGACTTCTACCGGGAAGAGCCTTTCTCGACCGACGACTTCGCCGCCATCGAAAAGGAGATGGGCCGGATCGTGGATCGCGACGCCAAGTTTGAGCGCGAGGTCTGGGAACGGGACGACGCCATCCAATTCTTCGAGGCGCGCGGCGAAAAGTTCAAGGCCGAGCTGATCCGCGACCTGCCGGGAACCGAGACCATCACCCTGTACAAGCAGGGCGACTGGATCGACCTGTGCCGGGGCCCCCACTTCCCCTCGACACGCCATGTCGGCAAGGCGTTCAAACTGACGAAGCTGGCCGGCGCCTATTGGCGAGGCGACTCCAAGCGCGAGCAGCTGCAACGCATCTACGGCACCGCCTGGGCGACCAAGGAGGATCTGGACGCCCATCTGCAGCGTCTGGAAGAGGCCGAGAAGCGCGACCACCGCAAGGTCGGCAAGGCCATGGAGCTCTTCCACATGCAGGAAGAGGGCCGGGGCATGGTCTTCTGGCACCCCAAGGGTTGGGTCCTGTGGCGCGTGCTGGAGGCCTATATGCGCCGCCGCCTGGACGCCGCGGGCTATGTCGAGGTCAAGACGCCCCAGGTGCTGGACCGCAAGTTCTGGGAGCAGAGCGGCCACTGGGACAAATATCGTCCGAACATGTTCGTCTGCGAGACGGTCGAGGGCGAGGAACTGAGCCTCAAGCCGATGAACTGCCCCGGCCACGTGCAGATCTTCGACCAGGGCCAACGGTCCTATCGCGAACTGCCGCTGCGCATGGCCGAGTTCGGCGCCTGCCACCGCTATGAGCCGTCGGGTTCGCTGCACGGCCTGATGCGGGTGCGCGGCTTCACCCAGGACGACGCCCACATCTTCTGCCGCGAGGACCAGATCGTCGAGGAGACGGCTGAGTTCATCAAACTGGCCCGCAGCGTTCACGCCGACCTCGGCATGGAGACGGCCTACATCAGCCTGGGCACCCGGCCCGAGAACCGCGCCGGCACGGACGAGTTCTGGGACAAGGCCGAGACCCTGATGGCCGAGGCCGCCCGCGCCGCCGGGACCGAGCCGGTCGTCACCGAGGGCGACGGCGCCTTCTATGCACCCAAGCTGGACTTCATCGTCAAGGACGCCATCGGCCGCGAATGGACCTGCGGCACGATCCAGCTGGACTATGTCCTGCCCGAACGGCTCGATGCGACCTACATCGCCGAGGATGGCCAGAAGCACCGTCCGGTCATGCTGCACCGGGCGATCCTGGGCAGCTTCGAGCGGTTCATCGGCATCATGATCGAGAACTACGCCGGCGCCTTCCCCCTGTGGCTGGCCCCGACCCAGGCCGTGGTGGCCACCGTCACCTCGGACGCCGACGATTACGCCCGCGACGTGATGGCCAAGTTCAAGGCCGCAGGCCTGCGCACCGAGATCGACCTGCGCAACGAAAAGGTCGGCTACAAGGTGCGTGAACACTCGGTCGGCAAGGTGCCGGTCATCGCCGTGGTCGGCAGGAAGGAGGCGGAAGAGGGCATGGTCGCCATCCGCCGCCTGGGTTCGCAGGCCCAGACCCTGGTCACCGTCGAGGACGCCATTCGCATCCTGACCGACGAGGCGACCCCGCCGGATCTGAAGCGCGCCGGCTGATCCGCTGCGCGCGAATTCGCGCATAGGAACACTAACGGGATGGATCGCTTGTGATGGGGCGCGCGCCTGCGCTCCATCACAGATGCGAGACCTCACCATGGCCGACAAGACCCTGGACACCCTGTTCCACGACACGCTCAAAGACATCTATTACGCTGAGCGCAAGATCCTGAAATCCCTGCCCAAGATGGCCCGTGCGGCTCAGTCGCCAGAGCTGAAGGCCGCCTTCGAGAAGCATAAGGGTCAGACCGAGGGCCAGATTGAACGCCTGCAACAGGTCTTCGAGCTGATCGGCAAGCCCGCGCGTGGCAAGACCTGCGACGCCATTGAGGGCATCCTGGCCGAAGGCGACGAGATCATGGAAGAATACAAGGACACCCCGGCTTTGGACGCCGGTCTGCTGGCCGCCGCCCAGGCGGTCGAACATTATGAGATCACCCGCTACGGCACACTGAAACGCTGGGCTCTGGTGTTGGGTTTGAAGGACGCCGTCGCTCTTCTGGACGAGACGCTTCAGGAGGAATCCCAGACGGACGAAAACCTGACTGGCATCGCCGACGCGACTGTCAATGCGGACGCCATTAAGACGGCCGCCTGATCAGGGATGGGAGGCGGCTGACGACCGCTTCCTGCCTCTCCGCTCATTTCGCGCTGTGTCCGACGCCGGACACTTCACGCATAAAGTTTAGCGTTCATAGTCTCTTAGTCGGATCTGGGCGACGATGCGTCATCGAACCCCGAGATCCGACAATGACGAACCACACGCCCGGCCAAGATCGCTCATTGGTGCAACATCTGATTGCCGACGGTCATATGCGGTATCTGATCATCGCCAGTTGGGCGGTCGCCTTGTTCACCGTCACCGATTTGGCGACTGCAGTGTTGTGGTTTGCAGCAGCGACCGCGTCGGGCCTGCTGCGGACGTTCGCCGAACGTGTGCTGGTGTTGCGGGATGAGGGGCTTCACGGCCGGATCAAGCTGATGGCCGCCACCATTTCCTGCATCGCCTGGTCAGCGGCGCCGCTGCTCGCCTTCCTCTACGGCGGCACCTATGGCGTGCCGCTGGGCGTGGCCCTTCTGATGGCCGGATACGTTCTGGTCTTCACCCAGATGCGCGCCGCGCCCCGTGAGGCCCTGATCGCATCAGCGCCCTATTCGGTGGTCGTGGTGCTGCTGTTCGCGAAACTGTGGGGCACGACCGGTTTTTGGGTGGTCGTCAGCATGATCCCGGTTCTGGCGCTGGCCTTGCTGATCAAGGTGGCCATCACCCAGATGAAGGACAGCGATCTGGAAGCCGTCAACCGCCGCCAGGCCGAACTGATCGCCGAGTTGGAAACCGCCCGTGACACAGCCAACGCCGCCAGCGCCGCCAAATCCAACTTCTTGGGCGTTATTTCACACGAGCTTCGCACGCCGATGAACGGGGTTCTGGGGGCCGCGCAACTGTTGCAGATGTCCGAGCTCAGCGACCGCCAGAAAGAATTCGTCGGGGTCATCCGCGACTCCGGTGAAGGGCTTATGGTGCTGCTGAACGACATCCTCGACATCACCAAGATCGAGTCCGGCAAGATGGAACTGGACTTCGTTGATGTCGAAGCCGAGACCCTCGCCGCCCGCCTGACGGGCCCGTTCAAGGCCCAGGCCGAAGCGCGCGGCCTGACCTTCACGACCGACATCCGCGGCCCGCTGCCGCCGCTTCTCAGAATGGACCCGCTGCGCCTGGCGCAGGTGACGCATAACCTGCTGGCCAACGCCATCAAGTTCACGCCCCAGGGCGAGGTTCGCCTGATTATCGACAGCGAGCCGGCAGGCGAGGGCCGCACGACCTTGCGGCTTGGTGTGGTCGATTCCGGCATCGGCATCGCCGCCGACGATCTGACGCGCCTGTTCCAGCCCTTCTCTCAGGTGGACGGGTCGTCCACCCGCAAGTTCGGCGGCACCGGCCTGGGCCTCAGCATCTGTCAGCGTCTGGCCGCCCTGATGGACGGCGAGATCACGGTGACGTCGATCCCCGGCCAGGGATCGACCTTCACCCTCCACGCGACGTTCGACGCGCCTGCGATGCAGCCTGTCCGCGCCGCCGCCTGATCAGTCGCGCAGCAGTTCGTTGACGCCGGTCTTGGCCCGCGTCTGCGCGTCCACACGCTTGACGATGACGGCGCAATACAGCGACGGCCCGCCATTCGGATCCGGGAGCGAACCCGGCACGACCACTGAATAGGCCGGCACCTCGCCCCGGAACACTTCGCCGGTCGCCCGGTCCACAATCTTGGTCGAACCCGACAGATAGACGCCCATGGCCAGGACCGCGCCCTCGCGCACGATCACGCCCTCGGCCACCTCGGCGCGTGCGCCGATGAAGCAGCCGTCCTCGATGATGGTCGGATTGGCCTGCAGCGGCTCCAGCACGCCGCCGATGCCCGCGCCGCCCGACAGGTGCACATTCTTGCCGATCTGGGCGCAGGAGCCGACCGTGGCCCAGGCATCGACCATCGAGCCCTCGTCGACGAAGGCGCCGATGTTCACGAACGACGGCATCAGCACCACGTTTCTGGCGATATGCGCGCCGTGACGGACGATGGCGCCGGGCACCGAGCGGAAGCCGGCCGATTGGTAATCCGATGCGGTCCAGTCGCCGAACTTGTTGGGCACCTTGTCCCAGAAGGGACCGACGGCGACGGGGTGATCCACCGACAGCGGCATGACGGACGGCGCGCCCGCCCGCATGATCTGGTTGTCGTTCAGGCGGAAGGACAGCAGCACCGCCTTCTTCAGCCACTGATGCGTGGTCCAGACGCCATCCGCGCCGCGCGAGGCGACGCGCGCCTGCCCGGAATCCAGCAGGGCCAGGGCGGTTTCAACGGCGTCGCGCACCTCGCCATGCGTGGCGGCGGACACCTCGGCGCGCTGTTCCCAGGCGGCCTCGACGACGGATTCGAGATGCGACAGATCGGTCATGCGGCGTCCTTGAAGCTCAGATCGGAGAGGAAGTCGAAAAGGTCGGGGGCCACATGGTCGATATGCGGCCCGATCGGCTTGCCATGGCCGTCGCCGATCAGGACCGTCGCCATGCCCAGCGCCTTGGCCGGCTCGAGGTTCTTGGGCGTGTCCTCGAAGAAGGCGGATCGGTGCGGATCGATGCCGAACTGCTCCAGCATCCGGCGGAAGGTCGCAGGATTGGGCTTGGGCGTCAGATCACCATCCTCGATGGCGAAGACGCCTTCGAAACAGTCAGCGACGCCGATCCGGTCCAGTACACGGTGGGCGTATTCACGCGCGCCATTGGTGAAGACATAGCAACGACCGGGCAGAGCCTTCAGCCGCTCGGCCAGACGCGGGTTGGGTTCGACGCCATCCAGTGGCACGTCGTGCACCTCGCGCAAAAACCGCTCGGTATCGACCGCATAGTTAGCCATCAGTCCGGCAAGGGTCGTGCCGTGCTCGTCCAGAAACTGGCGCTGCATCGCGGCTGCGGCCTCGGGCTCCAGCCCGACGGCCTCGACCACGAAGGCGTTGATGCGCGCCTGGACCAGCCGCATCAGACCCTGCTCGCGCGGGTACAGGGTGTCGTCCATGTCGAACACCCAGGCGCGCACATGCGACAGGTCGATCAAGACGCCTTCACCAGGGTGCCGGCGCCGAACTCGGTGAACAACTCGACCAGCATGGCGTGCGGCCGACGCCCGTCCAGAATGACCACGGCTTCGACGCCTGCGCGAACGGCGGCCATCGCGGTCTCCAGCTTGGGGATCATGCCGCCGGTGGCCACGCCCGTGTCGATCAGGTTTTGCGCTTCTTCCAGCGTCATCTGACGGATGATGTCGCCGTCCGCGCCCTTCACCCCCGGCACGTCGGTCAAAAGCAGCATCCGCTTGGCGTTCAGCGACCCCGCGACCGCGCCCGCCACCGTGTCGGCGTTGACGTTGTAGGTCTGTCCGTCCTCGGCCACGCCGATCGGGGCGATGACCGGGACCCAGTCTTCGGTCTCGGACGCGATCAGGCCGGCGATCAATTTGGGATCCACCTTGGTCGGCTCGCCGACATAGCCCAGGTCGACCTCGTGCTCGATCATGCTGTCGGGATCGCGCTTCGTCCGACGCGTCTTCTCGACGGTCAGCAAACCGGCGTCCTTGCCCGACAGGCCGACGCCGCGCACGTCCGCCTCCTTGCCGGCCATGGTGATCCAGTGGGCGATCTCTTTGTTCACCGCGCCCGACAGCACCATCTCGGCGACCTCCATCGTCGCCGGATCGGTGACCCGCAGCCCGTCGACGAAGCTGGATTTCACCCCCGCCTTGTCCAGCATGGCGCTGATCTGCGGCCCGCCGCCATGCACCACCACCGGGTTCACGCCCATCAGCTTCAGCAGCACCACATCGGCCGCAAACTGCCGCGCCACGGCGCTCTCGCCCATGGCGTGACCGCCGTATTTGATGACCACGGTCTCGCGGTCATAGACCTGAATATACGGCAAGGCCTCGGCGAGCGTCTTCGCCGTCTCCCAGCTGCGTTCTTCCGACTGGCGTTCTGTTTCGTTCATCACGCGCGCGAGATAGCGGGGGACGGGGGTGGTGTCACGCGGGAAGCATGATAGGGACGAAAACCGGCTTCGGCGCAGACTGGACGAACCGCCCGTTCACGACGGCCGATCGCCTCAATTCGGCCGAGAGTTTGCATGAGCAGCGACCGCATCGCGATTTTGGAACGCTACATCGTCGCCAGCAAACACGCCGCCTTGGATCTGTACTATCGCGGGCTTGGCAACAGGGAAGTTCGCTGCATCGTCTGCGACGCGTCGGACAGCACCGACAAGATGCGCGCGTCGCATGTCGTCTGCCGGTTCGGCGGCGGCGAGTTGGTTCGGCATCAGTGTCGGTCATGCGGCGCCCTGTTCGGGCCGGAGAAGATGCTCGTCATGAGCGAGGCCGAGCTTTCCTCTGAATACGAGATCCTCTACGCCTCCTATCAGGAAGGCGACACGGCCGAGGACACCGCACGAACCTTCCATGCGCTCGAACCCGTCGCCGGCGCCGTTTATCTGGACTGGGGCTGCGGCTGGTGGTCGTCATCGCTGGCGCAACTGCGGTCAGAAGGCTGGAACGTCTGGGGCTACGAGCCGACGCCGGGAGGGGCTTCGGAGTTCATTGTGAACGATCTTGGCCAGGTAGCGCCGGGCCTTGCGGGCATCTATTCGAACAACACCATCGAACATTTCATCCGCCCGGTTGACGAATTTCGCAAAATGAGGGCCCTGCTGCTGCCGGGCGCTCGGATGTCGCATTCGTCGCCCTGCTATGACGAGCGCTATCTCGACACGCGTTTCCACACCGTCTTTTATCTTGAAGAAAGCGTCGACGTCGTTGCCCAGCGGGCGGGCTTTCGCATTCTCGCGAAAGAACGAGACGGCGAGTACATCAACACGGTGTTTGAGGCCGTATAGGCGGCCGGACCTCGGCATGCGGCTCCGCTTGCCAAGATGTCGAAGCGCGCTAGGGTGGCGCGATAACATCGAGAGGATGCCGGATCATGCCTGCCACGCTCAATAGCCGGGTCTTCAATACGGTAGACGACAGCGGCCATTCCGGTCCTTCGTCCGGTTGGAGTTTCGGATCAGGGGCCGGCGGAATGGTATCGGGCTTTGCGATCTGCGGCTGCTGCGGCCGACTGGTTTCGGACGGCGCGACCGATGGTCATCAGGGCGTCATCGTCAACATAGACAACCGCGGCAATTTTGGACCGAATGGCAAGCCATCGCTGTCCACGACGGACGCAGGCCTTCAAATCACCCGTGGCAATCAGTCTTGGGTTACGGCAGGTCAACCTCTAGGCACACCTGCAACGGTGACGTTCGCCTTCAGAGCCAGCGTCACGACCATGCCGACCGACACCGCGGGCTTCACACAGTTCACCGCCATTCAGATCGCCGCTACCCTTCTGGCGCTACGGTCCTGGTCGGATGTCGCCAACATCGTCTTCCAGCGCGTGGACGACGGTGCAGGTTACTCCGACAACGCCTCGATCCTGTTCGGCAACTATTCCAGCGGCCAGAGCGGCGCAGCTGCATTCGCCTATGGCCCAGGCGCGCCGGCGACGGGATCGGTTTCCGGCGACGTGTGGGTAAACTCAACCTTCAGCTACAACGCCAACCCAGCCATGCTTGGCTACGGCCAGCAGGTTCTGACGCACGAGATCGGCCACGCGCTCGGTTTACGCCACCCAGCGGACTACAACGCAAGTGAAGGTGTCTCGATCACCTATCAGAACGACGCGACCTACTTCGAGGATTCTCGGCAGTACACGCTGATGAGCTACTTTTCTGAAACAAACACCGGTGGTGCGTTTCTCGGCAGCTACTCCTCAGCCCCGCTGCTAGACGATATTTCCGCCGCTCAACGTCTGTACGGCGCCAATATGACCACCCGCACGGGTGATACCGTCTATGGATTTAACTCCAACACCGGCCTGGCCTGGTACGCGCCAGGCGTCCAGGACAGGATGATCTTCGCTGTATGGGACGCCGGCGGCGTCGATACGCTCGACTTCTCCGGATATGCCGGGCCGCAGACCATAGACTTGCGCCAAGGACATTTCTCGAGCGTCGTAGGCCTGACAGGGAACGTTTCCATCGCCTTGGGCGCAGTGATCGAGAACGCCATCGGCGGCACGGGGGCCGACACAATCTTCGGCAATGCGGTCGATAACGTCATCACTGGAAACGGAGGCTCGGACACCATCGATGGCGGACTGGGGGCGGACACCGTCGTATTCTCCGGTCCGCGCAGCGCCTATCAGATTTACTGGGACGGTCAGGTCGGCACGATCACGGGCAATGGATCGACGACAACGGTTCGCAACGTCGAGCTTCTCAGGTTCTCGGACCAGACCATCACCCTGACACCCAACGGTCCAGTGACCGTCACGGGCGACGTGACCGACAACCGGATTGACGGCTCCAACTTCGGGGACAGCCTGGGCGGCGCAGGCGGCAACGATGTGCTGAACGGATTCGGCGGTGCTGACTACCTGAACGGCGGATCTGGTAACGATACGCTGGACGGCGGGGATGGCGACGACACTTTGATCGGCGGCACAGGAGACGACACTCTGATCGGCGGCGCGGGTTGGGATACGGCGGATTACACGACGACCTCGTCGGGGTTGAACGCAAATCTCGTGACCGGTGTCGTCACCAGCGGGTTTGACACCGATCGGCTGTCCGGCGTGGAACAGGTGAACGGCACGACGGCGAACGACATCATTCGCGGCGACGCCGGGTCGAACATCATTCGTGGTGGCGGCGGCGCAGATCGTCTCTATGGCGGCGATGGCGACGATCAACTCTTCGCTGGCGGCGGCGGCGTAAGCGATGCTTCCGACATCTTCAAGGCGCGTTCGCTTGCCAACTCCGGCACGGGGTCTGCGGTCAATCTGGACGACGGCTTCGATCTGGTCACGCGCGACGGCGTGCCGGACAACGTCATGCCGCACGCCACCGTACTGGCACAGACCCATGGGGGACTAGAATATTACAGCGTGACACTCGCGGCCGGAGCAATTCTGCGCGTCGACATCGACAACGCTTCCTTCGATTCGACGGTGCGAATCTTCGACGCCAACGGAAACGAGATCGCTCAGAATGACGATACGCCGGCCTCGAATTCTGAGGGCTCATCCCAGAATTCATACATCAACATCACAGTTCAGGCGGCTGGCATCTACTATATTCAGGTAGGCCAGTTCGCAAGTGGAACGGGTGTTGGAGGTTTCGCGACGTCCAGCCCTCCGTCCGGCAATCAATACACGATGCACGTCTCCGTCAGCAGCCACAGCTACGCGAACGGCGTAGCGACCGGAAGCTTGCTCGATGGTGGCGAGGGTGCCGACATTCTGAACGGCAACTCAGCGAATGACACCTTGTTGGGAGGCAACGGAGACGATCGTCTTTACGGCGGTGGCGGAAACGACACGCTTGATGGGGGAGCAGGCCTAGATACCGCCGTCTATATCGGCGCGCGCTCGGCCTATACGATATCCACGGCGAACGGCGTCACCACGGTAACGGGTCCAGACGGCGAGGACCGCCTCAGCAACGTCGAGCGATTGCAGTTCGACGACATGACGATTTCGCTCAATGACCCAGGCGTCAACCTGTCCGGCACGGCGGCCGCCGACACGCTCACAGGCACGGCGTCGGACGATGTCCTGTCGGGGCTAGGCGGCAACGATGTGCTGAACGGCTTGGACGGTAATGACATCCTATTTGGGGGTGTGGGAGCTGATCAACTCAACGGCGGTAACGGCATCGATACCGCCTGGTACGAAAACACCGCCGGCGGGGTTCTGGTCGTCGATCTTCTGAACACGTCGCAGAACACGGGCGAAGCGGTGGGAGACACCTACAATTCCATCGAACGGGTCGTGGGATCGACTGGCGACGACATCATTCGCGGCACCGCCGCAACCGACTATTTCGTCGGACGCGAGGGCAATGACGTCTTCTTGGGGCGTGGTGGCGGTGACGTATTCGACGGGGGGGCAGGCATCGACACCGTCTGGTACGATCAGCAAGCTGTCGTTGATCTCGTTTTGTCATCGACAAACAGCGGCGCTGCGGCAGGGGATCGGTACACTTCGATTGAACGGGTGGTGGGGTCCAACGCCGACGACGTCATGCGTGGCACCGGCAACACCGATTACTTCGTCGGACGTGACGGCAACGACATCTTCGAAGGCCGCGGCGGCGGCGACTGGTTCGACGGCGGCGAAGGCATCGACACTGTCTGGTACAACACCCAGGCGACGGTCGATTTGCTGGATTCAACCACAAACAGCGGCGCGGCCGCTGGCGACCGCTATCAATCCATCGAGCGCATATACGGCTCCGAAGTGGGCAACGATATCATGAGGGGAACGGCCGCCACTGAATACTTCCTCGGTAGAGCCGGTGACGACATTTTCCAGGGTCGCGGTGGAGGCGACTGGTTTGATGGCGACATAGGCATAGACACCGTCTGGTACGATACGGCGGCGACGGTCGATCTGGCCGGCCTGACCCAGAACGGCGGCGCGGCGACCGGAGACCGTTATATCTCCATCGAACGGGTCGTCGGATCCAATGATGCAGACGTCATTCGCGGCACGGATAACGCCGATTACATGCTGGGCCGAGGCGGTGACGACATCTTCCTTGGCCGCGGCGGCGCCGACACTTTCGATGGCGGCGACGGCTTGGACACCGTCTGGTACGATCAGGGGGTCACAGGCGGCACGCTGCTGATCGACATGATCAGTTCGGGGCGCAATACCGGCGAAGCCGCAGGCGACACATATGTTTCCATCGAGCGCGTCGTTTCCTCAAACAGCGCCGACTATGTGCTGGGCACCCAGAGCCGAGACTTCATCCTGGCCCGCGACGGCGACGACGTAATCGAGGGACGCGGCGGTGACGACGTCATCGACGCTGGAGCCGGATCCGACCGGATCGCCGGCGGCCTAGGCGCCGACTTCCTAACCGGCGGCGCGGGCCGGGACGCCTTCATATACTTTGCAGCCGCGGAAGGCGGAGACTTCATAGCCGACTTCCAGTCCGGCGAGGACGTGCTCGAGTTCCGGAGCTTTGGACTGACCGGAAACGATTGGTTTGTGAACGGCCTGACGGCGACCGGCGGCGGGCCGCAAATCCTGTGGGACGCGGCGACCGGTCGCGTGCTGTGGGATCCCGACGGCGCTGGAGCGGGTGGTCCCGCTCTGATCGCGACGTTGCAGCCCGGCTCAGTCCTGAAGGCGACCGACATTGTTCGCATCGACCCGTCGGCTTCGGCAAAGGTGAATGTTGACGCGCAAACATTGCCGGGTTGGATGGATTTCGACAGTGGCAAGGGTCATGACATCTTTACTCTGCCGGACGCTTGGACGAGGTCTCCCCCTGAAGGCGATCTATTGCCTTCGTTCAGTCGTGAGTGGATGCATGTCGCTGATGACGACTGGATGATGTAAGAGCCGTCTCCCATCGCGCTTGGCGGCGGGGAAGCGGAGAGGTTGCATGGCTCGGGCCTGTATCGACGGCTGGAACCTTTCGCTTGCGAAGGGGTCGGGCATCGCCACTTACGGAAGGAACCTGGCCGAAGCCCTCGCGGGCGTTGGAGCAGTGGTCGAACTTCTGCATGGCCCGAGCATCGCTCCGACGTCGAACTCGTTGCTTAACGAGATCGCGTTGACGGATGCCCGTCGGTCGAGTCGCAAAGCCGGGGTTCCAAGAGCCCTTTCGACGATCCTGTCCCGCTTTGGACGTACGGCCCGGCCCATGCCCAAGAGTGGGATGGTGATCGGACGCGACGACGCCTTGCCGATCCGACGACATTGGGCGGCGCACGATCTGTTTTCCACGGCCAACCGCGCCCATAACGTTTATGGGACTTTCACGCCCTTGGGCTTCCAGAGATCTGACGACGGTCATGAGGCCCCGGACGTCATGCACTGGACCACGCCGCTGCCGCTATATGCCCGGCGCGCCGCCAATGTTTATACGGTTCACGACCTGATCCCGCTGAAGCTGCCGCACACCACCTTGGATGACAAGAAGCGGTATCATGACCTGATGACGTCGGTGGTGCGCAGGGCCGACCTTCTGCTGGCCGTCTCCGAGACGACCCGGCAGGATCTCATCGCCATGCTCGGCGCCGACGAACGCAAGGTGATCACCACTTATCAGGCCGTCGCGCCGCCGAACGGCGAGCAAAAGTCGGCGGATGATCTGGCGAATGAACTGGCGATGCTTCACGGCTTGGATTTCAAGGGCTATTTCCTCTTCTTCGGGGCGGTGGAGCCCAAGAAAAATGTTTCCCGTCTGATCCAGGCTTATCTGGAAAGCCGCGTGTCCACGCCGCTGGTGGTCGTGGCGGGACGCGATTGGCTGGCGCAGGAAGATCTCGCCCTACTGTCCCATGCCTCGGAAAGCGCCAGCGGCGTCAAGCGCATCGATTACCTGCCGGCGGCGCTCTTGCAGAATCTGATCCGTGGCGCGAAGGCGACGTTGTTTCCATCCCTTTACGAGGGGTTCGGCCTGCCCATCCTCGAATCGATGATGGCCGGCACCGCCGTCATAACCGCCAATGTCTCGGCGACGGCGGAGGTCGCGGGTGAGGCGGCCCTGACGGTCGATCCTCGCAGCATCGAGGCCATCCGCGCGGCGATCGTCGCGCTGGACAGCGACGACGACAAGCGCGTCGCCCTGGAGGCCGCTGGACGCCAGCGTGCCGACGCGTTTTCCCTTGAAGCCTACCAGGACCGGTTGCGGCTGGCCTACAAAACGCTTGGACTTTCATGACGCCTCTCGCCCCCTCGACTGACTCGTCGCGTGGCGTTGGCATTCTCGTCACGCCCGGGGCCGATAGCGACGAATGGCTTTCTAAAGCCCGCACGTTTCAAAAGGATTCGTCAGATAGGACGGTTCGGATCAGCCTGTCGGTGGACGAAGCCCTGACGATGGATGTGTGCGACTGGCTTGTCGTCCTCACAGACACGTCTGAAGCGCCGCCTGAGTTCCGCGCCAACCAAACGCGGGACCTGTCGCGGCTGTTCTCGCGATGCGCCGAAAGGGGCGCGGCCTGCAGCGTTATGGGTGCCGGCGGCGGCTCGCGGTCTGTAAAGTCCGCCGAAGATGCGCTTCTACGGGCTGGTCAGGCGTTGTGTCGCCTCCCGACCGGGCCGGTTAAGGCGCTGGAATTATTCGGAGCCGCCGCTACTGCGACGCCAATTGACTTCGAACTGTTGCGGTTAAACGAGCGTCGGCTGCTTGCCGACGAGGCCTTTGCCTCCTTCGACCTGACGGGCCGCCCCGACGTTTTAGCTTGGGGCCCGCACATGACCCTTCCTCCCGGGCCGTGGCGGCTGTCCATCGGCTTCGATGTGGATCGGGCCGCAGCGGCTCAAAGTCTGGCTTTCGAGTGGGGCGATCTGGAGAGACATGAGCGTCACGAAGTGTCGCTGGGCCGCGCGGGGCGGTACGATATCACCTTGGATAGGAATTGGGAGGCCGCCGCCATCGCCGAGTTTCGCGTGTCGGCCGCCCATGCCGTCTTCGCCGGCAGGATGCGGTTGATTTCGGTCGAGATCGGCCGGACGCCGAATGAAAGGCCTCAGGCGGCTCTCAGCCAGCTGTAGACATCGATGGCCTCGGCGACGTCGTTGAAGAACTTCACCTGCCCGCTTTCAATAATCAGCGCGCTGGAACAAACACTGGCGACGGAGTTCATGTCATGGGACGCCATGATGAACGCGCGATCTGCGCGGTGCGTGAATAACTCGTCGGCGCATTTGGCGGCGAAACGCGCGTCGCCCACCGCAATCAGTTCGTCGATCAGGTAGCAGTCGAAATCGATTGCCAGCGAAAGGCCGAACGCCAGACGCGCCCGCATGCCCGACGAATAATGTTTCACCGGCTGTTTCAGCGCCAGACCGAGTTCGGCAAAACTCTCGACGCGCTCCAGCACCGTATCGTAGTTGGCGGCATACACGCGCGAGAGGAAGCGTATGTTGTCCAAGCCGCTTAGGCTGCCTTGAAACCCGCCACCGAAGCCGATGGGCCAGGACGGTCGAACCTTCCAGTTGAGCTCCCCTTCCGACATCGGCAGCACACCACCAAGAATCTTGATGAAGGTCGATTTGCCTTGGCCGTTACGCCCGAGAATCGCTAGACGGTCGCCCCGTTTCAAATCGAAGTCGAGATCACGAAACAGCCAGCGGTCTCCTGCGCCATGACTGGCGGGAAAAGCCTTACCGAGACCGCGCACATCTAGCGCCACTGGTTGAGGCGCAGGGACTGGCTCTGGCACGGGAACCGTCGTCATCCCTGGTTGTGCTCTCGAAGGCCGGCGACCACTAGGAAGGCCGTGCCGTACAGTATCAGCAAACTGGCGAACACCGTCAGAATCGCCAGCAACCGCTTTGGTTGAGACGAATCGGTCGGCAAGTTGGGACGCACGACGCGCTCAAGATAAAGCCGTTGGCTGCGGGCTTCCGATTCCGAACGGTCCAGCATCGCCCTGGCAGACCCAAGCGCCTTGTCGGCGTACTCGCGATCCAAGGCGAGAGCCTCGTAGGTTTCGAGCTTTGGCGCAAGCGAGTCGGCAGCGCCCGCCATCTTGGCCTGTTCGGCCGCGATCTGTCGTTCAAAGGCGGCGATACGGCTGTCGAGTGCGGCCAGCTGAGGGCTCTGCGGCGCCTCGGAGGACAGCTGCGATCTTTCTGCGCGCAGATTGGCGACCGTGCCGCGCAGATTGCCTATCAACTCCATGTTCTCGACCGCCGCCTTAGCCGGGTCGAGTAGACCTTCGCGGTTTCTGAAGGTCGTCAGGCGCACTTGGGCGGCGGTCAGACGGGCTTCTGCGTCGGCCACGTCGCGACGGGCGTCGCGCACCGCGCCTTCATCGGCACGGGTGTTGAGCTGGTTGACCAGTCGCTCTCCGCCGTCGAGCAGCGCGTCGGCCATAGCCTGAGAATCCTGCGGTCGGAAAGCTCTGACCCGAAGAGTGCTAAGGCCGGTGGACGAGTCGTACCCCACAGTCACGAAGCGCTTCAGTCCTTCATGAAGGCTGTCAAACGACTGTCCTTCCCAGGGACGCGGATAACGCGACAGGGCATCGACGCCTGGACGGCCCAGGATGGCGCGCACATCTAGCTTGCCGCGAAGATCCTCAAGCGCATTACGCGAGCGGATATACTCATGGACCGCATAAGCATCCGTCTGGTTCGAGGATAGGCCGACGCCCTGCAGGGCCACACCCAGGCTGGACGGCTGCTCCTGCGCCTTTGAGCGGACTACGAAGCGAGCTTCCGAGGTGTATTGGGGCGAGGCGATCAGCAGATAATAGATGGCCACCAGCACCGTGGGGGCGACCACCACGATCAGGAAGGACAGCGGGATTTTCTTGAAGAACCGCCGCCAGGCCGGCGTCTTTTCGGCCTTCTCGGCATAGTCGCCGACGCCACGGTAGTTCAGGATTGGCTTGTTCATTTCGATTTCCAGAAACGGTCGCGCCGCTTCATTCCATTTCCAGATGATGCTTGGCGCGCGCCAGAAGCACCAGACCGATAAAGTTCAGGGCGACCGCCCAGGCGAAGGCGTATCCGGCGTCGTAATAGGTAGGGGTGAACTCGCCGAACATCCCCGCGCGAACCATCTCCACCGTATGCGGGATCGGCACCTTGAGCAGAACGTCGCGATAATGCTGTGGCAGCCAGGCCATCATGGTGAAAACGCCGGATAGCGGAATCATCGCATACTGAAGCACTGGCGAAACGCGTTCGAACAACTCGTAACGCAGCGCCAGGCCGGCGAAGACGAAACTGATCCCGCATGCCATGAAGGCGAGGAGGAACCAACCGGAATAGAAGAGCAGAAGGTCGTGGGGCAGATCCACCTGCCGGATCGCCAGCATCGCCAGATAAACGACGAAAAAGGCCATGGTGTTGCCTGCGATCTCCAGCCCGCACCGCGACAGATACAGGTGCATCACCTTGACAGGGCGATGGTAAAGCAGACCGCCGTTGGCCTGGAGCGCGTTCATGTTCGCGCCGACCAAATGCCGCAGCAGAAGCAAGCACATATAGCCGGTCATGATGAAAGGCGCGATCCGCACACCATGTTCGTAAGCCGGCTTGATCAGCGACCACATGATGATGACGCCGAAGCAGAACAGCAGCGGCTCGCCGATCAGCCACAGCAACCCCAGTCCCTGACGGCCGTAACGTGTGACCGTCTCGCGCATCATCAGGGCGCCGATGATCCGAATGTGCGATCCGAAGGAGTTGTCGGTCGCGATCAAGACGCGTCTCGCAGCTCGAACAGCGCGTCAGGATTCTGGGGCCAGTAACGCAGCGCACGGCGATAATGAACATGGGCGCCTTCGATGTCGCCGGCGAGCTTGGCTGCATGTCCGAGGTGAAGATGCGCGTCGCTGTTTAGCGGCTCCTGGTCCAATGCCCGCCGGTACATCTGCGCAGCCGCGTCGATCTTGCCCTGTTCTTTCAAGGCATGGCCGATCTGAATCATTAGGCGCACATCCCAGGGACGATCTTGAAGCAGGCCGCGATAGCGCCCTTCGGCCACGTCCCATTTTCGTGCGGCAAAGGCCGACTGCGCCGATCGCAATCGTTTGCCGTAGAACCAGCGCGCCAGTTTCGTGCCGGACTTGCCTGGTTTCGGACGCGTCGGGCCGGCTTCCGGAATCGCAAAGCCGAGATCACCAAGACCGTCTCTGGCCGGGCCGAAACTGGGATCCATCGCCAGTGCGGCTCTGAATATCTCGGCGGCCAGATCGCGATCGCCCGTATTCTTCAGAAGGTGGCCGAGATGCAGGCAGGTATCGACGTCCGACGGCGACAGGGCGAGAGATCGGAAATACGCGGCGCGTGCGGCGTCGAATTCGCCGTTTTCCTTGAGCATGTGGCCGTATTGCTTCCAGCCGGACGCCTTGCGCGGCTTTGCGGCGACATAGGCTGCATAGGCGTCGCGTGCACGAGGCCAGTCGCGAGCCGACTTCGCCTCGCGGGCCTCGGTCAGCAAGGCGGCGTCGTCTTGCCTAGGTGTCGATGCGCTTGCGACGAATGCCGGCGGAGGCGCTGTGTCTTCCGGAGCGGCGGGGGCTTCTACACGGCCGGCGACAAAGGCGGCGACCGGCGCAACAGAGGGCTTGGAGTCGGCCGGAGCCCCCCGCAGCGCCCTGCGATGACGCGCGGCCGCCGCCTGCAGTTCGATTTCCAACGCGTCGCGTTCGGCGCTCAAGGCTTGAATGCGTGCAATGTCCTCGAGGCGTCGCCTTTGGGCGATCCTTGTTTTTCGCTGCTCGTCTTGCAGAGCGTTTCGCACACGGCCCTGCTCGGTCATTTCCAGCGCGACTGCATCAAGCGCATCAATCAGACCGGCATAGGCCTTATCCTGCCGCGCGCCCAAGACTTCGATGGCCCTGTTCAACGCCTGGATGTCCTGAGCGCTGTTGGTCGCAAGGCGGACCAGTGCCTCTCGGGACACTTCCCCATTGTCCTTGACGGCGGTCGCCAGGGCATCGAGATGTTTCTGGGTCGTGGTCTGATGAGCGTCGGCGCTTACCGCCAATGCTTCGAGCGCTTGAAGACGCTCCTCGAGAAGACCTAAGCGCTCGCCCATCTGACCCAAGGCGATGGATGACCCGGCCTGAGACCCCGACACGCGACGCATCGTATCCAGCGGGTTTGCGCCAGCGGCAGAGTTCGTGTCGACCATATCCATCCCGCAGACCTAAATCAGGCTATTACGCTTCGCCGACAGCCTTGGAAAGCTCTGCTTTTGCAGGGCTTCCGGGCCGAGCGAGAAGAATGTTCGCCGTTTCCATCTCCAACAGTCCGGCGATATCGCACGCGGACAAGACGCCCGTGTGGTCGTCGATCAAGGCGATGTCCGACAGGCCGTGACGAGCGAAGTCGTCGAACCAATCCTGCGGCGACACGCCGGTCCGAGCCAGATGACAGGCGGCGAATTCGGCGACGACCATAATATCGGCAGACTCGCGGCAGACACGAGACATGCCCCTGGCAACCTCGTTTTCCCAACCCTCGGCGTCGATCTTGATCAGGGAAACGACCTGTCCCGGCGTCACGATGTCGTCCAAGGGGGCGACCGAAACCTCCAGAGCTCCGAGTTGCGGTCCGTCCTGAGCCGCCAGGCTGCCGAGCATGCTGTTCGAGCCGAAGAAATAGCTGGCGCGCCCGGTCTTTGCGCCGCTTGCCATGACGTGAAGGCTGAATCGACCGCCGAAACCGTTCGAGATCAGGGTTCGGCGCGCCGCTTCCGCCGACCGAGGGTTCGGCTCGACGAGAACAACATGGCCGGTAGCGCCCACATGTCGGGCCATTTCGACGCCGATCAGGCCGATATGGGCCCCGACATCCACCACTACGTGGCCCGGCTTGACCGCACGCTTGAGAAGCGCCTGCACGCCGGGCTCATGACCGCTGACGCCGTCTGCCAGGTGCAGGATGGAGCGGAACTCTTCGGCGCCAGCCACGGCCCAGCCGTCCGAACGACGGATGGCGACGAAGTCGTCGTCCAGCGGCACGATCTGCCGTTGAAGGCCCGACAGCACCATGTCCTGCAGGTTGGCGAGACGGCTCTCGATCAGAAAAAGTCGAGCTTCCAGAGGCGCGCCGTCTGTCGTCATTGTGCGACCCCCCCTGAAATCGCCGCTTCGGAGTAAGCCGCCGCAACCTGGCTCCAGCCGTAGGTTGCGATCCGATCCAGACAGGCTTTCTGCACGGCGAGCACCGTATCGCGATTTTCCAGCGTCGAGAGGATCAGATCGCGCAATTTGCGACTGTCGTTCGGGTCGAAGACGAACGCGGCCAGGCCCGGCTCATCGACGACAAGTTCGCGCAGGTGTGGCCCATCCGCCATCAGGCAGGGCGTTTCCACACTAACCGCCTCATAGAACGGGAAGGGCCCAAGCCCGCCTTCGAAAATGGACGGATGCACCGTGACCGCCGCGCAGTGGTAGAAGGCGGCATGCACGTCGCGCGGCAGGTCGGTCATGGACACGACGTCACCCGCCATCTGGTCGTATTCCAGTTGATTGGGCAGGGGCGTCCAGGTAGCGCCGAAATGTAGCGGGGCCGTCATGAACAGCTTCAGACTGCGGCGCTCGTCTCGCACCAGCCCGCGAACCGCTTCAGCCACCAGGCGAATGTTCTTCGTCACGCGGTCCTGGGTCGAGACGGCGACGTAGTCCACTTCCTCGAAAGGAAAGTCCGCCAACTGGGACCAGCCGCGCTCACGGGCGTGAGATCGCAGCAGATCGGCGGCGATGGATCGACTTGCCGCCGTCGTGCCCTTTTTGGCATAGGGTGCCAGATGCGACAGATTGGGCGGCGCGTGGGGTACGACGTGAATCTTGTCCCTGGGCACGCCGAACAGACGCCCGGCCTGGTCGTCCGCGACATGGTTCGAGAAGGTCACGACGCGATCCGAGCCGTCGAGCAGGGCTTGGACCTGCTGACGCCATCTCAGGTGATAGCCGTTGGGGCCCCATGCGCCGGGGTCTGGCACTGGGAAGGCCACGGGTATGCCGTCGGGGAAGATGGTGGCGACCGGCGCATCCAGAAGCAGGGCATGACGGAAATAGGGGAACAGCACGATCCATCCGTCGACCTTGACGGACGCATTGGCGAATCGCGCTTGGCCTTCGAAATCGTCGGCGGCGAGCTTCATCTCCGGCGGGGGAGAATGCAGCACATAGTCCACGCCCTCGACGGCCTGGAGCGCGGCCAGATCTTCGCGGGCTTCGGCGCGGACGCCGTCGGGCAGCACGATGTGGAAGACATAGGTCTTCCCCTTGGCCACGCCCTCGATCATGAAGCCGAGAAGCCGGGTCATCCCCTCGTTGGCCCAACGTGCGCCGACCGGCCATTCCGTCCAGACGCCGACCGGAGTGCGGGCGACGGCCTTGGCCGGTTTCGAGGGCGCGCTCATGCGGCGGCCGGCCCGTCGAAACCGGCGGCGGCGTCGGCATAGGCCTGAGCCACGGCCGCCCAGCCGCGCTTGCGGCGGCGTTCATAAGCGGGCCGCTGAAGGTTCACCGCCGCCTCAGGATCCTTCAGCACCTCCAGCACGAGCTTGCGCATGGCCGAGATGTCGTAGGGATCGAAGGTGAGGGGTTCCAGCTCGGGCGCCGTCTCCATCAGTTCCCGGACGTGAGGGCCGACGCCCATGATGCAGGGCGTACCGACGCTGACGGCCTCGTAGAAGGTCAGGGTGCCGACGATCCCTTCGTAGAAGGTCGGGTGGATGGTGAGGGAGGCGCAGTGGAAGAGCGCCGCGTGGACGTCGCGCGGCACGTCGGGCATCGAGACGATGTCGTGCTGCATCTGATGATCCGCGACCAGGCCGGGGAACAGGGTCCAGTTCGCGCCGTGATGCAGGGGCGCCGTCGTGAACAGCTTCAGGTTTCGGCGCTCGTCGCGCACGAGGCGTCGCACGACCTCGGCCGCCCGCCCGACGTTCTTGGTCACCCGATCCTGGGTCGCCACCATGACGAAGGGTGTTTCCTCGAACGGGAAGGCGCGCAGATAGTCCAGCCCCTTGGTCGCGGCGTAGTCGCGCAGAATGTTCGCTGCCAGGCGCAGGGTCTCGGGCGTCTTCTTGCGGTCCTTGATGAAGGGAAGGATCGGCGCGAGGTCCGGCGGGGCGTGCGGCACGACCCGGATCAGGCTTTCGTCCAGCCCCAGCAGTTTCACGCCATGACGGCGCGCCACATGTTTGGAGTGGGCGATCACGGCCTGACCGTCCGAAAGCGTTTCGCGGGCGATCTGTTTCCACTGAACCCACTCGCCTTGCGGGCCCCAGTAGTGATTGTAATCCCAGCCAATAGGGAAGTCGTAGGGAATGGCGTCCGGCAGAAGCACAGCCTTGCGGCCGTTCAACAGGCGCGAGCCCGTGAAATGGGGGAAGGTGTTTATCCAGCCGGCGACATCGATCTGGGTATTGGCATAGGCCGCCATAGAAGCGGCGACGGCGGACTTGCCGGAGATCGGGCCGTTCTGCTTGACCCAATCGGCCTCGAAAGCTGCGGTCGGCTCGTCGACGATCCAGTCCACATTCTCCTTGGCGATCAGGGTGCGTAGGTCGTCGCGCACCGTTTCCGCCATGCCTCGCGGCACCAGAACCCGGAAGGTGTAATCGCCCGTCTCCGCTCCACCCTCGATGAGGAAGCCGACGATGCGCGAAATGCCCTCGTTGGCCCACCGGGCGCCGGGAGGAAGTTCGCTCCAGACGCCGATAGAGGTCCGATTTCCATCACGCACCGGGACGCCTCCAAAGACGCTCGACCACGGAAGACCAGTCACGCGTGTCGTCTTTCGGCGACAAGCCCGAAGTAGGGGCAGATGCTGTGTTCGATAAGGCCTGTTTCAAGGCGTCGGCGATCAGCCCGGCTTCCGAACGGTCGTAGAAGAAGGCCGTGACGCCCAGCTCCTGAACCAGCCGCTCCGCCTGCGGATAGCGCAGGCCGACATAGGGGACGCCGACCTGGGCCGCCCGAAGCACGCCTTCGGCCTCTCCATCCGCCAAGGCGCTCGACCAGACCAGTTTCGTGCGCGACAGAACGCGAGCCAGTTCCCGCTCGTCAGCGACGGTCTCGCAGGCGATCGATTCGGCCGCCCGGCGGGCGCGAGCCGGCGCCGCCAACAGCGTCAGTTGTCCGTCCTCGGGATCGAAACCATAGGCCTGTTCGCCGCAAACCGTGATCCGGGCGTCCTCGCCTTCCGATCTCAGGATCCGAACGGCCTCCAGCGCGACGGCCGGATCGTGCCCCGCATAGGGTTCGGCCAACCAAAGCAGATCGATCGACGAGCCTGCAGAACGCTTGGTGGCGTCGCCCGACGCCGGCGTCAGTTGAGGGGAGAGAACGATGCGATCACGGCGTACGCCGGCGTAGCCGGAAATGTCGTCGTTCGTGGCCGCCTGGGTGGAAAAGACGCATTCGGCCTGACGCCACAGACGGAAGGCGTGATCCTGACGCCGCCAGAATATGTGATCGAGGCCTGACGCGAATGCTGACGGTACGTAGCGCTGCGCCAGATCTCGGACATAGTAGGCGACCGGCTTTAGAGGCGCGACCGCGCCCTGGGCGGCGTCCGCGCAGACGATCCAGGCGTCGCAGTCCACAAAGTTCCAGCCCCAGTCGCGAGGAAGCGCGACGTCGGGAATATCATCCAGACTGGCTTTCAAATCCGGGAACATCCGCTCCGCCATCGCGGGCTCGACACGCTCCCAGCCGAGGTGGCGAACAACGACGCCATCATCGTCGGACAGCATTTCGGCTTCTTTTCTACGCCAGTCCGCCTCGGGTTCACGAGGCAAACCGATGGCGACCGTGATCTCGTCGCCGTCGGGCGCGCCTGTCTGGCGCAGCGATCGGGCCAACTCCTTTGCGCGCCAGCGCCACCCCAGATCAGGACGTTCGGGGAGAAGTATCGCGATTTTCAAGGGTTGAACCTCGTACAGATGAGAGGTTCGGAATACGTTTCCCTCCCCATCAAAGCAACGCCAAATGCCGATCTCGACGACCCTGCGCTTGGCGTAGGGCTCGTCAGCGTCTAGTAAGTCCCCGCTTTCATGGAGGGCTTGCGTGCCAAGAGCGTTCATTACCGGGATCACGGGTCAGGACGGGGCCTATCTGGCCGAGTTCCTTCTGGACAAGGGCTATCAAGTCTGGGGCTTGGCGCGGCGTTCCAGTTCCGGGGGTCTGCATCTGGATCGCCTGGAGTGGCTCGGCGTCCTTGACCGGATCAATCTGGTGGAAGGCGATCTGGGCGACCTGTCTAGCCTGATGCGCATCGTCGCCGACGTCGATCCGGACGAGGTCTACAACCTGGCGGCCCAGTCCTTCGTCGCCACGTCCTGGCAGCAGCCGCACCTGACCGCCAACGTCACCGGCGTCGGCGTGCTGAACGTGCTGGAAGCCCTGCGTCTGCTCAAGAGCGAAGCGCGTTTCTATCAGGCCTCCTCGTCGGAAATGTTCGGGCTGATCCAGCACGAGAAGCAGAGCGAGACCACGCCCTTCTACCCGCGTTCGCCCTATGCCGTCGCCAAGCTATACGGCCACTGGATCACGGTGAACTACCGCGAGAGCTTCGGGATGCACGCCAGCTCGGGCATTCTGTTCAATCATGAGTCCCCGCTGCGCGGACAGGAGTTCGTCACCCGCAAGGTCACCGACGGCGTCGCCCGGATCAAACTGGGTCTGGCCAAGGAATTGCGTCTCGGCAACATCGAGGCCAAGCGCGATTGGGGCCACGCGCGGGACTACGTCCGCGCCATGTGGATGATGCTGCAGCAGGAAACCGCCGACGATTATGTCGTTGCGACCGGCCAGACCTGGACCGTCAAACATATGGTGGACATCGCCTTCAAGCACGCTGGTCTGTCCGTCGAAGACCACTTGGTCATCGATCAGGCCCTGTTCCGTCCGGCCGAGGTCGACATTCTTCTAGGCGATCCCGCCAAGGCCGAGCGCCAACTGGGTTGGACGCCGACGATCACGCTGGAAGACATGATCTGCGAGATGGTGGACGCCGACCTCGCACGGTTGACCCAGAAGCACCGTTAAGGAGCCGTCCATTCCTCGTTTGGTGGTCATCGGCGCGGGCGGACACGCCAAGGTCGTCGTCGAACTGGCGAGGTCCTGCGGGTTCGAGGTCGTGGGCTGCCTGGACGCCGACGACACGCCTCGCCACGTCGTCGGCGCGATGGTCATCGGCAAGGATGACATGGCGTCGTCCCTGCTGTCTGACGGCGTGCGTTTCGCCGCCCTGGGCATCGGCAGCAATCGCGTGCGGGAGCGCATAGGGGTCGATCTGGAAGCCCTGGGTTTCAGCCTGCCCGCCTTGATCAGTCCAAACGCCGTGGTGTCGCCGTCCGCAGAGGTCGAGCGTGGCGCCATTGTCATGCCGGGCGCCATCCTGAACGCCGAATGCCGGATCGGGCCATTCGGCATCGTCAATACGAGTGCGTCCGTCGATCACGATTGTCGCCTTGGCATTGCGGTCCATATCGCGCCGGGCAGCCACCTCGCCGGCTCCGTCATCGTCGGCGACCGCGCCATGATCGGGGTGGGGTCAGCCGTCGCGCCTGGCGTTTCGATTGGGGCTGACGCCACCCTAGGCGCCGGCGCCACCGCCATTCACGACATTCCATCCAATACTATCGCCGTCGGGACCCCCGCCCGCGCAAGAGCAGCAAGGTAATCTCCATGGACCGCATCGCCGTCGCCGTTCCTCGCCTGTCGGATCGCGAGAAAGCCTACGTCAACGAGGCGCTGGACAGCACCTGGATCTCGTCGCGAGGCCCCTTCATCGAGCGTTTCGAGGCCCAAGTCGCCGAAATGGCCGGGACGAAACACGCCATCGCCTGCAACAACGGCACGACGTCGCTGCATCTGGCGATGGTTGGGCTGGGCCTGGAGGCGGGCGATGAGGTCATCATGCCATCGCTGACCTATATCGCCACCGCCAACTGCGTCCATTACTGCAACGCCACGCCGGTCTTCGTCGACAACGATCCCCGCACCTTCAACATCGATCCCGCCCGGATCGAAGAAGCCATTACGCCCCGGACCAAGGGCATCGTCGTGGTCCACCTTTACGGTCATTCGGCAGACATGGGGCCAATCATGGAGATCGCCGACCGCCACGGCCTGTGGGTGATCGAAGACGCAGCGGAAGCGCACGGCGCCCAATACCGTGGCCGGCCCGTCGGCGGGATCGGTCAATGCGGCAGCTTCAGTTTCTTCGGCAACAAGATCATCACTACCGGCGAAGGCGGCGCGGTCACCACCAACGACGACGCGTTGGCCACCCGCATGCGCCTGCTGCGCAGCCAGGGCATGAGCGCCGAGCGTCGCTACTGGCACCCGATGGTCGGCTTCAACTATCGCATGACCAACCTGACGGCCGCCATCGGGGTGGCGCAGATGGAACGGATCGAAGACGCCCTGAAACGTCGCGCAGAGATCGCTGCGGCCTATGATGACGCGCTGAGCGGACTGACGGACCTTATCGATTTGCCGTTCACGGCGGACGACTGCGTGCATTCCTTCTGGATGTACACGATCCAGCTGAAGCCGAACGGCAAGGTCTCGCGCGACGAAGTGATGGCCCGACTGGATGCGGAAGGGATCGAGACGCGTCCGGTCTTCTATCCGGTGAACGACATGCCGCCCTATTACGATGCGGCCGTGGACGCCCCGAATGCACGCCTCTGCGCCGCTCAGGGCATCAACCTGCCCACCCACGAACTGCTGTCGTCCGACGACATCCTGCGTGTCGCCGAAACGCTGAAGCGCGCGCTGAACGCCTAGAGATTCAGCAGCGCCGGATCCCCGCCTTGCGCCGCGATATTGACGCTGATCGCCTTCTCGGCGGCGTAGCGGATCAGGCTGTTGGGGCCGCCGGCCTTGGGCCCCGTACCTGACAGGCCTTCTCCACCGAACGGCTGCACCCCGACCACCGCGCCTGTGATCGAACGGTTGACGTAGACGTTGCCGGCGGGGACCAGGTCGACGACTTCGGCGGCGAAGGCTTCGATGCGGCTGTGGACGCCCAGGGTCAGGCCGTAGCCGCGCGCGGCCAGCTTGCCGGCGACCGACTTCAGGTCGGACGGGGCGTAGCGGTAGATGTGCAGGATGGGGCCGAAGACCTCGCGTTCGAGGAAGTCGGGCGTCGGGATTTCAGCGATGGTGGGGGCGAACAGGTCGCCCTTGTCGGCGCCCATCGGCAGGGCGGCGCGGGCGATGATCTTCGCTTCATTCGACAGGCGCTCGACGTGCGCTTCCAGGGCCCGGCGGGATTCGGGATCGATGACCGGGCCGATGTCGGTCTTGGGATCGGCAGGGTCGGCGACGGTCTGGACCGCCAAAGCGCCCTTCAGGCCCTCGATCAGGGCGTCGGCCGAATCCTCGGGAACATAGAGGACGCGCAGGGCCGAACAGCGCTGGCCGGCCGAGCCGAAGGCGGACTGGATCACGTCGTCGATCACCTGTTCTTTCAGTGCCGTGGTGTCGATGAACATGCCGTTCAGGCCGCCCGTTTCGGCGATGAAAGGGATGATGGCGTCGGGGCGGGCGGCGATAGACCGGTTGATGGCCGCCGCCGTATCCGTTCCGCCGGTGAAGGCGACGCCGTCGATGCCCGGGTGCGTGACCAGGGCCGCGCCGACCGTCTCGCCGCGGCCGGGGATCAGGGCCAGCAGGTCGGGGTTCAAGCCGGCCTTGTGATACAGGCGCACGGCCTCGGCGGCGATCAGAGGCGTCTGTTCGGCGGGCTTGGCTAGTACCGCGTTGCCGGCGGCGAGGGCCGCGGCGATCTGGCCGGTGAAGATAGCCAAGGGGAAGTTCCACGGACTGATGCAGGCGAAGACGCCGCGTCCGTGCAGGAACAGCTGGTTGGTTTCGCCGGTCGGACCCTTCAGGGTTTCGGGCGCGGTGAAGTCGCGCTCGGCTAGCAGGGCGTAGTAGCGGCAGAAATCGGCGGCCTCGCGCACCTCGGCGACGCCGTCGTTCAGGGTCTTGCCCGCCTCGCGGCTGAGCAGGGCGACCAGACGGTCCAGATCGGCCTCCAGCGCGTCGGCCATGGCGCGCAGGACGATGGCGCGCTTGGCGCCGCCCTGGCGGTCCCATTTGACCTGAGCCTCGGCGGCAGCCTGGACGCCGGCGTCTATGTCAGCCGTCTCGGCTTCCGACACATGGCCCAGCACCTGTGATCGATCGAAGGGATTGGTCACGTCCTGGGCGTCGATCCCGGCGCGCAGCTTGCCCACGACGATGGGACCGGAGGTCAGTTTCTCGCGATCGACTCCCTCCAGCGCCTTGGCGTGGGCTTCACGGTCGGCGGCTTGGGAATAGTCGCGGCCGAGGGAGTTCTGACGATCGCCGTACATGTCTTTCGGAACCGGAATCTTGGGGTGACGGTCGGGCGCCTGCTCGACCAGGGAGATGGGATCGGCCGCAACGGCCGAGGCGGGCACGCGCTCGTCCAGCAGGGCGTGAACGAAGGAAGAGTTGGCGCCGTTTTCCAGCAGGCGCCGCACCAGATAGGGCAGCAGTTCTTCATGCCCGCCGACGGGGGCATAGGCGCGGACGATAACGGTCTCATCGGCCCAGGCCTCGTGCGCCGCGTCGTAAAGCGCCTCCCCCATGCCGTGCAGGCGCTGGTGCTCGACCGCGACGCCCCGATCACGGGCCATGCGACGCACAGCGGCCAGGGTGTGGGCGTTGTGGCTGGCGAACTGGCTGTAGATCGCCGGCGCCGCCTCGATCATGGCCTTGGCGCAGACGAGGTAGTTCAGGTCGGTCGCCGCCTTGGTAGTATAGACGGGATAGTCGGTGCGGCCGAACACCTGGGCGCGCTTGATCTCCGTGTCCCAATAGGCGCCCTTGACCAGGCGCACCATCAGACGACGGCCCGAACGGCGGGCCAGGTCGGCGACCCGTTCGATCGTCTCCAGACCACGCTTCTGATAGGCCTGAACCGCCAGACCCAGGCCGGTCCAGCCGCCCAGCGACGGCTCATGCGCCAGCCGGTCCAGCAGCTTCAGCGACAAGGCCAGACGGTCCGCCTCTTCGGCGTCCATCGTATAGTTGATGTCGTATTTGGCCGCGATCTGGGCCAGGCGCAGGATGCGGGGATACAGGCTCGCCCAGACGTCGTCCTCGTGCGTCGCCTCATAGCGGGGCGACAGGGCCGACAGTTTCACTGACACGCCGTGGCCGTGCTCGGGGCCCTGGCCTTTCGAGGTCTTGCCCACGGCCTCGATGGCGTCGGCGTAGATTTTCTCATAGCGGTCCGCGTCGGCGACGGTGCGGGCGCCCTCGCCCAGCATGTCGAAGCTGCACAGCCAGCCTTCCTTGTTTGACCGCTTCAGCGCGCCCTGGATGGTGCGGCCGACCACGAACTGCTCGCCCATGATCTTGACGGCGGTGGCCACGGCCTGACGGATGACCGGCTCGCCCAGCCGTCCGGCGATCCGTTTCAGGAAGCCGGGCAGGTCGGTTCGCGCCTCATCGTCGACATCGACCAGTTTGCCTGTCAGCATCAGCCCCCAGGTCGAGGCGTTGACGAACAGGCTGTCGGACTGACCCAGGTGGGCAGCCCAGTCGGCGGATCCGATCTTCTCGGCGATCAGCCGGTCGCGGGTCTCCTCATCCGGCACGCGCAGCAGGGCCTCGGCCAGACACATCAGGGCCAGGCCTTCGCGGGTGCCCAGGGAGAACTGCTGCAGGAAGCTTTCGACCACCCCCTGCTTCTTCTGGCTGCGGCGGGCGTGTTCGACCAGGGCTGTGGCTTCCGCGACCACCGCAGCGCGTTCTGCGGTGCCCAGAGGCATGCGGGCCAGGTTGGCGGCGACAGCCTCGCGCTCGTCGCGGAACTTGTGTGCGTCCAGACCGTCCCAGGCGGCCAAGCTCGAATGCGTGAAGGCGGGGGTAGTCATCGGCGGCAAATCCTGTGGATTCACGCCCTATATGCCGGAGTTCATTGAAGGTGCTTCGTATGATACGAGGCCTGACCGAAGATCGTTCGGTGCAAGGCAACGATTTCTGATGATCGACATCGACGCCGTCGACCGCCGCATCCTCAGGGTGCTCCAGACCGACGCCCGCATCTCCAACGCCGAGTTGGCGCGACGCTGCAACCTGTCGCCCGCCGCCTGTTTCGAACGGGTCAAACGGCTGCGCGAAAAGAAGATCATCACCGGCTACGCCGCCATGATCGACCCGGCTCAGGTCGGCCGGGACCTGCTGATCTTCGTCGAGGTCCTGCTGGACCGCACCACCGGCGACGTCTTCGAAGCCTTCGCCGCCGCCGTTCGCAGCCAGCCGGAGGTGCTGGAGTGCCACATGGTCGCCGGCGGCTTCGACTATCTGATCAAGGCTCGGGTCGGCGACATGGACGCCTACCGCGCCTTCCTGGGCGACGTTCTGGTGCGGATGCCGGGCGTCCGCGAAACCCGCACCTATGCGGTGCTGGAAGAAGTCAAATCGACGACGGTGCTGCCGCTTTAAACGTGACATTTCAACCGGGCGGGTGACGTGCGAACAAGGCTCGTCTAGTAGACATGTCCCGACAACTGCTGCGTTTTCAGATGCCCCCCATCTTTCCGGTTATCATGTGCGGCGGTTCCGGCACTCGGCTGTGGCCCGCGTCCCGGCCCTCACTGCCCAAACAGTTCATCCCTTTAGCGGGGAACCGGTCGCTGTTTCAGGAGACCGCCGCGCGTGTCGCCGCCTTGGCCAATGGGGGCGGTGAACTGGTCGTGGTGGCCGGCGTCACTCACAGGACAGCCATTCTCCAGCAGCTCGAAGAGATCGGCATTCGCGCCGTCGTCCTGCTGGAACCCGAGGGACGCGACTCGTCCGCCGCGATGGCCGCCGCAGCCCTCTGGACAGCTCAGCGCAGCCCGCAAGCGGTCAATCTGTTCGTCGCGTCCGATCATCACATTCCCGACGCCGAGGCGTTTCGGACATCCGTCGGCGAAGCGGTCGCTGCCGCAGCCGATGGAAAGATCGTCACCCTGGGCGTCGTCCCCACGGCGCCGTCGTCCGCCTATGGCTATATCGCACCGACCGGGCCCGGCTTGTCCGATGTGTTGGCCTTCGTCGAGAAGCCGGATTCAGCGACCGCTGAGCGTTACATTGCCGAAGGCTATCTCTGGAATAGCGGCAATTTTATCGTTCGTGCAGATGTGCTGGGCGCCGAAATCGCAGAGCGCGCGCCAGCCGTGGCTGAGGCCGTCCAGTCGGCCGTGGATCACGCGGCGATCGACGGCGCCTGTCTGACGCTGGGGTCGGGGTTCATGTCCGCGCCCAAGATCTCCATCGATTACGCCGTCATGGAAAAGACGACGCGTGCGTCCGTCCTGCCGGTTCGCTTCGAATGGTCGGATCTCGGCGCCTGGGATTCCGTTCACGCTTCCGGCGCAGGCGATGTCGGCCTACACGTTCTGGAGGACTCCGAGAACTGCCTGATCCGCGCCTGTGACGGCGTCATGGTGGCGGCTATCGGGCTAAGGGATATCGGCATCGTCGTCGAACGCGACGCCGTTCTGGTGACGGACCTGAAGAAGAGCCAGGACGTCAAGAAGGTGGTCGAAAGACTGCGAAAGTTGTCGCCGCAGCATCTCGATTTTCCTGCGCCCGCCCCCAGGGAGCCTCTCAAGGTCGGCGCCGCGCGACTGACCGCCTGGCTGAGACAGGCTGCTCTGCCGGTCTGGTCTAGTCTGGGGCAGGACGAGAACGGCGGCTTCGAAGAGGTGCTGGCCCTCGATGGCCGCAGGATCGCCACCTCCCGCCGCGCTCGCGTCCAGGCCCGTCAGTTGCAGGTCTATGCCGAGGCTGGACGACAAGGCTGGGAAGGCTCTTGGCGCACCGTGACTGCGAAGGGTCTCGACCGCCTGAACGCCGTTTCGCTTAGGTCCGACGGCCGCATGCGCACTTTGCTGAATGCGGACGGCGCCTCGCTGGACGAAACGGCGATGGTCTACGACCAGGCCTTCTTGATATTCGCCCTGGCCGTCATCGCCGATGCGAAGGGCGACGCCGATCTGGAGAAACAGGCGGCTGCTGTCCGGGATCTTCTGCTCGAAAGCGCCGACGCCCAGGGCGGACTGAAGGAGGCCGGCGATCATCCCTATCAGTCCAACGCCCACATGCATCTTCTGGAAGCGGCTCTGGCCTGGGAAGAGGCCGGCGGAGACCCGGCCTGGTCGAGGCTTTCCGACCAGATCGTCAATCTGGCCCGCACGCGTTTCATCGACACCGAGACCGGCTGTCTGCGCGAGTTCTTCCAGGAAGACTGGTCGCCTGCCCCAGGCAAGGACGGCGCCTTGGTCGAGCCCGGCCATCAGTTCGAATGGGCATGGCTTTTGGCGCGATATGGTCGCAAGCGCCAGGATGACGGCGCCTTGGCCGACGCCTGGCGTCTGTATCAAGCCGGATTGAAAGGAATCGATTCGAAGCGCGGCGTCGCCATCGATGCGATGACCATCGACGGCGGCGTTCGAAGCGCGCGCTCGCGGCTTTGGCCCCAGACGGAATGGCTGAAGGCGTCGCTGATCCTGGCGTCTCTCGGCGACGACAAAAAACGCAAGGCCTGCCTGGAACAGGCCGCTGCGGCCCAGCAGGCCCTATGGCTCTATCTGACGCCACAAGGCCTTTGGCGCGACAAGCTGCTCGAGGACGGCGAGTTCATCGACGAACCCGCTCCGGCCAGCTCGTTCTACCACATCATGGCGGCTTACGGTCAGCTCAGACAGACTTTGACCGAACTGAGCCTCACTCAAACTTCGGAGATCGAACTGGCCTGAGCCACACCGCTGTTGAAGCGATGACTCTTATCGAGCTTCGCCAAACAACCGCGGCCGTCTCGCCTTCGTCATTCTAACCGTCTAGAAGTTCGCCCCTTACTCAACGGCTCAGGGTCCGCCCGCCTCAATGCGCATCGTTCTGGCCACCGACGCCTGGGAACCTCAGGTCAACGGCGTCGTCCGCACCCTGACGCGCACGGTCGCGGAATGCCGCGGCATGGGTCATGAGGTCGAGGTCATCGAGCCCAGCCTGTTCAAGACCATCCCCTGCCCCACCTATCCGGAAATCCGGCTAGCGCTGGGAGCGGAAGAAGAGATCCGCGAGATGCTGCGGGCCTTCGAACCCGAGGCCGTCCACATCGCCACCGAGGGACCAATCGGCATCGCCACGCGCCGCATCTGCGTGGAGTGGAAGCTGCCGTTTACGACCAGCTATCACACCAAATTCCCCGAATATGTCTCGGCCCGTTTTCCGATCCCGGTCCAGGTCGGCTACGCCTATATGAAATGGTTCCACAAGCCGTCCGGACGGCTGATGGTGGCGACGCCGACCCTGCGCGACGAACTGGTCGAGCATGGGTTCAAGAACGTCTCGCCCTGGTCGCGGGGCGTGGACACGGATGTGTTCAATCCCGATTTGGAGCGCATATACGACGAGCTTGGCGGCAAGGACTGGCCGCGGCCCTTCTTCCTGAACGTCGGTCGTGTGGCGGTCGAGAAGAACATCGAGGCCTTCCTGCAACTCGACCTGCCCGGCACCAAGATCGTCGTGGGTGATGGCCCGGCCCGCGCCGAGCTCGAAGAAAAGTATCCGGATGCCAAATTCCTCGGCGCCAAGTTCGGCGACGACCTGGCCCGCTGTTTCCGCGACGCCGACGTTTTCGTCTTCCCCAGCTGGACCGACACCTTCGGTCTGGTGATTCTGGAAGCCATGGCCGCCGGCACGCCGGTCGCGGCCTATCCGGCTCACGGTCCGATCGACATCATTCCGGGATCGAACGCCGGCGCAATCGACAAGGACCTCAAGAGCGCCTGCCTGCAGTGCCTTGAACTCGATCGCAAGGCTGTGCGCGCTTATGCGGAAAAGTTCAGCTGGCGCGCCTCGGCCGAGCAGTTCGTCGAGAACCTGCAACCCTATCCCGAACCCGAGCGTGGACGCTTCTGGCGTCGCCTGCGGCGTATCGCCCGTATTCGCAAACGCGCCGCCGCCTGATCGACGGGCCAGTCGAGCCGCCCCCAAAGGACAAGCCATGATGAAACCCCGTCAGGACCTAAAGCCGAACACGGCTGCTTACGAAACCCAGGCCTTGGTCAAGCCGACAGGCTTCCGCGAATACGACGCACGCTGGATCCTGGAGAAAGAGATCAACCTTCTCGGCATTCAGGCTCTGGGCCTTGGCCTGGCCACCTATGTCCACGAGATCGGCGTCGCGCCGAAGATCGTTACCGGCCATGACTTCCGCGGCTATAGCCTCAGCGTCAAACAGGCCCTGATCCTCGGGCTGCTGGAAGGCGGGATGGAGGTTCTGGACGTGGGCCTGGCCTTGTCGCCCATGGCCTATTTCGGCCAATTCGAACTGGACGCCCCCTGCGTCGCCATGGTGACGGCCAGCCACAACGAGAATGGCTGGACCGGCGTGAAGATGGGCGCCAACAAGCCCCTGACCTTTGGTCCCGACGAGATGGGCCGGCTGAAAGAAATCGTTCTCAACGGTGAAGGCGTGGCCCGCCCCGGCGGCAAGCTGGTGCGCGTCGATGACTTCCGCGAAACCTATGTCGCCGACGTGGCCTCAAAGGTGCAGATCAAGCGTCCGCTGAAGGTGGTTTGCGCCTGCGGAAACGGCACCGCCGGCGCCTTCGCTCCTGACGCCCTGCGCCGGATGGGCGTCGAGGTGATCGAGATGGACACCGACCTCGACTACACCTTCCCGAAATACAATCCGAACCCGGAAGATCACGCCATGCTGGTGCAGATGGCCCAGCGGGTCCGTGAGACGGGCGCCGATCTGGCCCTTGGCTTCGACGGCGACGGAGACCGCTGCGGCGTGGTGGACGACACGGGCGAGGAAATCTTCGCCGACAAGATCGGCCTGATGCTGGCCCGCGACCTGTCCAAGGTCTATCCGGACAGCACCTTTGTGGTCGATGTGAAGTCGACCGGCCTCTACAAGACCGACGAAATCCTGAAGGCGAATGGCGCCGAGGTCGTCTATTGGAAAACGGGCCACTCCTACATCAAGCGCAAGACCGCTGAACTGGGCGCCCTGGCCGGATTTGAGAAGTCGGGCCACTTCTTCATGGCCGGCGATCTTGGCCACGGCTACGACGACGGTCTGGTCGCGGCCGGGGCCGTGCTGGCCATGCTGGATCGCAATCCGGACAAGAAACTCAGTGAACTGAAGACCGCCCTGCCGGACGCCTGGACCAGCCTGACCATGTCGCCCCACTGCGACGACGAGTTGAAGTACGACGTGCTGGAGCGGATCGTGAAGGAATACTCCGATCTGGCCGCAGCCGGCGGCGAAATCCTGGGCCGCAAGATCGTCGAGGCCATCACCGTCAACGGCGTGCGCGTGCACTTGGACGACGGCTCATGGGTCCTGGTCCGCGCCTCGTCCAACAAGCCGGAGTTGGTCGTGGTGGTCGAGAGCATGCGGTCCGAAGACGACATGCGCGACCTGTTCCGCAAGGAGATCAAACCGCGCCTGGCCGCCTATCCTGAAATCGGCGCCTTCAATCAGGAAATCTGAAAGATCACAGCGGACTGAACCAATCGCGCCCGTGACCGCTTCCCTTTCGGCTGAGGCCAGGAGGGAAGATTGCCGCGTTACTTTTTCCATACCCAGAACGGAGATTGCATCCGCGACGATCAGGGCGAGGAACTGAGGAGCGTTGATGCGGCGCGCGAGGAAGCCGTCGCCGTGCTGGGCGAAATCCTTCGCTACCGGGGCGCGTCGTTTTGGACGACCCGCGCCTTCAGCGTCATCGTCACGGACACCGAGGGTCAAACGGTCGTCAGCGTCACGGCGTCCGCATCCGATCAGGCGCCCGAGGGCTGGACATTGACGGGGGACGCGGGATGACCAAGCCTGGCGGCGTCTCAAAGATCACCACGCTGGTCGACAAGTTGTCGCTTCGGGACCGGCTCAATCCCGAAGAGATCGAGGCGTTGAGCGCGGTCCTCGATGCGCCCAAAACCGTCTCCGCCGGATCCGATATCGTGCGCGAGCACACCCGCCCGCTGCACAGCACCCTTCTAATTTCGGGCTTTTCCGCGCGTTACTCCACGCTGGAGGACGGGTCGCGTCAGATCACGGAAATCAATGTGTCCGGCGACTTCATCGACCTTCACAGCCTGTTGATGAAGCAGATGGATCACGGCGTCGTCGCCCTGACCGACTGCGTGATCGCAGAGGCGCCGCACAGCGGCTTGATCGACATCACCGAGCGACATCCACACCTGGGCCGACTGCTTTGGCTGGACACCATCATCGACGCCGCCATCCATCGACAGTGGCTGGTGGCCATGGGCCGGCGCAGCGGCCTGGGCCATCTGGCGCATCTGGTGTGCGAGCTTTACCTGCGGCTCCAGGCCGTCGGCCAAACGGGCGATCTGACCTTCGATCTTCCGCTGACGCAAACAACGCTGGGTGACGCGCTGGGCCTCTCGACCGTTCATGTCAGCCGTCTGATTTCCGAGCTTCGCGCCGAGGGCGTCGTGGCCTGGTCGGGCGGGCGGATCGATATCCTCGACTGGCGTCGTCTGGCCGAAATCGCCGAGTTTGACCCTACCTATCTGCGTCTGCAATGCGAGCCGGTCTGATCGCTTAACGCATGTTATCGCACCGAACGGCGATCGGCCGTCTAGACGAGGCATGTCCCAGTCGAACCTCGCGCACGCCCTGTTGTCCGCCCTTGCGGTGCAGGGTCTGGACGAAGGCGACGCCTTCTTCGCCGAGGCTGGCGCACGAACCTCAACCACACAGAATGGCGAAGCTGTCGTCACGCTGATTTTGTCCGGCGTTTTGGCGCGGCTCGGGCTCGACGGCGCTCTGTCGCATGGGCTCGCGTCCAGCGACGACGTGATCAACTTCGATGCTGCATTGGGCGGGGGTGAGTCAGAGTCAGCCGTTTGGTTGACGGCCGGACGATTCCTGACCGTCTCCGCTCGCAAGCTGGCGCAAAAGATCGATCGCGACAGTCTGGTCGAGATGGCGTTGATTGATCTTCGCCGTCGCAACATCGCCCTTCAGGCGGAGCTTTCGCACCACGCCACATTAAAAGTCAGCCAACGCCTAGCCGCCCTATTGCTCGACGTTCACGACCGACAGGGAGGCGACGTCCTTGCTCTGCGTCAAACCGAGCTGTCGCATCTGATGGCTGTGCGACGCGCCAGCATATCGACCGCCTGCACCGAACTGTGCGCCGCCGGCGCCGTGCGGCTGCGGCGCGGCGCGATCCAGATCATCGATGTGGTCGCCCTGCGCCGAATGACCGACGAGGCCTATTCGACCGTGACGGACTTGGCCAGGTTGCGGGGCTGATCAACGTCGGTGCCCTTCTGAACGGCGGTGTAATAGGCCAGCAGCTGCACCGGCACGGCATAGACCAAGGGCGCGATCAGCGGGTGGCAGTCGGGGGCGTGGATGCGGCGAATGCCGGCGCCGTGCGGATCGGGCGCCTTTTCCGGCGCGATCATGATGACCGGGCCGCCACGCGCGGCGACCTCTTGTAGATTAGACGCGGTCTTTTCGAACACGTCGTCCAGCGGAGCCAGGGCGATGGTCGGGGTCTCTTCATCGATCAAGGCGATGGGGCCGTGCTTCAGCTCGCCGGCAGCATAGCCCTCGGCGTGGATATAGCTGATCTCCTTCAGCTTCAGCGCGCCTTCCATCGCCAGCGGGAACATGGCGCCCCGGCCCAGGAACAGCACGTCGTCGGCCTTTGACAGATCGTGGGTGACGGCGCGGATGCTGTCGCCCATCGTCAGGGCCTCGGCGATCAGGCGCGGGCTTTCGAACAGAGCCTTGACCAGTTCGGCCTCGGTCGCAGCATCGATCCGGCCGCGCGCCACGCCAGCCGCCACGGCCAGGGCCAGCAGGGCCGCGACCTGGGCGGTGAAAGCCTTGGTCGAAGCGACGCCGATTTCCGGACCGGCATGGGTGGGCCACAGCACGGCGGCCTCACGCGCCATCGAGGACGAGTGAACATTCACGACGGCGGCGGTCTGCAACCCTTGCGCCTTGCACCAGGTCAGGCTGGCCAAGGTGTCGGCCGTCTCGCCCGACTGGCTGACGGCGACGGCCAGGGTAGACTTCGAGACAGCCGGCGAGCGATAGCGGAACTCCGACGCGATCTCGACATCGCACGGCAGGCCGGCCAGCTTCTCGAACGCATAACGGCCGATCTGGCCGGCGTAGAAGGCGGTGCCGCAGGCGACGATCTGGATGCGGTCGATGGCGGCGAAATCGACGGGATTGGTCTTGGCCTTGCCGGTCACCAGGTCGAGATATTCCGACAGGGTGTGCTGGACGCTGTCGGGCTGTTCATGGATTTCCTTCTCCATGAAGTGGCGATATTCGCCCTTCTCGACCATCGCCGAGGAGGCCGAGACCTGGACGATGGCGCGTTCGACCGGCTTGCCCGCCACGTCGAACATCTGGGCGCCGGCCTTGGTCATGGCGACGTAATCGCCCTCTTCCAGATAGGAAATCTTCTGCGTGAACGGACCGACGGCCAGCGCGTCCGAGCCCAGATACATTTCGTCCTCGCCCCAGCCGACCACCAAGGGGCTGCCGCGTCGCGCGCCCAGGATCAGGTCGTCCGTCCCGTCGATCAGCACCGCCAGCGCATAGGCGCCGGTCAGGCGATCCAGAGTGGTCTTGAACGCCTCCAGCGGCGCGCGACCCGTATTCAATTCGGCGTCCAGCAGGTGGGCGATGACCTCGGTGTCGGTCTGGCTTTCAAAGACATGGCCTTCGGCGGCCAGCTCGGCTTTCAGCTCGGCGAAGTTTTCGATGATGCCGTTATGGACCAGGGTGACACGACCGGCCTTGTGTGGGTGGGCGTTGGCGGTCGTGGGCGCGCCGTGCGTGGCCCAGCGCGTATGGCCGATGCCGACCGTCGCCGTCATCGGCTCCTCGGCCAGGACGGCTTCCAGATTGCGGATCTTTCCTTTGGCGCGGCGGCGCTCGACCGAGCCGTCCACAACGGCGGCGACGCCTGCGGAATCATAGCCGCGGTACTCCAGCCGTTTCAGGCTGTCGATCAGCCGGGGAACGACAGGACCATTGCCGGTGACGCCGATGATGCCGCACATGAGCGAAGGCTCCGAGAAGTCAGGAAAAGGGCGCCGCTTTGCACTGGCGGCGATCCGGGGCTAAGCCACAGATCAAGCCCCATCGGCCGTCTATGCAATCTTAAGGCGGACCGCATCAAAAAAGGGGTTTCGGAACGTTACCCGAAACAAAGGACCGCACCTTGGGCGACAGAAAATATTTCGGCACCGACGGCATTCGCGGCCGCGCCAACACCTATCCGATGACGGCCGAGGTCGCGCTGCGCGTGGGTCTGGCCGCAGGGAAACTGTTCCGCACCGACGACGACCGCCGCCATCTTGTGGTGATCGGCAAGGACACGCGCCTGTCCGGCTATACGATCGAGCCAGCCCTGGTCGCCGGTTTCGCTTCGGTCGGAATGGACGTGCGCACCTTCGGTCCCGTCCCGACGCCCGGCGTGGCCATGCTGACCCGGTCGATGCGCGCCGATCTGGGCGTGATGATCTCGGCCTCGCACAACAACTATGCCGACAACGGCATCAAGCTGTTCGGGCCGGACGGCTACAAACTCTCGGACGAGATCGAGCTGAAGATCGAGGCCATGATGGACCAGGGTCTGGACCAAGGCCTGGCGCCGTCGAACAAGCTAGGCCGGGTCAAACGCATCGACGACGCCCAGGCCCGCTATATCGAGATCGCCAAACAGGCCTTCCCCAAGCGGCTAACGCTGCAAGGGCTGCGTATCGCCGTCGATTGCGCCAACGGCGCCGGCTACAAGGTCGCGCCCACCACCCTGTTCGAACTGGGCGCCGAAGTCTTCCCCGTGGGCGTGACCCCGAACGGCACCAACATCAACGCCGAGTGCGGCTCGACCCATCCGGCGACCCTGGCCGATGCGGTCAAACGCTACCGCGCCGATATCGGCATCGCCCTGGACGGCGACGCCGACCGACTGATCATCTGCGACGAGACGGGTCGGGTCGTGGACGGCGATCAGATCATGGCCCTGGTCGGACTGGACTGGGCCAGGCGCGGCCTCCTGACCGGCGACGGCGTGGTGGCAACCGTCATGTCCAACCTGGGGCTGGAGCGCAAACTCAAGTCCGAAGGCCTGACGCTGGAGCGGACCAAGGTCGGCGACCGCTATGTCATGGAAAGGATGCGCGAAGGCGGCTTCAACATCGGCGGCGAACAGTCGGGCCACATCATCCTGCACGACCACGCCACGACCGGCGACGGCCTGATGGCGGCGCTGCAGGTGCTGGCCGTCCTGGTCGAATCCGGCAAGCCGATGAGCGAACTGGCCCGCCAGTTCGATCCCGTTCCGCAAAAGCTGGAGAACGTTCGCTTCACCGCCGACAAGCCGCTGGAAACCGACACGGTCAAGGCCGCCATCGCCGAGGCCGAAGCGGCCCTGAGCGGTCAGGGACGGCTGCTGGTGCGCCCCTCGGGCACGGAAAAACTGATCCGCGTCATGGCCGAGGGCGACGACGAAGCACTGGTTAAGCGGGTGGTGGCCGATGTGGCGGGCGCGGTGCGCTCAGCCTAGGGCTTGCACGCCGCCGGCGGGTCGCCGTCGCGTGCCCACAGTTTGCAGGAGCGGTCGATCTCCCCCTGGATCAGGTCGCAGGGGTTGGCGGCGTTGCAGGGCGGGCGGGTCGCCGGGCTGACTTGGATGCAGCGCTCGACCAACCGGGCTGAGGCGGCGGCGCCGATGGCTTCGCGACAGGGGACCTCGCTGATCGGCACCGGCTGAGCGGGCATGTCCGGTCCTTCGGGAATGCTGGCCTCGACGTCCCCGGCCGGTTTGGTCGCTTCCTTCTCCGCAGCCGCCGGCTTGGCGGGCGGGGCAGGCGGCGGAGCATCCGGCGCCAGTGGAACCGCGTCGATGACGTTGCTGCTTGCCGCAGTGTCTCTGGACGCAGGCTGATCGGCTGGATCAGCGCGCTGACATCCGGCCATCAACACAACGCAGGCGGCCATCGAAAGCCAGGGGGATCGACGCATCGACTTGTCTCCGGTCAGGACTGACCGGACGAGGATGCCCGTCCGCGCCCCGAGGTGAAACCCCCTATCGCTTCACCGCCGCCAAGGCCGCCTTCTGCAGGGCGAACAGTTCGGTGCAGCCGATCTCGGCTAGCGAAAAGAGCCGGTCGAACTCGGCGCGCGAGAAGCCGCGCTTCTCGCCGGTGGCCTGGACCTCGACGATCTGGCCGGAGCCGGTCAGGACGAAGTTCGAATCCGCCTCGGCCTCGGAATCCTCTTCGTAATCGAGGTCCAGCACCGGCACGCCGTCGCAGACGCCGCATGACACGGCCGCCACCTGATCCGTGATCGGGTCGGCCTTCAGCACGCCCTCGTCGCGCAGATAGTTCAGGGCCAGGCTCATGGCGACCCAGGCGCCGGTGATCGACGCCGTGCGGGTGCCGCCGTCGGCCTGGATGACGTCGCAGTCGATCAGCACCTGACGTTCGCCGAGCGCCTTCAGGTCCACCACGGCGCGCAGGGAGCGACCGATCAATCGCTGAATCTCTTGCGTGCGGCCCGACTGTTTGCCGGCGGCGGCTTCACGACGCCCGCGCGTGTGGGTGGCACGGGGCAGCATGCCGTATTCAGCGGTCACCCATCCCTGGCCCGTGTTGCGCATCCAGCCCGGCACCTTGTCCTCGATCGAGGCGGTCACCAGCACCTTGGTGTTGCCGAAGCTGATCAGGCACGAGCCCTCGGCATAGCGGTTGACGCCGGTCTCGATGGTCACGGGACGCAGTTGATCGTCGGTGCGTTGCGAATGGCGCATGGGAGGGATCCTTGGAAGTCTGACCTTGGAAGCTGTGGCGGCGGTGCTTATCCTGAAACCGTGAGCCTGTATGCCCCGAAAAACCCGCCGTTCGACGCCGGCCAGTCCCTCGCGGGTTTGGCGGGGCTGGATGCGCGGGCGCGCGACATCTTTCGTCGCATCGTGGAAAGCTATCTGGAGACAGGCGAGCCGGTCGGGTCGCGGACCCTGTCGTTGGGCGGCATCGCCCTGTCGCCTGCCTCGATCCGCAACACGATGCAGGATCTGACCCTTGCGGGCCTGCTGGCGGCGCCCCACACCTCGGCCGGGCGGATCCCGACCCATGCGGGCCTGCGCCTGTTCGTCGATGGCCTGCTGGAGGTCGGCGACCTGACCAAGGAAGAGCGTCGCGAGATCGACGGGCGGCTCGCCGGGCGCGGCCGGAACTTCGAGTCCGCCTTGGACGAGGCCTCGAACCTGCTGTCGGGCCTGGCCGGCGGCGCGGGCGTCGTATCGAGCCCGGTCCGTGATTCCGGCGTCAAACATGTCGAGTTCGTCGCCTTGGGCGGCGATCAGGCCCTGGCCGTCATCGTCGCTGACGACGGCACGGTCGAAAACCGCATCATGACCCTGTCGGCCGGCGTCACGCCTTCGACCCTGGTCGAGGCCTCCAACTTCCTGAACGCTCGCCTGCGCGGCCGCCCCTTCGCCGACGCCAAGCGAGAGATGACCCAGGAGTTGGAAATCGCACGGCGTGAACTGGACCAGACCGCCGCCCGCCTGGTCGAGGACGGATTCGCTGCGTGGTCCGGCGGCCAGGATCGCGAGCGCGCCCTGATCGTGCGGGGTCGCGCCAACCTGCTTCAGGACCGGGAAGGCTTGGCCGATCTGGAGCGGGTCCGCGTCCTTTTCGATGATCTGGAGCAGAAGGAACAGCTGATCGGCCTGCTGGACGGCGTCGATGCGGCCCAAGGCGTGCGCATTTTCATCGGCGCCGAGACACGGTTGTTTTCACTTTCGGGTTCCGCCGTGATCGCGGCGCCCTATATGAGCGGCCGACAGCGGGTTCTTGGCGCCATCGGCGTCATAGGCCCCGCAAGACTGAACTACGCCCGTGTCATTCCGTTGGTGGACTATACCGCCCGGGTGCTGGGCCGGATGCTGGATGGGAACGACAAGTGAGCGACAAGCCCCTTAACGACGAACTGAACGCCGTGGACGCCGACATGGCCGAGACCAACGCCGAACACGGCCTGGACGCCCATCCTTCAGACGATCTGGCGCCGCTGGACGCCGTGATCGCCGAGCGTGACGAATGGAAGGACCGCGCCCTGCGCGTCGCCGCCGAGATGGAGAATCTGAAGCGCCGTTCGGAGACGCAGCAGAACGACGCCCGCGCCTTCGCCATCCAGCGCTTCGCCAAGGACCTGCTGGGCGTCGCCGACAATCTGGAACGCGCCCTGATGGCTGCGCCCAAGGACGCCGAGGGCGCGACCGCCGGTCTGGTGACCGGGTTGGAACTGACGCAGAAGGCGCTGCTGCAAGCCTTCGACGCCAACGGCCTGAAGCGCGTCGCGCCCCAGGCCGGCGAGGCCTTCAACCCGCATCTGCACCAGGCGATGATGGAACAGCCCTCCGAGACCGTGCCCGGCGGATCGGTGATCCAGACCATGCAGTCCGGTTTTGAACTGTTCGGCCGCACCGTGCGCCCCGCAATGGTCGTCGTCGCCGCCAAGGGATCCGGCGCCCAGGCTCCCAACCCCTATGGCGCCGCCCCCGCCGCCGACGGTCAGGCCTTCGACGGCAAGGCCTGATCTAGGCTTTTTAGAGCTTTATCGAACGTCGCCAGCAGCTTGGACCAGCCGTCCTTGGCGTCTGGTTCCGAGTAGCTTGCGCGGTAATCCGCGTGGAAGCCATGCTGAGCGTCGGGATAGACGACGATCTGGCTGCCGGTCTGGCCGGCGCGGGCCAGGGCTTCGCGCATCCGTTCGACGCTGGCCAATGGGATGCCCTGATCCTTGCCGCCATACAGGCCGAGCACAGGCGCTTTCAGATCGTCAGCGATGTCGACCGGCCAAGGTTGGCCCGATGAGATCTGAACCGGCGTGGCGTCTGCGGCGGGCGCCAAGCGGCCGTACCAGGCCACACCCGCGCCGATCGCTGCGAAGCGGGCCGCCGCCTGCCACACCACCTTGCCGCCCCAGCAGTAGCCGGTGATGCCGACCTTGCCGTCCTTGGACCACGACTGCTGGCTGGCCCATTCCAGCGTCGCCGACAGGTCGCCCATCACCTGCTCATAGTCCGCCGCCGCGACGATCTGCATGATCCGCTGCATATCCGACAGCGGCGCGGGATCCTCGACCCGGACGAAGAAGGCTGGCGCGATGGCGGCGTATCCCTGCTTGGCCAGACGGCGGCAGATGTCGCGGATATATTCGTGGACGCCGAAGATCTCGGACACCACAACAATAACGGGGAACGGCCCGTCGCCCGCCGGCCGCGCCAAATAGGCCGGAAGCTGGAACCCGTCCGGCGCGGCATAGGTCACGGTCTCGGTCGACAGGCCCTCGGCGTCGGTCGTTATGGGCTTGGCTTCTTTGGCCAGGGCCGCGACCGCGTAGCCGGAAAACAGCAAGCCCCCCAAGGCACCCAGTGTTCGGCGGCTCAGCTTCAGGTCGTCGGCGGTCTGGCCTTCGGGGCGGATCAGCACGGTCATGGGACGCTCCAACGCGGGAAAGCGCTCAGAGCATCACGACAAACGGCGACCGTCCAGTCACGTTAAGGCGCGCTGTTGAAGTCTCGACGACTCCACAAACGAGAAGAAGGGCGCTCAAGCAGCGAGCGACCGCGTCGCGAGCGTTAGCGCCCTTCTTCTCAAGATCAATGTCTGAAGACCCGCACGCCGGTGAAGGCCATGGCGATGCCCTTCTCGTCGGCGGCGGCGATGACTTCGGCGTCGCGCATGGAGCCCCCCGGCTGGATCACCGCCGTGGCGCCGGCCGCGACGGCTTCTAAGAGGCCGTCGGCGAAGGGGAAGAAGGCCTCGGAGGCGCAGGCCGACCCCTCGGCCAGGGATTGGGTCAGACCCTTGGCTTCACCCGCCTCCTTGGCGCGGATGGCGGCGATGCGGGCGCTGTCGCGACGGTTCATCTGGCCGGCGCCGATGCCCGCGGTCTGGCCGTCCTTGGCGTAGACGATGGCATTGGACTTGACGTGCTTGGCCACGGTGAAGGCGAACAGCATGTCCTGGATCTCGGTCGGGGTCGGCTGACGCCGGGTGACAATCTTCAGGTCCGACGGCTTGATCAGCGACCGGTCGCGGCTCTGCACCAGGAAGCCGCCGGCGACCGAACGGAACACCTCGCCCGGCCCATGCGGATCGGGCAGGCCGTCGGTGATCAAAAGGCGCAGGTTCTTCTTGGCCGCAAAGACGGCCTTGGCCTCGTCGTCGGCGCCGGGGGCGATGACGACCTCGGTGAAGATGCCGGTGATGACGTGAGCGTCCTCAGCCGTAAGCGGACGGTTGACCGCGATCACGCCGCCGAAGGCCGAAACGGCGTCGCACTCCAGCGCGCGAGTGTAGGCTTCGGACAGGTCCTTGCCCACGGCCACGCCGCACGGGTTGGCGTGTTTGACGATAACCACGGCCGGCTGTTCGAACTCGGCGATCAGCTCATAGGCGGCGTCGGCGTCGGCAATATTGTTGTAACCCAGTTCCTTGCCCTGCACCTGTTCGGCATAGGCCACGCCCGGACGACGCTCGCCGGTGCGGTAGAAGGCGCCCGTCTGATGCGGGTTCTCTCCGTAGCGCAGGGTCTGGGCCAGGGCGCCCGCGATCGACTTGCGGGCCGGCGCGGCATCCTCGATTTGACCGGCGAACCATCCGGAGACGGCGGCGTCATAGGCGGCGGTGCGCGCGAAGGCGCGGGCGGCCAGGCGCTTGCGCAGGGCCAGATCGGTCGAGCCTTCGGTCTTCAGCGCCTCAAGGATCAGGCCGATGCTCTCGCCGTCGACTGCGACGGCGACATAGCCGTGGTTCTTGGAGCCCGAGCGAATCATGGCCGGGCCGCCGATGTCGATATTCTCAACCGCCGCCTCGAACGCGCCGCCGGCCGCGACTGTGCTTTCGAACGGATAAAGATCGATCCAGACGATATCGATGGCGCCGATGCCGTGGTCGCTCATGGCCTGGGCATGGTCGGCGGCGTCACGCACGCCCAAGAGGCCGCCGTGAACGATGGGGTGCAGGGTCTTGACCCGGCCGTCCATCATCTCGGGGAAGCCCGTCAGCTCGGCCACGTCCTTGACCGGCAGGCCCAGCTTCTCGATCGCCGCGCGCGTACCGCCGGTCGAGACCAGTTCGACGCCCAGATCGTGCAGTGTGCGGGCTGCGTCCCCCAGCCCGGCCTTGTCGGACAGGGAGATCAGGGCGCGTTGCGGCTTGACCCGATCAGGGGCGGGCGGAAAGTCGGGAGCGGCGGGCATGGGCGGCGTCCGTGATGGCAGGGGAGGATGGCGCGCCGTCTAGACCCAAACCGCTTCGCCGTCACCCCACGGACGGTTTCAGGTCGGTTCGCCGCTCGCGCCGGCCGGGCTCAACTTCCAGCGGATCTTGGTCTCGCTGTCGGTGCGGGCCGAGCCGCGCACCACGATCTGAAGGGAGCGGCGGGTCAGGCCGGCGTCGATATGGACGCTGGGCTCGATGGCCACGTCCGGTCCGTCGGTCCTGAACCACCAGCCCCGGCCCGAGGCGCCGCGCAGCAGGATCGACCGCCGGTCGCGCGCAAGCGAGGCCTGCACTCCCGGCTCCAGATGGAAGCGGATGGCGTAGGGGGCCGCGATCTGGCGCACCATCTCCTTGCGGCCTGGCGTGGGGAAAAGCTTCTCTTCGGCCCGTAACTCGTCCAGGCGCTGGTCCAGATAAAGCCGGCGCTGATGGTTCAGGCCGAACAACTCATTCCAGCCGTCGTGTTCCATCTCCAGCCAGACGGCGCCGTCGCCGTCGCGCAGGTCGGTGGTCACATGGATCGGCGGTCCGACCAGGCGCGGGCCCAAGAGCTCACCCTTCCAGCCGCCCAGCGGTTCGTTCAGCGATCGCTCGCCCAAGGTCAGGGTCGAATGGGCCGGCGTCAGCCGCAGGGCCTGGCGGTCGGTCGAGGCCGGCGTCCACCCCGAGCCGGTCACCAGACGATCCTTGCCGCAGGCGATCTCCAGCGCCAGCGGCTGGGCGCAGGCGGCCGCCCCCCAGGCGTCGCGCGCCGGCGGGGCGGTGTCGGCGATGATGGTGAGCAGGGGGCTGGCGATGCGCGTCAGGCCGGCGACCGCACCGGTCGCTGCAGGCGCTACGTCGCTGCTGGCCATCGCTTCGTCGTCGTGGGCGCGGGCGGCCGCGACGCGTTCAATGGTGGAGGGGCCGCCGCCCTGGAAGCTGGCCAGACGACCATCGGGCAAGGTCAGCAGGCGCAGGCCCTGCGTCAGCCGGACGATGGCGGCCGAGACGCTCTCAGGCGTCGGTTCGGACAGTTGCGACAGGGCGTCGTCCAGCGTCAGCAGGTCGAGCAGCAGCTCAAGTCCCGCCTCGGGACTGCGCGAGGCGTGGCCGCCGTCGGCCTGCACCGTAGTCTTCAGGGCGCCGTCCAGCCGCGACAGCGCGCGGCGACGCAAGGCCTGCCCCGGCGCCCCCGCCAGCACGCAGCCGCCGATGGCCGCCGCCGTCAACCGCTCGGCCCGGCTGGCCAGACCGCCGGGCGGACGGAGCAGCTGTCGGGTCTGGCGCGCCAGACTATCGGCCAGTTTCAGTCGCTCGGCCTCTGTCGCGACGGCTCCCATCCGCCGTGCGCCGCACGCCAGATTGACGACCCGCCGCGCCAGGATTTCCGGTCCCCAGGCGAAGGGCGACCATCGCGAGAAGGCATCGGCCCAGGCCAAGGTCAGACGCAACGCCTCGCGCGCACCCCGTTCACCCTGCGCCATCAAGCCCGGCAGCCAGGCGAAGGCGTGAAGTTCGACGGCGAACGGCCGCGAGGGGCTGGGCCGGTTCCACGGATCGGACGGCGGCTCGACCTCCATCGAGGCCCCCGCCAGCATGAAGCGTCCGGCCAGGACATTGCGGCCCGGCGCAGGATCATGGGGGCGGAAGTCGCGCGGCGTCGCGGCGAAGGCCGTCACCTTGCCGCCCCCCAGAGGCGACCCCAGCGTCAGTCCATAGCCCGGCAGACCATAAAGCTCGATCCACAGCTGTCGCGTCGCCAGCCGTCCGGCGATGGCGGGCCACAGGCCTGGCCCCGCGATCGTATCGCCCGAGCGCACGGGCGTGCGCACCGGGGCGCCGGGCAGGCCGGGAATCTGGCCCGAGGCGACGTCCAGCGTGGTTTCCTGCTCGCGCGGGGCGAAGGGGCCGAGCGGGCTCACGCGGCTGCCAGGGCGGCTTTCAGGGCGGCGATATTGGTCGCGTAATCGCCCTTGAACACGAACGACCCGGCGACCAGCGCATCGGCCCCGGCGGCGACGCAGGCCCCGGCGTTGGCCGAGGTCACGCCGCCGTCCACCTGAAGGTGAGCCGACGAACCGGCGCAGTCGAGAATGGCCCGCGCGCCGGCGATCTTGCGCAGCGAACTGTCGATGAATTTCTGTCCGCCGAAGCCCGGATTGACCGACATGACCAGCACCAGATCGACCAGATCGACCACCTCTTCCAGGATCGACAGCGGCGTCGCCGGATTGAACACGACACCCGCCTTGGCGCCCAGTTGGCGAATGCGGCCCAGGGTGCGGTGCAGGTGCGGCCCGCTCTCGGGATGGACGGTCAAGATGTCGGCGCCGGCTTCGCGAAACGCCTCCAGCCACGGATCGACCGGGGCGACCATCAGGTGCACGTCGAACGGCAGGCTGGTATGCGGCCGGATCGCCTTCACGATGTCGGGGCCCAGGGTGATGTTCGGCACGAAATGCCCGTCCATCACATCGACGTGGATCCAGTCGGCGCCCGCCGCCTCCAGCGCGCGGACTTCTTCACCCAGCCGCGCGAAATCGCTGGCGAGGATCGACGGACAGATCAGAGGGGTAACGGCCATGGCCTTCCGGATAAGGCGGGTTGCCGGCGGGAGCAAGGCGCTCCCGCTCAGGAAACCCGTTCCAGCCTGGCGGCGAAGAAGCCGTCGAGGCCGCCGTGTTCGGCCCACATGGAGGGCAGGATGCGCAGCCAGCCTTCGGGCGTCAGGGATTCGGACGGGGCGCCCAGGGCGGCCGGGTCGGCTGCGACGGTGCGGAAGGCGGGGTTGCGGCGCAGGAAGGCGATGATCTGGGTCTCGCCCTCCTCGCGCTCCAGCGAGCAGGTGCAATAGACCAGACGGCCGCCCGGCTTGACCCGTTCGGCGGCGACATCGAGCAGGCGGTGCTGGACGTCGGCCAGTTTGGCGACCTCGGCGGGCTTGGTGGCGCGCAGGACTTCGGGATTGCGGCGGAAGGTGCCGGTCGCGGTGCAGGGCGCATCCAGCAGGACGGCGTCGAAGGTGCGGGCGTCATCCCAGTCCTCGGCCGGGACGGCGATCACCTCGGTGCTCAGGCCGGTCCGCTCAAGATTCTGGCTAAGGCGTTTCAGGCGCGGGGCCGAACGGTCCAGGGCCACGACCGATGCGCCGGCGGCGGCCAGTTGAAGGGTCTTACCGCCGGGCGCGGCGCACATGTCGAGCGCCGTTTCGCCCGGTTTCACGTCAAGCAGCCGGCCAGGGATGGCGGCGGCCGCGTCCTGCACCCACCAATCGCCATTCTCGAAACCGGGCCAGCCGGCCACATCGCCGCGACGGCCGGTGCGAACCGTGCCCCCGGGCAACGCTTCACCCTCGACAGCGGCGGCCACGGCGGCGGAATCGACGCCGGGTTTCAGGCTGAGATCGGTCGCCGGCTCTTCACGCGCAGCCAAGGCCAGACCGGCCAGGGCCGCCTCGCCATAGGTCGCCTTCCAGCGGGCGGCGATCCAGTCGGGCAGATTGCTCTCGGCCGTCGTCAGCCCCGGACCTTCACGCCCCACGCCGCGCAGCACGGCGTTGACCAGGTTCTTGTAGGGCCGGGTCTTGGGATCGCGTTCGGCCAGTTTCACCGCGGTCGAGACGGCGGCGAAGGCGGGCGTCTCCAGCACCAGGGTCTGGGCCAGGGCGATGCGCATCAGGGTGCGCACGGCCTCGGGCGGGGACTTCTGCAGGCGGCGGTTCAGGATCTGGTCGATCTCGCCCAGACGCCGCAGGGCCGCCATCGCCACGGCACGGGCGAAGGCGCGATCCACGGGCTCCAGCGCGCGTGCAGCCGGTTGCGACAGGGCTTCGTCCAAACCGTTGCGCTTCTCCAAGGCGGCGTTCAGCAGTAGGCCGGCGACCACGCGGGCCTCGACGCCGATGTCGTCCTGGGACGGGGCGGCGGCGTCCACGACTGGAGCGGAGCGCGGGCGACCCTTCACAGCCATGCGACGTCCGCGCGCCTGCGAACTCTGTCCGCCTCGTCCCTCAGCACTCATACGGCCACCTGCGCGCCCAGCTCGACCACGCGGCCGGGGGGAATATGGAAGAAGTCGGTGGGGTTGGCGGCGTTGCGCATCAGGAAGATGAACAGCCGGTCCTGCCACAGCGGCATGCCCTGTCGCGCCGAGGGGATCAGCGAGCGCCGGCCCAGGAAGAAGCTGGTCGACATGATGTCGAACTTCAGTCCCTGTTTGCGGCACAGACCCAGGGCCCGCGGCACGTTCGGCGTCTCCATGAAGCCGTAGGTGACCGTCACCTTTTTGAAGTCGTCGTTGATCGGCTCCATCTTGACCCTGTCGGCCTCCTTGACGCGCGGCCGCTCGGAGGTGCGCACCGTCAGGATGACGTTCTTCTCGTGCAGCACCTTGTTGTGCTTGAGATTGTGCATCAGAGCGACGGGGGCGACGTCGGGGTCGCTGGTCAGGAAGATGGCCATGCCGGGCGCGCGGTGCGGCGGGCGGGCCTGAAGCATCTCGATCAGGTCGGTCAGCGGCAGGCTGTCCTTCCTCGTCTTGGCCGTCAGAATCTGGGTGCCGCGCACCCAGGTCCACATGATCACCACCAGACAGGCGCCCAGCACCAGCGGCATCCACGCCCCGTCCGGAATCTTCAGCAGGTTGGACGTCAGGAAGACGCTGTCGATGAAGGCGAACGGAATAAGGGTCCCGGCCACCGCCCACATCGGCCACTTCCAGCCCTTGCGGATGACCGAATAGGCCATCAGCGTATTGACCAGCATGGTGCCTGTCACCGCCACGCCATAGGCTGCGGTCAGGTTATGCGAGCTCTGGAACACGACCAGCAGCACCAGAACCCCAACCATCAGGAAGGTATTGACCGCCGGCACGAAGATCTGGCCGGCCTGGGTCTCGGAGGTGTTTTTGATGTCGATGCGCGGCAAGAGTCCCAGTTGGACCGCCTGCTGCGTCACTGAGAAGGCGCCGGTGATCACCGCCTGGGAGGCGATGACGGTCGCGGCGGTCGCCAGGATCAGCATCGGCCAATAGGCGAACTGCGGCACCATGTTCCAGAACGGGTTCTCGGATGCGGCCGGATTGTCGAGGATCAGGGCGCCCTGGCCCAGATAGTTCAGCGTCAGGCACGGCAGGACGAACGCCAGCCAGCCCATGCGGATCGGCGCCTTTCCGAAATGGCCCATGTCTGCATAGAGGGCCTCGGCCCCCGTGACGGCCAGGAAGACACTGCCCAGGATTACGAAGCCCAGGAAGCCGTCGTTGAGCAGAAGCATGACGCCATAGTGGGGCGACAGGGCCCGCAGCACGCTGACGTCGTCGAAGATATGATACAGGCCCAGCGCGCCCAGGCTCAGGAACCAGACGGCGGTGATCGGGCCGAAATACTTGGCCAGGCTGGCGGTGCCGCGTGACTGGACCAGAAACAGGGCGATCAGGATGCCGGCCGAGATCGGCACGATGAAGGAATCCAGCCGCCCGGCCAGACCCGGCGCGTCCTGCAGGCCTTCGACGGCGGACAGGACCGAGATGGCGGGCGTGATGATGCCGTCGCCATAGAACAGGGCTGCGCCGCAAACGCCCAGAACGAAGATCCAGGCGCTGCGTCGCCCGACCGCGAACTGGGCCAGCGCCATTAGCGACAGGGTGCCGCCCTCGCCCTTGTTGTCGGCGCGCATCAGGAAGAAGACGTATTTGAACGTCACCACCACCATCAGCGCCCAGAAGGCCAGCGACACGACGCCGATCACGGCCAGATCGCCGCCGACGCCGGAGCGCGCATGGTCGATCGCCTCGCGCAGGGCGTAGAGCGGGCTGGTGCCGATGTCGCCGAACACCACGCCGATCGCGCCGATGGTCAGGGCCCAGAAGCCGCCGTGCTTGGCGGCCTGGCCGCCCGGGATGTGGGATTCCGGACCCGTGGCGTGGGTGGGCTTGTCCGGCGTGTTCGACGCGGGCGAGGGAGCGCTCGCGTCGTGGGGAGTGTCCCCGGCCATGCGTATCCTCCGGGTCTCCGACGCGGCGTCGGTCCCTTCAAAGCGGCGAGCCTTTAGGCCCATTCCACGCGGTCTTCAATCGCGCCGCAGCGGATTTGGTTTCGGCGTTCTGCGGCGCGATTTGTGATTCGGCCCCTGAACGCCTATTTTCGCACCAGGAACAGAACCATGTCAGACAGCCAACGCTTCCCCGTCGCCGCCCACGCCCTGGCCTATATGGCCCACAAGGGCGTGTTCGGGCCTGCGCAGGCGATGCCCAGCGGGGTGCTGGCGTCCTCGATCCCGACCAATCCCGTCGTGGTGCGCCGCGTGACCGCCCTTTTGGCCAAGGCCGGGCTGATCGCCACCCGTCCGGGCGCGACCGGCGGCTCCTGGCTGCTGCGGCGGCCCGAGGACATCCGGCTGGACGAGGTGCTGAAGGCCGTGAACGGCTGCGCCCACATCGGCTCGCCCCCTGCCGGCGCCAAGGGCTGCCCGATCAGCGAACATATCCCGCGCCAGGTCGCCAAGGCCCTGACCGCCGCGGACGAGGCCGCGACCGAGGCCCTGTCCAAGATCACCATCGCGGACCTGCTGGCCCAGAACCCGGCGTCGCTTGCGGCGTTCGCGCCCCACACGTCCTGCCCCGTCGCGGCCTGACCGTCGCATGAGCCGAACCGTCCTGGTCACCGGCTCCTCGGCCGGCATCGGCGCGGCTCTCGCTCGGACCTATGCGGCCAAGGGCTGGAATCTGATCCTGACGGCGCGTCGTGAAGGCCCGCTTCAGGCTCTGGCCGACGATCTGGTCGCCGCCCACGGCGTCATAGCGACCGTCATCCCTGAAGACCTGTCCGATCCTCTGGCGCCCGAGCGTCTGGTCGCGGCCATCGTGGCGCGCGGCCTGACCGTCGACGGCCTGGTCAACAATGCGGGCTTCAGCCGGGTCACCGGCTTTCTCGACACGGACCTGAACGCCCACCGCGCCATGATCCAGGTCATGCTGACCGCGCCGGTCGAGCTGTCGCGCCTGTTGCTGCCCGGCATGATCCAGCGGGGCTTCGGCCGGGTGCTGAACGTCGCCTCCCTGGCCGGCCAGATGCCCGCGACCGGGGGCGACACCCTGTACGGACCGATCAAGAGCTTCCTGATCAAGGCGTCGCAGGGCTTGCATCTTGAGACGCAGGGGACCGGCGTTCACGTCACCGTGCTGAACCCCGGCTACACCCTGACCGAGTTCCACGACGTCAACGGCTCGCGCGAGCAGGTCTCCAGCGCCTATCCGGCCTGGATGTGGATGGACGCCGCGCGCGTGGCGCGCATCGGCTATGACGCCTGCGAGGCCAACCGTCCCAGCGTTACCCCCGGCGTCATGAACAACGTCATGGCCGGACTGGCCCGCTTCCTGCCCGATGGCCTGGCGCTTCGCATGGTGGCGAACCACGCGAAGCGGCTGGACCGGATCTGATCAGATGTGGATGGCGTGCCCGAGGGCGCGCAGGCTGGCCTCGTGGAAGGCCTCGCCCAGGGTTGGGTGGACATGGATGGTTCCGGCCACGTCTTCCAGCACCGCCCCCATCTCCATCATCTGGGCAAAGCTGTTGGACAGTTCCGACACATGCTGGCCGACCGCCTGGATGCCCAGGATGCGGTGATCGGCCTTGGACGCGATCACCCGCACGAACCCGCCGTCCTCGCCCGCCTCGATGGCCAGGGCGCGGCCGATCGCGGCGAAGGGGAAGACCGACTGGATCACATCGTCGCGGCCCGCGACCTCGTTCGGGCCCAGACCGGCCGAAACGATTTCCGGCTCGGTGAAACAGACGGCGGCGATGGTGACGGGATCGAAGATGCGGTCGTGGCCGGCGATGATCTCTGCGACCACCTCGCCCTGGGCAGAGCCCTTGTGCGCCAGCATGGGTTCGCCGGTCAGGTCGCCGACGGCCCAGACGTTCTTCATCGAGGTGGCGCAGCGCTGGTCGATCTTCACGAACGGCCCGGCCATGGCCACGCCCATGTTTTCAAGACCCCAACCCGAGGTGCGCGGACGACGGCCGACCGTCACCAGAACCCTGTCGGCGTCCAGTTGCAGCGGCTCGCCGTCCTTGGCCGTGATCGACAGCTTCCCGTCCCCGAACCCGCCGGCGCGTGCGCCCAGATGGAGTTCTACCCCATGCTTCTCCAGCCACTTCGCCACCGGATCGGTCAGAGCCTTGTCGTAGAGCGGCAGGATCCTCTCGGCCATTTCGACGATGGCCACCTCGGCCCCCAGCTTCCTGAAGGCGATGCCCAGCTCCAGCCCGATATAGCCGCCGCCGACCACGACCAGCTTTTTCGGGACTTCCGACAATGACAGAGCTTCTGTCGAGGAGATGACGTCGCCGCCGAACGGCAGGAAAGGCAGTTCGACCGGCTCGGACCCCGTCGCCAGGATCACGTGTTCGGCGGTGATACGGATGTCGCCTTCGTCGGTCTTGACCACGCAGGTCTTGGCGTCGGCGAACTCGGCCCAGCCCTTGATCACCTTGACCTTGGCCTTCTTCAACAGGGCCGCGACCCCGGCGTTCAGCTTACGGACGATGCCGTCCTTCCACGCGACCGTCTGCGACAGGTCGATGGCGGGCGCCGCCGCCGTGATCCCCAGCGTCCCGCCGCCGGCCGCCTTGGCCACCGTCTCGAACTTCCCCGCCGCATGGATGATGGCCTTGGACGGAATACAGCCGACGTTCAGGCAGGTCCCGCCCAGCCCGTCGCCGCCGTCCACCAGCACGGTGTCCAGCCCCAGCTGGCCGCAACGGATGCCGGCGACGTAGCCGCCGGTGCCTGCGCCGATGATCAGGACTTTGGTTTTCAGGGTCTGGGTCATTGGGCGCCTGATTTCAGTTTTCACTTTGGGCCGGAGGAGACGGCGTCGGTGGGAGATCGGCAGGCCATGACGGGGCCTCCCTTTGCACGTCAACCAGACGCTTTACGTCAAGGACGCTGTCTGAAAATCCGGCTTTGAACCATGCTGCGTAGCGTTCGCCTACGACAGGCGCCCGCTCCTGAAATGGGCAGTCCGGTGTGGCGTCGGGACGCCCCCACACGCGCGTAACCCTCGTCGGCGGAATGCCTTTCAAGACCTCGACGGTGCGAAACTCAATCGTGTCGCGCCAGCCGGTCAGCGGTTCAGCCATGGAAACGGTGGACACCCGCGTGACCTCAACGAGCGCGATGTCCGTCGCCGCCTGATCCGCCAGAAAGACCGGCAAGGGTCTGAGCGTGCAGGCCGCAACAGGGCTTGTACTTGCAAGGCTAGCAGCGCCCAGCGCAGCGATAAAAAGCCGGTGCATCACCCCATCCACAGGGTCGCGGGGTTCTCAAGCAGCCCCTTGATTCGCTGGACGAAGACCGCCGCGTCATGGCCATCGACGATGCGGTGATCGAAGCTGGAGGACAGGTTCATCATCTTGCGCACGACCATCTGGCCGTCGCGGACGACCACCCGTTCGGCGATCTTGTTCGGACCGACGATGGCGACCTCGGGGTGGTTGATGATCGGGGTGTGGACCACCCCGCCCAGCGTGCCCAGCGAGGTGATGGTGATGGTCGAGCCCGACAGTTCCTCGCGTTTCGCAGTTCCATCCTTGGCCGCGCCCGAGACGCGGGCGATCTCCAGCGCCGTGTCATAGGGATCGCGCGCCTCGGCGTGGCGGACCACCGGCACCATAAGGCCGTTCGGCGTCTGGGCGGCGATGCCCAGATGGACCGGGGCGTGCTGGATCAGGACGCCGGCCTCGTCGTCATAGGTGGCGTTGATCTGCGGCTGGTCGCGCAGGGCGACTACGATAGCGCGGGCGAGGAAGGGCAGCAGATTCAGCTTGGGCTGATCCTTTTGCTTCGTCGCATTCAGGTGGGCGCGAAGCTCCTCCAGCGCCGTGACGTCGATCTCCTCCACATAGGTGATGTGGGGAATGCGGCGCACGCTCTCGGCCATCTTCTCCGCGATCTTGCGGCGCAGGCCGATGATCTTGACCTCGGTCGTCCCTTGCGCCTTCGCATAGGTCGAGCCGCCGCCGGACGGCGCCGATGCGGGTTGCGAACCGCCGCGCGCGATAAAGCCGTCCAGATCCTCGTGCGTGATCCGACCCGCCGGGCCGGAACCGGGCACGAAGGTCAGATCGACGCCCAGATCCCGCGCGCGATTGCGCACGGCCGGCGAGGCCGACGGGCGTTCGCCGGGCGCACGTCCCGTCAGGGCGGGAACGGGCTTTGAGAGCGCAGTCGCTGAAGTCGCGCTTTGAGCCGTCGAAATCGCGGCGGAAGCCGTCGTCGCATTCTCGGTCGGCTTGGAGGCCGGTTTCGGCGCCGCGACGGGCGGCGAGACATTGCCCCGGCCCTCGACATCGAACGCGACCAGCGGTCCGCCGACCGGCACCGACTTGCCCGCCTCGCCGTACAGGGCGACGACCGTTCCGGCGACCGGCGAGGTGATCTCGACCGTGGCCTTGTCGGTCATGATGTCGGCGATGATCTGGTCTTCCTCGACCGCATCCCCGACCTTGACGTGCCAGCCGACCAGCTCGGCCTCGGCCGTGCCTTCACCGACGTCGGGCAGTTTGAAGACATAGTTGCCGGATGTCGGCGCCTCGACAGCGGGGGCTGCCGGTGTCTCGACCTTCGGCGCCTCGGCGATCACGGGTGCGGGATCCGGCTTGGCGGCGGCGGGGGCGACGGGCGTCGGGGCGTCATCGGCATTGCCCGCCCCCTCGATCTCGAACTCCACCAGAGGGCCGCGCACCGGCACCATGGCGCCGGGTTCGCCGTGCAGGGCGAGGACCTTGCCGCTGACCGGGGCGGTGATCTCGACCGTGGCCTTGTCGGTCATGACGTCGGCGACGATCTGGTCCTCGGCGACGACATCGCCGACCTTGACGTGCCATCCGACCAGTTCGGCCTCGGCGGTGCCTTCGCCCACGTCGGGCAGTTTGAAGACGAAACGACCCATCTTATCGACCTCCCGTCATGACGCTCTTCAAGGCGTCTGCGACCCTTTGCGGCCCGGGGAAATATTCCCATTCGAAAGCGTGAGGATAGGGCGTGTCCCAGCCGGTGACGCGCGCGATGGGCGCCTCCAGATGATAGAAGCAGCGCTCCTGCACCAAGGCCGACAGCTCGCCGCCGAAGCCCGAGGTCTTGGGCGCTTCGTGAACGATGACGCAGCGGCCGGTCTTCTTGACCGAGGCCTCGATGGCCTCGATGTCCAGCGGCACCAGGCTGCGCAGGTCGATGACCTCGGCGTCCACGCCCGCGTGTTCCGCGCCGGCCAGGGCGACCCAGACCATGGTGCCATAGGCCAGGATGGTGACGTCGTTTCCTTCGCGCATCACGCGCGCCTTGCCGATGGGCTCGACATACTTGCCGGTCGGGACCTGGGCCAGGTCCTGGGCCTTCCACGGGCTGACCGGCTTTTCATGCCAACCGTCGAACGGACCATTATAGAGGCGTTTCGGCTCGAAGAAGACGACCGGATCGTCATCCTCGATGGCGGCGGTCAGCAGGCCCTTGGCGTCATAGGGGTTGGACGGAATGACGACCTTCAAGCCCGCGATATGGGTGAACAGGCTTTCGGGCGACTGGCTGTGGGTCTGGCCGCCGAAGATGCCGCCGCCATAGGGGCTGCGCACCGTGATCGGCGAAGTGAACTGACCGCCCGAGCGGTAGCGCATCTTGGCCGCTTCCGAGACGATCTGGTCGTAGGCCGGATAGATGTAGTCGGCGAACTGAATCTCGACGACCGGACGCAGGCCATAGGCGCCCATGCCGATCGCGGCGGCGACGATGCCGCATTCCGAGATCGGGGCGTCGAAGCTGCGGGTCAGGCCATGCTTCTGCTGCAGCTTGTCGGTGACGCGGAAGACGCCGCCGAAATAGCCGGCGTCCTCGCCGAACGACAGGACGTTGGCGTCTTCGGCCATCTTGACGTCGATGGCCGAGTTCAGCGCCTGGATCATGTTCATGGGGACCACGCCCGCGCCCGTTGCTTCCGAGGCGGGGGCGGCGTTCTGATCGACCATGTCGGGCTCGACGCCGTCGTTGCGATCGGCGTCGGTGAAGGTGGTTTGCTCGCTCATGGTCAGACCCCCACCTCGCGGCGCTGTTCGATCAGGCGCCAGTCTTCGGTCGCATAGACCTCTTCGAACATCGTCTTCACGCTGGGGCGCGACTGGCCCAGGGTGCCGATGGCTTCGGATTCCTTGCCGGCGGCGCGGACCTGCTCGACGGCGTCTTTCAGGGCGGCGGCGTGACGCTCGTCGTCCCATTCGCCGATGACGGTCAGATGCTGGCGCAGACGTTCGATCGGATCGCCCAGCGGCCATTTCTCATGCTCATCGCCGGGGCGATAGCGGCTGGGGTCGTCGGAGGTCGAGTGCGGGGCGCCGCGATAGGTGAAGAGCTCGATCACCGTCGCCCCCTGGTTCGACCGCGCCCGTTCCTCGGCCCACTGGGTCGCCGCCCAGACCGCCAGGAAGTCGTTGCCGTCCACCCGCAAGGCCGGCAGACCATAGCCGATGGCCTTGGAGGCGAAGGTGGTCTCAAGCCCGCCGGCGATGCCCTGGAAGGAGCTGATGGCCCACTGGTTGTTGACGACGTTCAGAATGACCGGAGCGCGATAGACCGAGGCGAAGGTCAGGGCGTTGTGGAAGTCGCCCTCAGCCGTGGCGCCGTCGCCGATCCAGCTGATGGCGATCTTGTCGTCGCCCTTATAGGCGCTGGCCATGGCCCAGCCCACGGCCTGCGGGACCTGGGTGCCCAGATTGCCGCTGATGGTGAAGAAGCCATAGTCCTTGGCCGAATACATGATCGGCAGTTGGCGGCCTTTGATCGGATCTTCGGCGTTCGAATAGATCTGGTTCATCATCGCGACCAGCGGATAGCCGCGCGCGATCAGAAGCCCCTGCTGGCGATAGGTGGGGAAGCCCATGTCCTCGCGGCTCAGGATCATGCCCTGCGCCACAGCGATGGCCTCTTCGCCGGTGCACTTCATATAGAAGCTGGTCTTGCCCTGGCGGTGGGCGCGGTGCATCCGGTCGTCGAAGGCGCGCGTCAGGATCATGGCCTTCAGGCCCCGGCGCATCGTCTCGGGATCTAGACGCGGGTTCCACGGACCGACTGCGGCGCCCTCATCATCCAGCACCCGAATCAGGCGGAAGGCGAGATCGCGCATCTGATAGGGCGTCGACCCGACCTCGGGCCGTTCGACGACACCGGCAGGGTCCATCTGCAGATGGCTGAAGTCCGGCGTATCGCCGGGACGGCCGGACGGCTCCGGCACGCGCAAGGACAGGGGCTGGCTGTTCTTTTTGTTCATTTTATCGTTCATGCGGGCGTCCATATCCATTCTGGGGTCCGTCCGTGTTTCCTCTGGACGTGTGATAACACGACCCCTAAGCAGGTGCTCGCTCAATTTGACCTTGCGCAATCCCGATATCGGGTATTTTATTTCGCGATAATCATAATCGGAGAAACGCATTGGCCGACGAACTCGACCCCATCGACGCCCGCATCCTGGATATCCTGCAACAAGACGCCGGGCTGTCGGTCGCAGAGGTCGCCGATCGCGTCGGACTGTCGGCCTCGCCCTGCTGGCGGCGGATCAAGCGGCTGGAAGACTCCGGCCTGATCACCAAGCGCGTCACTTTGCTGAACGCGCAGCTGCTGGGCCTGGACTTCGAGGTCTACGCCATCGTCAAACTGATGCTGCCTTCGGCGGACAATCTCAATGTCTTCGAGGCCGCCGTGGCCAAGTGGCCGGAAGTGGTCCAGTGCGCCACCATCACGGGGCGCGAGGACTATGTGCTGCGCATCATCACCTCGGACATGCACGCCTTCGACCTGTTCCTGCGCGAGAAGCTGCTGGCCCTGGGCATCGTCTCGGACTGCGAAAGCCACATCGTCACGCGCGGCGTGAAGAATGTGACCGCCCTGCCTCTTGGCATCATCACGCCTCACGTCGGATAACGTCGCTCAGGCGGCGCGGGCCGCACTGGGAGCCGACACATGATCGAACTGGTGATCGACGCACGCCGCAAGGACCTGGGCGGGTTCGAGGTCGGGCGCGTCCTGCCCTTCCATTCGCGCCGGATGGTCGGGCCCTTCATCTTTCTGGATCAGATGGGACCGGCGCAGTTCGCGCCGGGCGCCACGGCCATCGACGTGCGACCGCACCCGCATATCGGCCTGTCGACCCTGACCTATCTGTTCGAGGGCGAGATCATGCACCACGACAATCTCGGCTACGATCAGGCGATCCGGCCGGGCGAGGTCAACTGGATGACCGCCGGCAAGGGCATCGTCCATTCCGAGCGCACCGATCCGCTGAAGAAGAGCAAGGGCGGGCCGATGCACGGCATGCAGGCCTGGGTCGCCCTGCCCGACGAGGCCGAGGAGATGGACCCGGCCTTTCATCACTTGGGTGAGGACGCCCAGCCGGCTTACGAGAACGGCGGCCTGTTCGCGCGGCTGGTCGCGGGCGAGGCTTACGGCGCCAAGGCGGCTGTGCCGGTGTCTTCGCCGCTGTTCTATATCCATTGGGAGCTTCAGCCCGGCGTGCGCACGGCCCCGCCGTCCGGCAAGGGCGCCGGGGGCGTGAGCGAACGTGCGCTCTATGTGGCCAAAGGCGCCATCGAGGTCGGTGACCGCACCTTCCACGAGGGCCAGATGATCGTGCTGGAGCCGACGGCGGAGCCGACGGTCAAGGCCCTGACCCAATCGACCGTCATGGTTCTGGGCGGAGAGCCGGTGGGCGAACGGCTGATCTGGTGGAACTTCGTCGCCTCCAGCCAGGCCCGCATCGATCAGGCCAAGGCCGACTGGAAGGCGGGCCGGATGGCGCTGCCGGACGCCGATGATCTGGAGTTCATCCCCCTGCCTGACGAACCCGCAAAGGCGCAGGCGGAGCCTGCGCCGGTGACGCCCAAGCCGACCGATCCGGTCTAGCGGGCAAGCAGAAGGTGACGCGGCAAGGTCGGATCGCTACATGCGGCCTATGAACTTCGATTTCGACGCCCAGGTCACCGCCGCCCTGTTCGACAACACCGGCGCTGTCTTCGCCCTCGGCGACGGCTCGGTCCGGTTCGAGGACCGGACGCGAGCGGAGGCGCACGACGGCGCAGTGCTGTGCGCCTGCGTTCATCCGTCGGGCGACGGGATCGTCACAGGCGGCGATGACGGCAAGGTCGTCTGGACCCGTCGCGACGAGGACCCTGTCGTTCTCGCCACGGCCAAGAACCAGTGGATCGACGCCATCGACGCCTCCCCGGCCTCGGGCCTGATCGCCTTTTCCTTCGGCCGCACTCTGTCGGTGATCGACCCCAAGGACGTGGGCTTCCGGCGCGACTTCCAGCACGAGCGCACCGTCTCCGGCGTCGCCTTCGAGCCCAAGGGCAGGCGCATCGCCACCTCGACCTATGGCGGGGCGGCCCTGTGGTATGCACGGATCGAGAAACAGCAACCGGTAAAGCTGGCTTGGGCCGGGTCGCACACCGGCGTCGCCTTCTCGCCCGACGGCGCCTTCGTCGTCACGACCATGCAGGACAATCAGATGCACGGCTGGCGCATCAAGGACGCCAAGAACCTGCGCATGGGCGGCTATCCGGGCAAGGTGCGCTCTATGGCCTTCCTGGCCAATGGTCAGCTGATGGCGACCTCGGGCGCGCAGGGCGCGGTCCTATGGCCCTTCATCGGATCGAACGGACCGATGGGGCGCGAGGCGACCGAGATCGGCTATGACGACACGACCCTGGTCAATCTGGTCTCGGCCCGCGCCGATCAGGGCCTGCTGGCCGCCGGCCTGACCGACGGTCGGGTCTGGGTCGCGCATCCGGCGGCCCAGGGTCTGAATTTCGTCAAGGCTGAGAAGGGGCCGGCCATTGTCGCCCTGTCGCTCAGCCCCCCCGTCGACAAGGTGGCCTGGGCCGACGAAGACGGCGCCGCTGGAGTCTTGATCCTCTAATGGCGACGGGCCGCAAGAGCTGGCGTCGTGTCGTGCTGACCGCGCTTCTGATCCTGGCCCTGATCCCGGTCGCGGGCGTGCTGATCGTCGCCATCGTCCCGCCGCCGCCCACCATACTGATGCTGCGCCAGCTCGCGAGGGGCGACGGCATGGACTACCAGTGGCGCGGCCTGAACCAGATTTCGCCCAATCTGGTCAACGCAGCCATCGCCGCCGAGGACGCCCGGTTCTGCAGCCACCACGGCTTCGACATGGAGGCGATCCAGAAGGCCCTGGACCACAACGCCGAGGGCGGGCGCCTGCGCGGCGGATCGACCATCAGCCAGCAGACGGCCAAGAACGTCTTCCTCTGGCCCGGCCGCGACTGGATCCGAAAAGGTCTGGAGGCGGGCTACACCGTGCTGATCGAGGCCGTGTGGTCCAAGCGCCGGATCATGGAGGTCTATCTGAACGTGGTGGAATGGGCGCCCGGCGTCTATGGCGCCCAGGCCGCGTCGCGCCACTGGTTTGGCAAGGACGCCCGCGACCTGAGCTCGCGTGAGGCGGCGCGTCTGGCCGCCATCCTGCCGGCCCCGCGCCGTTACGAAGCCGCCGCGCCCGGCCCCTATGTGCGTCGGCGCGCCGCGCGCGTTCAGGCGGCCATGGGCACGGTGCGCAATGAAGGTCTGAACACCTGCGTCGTCGGTCGCTGAACCGTCACGCTTGACGGGCGACCGGGCCTGACCTCTCCTGCCCGCGCTGTTCAGGAGATCCATCATGAAGCGTCAGATGATGACCGCCGTCGCGGTCTGCGCCCTCGCCTTCGCCGCCGGCTGCGCCAGCACCAGCGAACCCGCCGCCGCAGCCCCGGGCGTCGAACAGACGGCCTCGACGACGCCCGCGCCGGCCGTCAGCGGCATGCGCGCCGACTATCCCATCACCGCCGAGGGCGCGACCGCCTTCATCGCCGACGCCGAAACCAAATGGGCCGAGGTCAGCGAATATGTCGCCCGCATCCAGTGGGCGCGCGCCACCAACATCACCTTCGACACCATGTGGCTGGAGTCCAAGGCCAACGCCGAGGCGACCGAGCTTCAGGTCCAGCTGGCCAATCAGGCGGCCAAGTTCAACGACGTCCAGGTTGATCCCGTCGTGCGGCGCAAGCTGAACCTGCTGCGGCTCAGCCTGGTTCTGCCGGCGCCCAACCGCCCCGGCGCGGCCGACGAACTGGCCCAGATCACGACGCGGCTGGACTCGACCTATTCGACCGGCAAGTTCGACTTCAAGGGCAAGCCGATCACCCTGGACGAGGCCTCGCTGATCCTGGCCGACAGCCGCGATCCCGCCGAGACCAAGGCGCTGTATGAAGGCTGGCGCACCATCTCGCCGGTCATGCGCGAGGATTACGCCCGCATGGTCGAGATCGCCAATGAGGGCTCGCGCGAACTGGGCTTCGCCGACACCGGCGCCCTTTGGCGCTCGGGCTATGACATGCCCGCCGACGACTTCGCCGCCGAGACCGACCGGCTGTGGGCCCAGGTGAAGCCCTTCTACGAGAACCTGCACTGCTATGTGCGCGCTCGGCTGAACGCCAGATACGGCGATGCGGTCCAGCCCGACAACGGCCCGATCCGCGCCGACCTCTTGGGCAATATGTGGTCGCAGCAGTGGGGCAACATCTACGACGTGGTGGCCCCGCCCAGCGGCGGCGCCTCCAGCTATGACCTGACCGAACTGCTGAAGGCAGCTGATTACGACGCGACGAAAATGGTCAGGACGGGCGAGGGCTTCTACGTCTCGCTGGGCCTCGATCCCCTGCCTCAGACCTTCTGGGAACGCAGTCAGATCACCCGCCCGCGCGACCGCGAAGTCGTCTGTCACGCCTCGGCCTGGGACTTGGACAACGCCGACGACATCCGCATCAAGATGTGCACGAACGTCAACGGCGACGACTTCTACACCGTCCATCACGAACTGGGTCACAACTACTATCAGCGCGCCTACAAGAACCAGCCGATGCTGTTCCGGAACGGCGCGAACGATGGCTTCCACGAGGCCATCGGCGACTTCGTCGGCCTGTCGGCCCTGACACCCACCTATCTGAACCAGATCGGCCTATTGAAGACCACGCCGGGAGCGGAGGAGGACATTCCCTTCCTGCTGAAGATGGCGCTGGACAAGATCGCCTTCCTGCCGTTCGGCCTGATGGTCGACCGCTGGCGCTGGGACGTCTTCTCAGGCGAGACGGCGCCGGCCGCCTACAATACCGCCTGGACCGCTGACATGCTGCAATACCAGGGTCTGGTCCCGCCCGGCCCGCGTCCGGCCAACGCCTTCGATCCGGGCGCCAAATACCATGTGCCGGGCAACACGCCCTATACGCGCTACTTCCTGGCGGCGATCTATCAGTTCCAGTTCCAGCGCGCCGCCTGCAAACAGGCCGGCTGGACCGGGCCGCTGCACCGCTGCTCCGTTTACGGCAATAAGGAAGTGGGCACCCGCTTGAACGCCATGCTGCAAATGGGTCAGTCCCAGCCGTGGCAGGAGGCGATGAAGGCCTTCACCGGCGATGACGGCAATGACGCCTCGGCCATCGCCGACTATTTCGCCCCGCTGAACGTCTGGCTCCAGGAACAGAACCGCGGTCACCAATGCGGATGGAGCGCCGCGTGATCACGCGGCGGCGTTAACTGTCCCCTTCACAATTCCCTTAACCGCCCGATGGCAAACTGAGCGCTAATCGGGCGGTCCGCGTCCTTTGGGATGGGCATGGTGAAGGTTTCCAATCGGATCGGCAGGGCGGTGAAAACTCTGCGCTCGTTCACGTCGCGCCTGTCGTCGGACTGCGGCGGCAATGTCGTGATGATCTTCGCTCTGGTGATGCCGGCGCTGATCATGCTGACCCTGGGCGGCATCGACATCAACCGCGTGACGACGGCCAAGGCTCGCGTTCAAGACGCGCTGGACGCCGCCACCCTGGCTGCGGCGCGGTCGTCGTATACCGATCCGAACGACCTGAAGACCGTCGCCCTGGTGGCGCTGAGAGCCAATCTGCGCAACGCCTCTGTGGAACCGTTTGCTGACGACGCCATCAAGATTGAGCTGACGAAAGACCAGGTCGTCATCGCCGACATCCAGGTCCAGGTGAAGACCCTGATCGCCAACGTGGTCCTGCCGCCCTATGGCAAGATTCTCGACGACACCCTGCCGGTCAGCGTCCACTCCGAGGTGAATCGATCGTCCAAGGACATCGAGGTTTCGCTGGTGCTCGACATCACCGGCTCGATGGCCAGCAACAACCGGATCGGCGATTTGAAGAACGCCGCAAACCAGCTGATCAAACTGGTCGTTCAGCCGGCGGCGAAACAAACGCCCTACTATTCACGCATGGCGATCGTGCCCTATTCGATCGGCGTAAATCTGGGCGCTCGCGCCGACGCCGCGCGCGGCGCTTCGGTCGGATCGACCGGCATCACCGGCGCCGCATGGGCGGCGGCGGCGGCCAAGTCGATCTCCGGCATCACGCGCGCTTCGCCGGGCGTCGTGACCGCCAACGGCCACGGGCTATCGACCGACGACTACGTCTGGATCAGCGGCGTCAGCGGCATGACCCAGATCAACAACCGCGCCTACAAGGTCGTGCGGATCGACGCCAACAAGGTGTCCCTGCAATATCAATCGGGCGCGAACTGGTATGCGCTGAACACGAGCAGCGGATACAGCAGCTACAGCTCGGGCGGTCAGATCCGCAAATGCATGCGCTCAGACTGCTTCGTGACCATCACCTCCGTGAATCACGGCCTGTCTGAGGAAGAGGGTGTGCAGATCACTGGCGTGAATGGCATGACGGCGCTGAACAACAGCAGCGGCCTCTTTGAAGTTTACGAGCGCACATCCAAGGACGCCTTCGTTGTGCCTGTCGGTGGCGCGACCTACGCCGACTATTCCAACGGCGGCGCAGTTCAGTGCGGCCGTGACGGATGCGCCAAGCGTGTCTTCCGCGATCCGCAATACAATCGTCTGAACGTATTCGACAACACGACCTGCGTCAGCGAGCGCACTGGCTCATCGGCCTACACCGACACGGCTCCCGGTTCGGCCTACGTCGGCCGAAACTATGCGTCTCCACGCAATCCCTGTCCGGCAGCGACCGTCCAACCGCTGACATCCAATATTGACACACTGACCAGCCTCGTGAACGGGCTGTCTGTCACGGGCTCGACGGCGGGTCAGATCGGCCTGGCCTGGGGGTGGTACACGGTATCCAACCAATTCAATGGTTTGTGGTCGTCCAATCCCGCCGCTGCCTATGCGCCGACCAAGGTGTTGAAGGCCGTCATTCTGATGACGGACGGTGAGTTCAACACCCCCTATTGCGGCGGCGTGATCGCCCGCGACGCCGGCTCCGGGTCCGGTAATCTCTACGACAAGATCGCCTGCGATGCGACGAACGGCGACCCGTTCGATCAGGCCGCAAAGCTTTGCACCGGCATGAAGGCCAAGGGTGTGATCGTCTATACCGTGGGCTTCTCGATTACGCCCGGCAGCGACGCGGCCAACATCCTCAGCACCTGCGCCACCGACAAGGACAAGGCCTTCCTGCCGCAGTCGGGCGCGGACCTGTCCAACGACTTCCAGGCCATCGGACGCGACATCACCCGACTACGGATTTCCCGCTGACGGCCTAGAGCAGGCGGATTTCGCGCAGGCGTTCGGTCAGATAATCCTCGGCCAGGATGGTCTTGCCCGCATAGCGATCGGGATTGTCCGGCGTGATGGCGCTGGGCAGGGTCTCGATCGGGAAGTCCGGGTTGAAGTGCAGGAAGAAGGGCGTCGAATAGCGGGCGAAACCGCGACGCTCGGGCGCCGGATTGACCACGCGGTGGGTCGTAGACGGCAGGACGTGGTTGGTCAGCCGCTGCAGCATGTCGCCGATATTGACGACCAGGGCGCCGGGCGGCGGCGCGATGTCGAGCCAGCTGCCGTCCTTGTCCTTCAGCTGCAGACCAGCCTCTTCGGCGCCGAGCAGCAGGGTGATGACATTGATGTCTTCGTGCGCCCCGGCGCGCACGCCCGGCGCATCTGCCGGAACCGGCGGGTAATGAAGCATGCGCAGGACGCTGTTACCCATCTCCACCTTGTCCGCGAAGAAGTCGTCGCCCAGCTTCAGGTAGCGGGCGATGGCGCGCAGGATCTTGGCGCCCAAAGCATCCAGGTCCTCGAACATGCCATACAGGTGCTCGCGGAAGCCCTCGACTTCGGTCGGCCAGACGTTGTCGCGCATATAGCGGCGATAGGGGTGGCCTTCGGGCAGTTCCCGACCGACGTGCCAGAACTCCTTCAGATCGACCGTCTTGGCGTCCTTGGCCGCCTCGACCCCGAACGGTGTCAGGCCGCGCGCGCCGCCCGTACCGGGCTGATGGTATTGACGCTTCACCTCTTCCGGCAGGGCGAAGAAGGCCTTGGCGTCGTCGATGGCCGCGGTGATGCGCGCCTCGTCCAGACCATGGTCGGCGACCACAGCGAAGCCATAGCGCGAGAAGGAGGCGCCCAGTGCGTTGCTGAACGCCTGAAAATCGGCGTCGTACTGCGTCATCGAAACCGGCTGAATGGCGCGGTCTGTCGTGTGGTCCGTCTGGGTCACGCTCACGGCGTCGTCCTCGATCTGGGGATGTGCGGCGGTTCCCATACGCCTAATCGGCGGCCTTGTCAGGGCCATGGCGAGCGCGGACGTAGCGGGCATTCATGCACGGTACAGTTTGGAACCTCCACAGTAAGCAGACGTTTCCGCGCCAGATCGCTCAAAAGAAAAGGACCATTCCATGCGCGCCAAGTTTATCGTCGCCAGCGTTTCCATCGCCGCCCTGCTGGGGGCCGCCGCCTGCACCACCACCGACCCCTATCGTTCGGGTCCGGTTCGCAACAATACCGGAACCGGGGCCATCGCCGGTGCTCTGGGTGGCGCGGTTCTCGGCTATCTGACCAACACCTCGAACGGCGAACAGGGCCGCAAGAACGCTCTGATCGGCGCGGGCATCGGCGCCTTGGGCGGCGCGGCCGTTGGCCAGTATATGGATCGCCAGCAGCGTGCGATGGAGGCCGAACTGTCCGGCTCCGGCGTGGGCGTGGCGCGTCAGGGCGACGTGCTGGTGCTGCGTATGCCCTCCGACGTGACCTTCGCCACGAACCAGTCGTCCATTGATCCGCGCTTCCTGCCGGTGCTGGACGATGTCGCCCGCGTTCTGCAGCAGTACGACCAGTCGACGGTGGACGTGATCGGTCACACCGATTCGTCGGGCGGCGACGCGATCAATCAGCCTCTGTCGGAGCGCCGCGCGAGCAGCGTCGCCTCTGAACTGGTTCGTCGTGGCGTGATCGCGCAGCGCCTCTATGTCGCCGGCAATAGCTCGCGCAACCCGGTGGCCTCGAACGCCACCGCCGAAGGCAAGGCGCAGAACCGCCGGGTCGAGATCCTGATCCGTCCGTTCACCGGCTGATCAGGCCTTAAGTCAGAATACTTGGGGGCGGCGTCGCAAGGCGCCGCCTTTTTGGCTGCGTGGACGCATCACGAAGAGGGTGAGACGGCGCAAAGAAAAACGCCGCCTCCTTTCGGAAGCGGCGTTCTGTCTTTCGACGACTTCGAAGCTCGAAGCCGACCCGGACGAACCGGTCGGCTCCGAAAGCCTTAGAAGTTGATGTCGATGGTCGCGCGGCGGTTGAGCGGTTCGCGTACACCGTCGGCGGTCGGCTTGGCCAGGTTGGTCTCGCCCTTGCCGTCGAGGGCGATGACGCCGCCGTTGACGCCCGAGGCGACCAGCGCGTCCGCGACGGTGCGCGAACGACGGTTGGACAGGCCCAGGTTATAGG